>NZ_FOUI01000045.1 GCF_900114825.1 Halopseudomonas yangmingensis | reverse complement strand
CGGAGCAATGTCGCCGAGAGCAGGTTGGCTGCATCAAAAATACCGTCGATTGGCGCTGGAACCGTGCCAATCTGAATTGATCAGCGATTCCCTAGATAAAACGAAAGATACTCCGGTGAACTGACGCCTATATCCACAGCCACTATCAACTCACCATGCTCCCATAGCGGAGCCAAATTTCGATCAGAAAATGTCGGCCAGTTTCCAGGGTTGTCAGGAGCACCCTGAGAGTAAAAATAGTATGGCGTCTGAAAAAGACGTTACATCCCACTCGGGCAGTCAAGATCTATTAAAAATGCCTTCAAATTTGGAGGCAAATTGAGCCTTTCAATGTGACCAATTCGATCTCTTTCAGCAAATTTCATGATCGTTTAACGCCCGGCTCACGCGCCGGTTTGGAGCCGCGAAGCGGCGGAAAATCGGTCGCTGTGCAGCCGATTGTTATGCCCTGTGCCCGATTTCGGATACAGCACTCCAAGGACGAATGTTCTTCAGCTGATCCTCTAGGGCATCTTCGGCAATCTCAGTGTCATAGGCTGCCTGAGCTCGCAACCAGTAGCCATTGGACAAACCAAAGAAACGACAGAGTCGCAGGTCCGTATCTGCGGTAATCGCACGTTTTCCCGCAATAATCTGGCCGATCCGCTGAGCAGGCACCCCAATCTCTTTAGCCAAGCGGTATTGAGAAATACCCATCGGCTCAAGGAACTCTTCCTTCAGTAACTCGCCCGGCGTTACAGCTTCAATGTTGCGCATGAGTTACCTCCTAATGATAATCAACAATTTCGACATCTTCCGCACCGGCCTTGGTCCAGCGGAAGCAAACCCGGAACTGCCTGTTGATTCGAATGCTGTGCTGACCTTGGCGGTCACCATGCAATGGCTCCAACATATTTCCGGGCGGTACTTTGAGATCATCCAGCTGGCTTGCAGCCTGAAGCTGCCGAATTTTCCTCAAGGCAACTCGCTCAAAATTGACGAAGCGTCTGACGCTGCGTCCGCTTGCTAGCTTCTCAGTATCCTTACACTTGAACGATATGATCATAGAGAAAGAATGACGCAGAACGTTATTAACGTCAAGCGTTATTATATGGCGCAGCGGGCGAGTAGGAAGGCATAACGTTTGGTTAAGGGGCGGGCTTAGCCCGTCCCAGTGAGCGAAGCGAACGACTTGAACCGCTTGTTATGCATTGGCACGCGTAAGCCAGCGATTGTGTAGCCTTGGAAGGCCCAGCAGTACCAAGGGTAATCCGACTACAATCAGCACTAACGACGAA
>NZ_FOUI01000046.1 GCF_900114825.1 Halopseudomonas yangmingensis | reverse complement strand
ACGCAGAGTGATCCGATTGGGTTGATGGGTGGGGTGAATACCTTTGGGTATGTGGCTGGTAATCCTATAGCCAGGTTTGATCCATTGGGGTTGCTGATTGTGTTTCCAGAGAATGATCCTGACTTTAAGCGCGATGTAGAGTTTGCACGGCAATATCTGCCACTTTTGGATCAATATTTTAGAGAGTTAGATATGTTGGATGTTGAGCTTCATCTGATCAGAATCGGCAATAGCATGAAACCGAATTTTCGTCCTGAGTATATAGAGTATGATGACTGTGGAAATATTGACGCCGCAGTTAGTTCGCCTATATCAATTTTCTGGAATCCAAGAGAAGGAAATAGAATCCTAGATGGCACTAACAGCGTTCAGTCTCCAGCATTAATATTGTTGCATGAATTCGCTCATGCTCATCAATATATGACAAATCAAGATATTTTTGAGCGTGACGAGGGGATCTTACGAGATGACGGATATACTAACAATGAAGAGTATAGAGTAATCACGGGTCCCGAAACTACGGCTGCACGTGCTGCTGGAGAGCCGATTCGTAATTGTCACAGCTTTCCCGAAGGTGACGTTAGAAAATGCACTAAAGCAGAGTATGAGGATGTTTCGTCGGTTACTTACTCAGTAAATGGGCAGGCGGATGAAGGGAAATAAAATATGAGGAAGAAAATATTTAAAATCCTGTGCCTTTGCAGCTGCTTCATCTCAGCAGGCTCATTTTCTGATGAAAAATGTGATCCCTATACATTTCCAGGAAAATGTGTTGGACAGCACATTAGCGTTCTTGATGGGTTGGACTTTGAGCCTGATCCGGCGCCAAATGCCCATTATGATGTAATAAGTACCTCTCCTCACAGCAATCCCATAGGCCTTCATGTAATGGCCTATATAAAAAACGAAAGGATATGTGTTATTAGGTATTCGCGCAGCACTGCCGTGCACTCGATAAGTCATAATGATTTTGACAGAATCAAAGATGAGATAGTTAGCTATTATAAAAATTCAGCCTGGGTTGAGCGCTCTGATAGCTCAAGTTATGGGTATTTGAAAACTTATAATGATGGTGAAATCAGAATTAATATAACTCGTCACCATGTAAATTTTACTGATTTATCTGGTTGTGGTGGTCAGGACAACCCGTGCCCTAGGGAATCGCTGATCAATTCAGATTGGCACGGTTCCAGCGCCAATCGACGGTATTTTTGATGCAGCCAACCTGCTCTCGGCGACATTGCTCCG
>NZ_FOUI01000040.1 GCF_900114825.1 Halopseudomonas yangmingensis | reverse complement strand
TCCTGTATGGCCCCAGCTATTGGTGGAGTTTCATGGGTGGCCCATCTCTAGCAATCAATCAGGCCAGCAGGGATGGTTGAACAATGCACTGAGATAGCCTTTGAGTATCGGTAGGCTCCGCCTTCTACCTAGCCGCTGAGCAGTTGTGTTCTTTTTCGTGAAGGTGGCCGGCAGTAGCCGATCAATAGTACAGCAATCTTCATTCTTATGATGAATCATCCAGCTAGCCCGCCGCTGAGTATGTAAACGTCCGCTTTGCTTGGGATTATCGTTTGGTTTGATATTTTAAATATGCAGCACGCAAGTAAATTCTCAAACGATATTAATAGGTGGATGATATGGTGAAAGTGATTAAGCGGACATGGACAGATGACGATGTGGCGACTCTGAAGGAGTGTTACCAATCGGGTATGTCTCTAAAAGAAATTGGTGTCAAGCTTGAGAGAAGTCTGAAATCGATTTCTGGTAAGGCTCATCTTCTCGGACTGAAGTACGATGACTGTCATCGGGATTTTTATACTTCTGAAGAGGATAGATTTATATGTGAAAATGCGCAAACGATGACCCGGGCTGAGATTGGTAAGTTGCTGGGGCGTAGTGAAGGATCAATCAGTCTCCGCGGGAGGCGACTGGGTCTTACCTTTTGTAATCCTGTTAAAAATAGTCGTTACGATAAAGATCATGACTTTTTCCGTGTGCCAACACTAGAGAACTCTTATCTGGCTGGTCTGTTGGCTGCTGATGGTTGGGTTAAGCCAAACAGTCAAGATAAAGTCATAAATCAGGTGGCAATATCTCTTAAATCCGGTGATGCCTCATTACTCGAAAATATTCGAGTTTCTACAGGTTACACCGGTGCTGTCAGAAACTATATGCAAGGCCGCTATCCGCAGAGTGAGCTGCGTATTTGTGGTGTGAAAAATTGGGTTGTTGACCTGAAAAAGAACTGGAATATTGATCCTGTCAAAACCTACATATTACAGCCCCCGAATGAGAAGTTACTGAGCCCAGAAATGGTGCGTGCCTTCCTGGTAGGGTTCATAGAGGGTGACGGCTATATCGCGGTGAGTGGTGGTACGCTCAAGGTGTCAGTGCCCACTGCATCCAAGGCATTTGCCGATTGGATTGAAAAGGCATTTGCGGATATAAGTGAAGGGAGACCATCCCGTAGCCTTCATTCAAAAAGCGCTGTTACCTATATAGATATTTATGGTGCGAATGCGCGCCGCCTATGTCACAGGCTGATGGATGTTGGTGTACATAAACTCATGAGGAAGTGGGATGTCGCAGTTGCAGAAATAGATAGGCATAACCCGAGAATGCTTAATGGGGTTGTATTTTAATCAACTGTATTAAAGTCGTGGCCATTAGCTGGAATTGCTTGTGCTCGAAGGTAATCAGTTAATGGTCGCATAATAATATGGATTTATCTTAAGGTATAGGCATAACCTGTAATGGTCTTGAATTATATCATTGGAGCATAATTGTTATTGCAAGGAGATAGGCCCGTGGGGATTGGAATCGTCTTGATGCTTGATGCTTGATGCTTGATGCTTGATG
>NZ_FOUI01000039.1 GCF_900114825.1 Halopseudomonas yangmingensis | reverse complement strand
ATGGAAATCGGGGTTCCCGGCAGATTGGAGCCGATATCGTAAACCTTACACGGCAAAGTCAGACAGGCCGTAGGCGAATTTCAACAGGCTGCTAGCCATACCGCGCCACCGAACAAGAAAACATGGCATGGAATATGCTTAAAAATTTGCAGGCATCAGCCTGACCACACTTTGGAGAGACCTGAAATGAAAAAACACACACAGAAGGGCTTCACCCTTATTGAACTGATGATCGTTGTAGCCATCATCGGCATTTTGGCCGCTATCGCTCTGCCGGCTTACTCTGACTACCAGGCAAAGTCAAAAGTGACTGCTGGTCTAGCTGAAATTTCTGGAGGCAAAACAGCATTTGAACTGAAAAAAAATGAAGGTGTTGCGACCCTTACACTCGCCGATATCGGACTAGCCTCTTCCACCAACAACTGCGTCATCGCTGTTACTGGTTCGGAGATTGAATGTACTGTTCGCAATGCCCCAACTCAAGTTACCGGAAAAAAAGTAACTCTTACCAGAAATGCGACTACCGGTGTTTGGACTTGCTCGTCTGACGCTGACGCAAAGTACAAACCCACTGGCTGCAATTAATTTTCTTGCACCAAAAAGACCGCTATTATAGCGGTCTTTTTTATTTAAAAAGGCTGATCTTACTCATGCATGACACAATAAAAAACCCAACTTACTATGCATTGATTGCAGCCTTAATAATACTTTATTTTGTATACAGCTCAGGACTGGGTGGTACGCTATATTACGACGACTTTAGACCAATTTCCGGACTAGGAAACATAGTCGACTTAAACTCTAAAATCGCTTATGTTTTAGGTGAAACATCAGGCCCACTAGGCCGCCCTATTTCCATGCTGACATTCCTGGCAAATCAGAATGATTGGCCTGACAACGTCCATAACATACTACTCTTTAACATCATTCTGCATTGCATAAATGCAGTGATTGTTTTCTTTCTGTGTAACTTGATAATAAAACTACATGATAGAAAAATCCGAAAAACAGAGATTTTCGCACTTAGCGCATCCATGCTCTGGATGTTCTCACCTCTACTGATATCAACATCATTGATAGCAGTGCAAAGGATGGCTGGACTTTCAGCACTCTTTGTTTTTCTTGGCCTTACGCTTTATCTTTCCTGCTTCAAATTTCAAAAAATTAACGAAAAAGTCAGACTTGTGCTTCAAATGCTGGTGATTGGAACTTTCACCACCCTAGCGATGCTCAGCAAAGAAAATGGCATTCTTCTTCCAGTTTTCGCGCTGGTAATTGAACTGACAATTCTGCGTGAAAACTCACTGTCAAAAAAATATAAACAGCTGAGAATTATTTCTTTCTCAATGTGTCTTTCAATAATCATTGCCTATTTAGCCCATTCTACAGGCAACACAGAACAAAGCTACATGAGCCGTTCTTTCACGATGACAGAAAGACTATTCACCCAACCAGTTATTCTGTTCGAATACGTGCGACTTGCATTCATCCCTGACATGTTTTCATACAGACCATTCCATGACAATTATCAGCATTTCTCATCACCATACGAATTGAAACCTCTTTTAGCCATAATAGCGCTTTTCTCTCTATTTTTGATTGCAGTAATAAAAATAAAAAAAATTCCTTTATTTTCATTTGCCGTATTCTGGTTTATTTCAGCCCATCTGCTGGAATCAACCAACCTCAGTCTGGAGCTCTATTTTGAGCACAGGAACTATGTAGCGCTGCTCGGACCATGCATAGCAATTGCAGTGTTTCTGCAAAAAATTCCAGAACGCTATAAAAACCTTTCAATAACCATTTTTTCTCTA
>NZ_FOUI01000037.1 GCF_900114825.1 Halopseudomonas yangmingensis | reverse complement strand
GCATGGCCATATTTGATTCCTCGCGTAGGTGACGATGGAATCAGTGTGGTATGGAAATTGAACGGGTAACAGGTGCTGATTTGTTGGCGCTTACCATTAACCTAGGTCATAATGTGGGAAGTGTCTCTGTGATTGGTGACGCCTGTCCCACCATATGGGGAGAAAACAGTCTGATTGAAGAATTGCTTCTAGCTGAGTCTAATTTCAGAAAATCAACTCCCCTAGATTACGAGTTTTTTCCACAGAGCTTTACTAACGGCTACAACTCGAATTCCTTCATTGCTGGATTGTTGAATCACGTGGGGCTGCCTGCAGCGACCCCTAATAATGTTCCGGGTTTTGACAAGCCAGTTCCGATAGAACACTTTAGGTAGCTATTATACAAATCCACAAAAATAGAAATCGATTAGGCACGTAATTCCGGTAATAATTAACCTGTAAAATGGAGCTATTGTGGCTGTCTCTCGACCGATATTAATTGGAGCTATCATCGTTCTCTGCATTGTCTTTTTGATGTGGAGCAATCCTCTGAGAGAGTCTGAAGAAAATATAAGAAATTATGTTCTCGAAAGAACGCCGTTAGGCTCTGATTTCTCGGAAGTGCTAACAGTCATTCGAGAAAATAAGTGGACCGTCATTTTCGTCAATGAATCGTCTGGATTTTATCATCAAGGAAGAAAAGAGCCGACGGTTATTGGTCAAAAATCAATACGAGCGTCCTTAGGTGATTACCAAGACATTCCATTTAGAGCCAATGTAACGGTGTTTTGGGGTTTCGATGATGAAGGGAGGTTATTGGATATTTGGGTGTGGAAGACTTGGAATGGACTATAAGTTGCTAACCCCTTTTTTAAACCACCCCATAGGTTTGATGTCATTTCTTTCAGTCTTAATTGTCGCCGGTGGTCTCAAGGGTCAAGTCAATACGTGAGGTAGAGTGTGCGGTCTCAACCACCAGGTACAACACTCAATTGATTGCCTGATGATGTATTGTTTAATAAGCGTCCGGCGATCACATCCTGTGATTGTGACAGGCTCCAGCTCTTAGGCTCCTTCCTGATTGCGCGCATCATCGTATTTTTATCCCGAAATGTGACGTGCATCACCCTTGCAGGGTGATCGGGTTGTATGTCTTCACGTGCAAACATAGACTCGCGCATTGGCGATAGTTGGATGTTATCGACTCTGTTTAATCTTCCCTGAGCTGCAAAAGGACTTGCCCATGCCCCGGCTGTTATTGGCCCGCCGTGCCCTGCGCGGCGCGACCTTCACTGAGTATCTGATTGTTGTGGGCGCCATTGCCCTGCTGGCACTGGTTGCCTTTGTGCGCTTTGGCGACACCAATCGTCAGCATATGGCCACCCTCTCCCAGGAGATGGCCGGGGTACCGGGCGCAGGTCAGGGCGGTGTAGCCGGTGGTGGCACACGCCCGCTGCCCGGCAATAACGGCGGCAATTTCTCCGGTGGTACCTGGGGCGGTGGTGGTCAGGCCGGCACAGGGTCCGGTGGCGGCGCCGGTTCCGGCGGTACGCCTGGAGCCGGTTCTGGCACCGGAGATACAGGCGGCAGCGGCGGTACCGGTTCTGAGCCTGGCAGCGGAGACTGGGGCGACTGGGGCGACCTGCTCAATCCGCCTGGTAGCGGTGGCGGCAGTATCGGTGGTGGCAATAACCTCAATCCGATTATTGACCCCGGCAACGGAGCCGGTGGTGAGTTCTGCGCCGTACCCGGTGGCAATGCCCCGACCAATGCCTATGTTGGCAACCCGATCAACCTGGCCAACGGTAATAAATTCCAGCTCGAGATCGACTATCAAGGCCTGGGTGAGTTCGCCCTGCGGTTCGAGCGCGCCTACAACAGCCATCTGGTGACCGAGCGCAGTAGCCTGGGGCCGGGCTGGCAGCACAACTATGACCGGCGGATTGTTGAACAGGCTGACGGTTTTTTGCGCATCAGCCGCGCCGATGGCCGCCGCCACCTGTTCCGCAGCGAAGGGCAGCACTGGATCAGCACCGACGGCAACGTCGACCG
>NZ_FOUI01000036.1 GCF_900114825.1 Halopseudomonas yangmingensis | reverse complement strand
CATCGGGTGGCTTGGCTGAGGTAGTGGCAGTGTCTGGTGATTATACTCGGGGCTGGACACTCAGGTGGATGGCTGATTTGTGCAGCGTTTCCTTAGAGCCAATACGACGATCACCACCCAGCCAGTTAGCTCCAGACTAATACGTATCCATGGTCTCCCTAGCGTGGTAAGCACGTTGGTTGCTGCTGCACGCACACACAGCGCCGGAACGGCAAAAGCCAGGGTATGTATAAGCTCACTGACACCTGAATAAATCTCTCCCAGTGCTAATTCGATCCATGGGGAGAAAATGATCATGGTTGTCGCCGCGAAAAAGCCGTATATCCCAGCTATGGTAAATAACCAGCACTGAAGCTTTTTTCCAGTTGCGGCCTCGCTGCGAAACAGGCGTGGCATTGCGCTGAGTATCATGGCCATAACCGGCATTACAAGGGAGCCGACTACTCTGGAGGCTGCCGAATACACACCTGCAATGCCAAGTGGAAGGAGGCGTACAGCCAGCATCTTGTCGAGTTCTGAGACTCCGCTGGCGCTGATATTTGTAATCGCATAGCCTCCAAGGGCAGGCCACTCAGGTCGCCGGGCTACACGCCAGCGGAGAGGCTCACGCCAGATAGAGGGTGCTTGCCATACCACATACCCAAGCGGCAATAATACGGCAATTAAGTGCCCATAAGCATATTGATGGAGTGGGTCATCCAAACTAGTTCCAGCAATGAAAGCAACCACAAGTAAACGTATGCAAATTGGCATAATCAGTAATACTTGTGAACGTGCAACACGACCTTTACCATGAAGCTCCATAGCTGCAATGATCAGAAAAGGCTGAAAAATTATTTCAGCAGCACCAATGCACAGAATAATCCAGTACAGATCACCGGAGACTTTGAAAAAAATATGAGCCAATATAATGTATGTAAGTAATAGCACTGGCCCACATAAAGCCGTGGTACCCAAAGCTAGACGCTGAGTTGTATCCTGTTTGTCAGAAGCACAAGATATTTCGCGCAATAAGACAAGGTGAGTTCCGAAGTTGGACATTCCACCCATCAGAACAGCCATGGCGCCCAGTCCTGCATATAGCCCAAAACCTGCGGGCCCAAGTGTCGCCGCAAGAATAAAAAGAGTGCTGGCCTGAATCAGTAGACGCATGCCCAAGATGATACTGGTACGGACAGTGCCGAGAGCGATGGGGCCTTTGAGGAATGATAGCCTTAGCTTATTTAACATTGGCTAATCTGATCTTGAGCCATAGTTCCAGCCAATTAAGGTTGCTTTTTTCAAGTGGCACCACGGGTGAGTTTCATGCCTTTATCCATTCTTTCTTGGGGGAATATAAAATTCATTATTTGCTATCTTTGTACATGAGCGCGGTTATTTGTTCTGATATCAGCCCCATGAGAAATATCATTACACTACCTGTGTAAAGTAGAGCGCTCATATTAGTGAAGCGTCCTTCAGTAAAAAGCGTATAACCATACCAGACTGATGCCATTGTGAAAGCAACTGCAGCTATTGGTGCAAAAAGCTTTAATGGGGAGTATAGCGTGCCTATCTTGAAAATAATCAGAAGAAAGCGTATCCCATCTTGCAGAGGTTTGATATGGCTTTTACCGATACGCTGAGCTGTATGGATTGGCTCGTAGGCCACTGAATAGCCTGCACGAAAAAATGCCATGGTGCTGGTGGTAGGGTAGGAGAAGCCGTTTGGCAATAGATAGAGAAACTCTCGAAACTTGTCTGCTTTTACTGCTCTAAAGCCGGACGTAAGATCCTCGACTCTGTGTCCGGTCATGTAGCTGGCCAGTCTGTTGTAGAAGCCATTGGCAAGGCCGCGACCAATGTTGGCTTGTGAGCCAGATTGGCGGGCGCCAACTACCATGTCATTGTCTTGTGCAAGTCGCTCCAGGAGTCTTGGTATATCTGCCGGGGCGTGTTGACCATCAGCATCAAGGAAAATCAGTATGTCGCCGGTGGCAGCGCGAGCGCCAGTTTTAATTGCGGCACCGTTACCCTTGCTATATGGGTGTCTCACTACATAAGCCCCAGCTCCTACTGCCTCGCTTGCAGTGCTATCTGTGGATCCATCATCG
Source organism: Halopseudomonas yangmingensis (assembly GCF_900114825.1). Classification (GTDB taxonomy): domain Bacteria; phylum Pseudomonadota; class Gammaproteobacteria; order Pseudomonadales; family Pseudomonadaceae; genus Halopseudomonas; species Halopseudomonas yangmingensis. Next base: position 107 of record NZ_FOUI01000036.1, on the reverse strand, counting down.
ACTACAATAACTTGAGCTGAAGGCAATAGAGTTACAATATCTTCTACAGTTTTTTTTATTGCGCCAGATTCATTCTTTGCCGGCAAAATGACAGAAATATTTTTTTT
>NZ_FOUI01000035.1 GCF_900114825.1 Halopseudomonas yangmingensis | reverse complement strand
CATCGGGTGGCTTGGCTGAGGTAGTGGCAGTGTCTGGTGATTATACTCGGGGCTGGACACTCAGGTGGATGGCTGATTTGTGCAGCGTTTCCCTAATGTAAAGGCGTGTGCCGATGGCGAGATTACCCCTTGGATAGCGGCCCAGCGCGAGCGCCATCACCTTGATATTTTCGAGCGCTTCGCACCGGATACGCCTCCACCGGACACCGATGATCCGGTTACATGCATGACCCATCGGATGACAACACAGGCCGGTCGTGCTGTGTATGCATTACGCAAACAGACAGTTGAACCGGTATTCGGTATTATCAAGCATGTGATGGGCTTCCGCCGCTTCTCATTGCGCGGATTCGACAAAGTGGTCGGTGAGTGGACCTTGGCTACGCTGGCATGGAATGTTAAACGAATGAATATTCTGCGCATGGCCTGAAAAGGCTGCATGTGATGCTACCAGTAGCGCGCTCCAGCTGCCTATTGGCTCCCACATGATACTGGTAGGGGGGCACCTAGCTCATATTTCAGATCGTTGGGGCGAAACCAGGCCTTTGCGTCGACGCCGGACATGGCCATCTTTATAGGCTCAAGTCCGACAGACTCCTAGGCTGCCTTTCGATTGAGTTGGGTCAAGTGACTCGTGAGTCACATAGGCTATGCTGAATCTAAGTTAAGCGAATACGTGGTCGTTAATTGATGACTGCGACACACAGAAAAGGGGTTGAATATGAGCAAGAATGCAAGTCTCTTCATGCCGGTTGTATCGTTGTTTGGTGCGAATGTGTTGTCTGAGTTGGCTGATCGAGTGAAGTCTCTGGGTGGTAAGAAGCCGCTGGTCATCACTGATAAGGGTATGACTCAACTAGGCTACACCAAGCAAGTAACGGATCTGCTTGATCAGGCCAGCATTGCTTATGCAGTATTTGATGAGACTATTCCCAATCCAACCGATAAAAACGTTGAGCAAGGCGTTGCTGCCTACCAAAAGGGTCAGTGCGATATGCTGATCTCCTTGGGTGGTGGTAGTGCGCATGACTGTTGTAAAGGTGTTGGTTTAGTGGTTTCTAATGGCGGCGTGATTGCTGACTATGAAGGTGTCGATCAGTCAAAGAACAGCTTGCCACCTTATATTGCGATTAATACTACTGCCGGAACTGCGAGCGAATTAACCCGTTTCACTATTATTACCAATACCTCCAATCACGTGAAAATGGCGATTGTGGATTGGCGCGTCACGCCGGACTTGGCGATTAATGATCCGTTGTTGATGATGAAAATGCCGCCGTCGTTGACTGCCGCAACCGGTATGGATGCACTGACTCATGCGGTGGAGGCTTATGTCTCAACGGATGCAAACCCAATCACTGATGCTTGTGCGCTACAAGCGATTCGTTTGATTGCGCGTTATTTGCGAGTTGCTGTGGCGCGTGGCGATGATCTCGAAGCGCGTGATCGGATGGCCTATGCGCAGTATTTGGCGGGGATGGCGTTCAATAATGCCGGTCTCGGTCATGTGCATGCGATGTCGCATCAACTCGGTGGTATGTATAACTTGCCACATGGCGTGTGTAACGCACTGTTGTTACCGCATGTCTGCGAAGCAAACTTAATGGCTGCGCAAGAGCGTTATGCCGATATTGCTGATGCCTTGGGCGAAAACATCTACGGTTTGCCGGTACGTGAGGCTGCACAAATGGCTGTAGTGGCGATTCGTTGTCTGTCGGTTGATGTGGGTATCCCAAGTAATCTGACTGAATTGGGTGTGCAGGATAAAGACATTGATGCAATGGTTAAGCATGCGCAGCAAGATGTGTGTGCATTAACCAATCCACGTCGATTGAATGACAAGGAAGTGGCGGCAATCTTCCGTGCTGCAATGTAGTTATTGCTAGCTAGAAACGTAGCTGACAACCACGCCTCGCCTTAAGCAGCGGGGCGTGTTGCGTTTTAGATGCTGTATGAGCGGGCCATGCCCGCGACAGCGGTGTTGTATTCCAAATAAAGTATCGAGATGATAGTGGTACATGCCGCACTGCCAATTAAGGAAACGCTTCGGCGCCGTTTAATCAGCGCTTCCCTATGTGCCAAATTTGGTGAACCAGCATGCCATCACTGCAGGATTAAACTACCAAGGTGCTAGCAACCATGGTTAGAGTGATTTACATGAAATTTTGTATGATGCATCAAACTCACTCCTTTATGGTGCTTTTCTAATCCTGATATCAATCACACATCACTCCTTCCAAACCTCTGCAGCCAGCGGCAGTTCGTTGAGCTCGGCTCGGGCCTCCCGCCAGCTGGGGTAATGCTCTTCAAGGATTGCGATGAAGCGATCACTGTGCGTGGGCTCGATCAAATGAGCCATTTCATGCACGACGACGTACTCCAGCAAATCCTTAGGCTTTTTCACCAGCTCCGTATTGAGGCGGATGTTTCCCTCTGCGTGATTGCAACTACCCCACTTGGTTTTCATCCGTTGCAGGAAATAGCCTGAGACTCTCACCTTGAGCTTTTGCTCCCACTTTTGGATCAGTGGCGGTACAACCTCGTGCAGCAACGACTTGTGCCACTCATGCATCACCTCCGCGCGCTTGTCTGCGCTGCTGCCCGGACGAACAATCAGTAAGCGCCAACAAATCAGCACCTGTTACCCGTTCAATTTCCATACCACACTGATTCCATCGTCACCTACGCGAGGAATCAAATATGGCCATGC
>NZ_FOUI01000008.1 GCF_900114825.1 Halopseudomonas yangmingensis | reverse complement strand
TCGATTGGCGCCCTAAACGGGAAGTAAACGAGCGCGACCGCTGCTGCCAGAAGCAGTGGGCGTAATCATCGCGGCGAATTTCAACAGGCTGCTAGGGTCATGGGCTCAAGCTCCTCGGGCCGGTAGCCGATGATCTCCGCCCAGCGGGCATTGATCTGCACGGCGCCGCTGCGCAGATCTGCTTCCCAGGTACCGGCACGTGTAGCCTGAATAATCTCGGCCAGCCGTTGGCGTTGGTGTTCAAGCTCCAGTTCGATATGTTTGCGCGAGGTAATGTCGGCAATATAGCCGTGCCAGATGGTATCGCCGTTTGCCAGTCTTTCAGGTGATGCGTTTCCGGACAGCCAGAGCTCGCCTCGGGTTGGGTGCAACACGCGATACTCGTCCTGCCAGGGCCTCAGTGTCTGTGCGGAATCGGCGATACTGGCGCTGACCCTATCGCGATCTTCGGGCAGGATGCGCTCGAATACGGTGTCAGCGCTGAGGGCCGCCTGTTCGGGACTGATGCCATAAATGTCCTGGATAGCCCCACTGGCCCAGGGATACCAACTGTGTCCGGAGGGGCTGAGCTGGAATTGATAGATTACCCCAGGCAGATGCCGGCTGAGTTTCTGCAGTCGCTCGCTCAGCACCAGACGCTGCTGCTGCATTTGCTGTTGCAGGGCGTGGCGCTCACGCATCTGGCGCTCAAGGCTGCGGCGCAGGGCATTGAACAACAGCACCAGCAGGGCCAGCGAGGCCAGCAGGGCCAGTGACCATTTCAGCAGCTCGGCACGGCGGTCGCGCTGTAATGCCAGCCAGCCGGGAGTGACGTTCTGCCAGGCCAGCAGAATGGCAGCATATTCGCGTTGCGGGTCTGACTCACCGGCATGGTCGCGTAGCGGGATGCTGGTCAGCAGGTAACGTTGTCCGCCGCTGCTGACCAGTTGCGTGCCCTGAGCGTTCAGCTTGCCGTCGATATTGATTACTGCCATCCAGTCACGCAGGTCGCTGCGGGACTCACCATCCAGCAGCCACATGCCATTTGCCGTGGTCAACAGATCGCGAGGCGGTGCCTGCCAGAGCACTTCCTGCATCAGGCTGGCATTCAGCAGCAGGGCTACGCCGGCATCCAGTGTGCTGTCGAGCATCTGCAATTGTGGCAGCATGCCCAAGCCGACCTCGATGCTGGCGACCACCCTTGATTGCTGATTGTCCTCGGCGCGAATCGGGATGACGCCACGAATGCCGGAATCAAAGCGGCCGAGTTCCAGGCCGCTGACGCTTTGCCCGCTTTGTTGCACCTCGACTACTAATGGACGAATCTGTGCCAGAGAGTCGCCCCAGCGCTCCGGCCGGTGCATGCGCAACAGGCTGATCACATCCAGTGCCAGGTGAATATGCAGCTGATGGGCGCCACCCTGACGCAATACCTTCCAGTAGGCCTGGAGGTCATGTTCGAGCTGGGCGCGCAGCAGAAGCAACTGTGCATCGTCCGTTCCGTATCGCTCGGCCAGCAGGGCGATACGTCGAATCAGACGCAGGGTATCAGGGTCGCTGGCCAGCCCCTGGGCTGCCCGCAGGGCCTGTTGGCGAAGGTTGTGCTGGGACTGCAGCAGCGCCACGCGCTGCAACTCCGATTGTGCGCTCAGTTGCGCTTGCCATTGTTCGTTCTGCCGCTGCCAGCCGGACCATGCCAGCCAGATGAACAGCAGCGCCAGCAGGAACCCGCCGATCAGACTGATTCGGGTGGCTGGCGATCGGTAACCGGGCGGCATGTACGGTAAACCTAGAGGCTGTTGACCAGATGGCCGCCATCCACCGCCAGCACGCTGCCGGTGATAAAGCTGCCGGCGTCGCTGGCCAGCAGCAACAGCGGGCCATCCAGCTCCTGCAGCTGGCCCAACCGGCGCATCGGTACCTGCTTGTGGATGTATTGCTGGCCGTGCTCGCTGGCGAAATAGTCGCTGTTCATCTCGGTGCGGAAATAGCCGGGTGCTATGGCATTCACGCGGATCCTGTCGCGCGCCAGCTCCAGTGCCATGGCCTTGGTCAGTTGCACCACGCCGGCCTTGGCCACCGCGTAGTGGCTGAGGCCGTTGCCGACCCGCAGACCGAGGATCGAGGCGATATTGATGATGCTGCCACCGCGCCCGCTGCGCGCCATCGCCTGGCTGGCCCGGTGGGCGACACGCCAGGCGCCGTCGAGGTTGGTGTCGAGCATGCTGCGCCAGTTGCCCTCGGTCATCTCAAGGAACTTCACCGGATCACCAATGCCGGCGTTGTTCACCAGCAAATCCAGTGCGCCCCAGCGCGCCTCGACCGCGGCAAAGGCCGCTTCGACGCTATCGCTGTCGGTGACATCCATGCTCACCGCCATGGCCTGCCGGCCGTCGGCTGTCAGTTCGTCAACCAGCGCCTGCAAGCGCTCGACCCGGCGTGCTGCCAGCACCACCCGCGCGCCGGCCTCGGCCAGCACCCGGGCAAAGTGGGCGCCCAGGCCACTGGAGGCGCCGGTGATCAGGGCGGTGCGGTCGGCAAGCTGAAAGGTGAAATTGCTCATAAATAGAAAACTCTCGGGGGTATCTGGGTAGTTTACAACTGGTAGTCACTGGTAGCGACCTGCCAGGCAGCGACGGGTTTCCACTCGCGCATCCAGTCGATCAGTGCGGCTGCCGGCATAGGCCGGGCGATGAAGTAGCCCTGGGCATGCAGGCAACCCAGCGCGATCAGCCGGCTGCCCTGCTCAGGGTTTTCCACACCTTCGGCAATCACCTTGAGGCCAAAGGCCTGCGCCAGGCTGATGATGCCCTGCAGAATGTTCAGGTCGTCAGGGTCGCTGAGCATGTCGCGTACGAAGCTGCGGTCGATCTTGAGTGTTTGTACCGGCAATTGTTTCAGATAGGAGAGTGACGAGTAGCCGGTGCCGAAATCATCCAGCGCCAGTTGAACGCCCAGCGCCTTGCAGTCGCGTAGCGTTTGCAGGGCCTGTTGCATATCGGCAATAGCACTGCTCTCCAGAACTTCGAGCTCCAGCAGTGCCGGGTTGATGCGCGGGTGGCTGGCCAGCAATCGGGTAAGTTTCTCAACGAAATTCGGATCCTGAAGCTGCATTGCGGCAACATTCACGCTGATCGGTAACTCCAGCCCTTCGCTGTGCCAGCCTTCCAGCTGTCGCAATGCCTGCTCGAGCACCCAGTCGCCGACAGCAATCGATAGCGGATCATCCTCGATCAGTGGCAGGAAGGCAGCGGGTGGCAACAGGCCGTCATGCGGATGTTCCCAGCGCAGCAAGGCCTCGACACCGGTAATGCGGCCATTGCACAGATTGACTTTCGGCTGGTAATGCAGAATCAACTCGCGCCGCTGCAGGGCAAGCCGCAGGCGACTGAGCGTTTGTTGCTGATCGCGTAACTGGCGTTCCTGCTGGTCGTCGAACAGCTGGAAGGGGATACCATTCATTTTTGCCTTGTACATGGCCTGATCGGCCTGGCGTATCAGCATGTCGGCATCCGCAGGGCCACTTTGCGGATAGAAACTGACGCCGGCACTGGCGGTTACCCGGTAACTGTGGTGTCCGACAGCAAAGGGCGTATCCAGGGTGCGCAATAGTCGTTTGAGCAGTCGGGTAAAGCGTTCGCCATCCTCACTGTCAGGGATCAGTGCAATAAACTCGTCGCCGCCAATGCGTGCCAGTGGTCGCTGCACACCAAGGTGGCTCTGCCAGCGCTGGCCTACCCAGCGCAGCAGGCGGTTGCCGACAATTTCGCCATGGGCGTCATTGATGGTCCGGAAGTTGTCCAGATCAAAGTAGATAACCGCCAGTCGCTGCCCGGGTTGCAGGTTGCCCATGGCGCGGGTGATCGAGCGGGTGATTGAGGGTCTGTTGGCCAGCCCGGTGAGATGGTCGGTATAGGCCAGGCGTTCCAGTTGCTGTTGTTCCAGTTGCTGTTGTTGCCGGTTGTACACCAGTAACGCCGCGCAGTCGCCGTGCCGCTGTAGCTGCAGTGAGCTCTGGCGCACAGTAACGTTGATGCATTCGCCGTCGGCGCGTTGCAGTTGCACGTGCTGATCCTTGAAGGCAGCCTGATCATCAAACTGCAGGTCGATACCCAGCAGTGTCTGGGCGGGTATGGCCAACAGGCGTTGCAGGGGGAGTCCGGTGAGTTCGCTGGCGGCGGGGTTGGCTCTGAGTATCAGGCCGTCGGATTTTCTGCAGAGCATCACGGCGAGCTTCAGATGATCGAACAGCTCCTGTATCTGGTTTTCGCCCTTGTGCTGCCGGTGATCTTCCAGCGCTCCCTGTAACAGGTCGCGACTAAGCTCTGCCTGCTGCCGGGCCAGGCGTTCGCGCATCAGATCAAGGGTTCTGCCGGTAAGCTGGCTGTACATGTCCAGCAACACCCGTATCAACTTGCGTTGGTTGCCGCCCAGTTGACGCTCGGCATGAGTACGCGCTTCCACGGCATTGCAGCCCTGCTGCAGGGCATGCACGGTCAATGCAAGGCGCTTGTCACTGTCAAGAATGTGGAAAACCAGCCAGCGGGTGAGAAACTCCAGCAATTGTTCAAGCAGTTTGCCGGCGTCGCCCTCTGCCGATTGCAGTGTTTTAATCTGGTGGAAGAACTCTGCATGGGACTGGCAATGGCTGCTGAACTCCGGCTCGCTGGCCAAATGCTCCTGCCAGATGGATTCCTCGCTGCTGAAATGGTAATCCGCATAGTCGGTCAGCTGGTCAAGCAGCGTCAGTAAATCGGTATGCGAGGCTCCACGAACAAAATGTTGTGCCAGACTGTTAAGCAACGCTACAAGCTGGCGGTGTTGCAGGTCGATCAGCTCTATCCCGGTGTCGAATTCGTCACGCCAGGGGAATAATTGCAGTTCATCGCGCGTTGCTGCAGGGCCGACCGCCTCTTCATTCATGGTTGTTGTGTCGCCTGATACAAGGTGGTGTTCAGATAGTGGCACAAACAGGCCGCGTTGCAAGCCACTGACAATCTATATACAGGGCAGGATTGGTTATCCTGCTGGCAGCCATATACTCGCAAGGGTATTATTCGTGGTGTGTGGCAGACGTTGCCGGCTTCACCCAGATGTTGTTTCGGAGTGCGTTGATGATCTTTGATCCGGTGGTTCGAGCCTGATATGTCGTTGTTGACTGATCGCCTGCAGCCGCCTGGCGGCACTGGCTGGCTGGCCTGGCTACGGCATTACCGGCGCAGCTGGCTGGGCGGTGATCTGACCGCCGGGCTGGTGGTCAGCGTGATGATCATCCCGCAGAGCATGGCCTATGCCATGCTCGCCGGCTTGCCGGTGCAAGTCGGCCTGTATGCCAGCCTGTTGCCTTTGCTGGGCTATGCGCTATTCGGCAGCAGCATGAGCCTGTCGGTGGGGCCGGTAGCGGTGACCGGGTTGATGACCGCCGCGCTGCTGGCGCCACTGGCGACCAGCGGTACAGTCGAATACCTGCAGCTGGCGATCTGGCTGGCGCTATTGTCCGGCTTGATGCTGTTTGCCTTCGGGCTGATGCGCCTTGGATTTCTGGCCAACTTCCTCAGTCATCCGGTGATCAGTGGCTTTATCAGCGGCGCTGCGCTGCTGATCATCTTCAGCCAGTTGCCGGCCTTCCTTGCCCTGCCCGGCTGGCCGCAAGGCCTTCCGTCACTGACTGCTGACAATCTGACAGTATTGCTGCTAGGCCTCGGTAGCCTGACCTGGCTGCTGTATGCGCGGCGCTGGCTGGCGCCACAGTTGCAGCGACTCGGGCTGGCCGCGCCCAGCGCCACCCTGCTGGCCAGGCTGGCACCGATACTGGTGGTGCTGCTGGGGATATTGCTGTCCATATGGCTGGATTTGCCGTCACGCGGAGTGCCGGTGGTCGGCGAGGTGCCGGCCGGACTGCCGGCACTGGCGCTCAGCCTGCCGGAGCTGTCCAGCTTGCGCGCGTTGCTGTTGCCGGCGCTGCTGATCAGTCTGGTCGGCTTTGTCGAAAGTGTATCGATTGCCCAGTCGCTGGCACGGCGTCGGCGCCAGCGCATCGATGCCAACCGCGAGCTGCTTGGGCTGGGTGCGGCCAATGTTGGCTCGGCGCTGGCCGGGGGGTTTGCCGTGTGTGGCGGGTTTTCGCGCTCGGTGGTGAATGCCGAGGCCGGCGCCAATACGCCGCTGGCCGGGGTGCTGGCGATGCTGGTGATCGGCGCTATTTTGCTGACCCTGGCGCCCTGGTTTGCCTGGCTGCCGCTGGTGGTGCTGGCCAGTGTGATCCTGCTGGCGGTCTGGCCGTTGATTGATCTGCAGGGCCTGCGGCAGGCCTGGCGTTACGATCGTGCCGAGGGTCTGACCCTGTTATGCACCGCGTTGGGTGTGCTGCTGCTGGGGGTCGAGGGAGGCATCCTGCTGGGTGTCGGCCTGTCAATCGCCGCGCAGTTGTGGCGCGGCAGTCGCCCGCATGTGGCGGTGGTTGGCCGGGTGCCGGGCACCCAGTATTTTCGCAACACCCGCCGGCATCTGGTGGAAACCGAACCGCAACTGCTGGCCTTGCGCATCGACGAAAACATCTTCTTTGCCAACAGCAAGGCCATCGAACAGGCGATTGCCCAGGCGCTGGAGGACTATCCGGATACCCGTCATATGTTGTTGATACTGTCGGCGGTCAACCATATCGACAGTACCGGACTGGACATGCTCAAGGAATTGACCGAAGGTCTGGCCGAGCGGGATATCCGCGTGTATCTGGCCGAGGTAAAGGGGCCGTTGATGGACGGTCTTGAGCAGACCGACTGGCTGCAGGAGCAGGTGGGCGAGGTATTTCCGAGTACCCATCTGGCCTTCAATGCACTGGGTGACCCGCATCGGGCTGCCAGTAAAATAAAGTGATACCCAAGGAGAGCACCAATGAAGAAATTTCTGATGGCCGCACTGGCTACCACGGTTATGACGGCTGCCGTTCAGGCCAGCGCCCAGGTCAGCCCGGAGGACCAGATCAAGTTCCGCAAGGCCGGCTATAGCTTCATGTCGTGGAATATGGGCAAGATCAAGGCGCAGGTGATTGACGGCAGCGTCGAGTACAACCAGCAGCAGATCCTCGCCGCCGCCAACGCCATTGCCGCCATTGGCAGCTCCGGAATGGGCGCACTCTACGGCCCGGGCACTGACCGCGATGTCGGCAGCCAGACCACCCGGGTCAAGCCGGAGCTGTTCGAGAATTTCCCCGATGTTGCCCAACTGTCCGGTGACTTTGTCGAGGCCGCCAACAATCTGGTGGCCCAGGCCGAGTCCGGCGATCAGGCCGCCATCCGCACCGCCTTCGGTCGATTGGGCGAGACCTGCAAGTCCTGCCACGACAAGTACCGCAAGGACTGAGCTCCAGTCGGATTGCACCGGGCCCCGCCAATTGGCCGGGCCCGGTGTTTCAGAATGCCGGTATTGAGGGGGCTGGCGCCGGTGCCGGAATCCAGCTGCCGCTCGCCAGCCACCAGACCAGCGCAGCAAAACCCAGTGCCAGTAACAGTGCCAGCCAGCCACCCCCACGCGCCGGCTCAGCGGCCTGCCCCGGCGCCAGCGACTTGCGCCCGTGCAGCATCGGTCCCAGCAGGTTGTCGCCGCGCAACCGATACACCGCTATCGCCAGCACATGCAGCCCCACCAGCAGGTACAGCGCTTCCTCTGTGCGTCGGTGCCAGCTGCTCATCAGGCTGCTGAAGTCAGAAGGTACCGCACGGATCAGCGGCCCGCTGAAGGCAATATCATCGCTGGCCACCAGGCCGCTCAGGGCCTGAAAGCCGAACAGGCCGATCAGTGCAAACACCGACAGCGCGCCCAGTGGATTGTGCCCCAGCCCCTGCCAGCTACCGCGCAGGTAAGCCAGCAGCCGACCTGGCGTGGGGAAGAAGGTGTGGAAGCGCGCATGGGTCGAGCCCAGCACCCCCCAGGCCAGCCGAAAGCCAAGCAGGACCAGCACCGCCAGCCCGAAGCGGCCATGCCAGAGCATCGCATTGCCGCCCAGCTTGACCGTCACCAGCGCGCCAATCACCGCACCGACCAGCAACCAGTGAAACAGCCGCAAGGGCAGATCCCAGACTTTTACCTGTTGCATCCTGTTGCCTTCCCTTTTGTGTGTCGACCAAGGCTAACGGCTAGGGCTTGGTTGGGCAAATGGGCTGTATTTGAAAGGGGACAGATTTATTTTTCGATTTATTTTTCAGGAAAATAAATCTGTCCCCTTTATTTAAATCTGTCCCCTTTATTTTCCAGCCCCTGGACTGAGCAATCTTTTTGTCTGCGGTTATTGATTCAACCTGAGTAACCCACCCCGCAGGCTGGCCACCCGCTCAAGGCCCTGTTCCTGCAGGATGCTCACGGCCATCGCCGAGCGCCGGCCGGAGCGGCACAGGGCGATTATCGGCTTGTCTGCGGGCACGTCGGCAATCCGCTGGCGCAGCTGGTCCAGCGGGATATGCAGGGGTTGCAGGGCGCTTGGGCATTCACCGTCAATGACCTCCTCGGGCTGGCGCACATCCAGCAGGGTGACCGAGGGCTGGTTATGGATCAGCCATTCCGGTTCCACCTCGGGTACGCCGGCAAAGGTGATGCGCAGGTCGGCCCAGTTGGCCTGGGGCGGCAGCTGGCCGTCCTCGGGACAGCCGCTGCGCAGGTTGGCCGGTACGGCCTCGTCGATCTTTTTCGGGTGAGGCAGCTGCATGGCCTGCATGTAGCCGACAAAGTCGGTTTCATTGGCGCCGCCGCCGACCCGGGCGTTGTACTGTTTTTCCTCGCCGATGCTGCTGCGGGTGCGGCCGTGGTAGTCGTGGGCGGGGTATACCGCGCAGCTGTCCGGCAGGCTGAACAGCTGTTCGGTGATCGAGCGGTACAGGGTGCTGGCGTTGCCCTGCTGGAAGTCGCTGCGTCCGCAGCCGCGGATCAGCAGGGTGTCGCCGGTGAATACCATCGACTGGTCAGCCAGGACATAGCTCATGCAGCCGTCGGTGTGGCCGGGGGTGGCGCGGGCTTGCAGGTCGATGCCCTGTACGCCGAAGTGCTGGCCGTGCTGCAGTGGCAGGTCGACATGTTCAGCGTTGATCACGGCGGCGGAGGCGATTGTGCAGCCGGTTTTCTGCTTGAGCAGCCAGGCGGCGGTGATGTGGTCGGCGTGGGCGTGGGTGTCGACCACCAGTTTCAGCGTCAGTCCGAGTTCGTCGAGCAGTGCCAGGTCACGCTGCTGCTGTTCGAAGACCGGATCGATCAGCAGTGCTTCGCGGCTGTGTTCGTCGGCCAGCAGGTAGGTGTAGGTGGACGAGGTGGCGTCGTAGAGTTGGCGAAAGATCATTCCGGGCTCCTGCGCAGTTGGCTGCGTGCTGGGTCGCTTGATACTCTGGGGAGCATATCGCGGATAGGGGTGGTCTGTCAGGCTCGATCCGGTCAGGATAGGAAACTCAGTTGATTATGGCTTGGGTGCCAGCCAGTTTGCCGGTACCCGGTTCCGGACACGCCGCAAGTACGTCCCTGTAGGCTCGCGCCCAGCCATCCCTGGCTGGGCACGGTCCGGAACCGGGCACCGGCAACCTGGCTCAATAGGCCGCTGCAATAGACCGGCGTTCCCCACAATGATTATCACGGAGTCCCCTATGCTCACACTGGATATTGGCCTCCTCGCCGTGCCGATCAACCGCGCCCTGTTGCTGTTGAGTTTTGGCGTGGCGCTGCTGGTGGGCTGGCTGAGTGGCCGGCGGCGTGGCGGCAACCCGGAGCCGGCGTTGTTTGCCATGCTGTTTGGCGGGCTGATCGCGGCGCGCCTGGGGTTTGTGCTGCAGTATGCCGGGCACTATGCCGACAGCTGGTGGGGCTGGCTGGATATCCGTGATGGCGGCTTCAGTCTTGGCTTCGGTGTGCTTGGCGTGTTGCTGGTTGGGCTCTGGCAGTACTGGCGCCGGGTTGCCCTGCGCCGGCCACTGTTGCTGGCCAGTGCCAGCGGGCTGCTGCTGTGGCTGGCGTTGCTGGGCAGCTTAAACCAGCTGCAGCGCAGCCAGCAGTTGCCGGACTTCACCCTGCACGACCTGCAGGGGGCGCCGGTCAGCCTGCGCGGGGATTTCAGCCAGCCGCTGGTGATCAACCTGTGGGCCAGCTGGTGTCCGCCGTGCCGGCGCGAGATGCCGGTACTGGCCGAGGCGCAGCAGCGCTATCCGCAGGTCGACATCCTGCTGGTGAATCAGGGTGAGCAGGCCGAGGAGGTGCGCCGCTACCTGCAACGCGAGGGGCTGGCGCTGGATAACCTGCTGCTGGACCCGGGTAACCGGCTCGGCGAGTTTGCCGGCTCGCGGATGCTGCCGACCACGCTGTTCTTCAGCGCCGCTGGCCGGCTGGTCAATGTGCATCTGGGCGAGTTGTCGAGTGCCACCCTGGCGCGGGATATTGCCCATTTGGAAACACAGGGTTCGCTCTGACGGATTCCGCCCAGGGCTGGCGGTTTTTTCCGGTGCTGCGCCACTCTGTCATTTTTGTCATCAGTGGATTGGCTATACTTGGGCGGTTTTTTCCTCCCTTGCCATGGAAGCTGTCATGTCTATTCTGATGCGATCCCTGTGTCTGCTGTTGCCGTTTACCCTGACCGGCTGCCAACCTGCCGAACAGGCCGCTGCCGAGCTGGTGCGTCCGGTCAAGGTGTTTACCGTGCAGGCGCCCCATGAGGGCATGCTGCGCGAGTTCCCGGCGCGGCTGAAGGCGCCGGAGGAGGCGCAGCTGTCGTTCCGGCTCGGTGGTGAGCTGCGCGAGCTGCGGGTGCGTGAGGGCGAGAAGGTCAAGGCCGGCCAGGTGCTGGCCGAACTGGACGATACCGATATCCGCCTGCGCCTGAGTGACCGTGAGGCCAGCTTTGAGCTGAGCCGTGCCCAGTTGCAGCGCATGCGCCAGCTGCTGGAGCGTCAGGCAGTCTCGCAATCCGCCTTTGACGAGCGTCAGGCACAGTTCAATTCGGCCGAGGCGGCGCTCAACCTGAGCCGTCAGGAGCTGGCCTACAGCCGCCTGAGTGCGCCTTTTACCGGGCTGGTGGCGCGTACCCATGTTGAGCGCTTCCAGATTGTGCAGCCGAATCAGCCGATCATCACCCTGTATGCCGGTGACAGCATGGATGTGGTGTTCCAGTTGCCGGAAAGCCTGCTGAGCTCGCTGCGTGCCGATCTGGTGCCGGGCGACTACCAGCCTCAGGTGCGGCTGGATACCCTGGCCGGGCGGATTCTGCCGGCGGTGTACAAGGAACATTCCAGCCAGCCGGACCCGCGTACCCTGACCTATCAGGTGGTGCTGAGCATGCCGTTGCCGGAGGAGCTGGTGCTGCTGCCGGGCATGAGCGCCACTGTGCTGGTGGACTTTGCCGGTATAAGCCGGGATGCCGGCCGTGCCATGCGGGTGCCGGTCGAGGCGGTGTTCAGTCCGGACAGCCAGCCGTCTGCTGTGCAGAAGGTCTGGGTGTTGCACGAGGATGGCGAGGCGTTGCGCGTCAGCGCGCGTCAGGTGCAGGTCGGCCAATTGGGACAGGACGGTATCGAGGTGCTGTCGGGGCTGCAGCCGGGTGAGCGGATTGTCGCGGTGGGCGGTTCGGAATTGAGCGAGGGCCAGCGCGTGCGGGTCTGGGAACGTGAGCGCGGACTCTGAGGGCCTGAGCATGGACGTAGCCGGTTATTTTATCCAGCGTCGGGTCACCAGCTGGCTGGTGGCACTGATTCTCGGGGTTGGCGGTACCCTGGCGTTTTTCGGGCTGGGGCGGCTGGAAGACCCGGCCTTTACCCTGAAGATTGCCATGGTGGTCACGCCCTACCCCGGTGCCTCGCCGCAGCAGGTCGAGGAGGAGGTGACCTTCCCGCTGGAGAATGCCATCCAGCAGCTGCCGTATATCCACAAGATCAGTTCGATCAACAGCGCCGGGCTGTCACAGATCACCGTCGAGGTGCAGGACCGCTACGGTCCTGAGGTGCTGCCGCAGATCTGGGACGAGCTGCGCCGGCGGATCAACGACCAGCGGCCCTACCTGCCACCGGGGGTGGGCGAGTCGATCATTCGCGATGACTTCAGTGATGTTTTCGGTATTTTTATGATGGTCAGTGGCGAGGGCTACAGTTACCGCGAACTGCGTGACCATGCCGAGTTGCTGCGACGTGAGCTGGTGCTGCTGCCGGGCGTTGGCAAGGTCAGTCTGGCCGGGGTGCCGCAGGAGCAGCTGTTTGTCGAGATCTCGCGGGCGCGCATGACCAGTCTGGGCATCGCGCCGCACCGGCTGTACGAGCTGCTGAGCAACCAGAATGTGGTGTCGGATGCCGGCAAGATGCTGGTTGGCAGTGAATCCATCCGTCTGCACCCGACCGGCGAGTTCGAGGACCCGAGTGAGCTGGAGCGGCTGATCATCAGTGAGCCGGGCAGTGCCCAGCGTATCCAGCTGGGCGATATCGCCAGCATTCGCCGCGGCTTCAGCGAGCAGCCGGACAACCTGTACCGCGCCAACGGCCAGCCGGCGCTCGGGCTCGGGGTGTCGTTTACCGACCATGTCAACGTGGTGGATGTCGGTCGGGCGGTCAACCAGCGCCTGCAGGAGCTGGAGGCGGAGCGACCGATCGGCATGCAGCTGTCGCTGTTCTATGACCAGACCGCCGAGGTGCAGGCCTCGGTGAAGGGCTTTGTGCTGAATTTCGTGCTGGCGGTGGCCATCGTCATCGGCGTGCTGCTGATCTTTATGGGCCTGCGCAGCGGCCTGCTGATCGGTCTGGTGCTGGCGCTGACGGTACTTGGCACCTTTATCTTCATGCAGATGCTGGAGATCGAGCTGCAGCGGATCTCGCTCGGCGCGCTGGTGATCGCGCTGGGGATGCTGGTGGACAATGCCATTGTGATTGTCGAGGGCATTCTGGTCGGCCGCCAGCGCGGCCTGAGCACCCTGCAGGCCTCGCGGGCGATTGTCCGGCAGACCCAGTTTCCGCTGCTCGGGGCGACTGCTATCGCGATCATCGCCTTTGCCCCGATCGGCCTGTCCGAGGACACCACCGGCGAATACTGCCTGTCGCTGTTCCAGGTGCTGCTGATTTCCCTGCTGCTCAGCTGGGTTACCGCGATAACACTGACGCCGTTCTTCGCCAGCCTGTTGTTCCGTGAGCAGCCAGCCGGTAACGGGCAAGTCCCTGAAGAGCCCTACCAGGGCATCATCTTCAGCCTGTACCGCCGCCTGCTCGGCGCCGCCCTGCGCCATCGGCCGGTGAGCCTGGGGCTGCTGGCGGTATTGCTGGTGGCGGCGGTGGTCGGCTTCAGCCAGGTGCGCCAGAGCTTTTTCCCGCCGTCCAACACGCCGATGTTCTTTATCGACCTGTGGCTGCCCAAGGGTAGCGACATTCGCCATACCGAGCAGGTGGTGGCGGCCATCGACAGGCATATCCTGCAGCAGGACGGCGTGGTGGCGGTGACCTCGACCATAGGTCAGGGCACCCTGCGCTTTATCCTCACCTACTTCCCGCAGCGCCAGTATTCCAACTATGCACAGATTCTGGTGCGCACCGACAGGCTGGAGCGGATTCAGCCATTGATCGCCGAGCTTGACCAGCACCTTGCGGAACAGCATCCCGGCGTGCAGGCCAAGCTCAAGCAGCTGATGCTTGGACCGGGCAGCGACAGCAAGATCGAGGCCCGTCTGACCGGCGCCGATCCCGAGGTGCTGCGCCGCCTCGGCGCCGAGGTGGTGGCGATCATGCGTGCCGATGCGGTGTCCAGTGCGGTGATGCATGACTGGCGCGAGCGCACCAAGCTGGTCCGGCCGCAGTTTGCCGAGGCGCGCGCGCGCGAGCTGGGCGTCGACAAGCGCGATCTGGACAGCCTGCTGAAGATGAACTTCAGCGGCCTGACCGTCGGCCTGTACCGCGATGGCACGCGCATGCTGCCGATAGTCGCACGCACCCCGGACAACGAGCGGCTGAATGCGGCGACCCTTAACGATCTGCTGGTCTGGAGCAATGCGCGTGGCACCTACCTGCCAATCGATCAGGTGGTCAGCGAGTTTGTCACCCTCTGGGAAGATCCGCTGATCATGCGCAAGGACCGCAAGCGTACCCTGACAGTGCAGGCCGATCCGAGCATTCTCAGCGGTCAGACCGCCGACCAGCTGCTGCGCCGGCTGCGCCCGCAGATCGAGGCGATCGACCTGCCGCCGGGCTACCGGCTGGAATGGGGCGGTGAGTACGAAAGTGCGCGGGATGCCCAGCAGGCGGTATTCGGCACCCTGCCGCTGGGTTATCTGGCGATGTTCCTGATTACCATCCTGCTGTTCGACTCGGTCAAGCGCGCCACGGTGATCTGGCTGACCGTGCCGCTGGCGGTGATCGGGGTGACCTTCGGTTTTCTGCTCACCGGCATTCCCTTCGGCTTTATGGCACTGCTGGGCTTTCTCAGCCTGAGCGGCATGCTGGTGAAGAACGGTATCGTACTGGTGGATGAGATACGTCTGCAGATCGACAGCGGCAAGCTTGCCGATCAGGCGCTGCTGGATGCCGCCATCAGCCGGGTGCGTCCGGTATCGATGGCGGCCCTGACCACCATTCTGGGGATGGCGCCACTGCTGTTCGATGCCTTCTTCCAGAGCATGGCGGTGGTGATCATGTTCGGTCTGGGCTTTGCCACCATCCTGACCCTGGTGGTGTTGCCGGTGTTCTACAGCCTGGCCTTTGGCATCAAAGTGCAATCAGCCTGATGCCAGCCTGACCCCGGCAGGTTACACTTGCCGGGGTATCAGGGAGCATCGCCGGCAGGTCCGGCAAGGGAAACAGCATGCCGCTCAGTCGACGGCAATTCATCATGGCCGGCGCTGCTGTGCTGGCCAGCGTCCCGCTGCTGCGTGGCTGCGCGCGGGCGCCGCAGCTGCGACTGGGCATTCACCACTGGATCGGCTACGAGTCGCTGTATCTGGCCATGGACCTGGGTCTGTTGCCTGAGCAACTGGTTCTGCATGAAGGTCTGGTGGCCGGCGACTCCATGCAGGCACTGCAGGCCGGCGAGGTGGATGCGGCCTGCCTGACCCTGGACGAAGCACTGCGGGTGATCGATGCCGGGGTGCCGCTGCGGGTGCTGCTGATCTTCAACCTGTCGGCCGGTGCCGACATGCTGCTGGTGCATCCGCAATGGCAGTCAGAGACGCTGGCCGGTGCCCGTCTCGGTGTCGAAAAAGGTGCGCTGGGTGCTCTGGTATTGCGCCATTTTCTCAACCACAGCGGCCTGACCATTGACCAGCTGCAGCTGCTCGACCTGCCACCGGACCGCCAGCTGGCGATGTGGCAGGCGGGCGCGGTGGACGCCATGGTCAGCTACCACCCGACTGCTCTGCATCTGCAGCAGGAGGGCGGGCGCATCCTGTTCGACAGCCGGCAGATGCCGGAAACCATCTTTGATGTGCTGGCTGTCAGGGAGGACCGTCTGGCCTTGCACAGCCCACGGTTACGCCAGTTGCTGGAAGCCCATTTTGCCGGCCTGATGCATGTGAAAATGCACCGGCAGGATGCCCTGTACCGGATCGCCGGCCGTCAGCAGCTGACGCCCGTTCAGGTGCAGCAAAGCCTGGGCGATGTGGTGCTGCCCGGCCTTGAAGCCAATCGGCGCTATCTGAGTGGGCAGAACCCGGCACTGACCCGCGTGGTCAGTGAGCTGAATGACCTGATGCTGGCTGAGGGCCTGCTGAACAGCGCGGTTGATCCGAGCCGGCTGTTCAGTGCTGGCTGGTTGCCAGCCGGGGAGTCGCGTGGATGATCAGGTTGCTGCTGATTGTGCTGCTGCTACTGCCAGGCCTGGCGCTGTCTGCCCAGCAGCGGCTGGTGCTGGGGGTATCGGCATGGATGGATACCGGGAATATTCACGAGGACTTCCAGCCGCTGGCCGACTACCTCGGGCAAAGCCTGGGCGATGTTCAGGTGGAATTGCAGGTGCTGGACGAGGCGGCGATGAACCAGGCGGTAGCCAATCATCAACTGGACATGGTGTTCACCAATCCCAGTCATTACATACTGCTGCGCAGTAAGAGCGCCCTGACCGGCGCCCTGGCGACCGTAGTGCGGTTGGTGGATGGCGAGCCGACTAGCGCCCTTGGCGGGGTGATTCTGGTGCGAAGCGATGATCAGCATCTGCTGCGCTTGCAGGATCTGCGCGGGCGGCGCATTGCGCATGCTGGCAGTGGCTTTCTTGGCGGTTATCAGGCGCAGCTGTGGGAGGCACGCCGCCAGGGGGTTGATCTGCGCCGGGATGCCAGCCTGTTGGCCCGCGGTGACCACCTGCAGGCAGTGCGTGCCTTGCTCGCCTGAGAGGTGGATGCGGCCTTTGCCCTGACCGGGGTGCTGGAGTACATGGTTGCCAGCGGCGAGGTGCAGGATGGGCAGTTGCGGGTGTTGAATCGCCAGCCGTTGCCCGGTTATCCCTGGCAGACCTCTACCCGTCTGTATCCTGAATGGCCGTTCCTGGCCTTGCCGCATGTCGATCAGCAGCAGGTACGGCGGATAGCCAGTGCCCTGCTCGGGCTGGACTGGCAGCATCCGGCAGCG
Organism: Halopseudomonas yangmingensis; assembly: GCF_900114825.1. GTDB lineage: Bacteria > Pseudomonadota > Gammaproteobacteria > Pseudomonadales > Pseudomonadaceae > Halopseudomonas > Halopseudomonas yangmingensis. The sequence goes on along the minus strand of NZ_FOUI01000008.1, from coordinate 123,217 downwards.
GCGCGCGCGGGGATTGATGGCTTCGCCCCGCCCGCCGACTATATGGCGGTGGAACAGGTGGCGCGCGACCTGCGTCTGCCGCCCTATGACGTGTTGCCGGAGTTTACGCTGGCGGATACCTGGCAGCGCTATCACAATCTGATGCTCGGTTTTGCCCTGTTGCTGGTACTGCTGTTGCTGGCGCTGGCCGGGCTGTTGCGCCAGTTGCTGGTGATTCGCCGTGGCCAGCAGCAGCTGGCGCGCGAACGCCAGCGCCTGGAAGAGGTGATCTGGGGTACTGACAGCGGCATCTGGGAACTCGACATGCTCAGCCATCAGGTGCTGTGCAATGAACGCTGGGCATCCATGCTCGGTTATCGGCTCGAGCAGCTGCAACCGGTGACCTTCGCCACCTGGGAAAGTCTGGTGCATCCGGATGATCTGCCCGAGGCACTGCTGCACCTGCGCCAGCACCTGGGCGGTAGCAGTGAGCGCTTCGAGGCCGAGCTGCGCATGCGCCACCAGAATGGCCATTGGGTCTGGATTCTCAGTCGCGGGCGGGTGGTAGAGCGGGACGAGCAGGGCCGGCCGCTGCGCATGAGTGGCACCCACCAGGACATTATGGCGATGAAGGCGCACCAGTTGAAACTGGAACATGGGGCACACCATGACGCGCTTACCGGGCTGCCCAATCGGCTGTTGCTGGATGACCGGCTGCGGCATGCCTTGAGTACCGCACACCGGAATGCCGACTGGCTGGCTGTGGTGTACCTGGATCTGGATGGTTTCAAGGCGGTCAACGACCACCACGGACATGCCTGTGGTGACGAGTTGCTGGTCGAGCTGGCCAGGCGCATGCAGGCCGCCCTGCGCGAGTCGGATACCCTGGCGCGCATCGGCGGCGACGAATTTGTTGCGTTGCTGGTGGGGTTGCATGGCCCAGAGGACGCCACCCCGGTACTGGAGCGCCTGCTGGAGGCGGCGGCGCGCCCGGCAGAGCTGCAGCAGCAACGCCTGCAGGTATCGGTAAGTATGGGTGTGGCCTTCCAGCCCCCCGGAGAGGCTCAGGCCAGTGCCGAACAGCTGCTGTTGCAGGCCGACCAGGCGATGTACCAGGCCAAGAGTGCCGGGCGTAACTGCTGGCGGGTGGCCGAGCGCGAGAGCTGGTGAATCAGGGACTCACCGATCAATAGCGCATTTTTACATCCGGTATCTTGCTGAAATCCTCCAGCCAGTCACTGATCAGTCGGGATGAGTAATACTTCAACCCCTCGGGTGTCTCGCGCACCATCTTGAAGCTGTTGTCGCCGAGCAGCAGCTTGCCCTTGACGAAGTGCAGGTCAGCTTCGGCATTCGGATTGAACACCTCGACACCCAGCCGCGAGGCCAGCCAGACCCCGGCTTCATAATGGCTGACCCAGCGCTGCTGTTGCAGTGCCTGCAGGGCATCCGCCGGCGCGTCGCGGGCTACTACCAGCACCGGCACATCTATCACTTCCGGCAACAGGCGGTTGTGCCCCCAGACCTGATTTTCCCCGAGCAACTGGCCATGGTCTCCGGTAATCAGCAGGTAGCGTTCGCCTTCCAGTTGCTCAAAGCGGGTGATGATTTCTTCCAGCACGTCATCCAGATAGCGGATCGCATTGTCGTAGGCATTGCTCTCGCGCTCCTCGCGCGGCATATCGCTGTTCACCGGCCACATGGCAACCGGCTCGTTGTGTCCGAGATAATTGCTCTCATAGGGGCTGTGCGCGGTGCGCAGGTTGATTGCCACGAAGTTACGCTCGCCCCACTGCTTGCGTGGCAGCAGGTCTATCAGGGCGTGGTCATGCCGGCGGGCGAACAGCAGCGGATGGTCTTCACGTGTAATGGAAACATCCATGTGGCGACTGCCAAGGTAGGTCAACAGTTTGGATTCCTGGGATGACAGCCAGAAGGTCCGAAATCCCTGCTGTCTGGCCAGACGAAACAGGTTGTGCGGCTGTTCGCGCAACAGGTGTTGCTGACCCGGCTCGCGAATCAGGTTGAACAGCACCGGCAGGCTGACCGAGGTGGATACGGCGGCGGCGATACCGGGCCTGGCGAGCAAGCCATGGTTGGCTGCCAGCTGGTTGAGGAAGGGTGTGGTATCACGTTGATAGCCCATCACGCCAAGCCGGTCGCTGCGCAGTGAGTCGGCAACCACAATCCAGACATGCCGAGCCGTGGGCTGGCTGGCCTTCAGCTGGTAGGGTTTGAATGGAGTGGCCGGCAGGCGCTGGTGATCCCCGCGCAGCACATTCACGGCGAACCAGGAGAAGCTGTTCAGACTGTTGTGCAGGGCGCTGCGGGTCGGGCCCGGCATAAAGTGCGTCATGTCGCGGTAGGCGGCCCGGTAGGGCTTGGCAGCCAGAATTGCCAGCACCAGTACCCAGCCAAACAGTCGGCTGCGGCGGGACAGTCTGGGCATCAGCTGCAGATACAGCAGCAGCAACAGAGCATAGGGCAACAGTACACTGGGCAGCACATGCCAGTGATCGGTAAAGCTGCTGCTGGCGGTGGCACTGACATCGGCGAATTCACCAAACAACCCGTACAGGTCTTCCGGCGCGAGCGGCATGCCGGCCCAGGCAATGCTGCCCAGCTGGATCAGTTGCATGCTGGCCAGCAGCGTCAGCACGCCTGTCACCAGCCAGCGGCTGCCGGCCAGCCACAGGCCCAGACTGAACAGCCACAGCACCAGTACATAGCGCAGTTCCAGCTCGGCCTGATTGGCCGAAGTGAACAGTTGCTGGATAAAGTCATCGGCCAACAGCAACAGGCAACTCAGCGATGCCAGCAGCGGGATGGACCAGCCGGGCAGGGATGGCTGCGCACCCGGACTGTTCGGCTTGCGCAGGGCGATTGGGAGGAATTCTGTTGGCATGGCGACACCGGTATCTGCGCAAAGGTTGAGTTTAGCGTTCAAATGACACTTGTCGGGAGGTAAGGGTTCCGGTTCCGGGAGTTCAAATGCTGCTTCAAGTTGTTTCAGAGCCTAAGTTCCTGCCAGGCACATGTTGCCGGAGTCTACAGTTGCTCTGCTGCAGGCTACGGCAACACTCAGGCAATGCCTTGAAGTTCGGGCTTACCCCGTCTGCTGGCGCAGCAACACCGGAGTGGCCACGCCCTGTTTATCCAGACTGAACAGGTACAACCATTCTCCGCCGACCAGTTCGCTGAGTACCTGATGCCGCTCGCAGATCTGCTGCAGCGCCGTCACCGGCGCCTGTATATAGACGCTTAGCTTAAGCGGGACATGCCGCCAGTCACTGCCATCATGCAAGGACTGCATCGACAGTCCGCTGCGCAGATCCCCGCCCTGCCCCTCAAACAGCCCCAGCTGACCCAGCGCGACATTGTGCAGAACCTTGTTGCCACTGCCATAACGGCGGTTGTCCCACACCGAGGTGTTGTATTGCATGTTGATCCAGTGGGCCACCAGCATTGGCGCAGTCATTATCTGTTCCAGTCGCTGGAAAGACGGGTCATGTTCGGCACGATAGTCATGCAGGAAACAGCGCCCCTGCAGATCCATTCCGCGAGTGAGTGTCCGGGGCGCGACAATCAGCGCGGCATTGCCGGCCAGTCCCCATTCCGGACGAACTTGCGACCAGTCACTGGCGCGCTGCTGCAGATGGCGCAGTAACTGCTGGTCAGAGCGATTGTCCAAACCGCCCTCCAGCGTGCCAATGCGCCAGCGTCTGGCCTGTTGTTCGGCTTGCTGCAGCCAATTTTGTGCCTGGGTTGACAGCGTGCCGTGAACTTCCAGACTGTCCAGGGTGGTGTTGTGCACGGCGGCAATGAATCGCGTGGCAGTGGGAATCTGCCAGCCCTGCCGCAGCAGGTCGGCGCGAATGCCGGGGTGATTCAGCAAATCCGCCAGTACCGCAGCATTCACTTCCCCGCTGTGGCCGCCACAGGCACCGCACTCCAGACTGCAGGCCTGCGGGTTGTTGCTGCTCTGACTGGCATGCCCGACCAGCAGTACCTCTTCGGCAAAGCAGGGCAGGTCAAGGGCTTCGAGTATCCGGCTGGCCAGTGTCAGGCGTTCCTCGTGGGTCAGCGACCGCTCACCGTCAAACAGTGCCCAGTCGCTGTAGGTTTCGTCTGGCCGCCGGCTTTGAGGACCAGCGAGGCTGGCGCGTAGCAGGCCGGCCAGGCTGGCCAGTCCAAAGGTTTCAACCTGCCCGAACATCCCGGTTGCCGACTGCGACCAGCGCTGCCAGCCGGCCTGCAGGTTCCAGCGCCGCTGGCGGCGCTGTGCCAGGGCTTGAGCCTGTTCACCGCTTTCACTGACGCGCAGGGCGGGTGCCAGCAGTCCGGGCAACTGTGCCCGCAGCCGGCTGCTACCGACTGCCTGATAGGCCATCGGTAGTCCGAAGAAGCCGGCAAAGCCGGCGGTCTGAATGGCCACATTCTGCAGCTCAAGGGCTCTGCGCATTGGCTCGGAGCGTACATCAATGCAGAACACGGCCTGTAGCCGGGGTGTCTGCCTGCCGGGCAGTGCAGCGTTCTGCAGGCGTGTTGCAAGGTCCCGCTGGAAGGCCAGTTCACAGGCTCGGGCCAGCACCCTCAGGGGGTGCTGTGCCTCGGCATGCCGGGTTTCCAGAATAGCCAGCTGGTGCTGTTGTGCCTGCCAGGCGGCGAGCAGTTTGCTGGCGCCCTGGCTGCGCCAGAGCGCCAGCTCCCAGGCCATGCGGATGGCCAGTAACTGTAACAGGCGCGGTGGCAGCTGACGTTGCTCAAGGTTGGCCTGCCAGGCCTGCCAGGCCAGGTGCGAAGCCCAGCCATTCACATCCAGCAGCAGGGCATGGGCGTAATCAGTGACCCGTTCAGGGATAATCCGCAGTTCATCCAGTGCAACCTCGAGCAACGCGTACAGGTCGTCGGGCAGGGCCCGGAATGTCTGGCGCAGTCCGGGGGCTGCAAGCAACCACTCAAGCCCCGAATCGGCAGCGATACTCTGATGCCAGTGATGATACAGGCACTGGTTTTCCGGCACCGCGAGGGGATGGTTGCCCTGCAGGGCGGCCAGACAAAAACGGCTTATCTGCTGCTGCAGTGCATCCTGCCAGGGCATCCGTTGTGGATCCCGCAGCTCGTCCAGCAGCTGGCTGATATTCCGCCACTGCGGCAATGACCTGGCCGGCAGCTCTGCGTCATCCAGGGCAGCACAGAGTATGTCAACGAGTTCCGTCGTACCCGGTTTTGCAGCGGCGGCCCTCAGGTCCGCTTCGGTAAACACCCCCTGTTGCCACAGCCTGCGGAAATCCGACAGTGGCAGTTGGGCCTGGACGCCGGCCAGCACTGAAAGGCGGCTGGCGACTTTTGCGGGATGCCAGTGGCGCATGTGCCACCAGGGATTGACCGCAATCATCCGGTCCAGAGGCCAGGCCGGGGCGATGTAGCCACAGGCATTCAGCAAGGCCGTATGGCGTGCCTCTGAAAGACTGACAGCAGGGGATGAGGTTACAGCAGCAGGGCTGTTCATGGGGTTGTCTCCTTCAGGTGAGCGGTTGCCAGGGGGCGCGGCGGGGCCGCCTGCTGTGGCTGCGGCAGGTGTACCGGCCACAGGCGCAGGGTCAGCCGAGTGATCAGTTCATCCACATACAGGCCGGCATACAGGTGCCGGGCAAGTGTCCGGACGATGGGTTGCCTGGGCTGGAAGCGCAGCAGGCTGGCTATCGCGAAGAGTCCGCCGAACAGCAGGGCCACCAGCAGATCGGCCACGCCCAGTCTGGTGGCAATTGGCAGCGGGTCTATCAGTGGCAAGGCCTCGACCAGCCATTTCAGCAGGCTGAAGCAGGTGACCAGGGCCACGGCGGCCAGCAGTCGATAGCCGACGGCATCATGTTGTTGCAGGCTGCGCCGCTCGATCAGCAGGCCGAACACCGCCAGCCCCAACCACGCCCAGGGAGCCAGCGGCCCCTGACCTGCGCTGAACGATACGGCAGCCAGGCACAGCAGCAGGGTTGCCAGGCACGCCAGCACGATATCCCTTGTCCGCAACGGAGCGGCCGGTGCCAGCCACTGCAGGCTCTGGTCATTCACCTGTTCGCCGCTACGCAGGAAGGCATGTGCCTTGTACAGCGAGTGGGCCAGCAGGTGCAGCAAGGCCAGTTCATAAAGTCCCAGCGCGCACTCGATCAGCATCAGCGACATCTGGGCACTGGTTGACCAGGCCAGGCGAACCTTGACGCTGGCGCGTACTGCCATGATCAGTGCCGCCAGCAGCAGCGAGGGACCGGCCACCAGCAACAGCAACCAATGGGCAACCGGGGTACCGGCCAGCAGCGGGGCGAACAGAATCAGCAGGAATCCACCCAGATTGATTACCCCGGCATGCAGCAGGGCAGATACCGGGGTGGGGGCTTCCACGGTCTGGATTAACCAGCCGTGAAATGGCAGTTGTGCACTGCGCAGCAGCGCGGTCAGGGCAATCAGCATGGCTGCTGTTGTGTCCAGCGCGTTGCCGGCAGTGTCCAGCGCCTGATAGCTCTCGAGTATGCGGCTGACGGAAAAGCTGCCATGGCTTTGCCACAACAGCAGAATGGCGATCAGCAGCAGGCAGTCACTCAGGCGGGTAAGCAGGAACTTTTTGTGCGCAGCCAGCACGGCAAATGGCCGTTCCGGATAGAACACCAGCAGGCGGTGCAGACAGCTACCCACCAGCATCCAGCCAATCAGCAGAAGCAACAGGTGGTCACTCAGAATCACCAGCGCGACCGCCAGTAGTACGCCGAGCATCTGCAGGCGGAAAGCCTTCATATGCGGTTCGCCAGCCATATAGCGTGAGGAATAACGCAGCAGCAGTGCTCCGAGTCCGGTCACCAGCAACAGCATCAGCAAGCCCGGTAGTGTCAGGCGCAACAGCGGGTCTGTCATGCCCGGCAGGCCCAGGGTGAAGAAGGTAAGCATGACGGTCTCCTGTACGTTGGGTGTGCAGTGAGTCTCAGTCATGGATTTATGCAAGTAAAATAGATATAAAGTGACTTATATTTAACCTTTAGAGAATGATTGGTGGCTCGACTCAATTACCATCACCTGTACTACTTCTGGCATGTGGCGCGTGCAGACAGCCTGACCCGGGCTGCGGAACAGCTGCATGTGTCGCAATCGGCGCTGTCCAGTCAGATACGCCAGCTTGAGGAGCGGATGGGTGTAGCACTGTTCGAACGCTATGGCCGCAAACTGCAGCTGACCGCCGAAGGGCAGCGCGCCCTGGAATACGCCAATGACATCTTCCGCCGGGGTGAAGAGCTGGAGGCCTTGCTGCGTCATGGCATTGCACCGTCGGTGTCGCATGTACATATCGGTGTGTTGTCGGGCATGTCGCGCAACTTCATCGAAAGCTTTGTTGCTCCCCTGCTGGGCAAGCCTGGTGTGCGCTTTACCCTGCATGCGCGTGGCTGGCAGAACCTGTTGCGCGGGCTGGGCCAGTACCAGTTTGATCTGGTGCTGGCGAATGCCGGCATCAGCCGTGGCGAGGGCGATCCTTTATGGCAGAGTCAGTTGCTGGCACGTCAGCCGCTGGTGGTGGTAGGCCCGGCACAGGACCGCCCGTCATTGCCTTTCCCGCAGGGTTATCTGGGGCGTCAGTGGTCCCTGCCGGGACAGTCCAGCGAGATTCGCTCGACCTTCGAAACCTACTGCGCGCGGCATGACTATCAGCCGGAGGTAATCATGGAGGCCGACGACATGGCCATGCTGCGTCTGTTGGCCCGGGATGGTGGCGTTTTGAGCGTATTGCCGGAGGTGGTAGTCAGGGACGAGATCAGTCAGGGGTTGCTGTGCCGTTACATGACCATTCCCAATGCCTGGGAAAACTTTTACGCCATTACGCGCAAGGGGCATCCGCTGCCGGAGGCCTTGTCGGCGTTGCTGCGTGAGTGGTCAGAGGTACAGGTCGAGGGTACTGTGCTCAGGGGCTGAGGCCCCGTCCGGCATAGTAATCCAGCAACTGTTTCTCGAAGGCCTCGAAGGTTTCCTGAGGTACCCACTGGCGGTAAATGTCGAGCAGCGCCAGCGGGTTGGCGCTGATGCGCCGTACGCCCTGCTCCAGTTCAGCGATTACCCGTTCGCCCCACGCCGAACGGGTGCAGTAGATACCGGTAATCACCAGCTCGCGGTGCTCCGCCACCGGCAAGCTGTAGAGCGGTTCAGGCAGCATTGTATGGCGGGTGAAGGCTTGGGTTACCGAGGAAAATTCGAAGGTCAGGTCGATACGCCCATGGCTGACCATGCGCAGCAGGTTCTCGCCGCTCGGGCTGCCGGCAATGCGCTGGGCGCGCTGCATGGCATGCGCCTGGTCGATCAGTTTGCGGATTTGCGGAGGATAGGTACGGTGTGCTGAAGCGCCAATTTGCATCGAGGTTTCCGCCAACACTCGTGTCAGCGACAGGTTGCCGTCCTGCAATGGCAGTTCAGGCAGGTCGCTATGCCGGACCGCCGCCTGAATCGGTGTACTGACCATATAGGGAATGAACAGGCCGTATTGGTCGCTGTCCTCGCGCGGCAGCAGCGGCATGGAACAGAATTGCCGACCCTGCTGCATATCGCGTTGCTGGCGCAGGCGGTTGCCCAGCCTGTAGTTCGCCTTGAACTGCGGCAGTTCGTCCATCAGCAGTTGCAGGCCACGCACCGCCGTGCCATCCGCCGGTTTACCATCCACCACGATCACCGCCGAGGGAATTGGCCAGAGTACCCAGTCGATGGATTCAGGCTCACTTCCGGCCGCTGCGCTGAAGCGCGGCAGCGCAAGCAAAACGACCAGCATTAACCTGTGCCACAGGGACATACCGGACCTCACCGAAGGGACTCTGCCCTCAACCATAGCAGATGCCGCCTTCAGCGCGGCGAAACCACGCCAGCAGGTCATGTCGGGCCTGTTCGACCGTGGTGGCGCGCAGGCGCAGTGCTTGCCCGGGTTGCAGTTGCGCCAGCCGGGCCAGCGCCAGCGGCGTCAGGGCGCCCAGCTTCGGGTAGCCACCGATGGTCTGGCGGTCGTTCAGCAGCACTACCGGCTGGCCATCCGGCGGTACCTGGACGGCACCCAGGGCAATGCCTTCGGAGATCAGGGGCGCGCCATGATAGACCAGTTGCGGTCCGCGCAGGCGAATGCCCATACGGTCGCTGGCCGGGTCGACCAGCCAGTCGCTGTTGAACAGGGCGAACACGCTGGTGCCACTGAAGTAGGCCAGCTGGCCGCCGGGAATCAGCGCCAGTAGCGGTGCTGCCGAGTAGTCGGGACGCAGGGTTTCGATCACCGCCGCGGGAGGCCGGGTGGCGGCGACGAACGGCAGCCGGTCACCGACCTGCAGGGCTCGGCCATCACCATGCAGGCCGCCAAGGCCCTCGCGGCTGAGGGTGGCGCGGGCGCCGAACTGCACCGGCGTCTGGAAACCACCGGGCACCGCCAGATAGGCGCGCAGCCCGTGGCGCGGAGTCTGCAGGCGCAGGCGCTGGCCGGCGCGTGCCTGCAGGCTGTGCCAGGGGGCTATGGGCTTATCATCCAGCCGGGCCTGCAGATCGGCACCGCTCAGGGCCAGACTGGTATCGGCTTCAATACCCAGGGTCAGACCGCCGGCGGGGATTTCCAGCACACAGCAGTCGGTACTGTTGCCCAGCAGGCGGTTGGCCAGCAGCGCCGCCTGCCAGTCCAGCGCACCGCCCTGACCGATGCCCAGATGACGAACACCGAAGCGGCCCTGATCCTGCAACTGGGCCAGCCCCAGGGTAGCCTCGACATACAGGCTCATGGCAAGGCTTCCAGTGGCCGGTCGTCACCACCGAGGCGGAGGAATTCGGCGTGGTCGACCGGCACCAGCCGCACCCGGTCACCGGGTTGCAGCAGGCTGCCGCTGCTCGGGTTGAACAGCCGCAGCGGCATGCGTCCGAGCAACTGCCAGCCACCCGGTGAGGCGCAGGGGTAAATGGCGGTCTGACGTTCGGCAATTGCCACGCTGCCAGCCGGCACACGGCGCCGTGGCGTGGCCAGCCGGGGCATTGCCAGGCGCTGCTCGAGCAGCCCCAGATAGGCAAACCCGGGGGCAAAGCCGAGGGCGAACACCCGGTATTCACGCTGGCTGTGGGCGCTGATCAGGGCAGCTATATTCAGTCCACAGTCACGTGCTACGGCCGCCAGGTCGGGTCCGACCTGCGGGTCATACCAGACCGGCAGCAGGTGCTCGCGCCCGGCTGCCGTTGGCTGCGGTTGCAGATCGTGCAGGGCCTGCATGGCCAGGGCGCGGGCGGCGTCATCGTCGAGGTAGTGCAGGTCATAGTGCAGCAACAGGCTGGTGTAGCTCGGCAGCAGATCGATCAGCTGGCTGCCGAAGACCTCGCGCAGACGAAGGTCGGCTGACAGCAGCCAGTCCATGTTGCTTTCGTCGATCTGTTCGAACAGTCGGATCAGCAGGCAGTCGAGCCCGGCAGTGTCGATGCGCACCCGCATCAGAGTCCCTGCAGCGCCTGGCGCAGGCGGCGGATCACCGCCGCCGACTCGGGGTTGTCGCCATGCACGCAGAGGCTGTCGATCTGCAGCTGCAGCGACTGGCCGCCATTGGTGCTGATCGGCTCGCCGCGTGCTAGTTGTAGGGCCTGGGCCAGAATCCGCTCGGGGTCATGGTAGACCGCGCCGGGCTGGCTGCGCGGCAGCAGTGCGCCGTCGGCGGCATAGGCGCGATCGGCAAAGCCCTCCAGCCACAGCGGAACGCCAGCCGCTGCCGCCAGTGCCTGATGGCCGGGATTGCCGGCCCCCGCCAGCAGCATCAGCGGCGCCCCCGGGGCGGCCAGACGCACGGCGCGCAATACCGCCTCAAGCAGCGGCGGCTGCGCCAGCATGTCGTTATACAACGCGCCATGCGGTTTGACGTAACTGACCTCGCAGCCCTCGGCCCGGCAGATCGCCTGCAGTGCGCCGATCTGGTACAGCAGCATGTCCTCAACCTCGGCGGGACTGCAGGCCATCGAGCGCCGGCCAAACCCCTGCAGGTCCGGGTAGCCCGGATGGGCGCCAATCCGTACCCCATGCGCAGCGGCCAGTGCCACGGTACGGCGCATGCAGCCGGGGTCGCCGGCATGGTAGCCACAGGCGATGCTGGCGCAGTCGATCCAGGGCATCACCTGATCGTCCAGGCCCATGCGCCAGGCACCGAAACTTTCGCCCATGTCGCAGTTCAGCAGCAGTTGTGGCATGCATGCCCCCATTGTCATTTCCGAAGCGCCAAGAGTACCCTCAAGCCTGCATTCATAACACTCGCCACCGGCACATGCTTCACGGAAACGATGAAACTGCCTGCCCTCGCAGTGGTCTGATGTTGAGTCCGGGCTTTGGAGGTTTCCATGCGTAGCTTTCTGATGTTGCTGTCCCTGCTGTGGCTGACAGGCTGCCAGACCAGTCCGGTGGAACAGGATTTCGATACCAGCCGCAGTTTCCTCGCCTACACCAGCTGGAGCTGGGCCGAGCCGGCGGTCAGCTTCAGCCCGGCGGATGACCCGCGGGTGGAAAGCGACCTGACCCGCCAGCGCATCATGCAGGCAGTGGCTGACCAGCTGTTGCAGCGTGGCGTGTTGCCCGCCGCCGAGGGCCAGCCGGGCAGCCTGCGGGTGCGGACCCATCTGATTGTCGAGCCGCGCGAGGAAAAGGTGGTGATCAGTCACGGCATGGCATTGGGTGGTTACTGGGGTGGCGGTTGGGCCGGTGGCCCGGTGATCAGCGAAACCCGCAGTATCAACAGCCGCGAAGCGACCCTGCAGATCGACCTGATCGACGCGGCCAGTGATGAGCTGGTCTGGCGCGGCAGTGACCGCATGCTGCTGCCCGAGCGTTCGCCCTCGCCGCAGGAGCGCGAGCGTATGCTGCGCAGCCTGGTGCAGAGGATCCTGTCCGGGTATCCGCCGCAGTAGAACTCAGAAGTTGGCGGGGGTGGTGGCGCTGATCAGCTGGCAGGGCTGTTCAAAGGGATTGCGGAAACGGTGCGGCTGATTGCTCTCGAAGTAGTAGCTGTCACCGCTTTCCAGGATGAACACCTCGCCACTCACGGTCAGTTCCAGACGCCCGCTGACCACCATGCCGGCTTCTTCACCTTCGTGGTTGAGCATGTCCGGTCCGGTGTCGGTGCCCGGCGGATAGGTCTCGCTGAGAAACGCCAGCGCCCGGTTCGGGTGCGCCTTGCCGATCAGCTTCATGGTCACTTCACCGGAGCCGATATCCAGCAGTTCATCGGCGCGGTACACCACCTTGCGCTGGGTATCCGGCTCCAGCTCCAGCGAAAAGAACTCCACCAGCGACATCGGAATACCGCCCAGCACCTTTTTCAGCGAGCTCACCGAGGGGCTGACACTGTTCTTTTCGATCATCGAAATGGTGCTGTTGGTCACTCCGGCGCGCTTGGCCAGCTCACGCTGGGACAGGCCCTTGAGTTTACGAATGGTCTTGAGGCGGGCGCCAACGTCCAAATGTGGAATCCTCCGGTGATGGCCCTGGTTACTCAGCGGAGCTGGACAGCCGGCCTGCTGGTGGCCTGTTGCTGACCGTCGATGCCCTGGACGGGCATCGCCGAGCTCCCAGGGATGGGTTTACAGCGTGTCAGCAACAGGCCACCAGCAGGTCGGCCTGCACCGGATAACCTGGACAGGCTTGGCCATAGCGGCCAGATGGGCTGGATCATTGCACGGCTGTGCAGAATTTTCAACGGATCAGCCGCGATAGCGGCGCGCTACCCGGTTCAGGTTGCAGAACAGCTGGTAGGCAATGGTGCCGGCATGCGCCGCCACCTCGTCGGCGCTCAGCCCCTCTCCCCACAGGCGCACCGCCGAGCCGATCCCGGCCTGCGGCAGATCGGTCAGGTCCACCGTCAGCATGTCCATCGACACCCGTCCGATCAGATGGCTGCGCTGGCCCTCGACCAGCACCGGGGTGCCGTCCGGAGCGTGCCGCGGATAGCCATCGGCATAGCCCATGGCGACCACGCCGACCCGGGTCGGGCGGGGGGTGACAAAGCGTGCGCCGTAGCCGATTGGCTCGCCGGCCGGCAGCTCGCGGGTAGCGATGATCCGCGAGTCGAGGTTCATCACGGCGCGCAAGCGCGCGGCCGCTGGCTGCTCAAAGGCAAAGGGACTGGCGCCATACAGCATGATGCCCGGGCGTACCCAATGCTTGTGAGCCTGCGGCCAGGCCAGCACCCCGGCGGAATTGCTCAGGCTCAGCGAGGTGGCCGAGAGTCCGTCCAGGGTCTGGCTGACACAAGCCAGCTGGCGCTCGGTGGCGCCGCAGTCGGGTTCATCGGCGCGGGCAAAGTGGCTGATGCAGGTTAGCCCGGCGACCTGATCACTGGCCTGCAGCTGGCGCCAGATCTGTGGATATTCCGGCGGCGCAAAGCCGGCGCGGTGCATCCCCGAATCCAGTTTCAGCCATACCTGCAGCGGCGTCGGCAGGCGTGCCTTAAGCAACTGCTGCAACTGCTCATGCTGGTGCACCACGCTCCACAGCCGGTGCTCGGCCAGCAGTGGCAGCTCGTCGGCCTCGAACCAGCCCTCAAGCAACAGGATTGGCTGCTGAATGCCCGCCGAACGCAATTCCAGTGCCTCTTCAATGCAGGCCACGGCAAAACCGTCAGCCTCACCGCTGAGCGCCTGCGCGGCCTGTATCGCGCCGTGCCCGTAGGCATTTGCCTTGATCACCGCCAACGCCCGCGCCGACCCCGCCAGCTGGCGGGCCAGTCGGTAGTTGTGGCGCAGGGCATCAAGGTCGATCAGGGCGTGGGCTGGGCGCATGGGGCAGGTTCACCGGGGCGTTGAAGGCTGCCAGCCTAGCAGACCGGCAAGGGTTCGGGGAGGGCTGTTACTTGGGATAACACGGATCAAACTCACTGGTATCAGGAACGCGACGACCGGTGCCCCGTTCTGGACCGTCGATGCCCTGGACGGGCATCGCCGAGCTTACAGGGATGTATTTACAGCGTGTCCAGAACGGGGAACCGGTTGTCGCAGAAGCTATTTGATCAGTGTTGCCCTGGCGAGCTCGATTGCCGATGGCAGGTTCCGGACACGCCGCAAGTACGTCCCTGTAGGCTCGTGTCCAGCCATCCCTGGCTGGACACGGTCCGGCACCCGCCATCGGCAATCGAGCTGCCTCACTCCGTGTTGCCTGTAGGCATGTTTTCAGTGTGCCGACAATGGCCGTTTCGGTAGCGCCGTTGCCGGCTGGCGCGCATAGCGGCTGATGCCCAGATCCAGATGGCGGATGGCCGGGCGGCGGCCGTCCAGCAGGTCGGCCAGCAATTGCCCGGAACCGCAGGCCATGGTCCAGCCGAGGGTGCCGTGGCCAGTGTTGAGGAACAGGTTGCGCAAGCGGGTGCTGCCGACTACCGGCGTGCTGTCCGGGGTCATCGGGCGGAAGCCGCACCAGAACTCTGCCTGCCCGGCATCGCCGGCCAGCGGGAACAGCTCATTCACCACCTTTTCCAGGGTTGCCCGGCGTGCCGGCCGCAGGGTCGCATCAAAGCCGGCCAGTTCGGCCATGCCGCCGACCCGTACCCGTTCGGCAAAGCGGGTCACCGCCACCTTGTAGCTTTCATCCATCACCGTGGATTGCGGTGCCATGCCAGCATTTGCCACCGGCAGGGTCAGCGAGTAGCCCTTCACCGGATATACCGGCAGATGCATGCCCAGCGGAGCCAGCAGTTGCGGTGAATAACTGCCGAGCGCCAGCACCACAGCATCGGCCTGCAGCAGTCGGTCATCGACACGCACCCCGGTGATTCTCTGGCCGTCTTCGGTCAGCGACTGAATCCGGCTGTTGTAGCGAAACTCCACGCCCAGCGCGCGGCACTGCTCGGCCAGCCGAGTGGTGAACAGATAGCAGTCGCCGGTTTCGTCGCGGGGCAGGCGCAAGCCGCCGGCCAGTGACACCCGGCTGGCGGCCAGCCCCGGTTCGACCTGTGTACAGCCGGCCACATCAAGCAGCTCATAGGGTATGCCGCAGTCTTCCAGCACGGCCAGATCGCGGGCGGCGGCGTCCAGTTGCTGCTGGCTGCGGAACAGCTGCAGGGTGCCGAGCTGGCGTTGTTCATAGTCAATGCCGGTGTCTTCACGCAGTTGCTGCAGGCAGTCGCGGCTGTAGCTGGCCAGCCGCAGCAGGCGTTCCTTGTTGCGCGCGTAATGGGCCTGGTTGCAATTGCCGAGCATTTGCAGCATCCAGCGGTATTGTGCCGGGTCGGTGGTCGGGCGAATGGCCAGCGGGGCATGACGCGACAGCAGCCATTTGATGGCTTTCAGCGGGATGCCGGGGGCGGCCCAGGGGGTCGAATAGCCGGGTGAGATCATGCCGGCGTTGGCGTGGCTGGTTTCCAGTGCCGGGCCGGCCTGGCGTTCGATCAGGGTGACCTGATGTCCGGCCTTGGCCAGATACCAGGCGCTGGTGATGCCGATGACGCCGCCACCAAGAACCATAACCTGCATGACTGCTGCTCCCGCACGGTTGGCCGTGCCTGTGTGTTATCCAGGGCATGCTGATCAATTCGGTTGTGTGCAAGCGCAGCAACCGGTGACCTGTTCAGGACACGCTGTAAATACATCCCTGTACGCTCGGCGATGCCCATCCAGGGCATCGACGGTCCTGAACAGGTCACCGGTTACCGCGCCCCTGAATATCTCTGCAATTGATCAGCAAGCCTTGGAGGACGATATCTCCATTGTAAAAGCACACAGCCAGTGCAATTTCCCGTTTATAAGAGCATTCTTGGCTATTCTTCCGGTAAATATTCAATCGCTGGTGAAATCCCATGAAAACCCGCAGAGCCTCCAGTCGCGAGCTGGATCGTATTGACCGCCAGATACTGCGCATCCTGCAGCGCGAGGGGCGGATTTCCTGGGTTGAACTGGGTGAGCGGGTCGGGCTGTCGACCACTCCGTGCATGGAACGGGTGCGCCGGCTGGAGCGGGAAAAGTTTATTCTTGGTTACACCGCCCGGCTGAATCCGCAGAAGCTAGAGGCCAACCTGCTGGTATTTGTCGAGATCAGCCTGATGTCCAAGTCGGCGGATATCTTTGACGAGTTTCGCCGCGCGGTAACCCGCTTGCCACACCTGCTGGAGTGTCATTTGGTGTCAGGCGATTTCGATTACCTGATCAAGGCGCGGATTTCCGAGATGGCCGCCTACCGTGAGCTGCTTGGCGATATTCTGCTGAAGCTACCCGGGGTGCGCGAGTCGAAGAGCTATATCGTCATGGAGGAAATTCGCGAAACCCTTGAGTTGCCTGTACCGGACGAGAATCAGCGGGTATCCTGATGTCAAATTTCATTGACACACTGTTGATATTTGCAAACAGGTAGCCCCATGCCCGCCAGTCACTCAGAGCACCACGCCCCTTCCTGGTATGCCGCCAGCGTCCAGCTGCCCGACCCCCTGCCGGCACTGGCCGGCGAGCAGCAGGCGGATGTGTGCATCATTGGCGGTGGTTTTACCGGCTTGAATACCGCCATTGAGCTGGCTGAGCGCGGGCTGTCGGTGGTGTTGCTGGAGGGCCGGCGAATTGGTTGGGGGGCCAGTGGGCGCAATGGCGGCCAGCTGATTCGCGGGGTCGGCCACGATGTTGAGCGGTTCGAGCCGGTAGTTGGGCGTGAGGGGGTGCTGGCCTTCAAGCAGATGGGCCTGGAGGCGGTGCAGATAGTACGCCGGCGGATCGAGCAGCATGCCCTCGATTGCGATCTGGTCTGGGGCTACTGCGACCTGGCCAACAAGCCGCAGCATCTGCAGGGCTTTCGCGAGGAGCTGGAGGATTTGCGCGGTCTGGGTTATCAGGCCGAGCTGCGACTTCTGGATCGCGAGGATATGCATCAGGTGGTTGGTTCGCAGGCCTATGTGGGCGGTCTGATCGATATGGGGTCCGGGCACCTGCACCCGCTGAAGCTGGCACTGGGTGAGGCGCGGGTGGCGCAGCAACTGGGGGTGCGGTTGTTCGAGCAGTCGCTGGTGACGGCGATTGACTATGGCCCGACAGTGCGGGTGCATACTGCCGGCGGCTGTGTGTTGGCCAAGCAACTGGTGATTGGTTGCAATGCCTACCTTCAGGATCTGCAGCCGCAGCTGGGCGGTAAGGTGCTGCCGGCCGGCAGCTATATCGTCGCCACCGAGCCGCTTGGCGCGGCGCGGGCGCGAAGCCTGATTCCGCAGAATATGGCGCTGTGTGACCAGCGGGTGGCGTTGGATTATTACCGTCTGTCGGCTGACGGGCGCCTGCTGTTTGGCGGCGCCTGTCACTATTCGGGACGCGATCCGGCAGACATCGCCGGCTATATGCGGCCGAAGATGCTCAAGGTGTTCCCGCAGCTGGCGGATGTACGCATCGACTACCAGTGGGGCGGCATGATCGGTATTGGCGCCAACCGGCTGCCGCAGATCGGCCAGTTGCCGCAACAGCCGAATGTGTTCTATGCCCAGGCCTATTCCGGACACGGGGTGAATGCCACCCATCTGGCGGCCCGTTTGCTGGCCGAAGCCATCACCGGGCAGGCTGGCGGTGGCTTCGAGCTGTTTGCCCGGGTGCCGCACCTGACCTTCCCGGGTGGGCGGCTGTTCCGCTCGCAGTTTCTGGCGCTGGGTATGCTCTGGCACAGGCTGCGTGAGTTGCTGTAGTCCCCGACTGTCCTGACTACCCCATGCGGTATTTGCCGACACAGCCTTATCTTTGTCGGGTTTTCTGCTGGTATGACGCCTTTGTCTTATTAAATGTCATTTTTGACGCTTAGAGACAGTCCTGATTTTGTCGATACTGGCACCAAACAATCAGTCCGGAAGGGGGTATGCTTTTTACCGCCTGCACCGAACGCCACAGCGGGGATAGCGGTATGCAGCAGCAGGGCTTCTTTGGACTCTTCATTCCTCCCTCCATAGTGCGGCCATCGGAGCTGATGCTCGCACGCATCATTGTTTTTTCCTCACTTCTCAGCCTTTTGATAGCTGTTTATAGCGGGATCAAGTGGGGCCGGCTGGGCAACGATGCTCTGGCTACCGGCTCGCTGTTTCTGGGGTCTGGCACTGTGGTGGTTCTGTTATTACTGCGCAGCGGCCGGCTCAGTCTGGAGATGATCAGTAACGTCTATCTGGTATTTGCCTTCAGTTACGGCCTGTCACTGGTCTATCAGCTGGGCGGACTGCAGTCGGCGCACATTTACTGGCCGGCAGTGCTGATCGTGCTTGCCTATTTGCTGGTCAGCCCGCGAAGCGGAGTGTTCTGGGCGGTGATCTCGGCGATTTTCATGATCTGGTTGATCCGGCTGGATCGCAGTGGCGCAGCAATGCCAATGTTTGAACTGAGCCCGAAGGACGACATGATCAATACCTATTCGGGTTTCCTGTTGCCGCTGCTGACGGTCTGGGTAGCCCAGTGGTTCAACGCGCGCCAACGCAATCTGGCGCTGGCAGAGGCCGAACAAAGCGTTCAGGAAGCGCGTTCATCCAGTGAGCAGGTGGTGCTCAAGGAGCAGCAGCTGGAGCTGTTGGTGGACGAGGTGCGCGACAGCGCGGGCAATTTGCTGCAGATGGCCGCCCAGCTGGAACAGACTCTGGCTGGTGTGCGTCAGCGCTGCGAGGCGATTGATGCCGACAGCAGCCAGCAGGCCGAGACCATGCAGTTGCTTGATCAGTCGGTGGAACAGGTGCTGAACCAGCTGGCGCAGAGCGCTACACAGATGCAGCAGCTGAACCGCCAGACCGGCGACAGCAGTCGGCAGATCCAGCAGTGCGCCAGCCAGATGAACGAGGCCGAGGCCAGCATGCAGGCGATTCGTCAGAGCAACCAGCGGATCGACGAGTCGATGCAGATGATCAGCGCGATTGCCCAGCAGACCAACCTGCTGGCACTCAACGCGGCCATCGAGGCGGCGCGTGCCGGTGAGCAGGGCCGTGGTTTTGCGGTAGTTGCCGACGAGGTGCGCAACTTGTCACAGCGCAGCAACCAGACCGCTGATACCGTGCAGCAGGTGCTGGGCGAATCGCATGCCACGGTGGCCACCGGGGTTACCCAGGTAGCCAGCGCCGGTGCTGCGTTGCAGGCCAATGCCGATGTGACCCGGATCCTGGCCGAGGCGATTGCCGGCCAGCAGCAGGAGCTCGACATGGCCCACGGCCAGTTGATTGAAGTGCGTGAGTTCAGCGGTCAGCAACGTGCGGCAACCCAGCGACAGCGCCAGGCCAGCGGCGAGTTGCTGTCGGCGCAGCAGGAACTCAGCCAGCTAGGGGAGCGCCTGGCACAACTGTCACGCCAGCTGCACCAGCGGATTGCCGGGCAGTGAAGGGTGTGCTGATCCAGTCAGCCATGGGCAAACCCGATAACGAGTGATCCGTTGTCGGGTTGTCCAGACGCCTGAATAGCCTCAACCGCGCTGGTAGGTGCCGACCAGACGGTTCATCGCCCGCGCGTGCGGCTCGATCTTCTCCAGCAGTTGCCACAGGCTCAGGCCGGCCGGCAGGTCCAGTTCGGCATCCAGCGCGATCACCCAGAAATAGTAACGGTGCTGGCCATGGCCTGGCGGCGGCAGCGGACCGTTATAACCCAGCTTGCCGAAGTCGTTCTTGCCCTGGGTGAAATCGCCGCAGCCCTCGGTCAATGCATTGACCGAAGCCGGGATGTTGTACAGCACCCAGTGCACGAAGCCGTAGGTGCCGTTGGCGGAAATCAGCGGTGCATCCGGGTCGTGGCAGATTACCGCATAGCCCTTGGTGCCAGCGGGCGGATTGTCCCAGCTCAGTGCCGGGGATAGATCAACGCCTTCACCGGTGTGCCTGGCATCAATCGCAGCACCATCGGCAAAGGCACTGCTGCTCAGTTGCATGTCGTTGCTAAAGGCAAATCCCATGGTCGACTCCTGCAGTAGGTGGTTGAGGTAAGGGGACGTGGTTCAGCGGATCAGTGCACTCAGCAGCCAGAGGCCAAGCAGCACCCAGATGACGCCACCAACCCAGCGCTTGCGCAGAAAGCGCCGTACGCCCAGGTAGATCAGAAACAGCCCGAGCAGCACCGCGACAATGGTCAGCAGATCATTGCTCACGCCCAGTGCCCGGGCAAAACCGTTGACGAAGGATGAGCTGGCACTGCTGAGAATCTCGAACAGCCAGACCAGACTGTCCAGCACCACCCGGATAATCGTACCCAGGGCACTGCCGAGCCATTCGAAGGGATTGGAGCTTGACTGCATGCGGATAATCGCCGTGCGGTTAGGGAGGTAGCCTGAAGGTTATAGGCTGAATGTCACAAGGTCCAGTTCAGGCTGGATGACGCCAATGCTTGGATTGAAGTCGTTCAAGCTTTTCTTGACGCCAGCAAGGTAGTCATCCGGTCGGTTGCCAGTACCCGGTTCCTGACCGTGTCCAGCCAGGGATGGCTGGACGCGAGCCTACATGGATGTACTTGCGGCGTGTCAGGAACCGGGTACTGGCAATCGAGCCTGCACAGAACTTGTTTAGTTCAGTGCTTCAAAGTCCTGATAAGCGTTAATCCAGCCGCTCGATCACCGCCGCCACACCCTGGCCCAGACCGATGCACAGGCTGACCAGTGCATAGCGCTTGCCGGTACGTTCCAGCTGGCGCAGGGCGGTCAGGGTCAGGCGCGCGCCGGAGGCGCCCAGCGGGTGGCCGACGGCGATGGCGCCGCCATTCGGGTTCAGGCGTTGATCGTCGAAGGCGATGCCCAGTTGCTTGCAGCAGCCCAGTACCTGCGAGGCAAAGGCCTCGTTGATCTCGATCACATCCATCTGCTCAAGGCTCAGGCCGGCACGTGCCAGCGCCTTCTTGCAGGCCTCCACCGGACCCAGACCCATCACCCGCGGCTCGACACCGGACACGGCACCGGCAAGGATGCGCCCACGCGGCTTGACGCCATACGTCTGGCCGATCGCCTCGCTGCCAAGGATCAGCGCAGCAGCGCCATCATTCACGCCCGAGGCGTTGCCTGCGGTAACCACACCGCCCTCGAACAGCGGACGCAGGCCGGACAGTGCAGCCAGATCGCTGTCGGGACGCGGGTGCTCGTCCTTGTCGACCAGTTTGGCCGGTTTCTTGCGGCCCTGGGAGACTTCAACCGGGTGGATTTCAGCGTCGAAGAAACCCTCGGCACGCGCCTTCTCGTACAGCGCCTGACTGCGCGCGGCATAGGTATCGGCCTCGGCCCGGCTGATACCCAGATCGGCGGCGACGTTGTCGGCGGTCTGCGGCATGGTGTCGTCACCGTATTGCTTTTCCACCTTCGGATTCGGGAAGCGCGCGCCAATGGTGCTGTCGAAGGCGCGGAATTCCCGCGAGTAGGGGCTTTCGCTCTTGGCGATGACGAAGGGCGCACGGCTCATGCTCTCGGCGCCGCCGGCGATGAACAGCTCGCCTTCGCCGGCCTTGACCGCCCGCGCGGCATCCAGAATGGCCGCCAGGCCCGAACCGCACAGGCGGTTTACCGTGACCCCGGCCACCTGCGGCGGCAGACCGGCCAGCAGACCGGCGTGACGCGCCAGGTTGCGCGCATCCTCACCGGCCTGGTTGGTGTTGCCCATCACCACGTCCTCGTAGGCCGACAGCTCGAAGGCATTGCGGCTGACCACCGCACGTATTACTTCGGCCAGCAGGTCATCGGGGCGCACGCTGGCCAGCGCGCCGGCGTGGCGGCCAAAGGGGGTGCGCAAACCGTCATAGATATAGGCTGTCATGGCATTACTCCTGGGAATCCGGGGTGGTCAGTGGCAGGTTCAGCTGCACGCGACGGCGCAGCCAGGGGCTGGGTCGGTAGCGCGGCTCACCATACACCGCCTGCAGGTTGTTCAGCACCTCAAGGATGCGCGGCGTGCCGTAGTGCTCGCCGAAGGCCAGCGGGCCCTTGGGGTAGCCCAGCGCCAGCTGGATGGCGCGGTCGATGCTGTCCGGGCTTGTGATGCCCTTCTGCACGATTTCGCAGCCAAGGTTGACCACACTGGCGATCAGCCGCTGGATGACAAAACCGGGCGAGTCGTTGATCACCTCCACCGGCACACCATCGGCAGCCAGCGCCTGACGGGCCTGGGCGACCAGCTCGGCGCTGCTTGCCGGGTTGCGCATCAGCACGCGGCGCTTGTCCCAGCTGGCGAAGCAGTCCAGCGCCACTGTGCGCTCGGCCGGCAGGCCAAGGCGGCTGACCAGATTGGTGCAGTCCTCGCCCAGCGGGGTGACCAGGCAGATGGCATTGGCGCTGGGCTCGGCGCCGTTTTCCAGGCTGGCGCCGGCGGCGCTCAGTACCGCCGAGACCTGATTGCGCAGCCCGGCATCCTGGCTGTCCAGCCAGAACGGCCGGTTGATCAGCACGGTGGCGGCGGCCGATTCCGGCTGCTCGATTTTCTGGCCGTCCTCATAGCGGTAAAAGCCCTGACCGGTCTTGCGCCCCAGCAGACCGGCGGCGACCCGCTGGGCGGCGATGAACGACGGGGTGTAGCGCGGGTCGTGGTAGAACTGTTCGTAGACCGATTCCATCACTGCATGCGATACATCCAGACCGGTCAGGTCGAACAGCTCGAAGGGTCCCATGCGAAAGCCCGGGCCATCACGCAGGATGCGGTCGATCTGCTGCGGTGTGGCAACGCCTTCGCTGAGCATGCGCAGGGCTTCGGTACCAAAGGCACGGCCGGCATGGTTGACCAGGAAGCCGGGGGTGTCCGGGGTGATCACCGCGAAGTGACCGGCCTGCTCGGCCAGTTTCACCAGCCCGTCGATATAGCGCTCTTCGGTGCGTGAACCGCGAACCACTTCTACAATCTTCATCAGTGGTACGGGATTGAAGAAGTGGAAGCCGGCGACCCGTTCGGGGCGCTGGCAGCCGGCGGCAATGCGGGTCACCGAGAGTGAGGAGGTGTTGGTCGCCAGCAGGCAATCGGCGCTGACAATGGCTTCCAGGTCGCGGAGCAGGTTCTGCTTGACCTCAAGCAGCTCGACGATCGCCTCGATCACCAGATCGCAGTCCTTCAGCTCGCTCAGGCTGGTGGCCTTGAGCATGCGCGCCACTGTGGCATCGAAGTCCTGTTGCGACAGCTTGCCCTTGGCCAGGTTGCGTTCAAGCAGGTTGCGGTTGAAGGCGAGGGCTTCGTCGATGGCCTCGGCGCGGGTGTCGAACAGTTGTACCTGAGCACCGCTGCTGGCGAACAGCTGGGCGATGCCGCGACCCATGGCGCCGGCGCCGATGACGCCGATCCGGTTGAACATGCGCATTCTCCTCGGTCAATTGGGAGTTTCGCTTAGCGAAACAGTGTTTCGTTAATAACTGGTCGAGATTAAATCCTGGCCCAAGATGACGCAAGTTTACCGGCAATGATCCGGAATGGCATTCCGCACAACGGTATTGCCTGTGGCATACTGACGCGGTTTTGCGAAATACCGCAGTCAATACCACGGATGCGTCAGGGCTGCTGCAACCAGGCTCCAGTGTAGTGAAGTTGAAGACGAGGTGTCCGTGACAGACGAACAACGCCGGCAGGTGGAACGCACAGTAACCGGATTTTTTCAGGATCTGGGCTGTGAGCTGACCGAATATGCCGAAGGCCATGCGGTGGTGGCCCTGACACTCACCGAGCGCCACCTGAACAATGCCAGCAACCTGCATGGCGGCGTCACTGCCAGTCTGCTGGATATTGCCATGGGCCTGTGCGGTACCTGGGCCGCCAATCCGGACGAGCGCCGGGTCGCCATCACCCTGTCGATGAATGTCAATTTCTCCGCCACCGCCGGGCTCGGTAGTCGCCTGCGGGCCGTGGCGCGCTGCCGCAGCGCCGGGCACAAGGTATTCATGGCCAGTTGCGATCTGCTGGACGAAAATGACCGGCTGGTTGGTTTTGGCGAGGGCGTGTTCAAGAAGGGCGCCCTGCGCAGGGACCTGCCCTGAACCATGCTGGCCGCCCTGCTGCCCCTTGGCGTTGCCCTTGAGCTGCTGGCCCTGCTGGCCGGCTGGCCGCTGTTCAGCTGGCTGGCGGCGGCGGCCTTTGTTGGTTACTTCCTGCGCTACTTCAGCCGGCTGAACCCCTACCCGCGCTGGCTCGGTATCATCACCCTGGGGGTGTTGCTGGCGGCGCTGGCCAGCCCGCGCAGCGGTCTGGAACTGTGGCCACGGCTGGCCTCCTCGGCTGCTTACTACACCAGTTTCCTCGGTGCACTGGGGCTGATGCAGCTACTGGCGGTGCGCCTGCCGCAACTGCGCGAGCTGCACAAGGCGCTGCTGTCCGGCTCCAAGGTGGTGCTCTATCCGCGCTATGTGCTGACCGCCGGCAGCATCGGCTCGATCCTCAACTTCGGCATGATGAACCTGCTGTGCGGCACCCTGGTACAGCACCTCAAGCGCTATCCGCTGAGCGACCAGCAGCGCCGTGAGGGCCTGCGCAGCGTGATGGTCACTACCCTGCGCGGCTTTGCCCTGGTGCCGCTGCTGGCGCCGACCAGTGTGACCATTGCAATCATTTCACGGGAAATGCCGAAACTGGACTGGCTGAGCATGCTGCCCTACGGCGCGGTGGCGGCTGCCCTGATGATTCTGGTTGGCTGGCGTCGCGAGACCCGCGGGCTGCTGGCACTGCGTGACAGCATCGGCGACAGCAGTCGCGCCGAGGGCATGCGCGGTCTGCTGCTGGGCAGTCTGTTGGGGCTGGCGGCTGTCGCCCTGCTCTCCTCGCGCACCGCGCTGAGCGCCTCGCAGGCGGCCATGGTGCTGGTGCCGGTGGGGGTGCTTGGCTACCTGCTGTGGCGCGAGCGCTCGATGACCACGGCGCTGCGCGAGATTGGCGAGAACATGCGCAGCATGCACAACGAAATGTTTATCTTCGGCTGTGCGGCGCTGCTTGGCGGGGCGCTGGGTACGCTGTTGCCGCTGGAGCAGTTCGCTGCCTGGCTGGCGCAGTCGCCTCGCTACAACCTGCTGCTGGCGGTGCTCAGCCTGTTCAGTACCATCAGCCTGGCGGTGATTGGTGTGGCGCCGATTGTCTCGCTGTCGTTAGTCGCCGGTCTGCTGTCCCAGCTGGCGCTGCTCGGGGTGCCGATCATGACGCCGGCGGTGGGACTGATGTGCGGCTTTTCGCTGGCGATGATCTTTTCGCCGTTCGGGCCCTCGACCCTGATCCTGGCGCGCTACAGCGGCGAGCAGCCATGGCGGGTGGCGTTTGGCTGGAATGGCCGCTTTGTCGCCAGCGTGATGCCACTGCTGTTGCTGCTGCTGTTGGTCACCTACTGGTTGCATAGCTGAGGCTAAAAAGCCTGCCGGTAGATTGCCAGCGCATCGGCCTCGGCCAGTGCACGCGGGTTGTTGACCAGCAGGCGCTGTTGCAGCATGGCGTCGCGCGCCAGCATCGGCAGGCTGTCCTCGGGAACGCCGGCGTCGCGCAGGCGACTGGGCAGCTGGCAGCGCGGGCTGAGTTCGGCCAGTGCGGCGACCAGCTGCTCGGTCAGTCGGGCGTTGCTGCCCGGCTGCAGGTCGGGCACCAGCAGCGGCGCCAGTTCGGCATACAGATTCTCGGCGGCCGGTGCGTTGAAGGCGATCACCGCTGGCAACACCAGGGCATTCGACAGGCCGTGGGGGATGTGGAAATGCCCGCCAAGCGGATAGGCCAGCGCATGTACCGCTGCCACAGGGGCGTTGGCAAACGCCTGGCCGGCCAGCAGGGCGCCGAGCAGCATGGCCTGACGGGCCTCGCGGTTGCTGCCGTTGTGCACCGCCTCATCCAGATTGGTCGCCAGCAGGCGCAGGGCCTCGCGCGCCAGCATGTCCGACAGCGGGTTCTTTCTCAGCTTGCTGGTGTAGGCCTCGATCGCATGCACCATGGCATCGATACCGGTGGCGGCGGTGACCGCCGGCGGCAGCCCGAGGGTGAGGTCGGCATCCAGCAGCGCCAGATCCGGCAGCAGCAGCGGCGAGACCACGCCGGTCTTGGTGGTTTCGCCGGTGGTGATAATGGAGATCTGCGTGACCTCGGAGCCGGTACCGGCGGTGGTCGGCACCTGGATCAGTGGCAGGCGCTGGCCCTTGGCGTTGCCAACCCCGTAGATATCCGCCAGTTGCTGGTTGCACTGTGGATGCGCCAGCAGGGCTACCAGCTTGGCCACATCCATCGAGCTGCCGCCGCCGAAGCCGACCAGCAGGTCAGCCTGCAGCACCCGGGCCTGGGCTACGGCGGCCAGCACCACGGCCTCCGGCGGATCAGCCACAACCTGATCGAACACTTCCACCGCGACGCCGGCCTCGGCAAAGCCAGGCAGTACCGCATCCAGCATGCCCAGCCGGGTAATGCCCGGGTCGGTGACGATCAGCACCCGGCGCGCGCCGCGTTCCCGGCACAACGCCCCAAGACGCACGGCACTGCCGGCCTCGCAGAGAATCTGGGCGGTGGTGGCAAACAGAAACGGAGTCATGGCGGCCTCGCTGGCAGGTGGGGTGAGTTGCAAGCTTGAAGCTTCTGGCGGCATGCGGCAAGCGGCTGTTGGGAAGCTGATCAAATAGCTAATGTGCCAACGCAGCAACCGATGGCCTGTTCTGGACACGCTGTAAATACATCCCTGTAAGCTCGGCGATGCCCGTCCAGGGCATCGACGGTCCAGAACAGGTCATCGGTTACCGCGTTCAGAAAACTCTCTGCAATTGATCAGCGTTTCCCTACAGAAACCCCTGCAACAGGTCATTCAGGAACAGCTGGCCGCGCTCGCTGGTGCGCAGCTGCTGGTGCCAGGGTTGTAGCAGGCCGCGACTGACGGTGGCGTCGAGCTGGCTGGCGATCTGCTCGATCGGCTGGCCGGTGCGCTCGCTGTACCAGTGGCTGGGCACGCCGTCGACCAGGCGCAGGGCGTTCATCAGGAAGTCGAAGGCCAGTTCTTCCTGCGCGAGTATCCGGTTGCCGGCGCGGAAGGCTCTGGCCGGGTCGAGGTAGTCCTTCGGCAGGCGGGTTTTCCAGTAGCGTTCGATGCGCCCGTCACTGTGGGTGTGCTTGCCGTGGGCGCCGGCACCGATACCGATAAAGTCGCCGTACTGCCAGTAATTGAGGTTGTGCCGCGCCCGGCGCTGGTCGCGGGCATAGGCGGACACCTCGTACTGCTGTAGCCCGGCTTCGGCCAGTCGGGCCTGCCCGGCTTCCTGGATATCCCAGAGGATGTCGTCCTCCGGCAATTGTGGAGGCTGGCTGTAGAACACGGTATTCGGCTCCAGCGTCAGCTGGTACCAGGACAGGTGCTCGGGGGCCAGTGCCAGCGCCTGCTCGATGTCCGCCATGGCCTGCTCCAGGGTCTGTTGCGGCAGACCGTGCATCAGGTCCAGATTG
Source organism: Halopseudomonas yangmingensis (assembly GCF_900114825.1). GTDB lineage: Bacteria > Pseudomonadota > Gammaproteobacteria > Pseudomonadales > Pseudomonadaceae > Halopseudomonas > Halopseudomonas yangmingensis. Next base: position 95,915 of record NZ_FOUI01000008.1, on the reverse strand, counting down.
AGATTGTCGAAACCGGCGCGGCGCGCCATGTCCACCGCTGCCAGCGCTTCATGGTCGTCGTGCACGCGGCCCAGCGCCTTCAGCTGTTGCGGATTGAAGCTCTGGATGCCGATCGACAGGCGATTGATCCCGGCGCGCCGGTAATCGGCGAATTTGGCCTGCTCGAAGGTGCCGGGGTTGGCTTCCAGGGTGATCTCGATATCGCTGGCAAAGCGCAGGCGTTGCTGCATGGCCTGCAACAGACGATCCAGGCTGGCGGCGGAAAACAGGCTGGGGGTGCCGCCGCCAAAGAAGATCGACACCAGTTCGCGCGACTCGCCAGCGCCCAGTTGCTGGTCCAGATCGGCAATCAGCGCATCGATATAGTCCGCTTCCGGCAGCTGCGCCCCGGCCGCGTGGGAGTTGAAGTCACAGTAGGGGCATTTGCGGATGCACCAGGGGATATGCACATAGGCGGCCAGCGGTGGTTGCTTCACGCCAGGCCCAGTCGTTGGCGCAGCTCGGCCATGGCGCGGGCGCGGTGGCTCAGGCGGTTCTTCTGGTCGGCCGGCAGTTCAGCGCTGCTGCAGGCGGTTTCCGGCACCCAGAACAGCGGGTCATAGCCGAAGCCCTGGTCACCCTGCGGGGCATGCAGGATGCGACCGGGCCACTGGCCTTCGCAGATGATCGGCAGCGGGTCGTCGGCATGCCGCACCAGCGCCAGTACACAGATAAAGCGCGCCCCGCGCTCGGCATCCGGCACCCCGCGCAGGCTGTCCAGCAGCTTGGCGTTGTTGGCGGCATCCCCGCCGCCACCGGCGTAGCGCGCCGAGTGGATACCGGGGGCGCCACCCAGTACGTCCACCGCCAGCCCGGAGTCGTCGGCCAGCGCCGGCAGGCCCGAGGCACGGGCGGCGTGGCGGGCCTTGATAATGGCGTTCTCGATAAAGCTCAGGCCATCCTCGACCGCTTCCACCTCGGTGAACTGGCGTTGCGGCAATACGTCGACATGCGCGCCGAGCATCGCCTGCAGTTCCTTGAGCTTGCCGGCATTGTTGCTGGCCAGCACCAGCTGGCGGAATGGCAGTTCACTCATCCGGATGGAACTCCTGCTGGAAACGCACCACCTGCTCCGGGGCGTTGGCATCGGCGCGGATCTTCACCTCGAAGCGCAGCAGGCCGCGCTGGGCGGCCGTGTAGTTGGCGACGAAATACACCGCCTCGCCTTCTTCAATGCGGATGAACTGCAGCGGTGTGGTCTGCGACAGCAGGTTGGTCACCTGGCCCTGCAGCAGCGCATCGACCGGCTTGCCATCACGGTGCACGGCCAGGGTCACCACGCCATGCCGCGGTCCACGCACCAGTCCGGCGCCAGCGGCAATCTCCGGCTGCAGGTAACTGCTGTTGAAGGTGTTGTGGTAGACGGTCAGCCCGCCAATGCGGGTTTCCTGTTGCGCCAGCGCACCCAGCGGCAGCAGCAACAGGCTCAGAATCAGGGCACGCAACATGGTGTTTCCTCGTTCAGCGGGTTACCCGGTAGATCGCCACTTCACCCAGCAGGTTTGGTAGCAGGCTATTGAAGCGGTTGCTCTGGTGGGTCTGGTCGACCACCAGGCGATCAAGGATGCGAATCTGCCGGTTGCGGCACAGGTCCTCGAAATCCTTGAAGGTACAGAAGTGGATATTGGGCGTGTTGTACCAGGTGTAGGGCATGAATTCCGACACCGGCATGCGCCCCTTGAGTCCCAGATACAGCCGGCAGCGCCAGTGGGCAAAGTTGGGGAAGGTCAGGATCGCCTCGCGACCGATACGCAGCATGTCCTCGAGGATGCGATCCGGGTAATGCACCGCCTGCAGCGCCTGGGTCATCACGACTGTGTCGAAGCTGCGATCGGCGAAGTTGTCCAGCCCCTGGTCCATGTTCTGTTCGATGACATTCACGCCACGCTCGATGCAGCGGGCGATCTTGTCGGCATCGATTTCCAGGCCGTAACCCTGCACCCGCTTGTGCTGGTGCAGGTAGGCAAGCAGTTCGCCGTCACCGCAACCCAGGTCGAGCAACTGGCTGTCGGGTTTGATCCACTGCTGGATGATCTGCAGATCGGCACGCAGGGCCATCAGTCCACCTCGATTCGGTTCATATAGCCGGTAAAGGCCTGCAGGTAGCGCGGGATTGGCAGCAGGAAGGCGTCATGGCCCTGGGCGGCTTCGATTTCCAGATAGCTGACCCCCTTGCGTGCTGCCAGCAGGGCGTTGACGATCTCCCGCGAGCGCGCCGGTGAAAAGCGCCAGTCGGTGGTGAAGGACATCAGCATGAAGTCGGCTTGCACAGCGGCGAAGGTCTTTGCCAGATCGCCGTCATGTCGGGCCGCCGGGTCAAAGTAGTCGAGCGCCTTGGTCATCAACAGATAGGTGTCGGCATCGAAGCGCCCGGAGAATTCCTCACCTTGGTAGCGCAGGTAGCTTTCGACCTGGAATTCGACACTGGTCAGGTCGTAGTTCAGGCGTTCGCTGCGCAGTTCACGGCCAAACTTGGCGCCCATCGAATCGTCTGACAGGTAGGTGATGTGGCCAATCATGCGTGCCAGCATCAGGCCGCGCTTGGGGATCACGCCAAAGGCGTTGTACTCGCCGTGATGGAAGTCCGGGTCGGTGAGAATTGCCTGACGGGCCACCTCGTTGAAGGCGATGTTTTGTGCCGACAGTTTGGGTGCGGTGGCAATCGCCACGCAGTGGCGGATTCGCTCGGGGTAGCTGATCGCCCATTGCAGCGCCTGCATGCCGCCCAGACTGCCACCCACCACGGCCGCCCACTGGCGAATGCCGAGGGCGTCGGCGAGGCGTGCCTGACTGTGTACCCAGTCCTCTACGGTGACCACCGGAAAGCTGCCGCCCCAGGGTTTGCCGGTCTGCGGATTGACGCTGGAGGGGCCGGTGGAGCCGTGGCAGCCACCGAGGTTGTTCAGGCTGACCACGAAGAAGCGCCGGGTATCGATTGGTTTGCCGGGGCCGATGCAGCTGTCCCACCAGCCCGGTTTGCGTTCATCCTCGCTGTGGTAGCCGGCGGCATGATGGTGCCCGGACAGCGCATGGCAAATCAGTATGGCGTTGCTGGCGCTGGCGTTCAGTTCGCCATAGGTTTCATAGACCAGTTCGTATTCCGCCAGCGACTTGCCACAGGCCAGCGGCAGCGGCGTATTGAAGGCCATGCGCTGCGGCGTGACCAGGCCTACTGAATCGATCGGATAGCTGGACATCGGGGAGCGTTTTCCTCTGACAAACCCTTGGACTGCAAGGAGCTGACGGCAGTCGATGCGCCAGTCTAAAGAGCCGGCCCGGCACCTGCAACCGGCCGCCGGTCACAGATCGTTGCCCGGCGTTGCCGTGCTTCAGTGACCATGCAGGAGTGTCGGGCGGCAGAGTTCAGAGCGCCAGCGTCAGTCCCGGTGGCATGCCGGTGGCTTTGGCCAGTTCGGCGACTACCAGCATGTCGACCAGCCGCAGGGCAATAAAACCGAAGATTGGCGACAGATCGAGACCGCCAAGGTTAGGCAGGATACGGCGGATCGGGGTCAGTAAGGGTTCGCACAGTTGATGCACCAGCAGTGCGGCCGGGTTACGACTGCCCGGCGCTACCCAGGACAGGATTACGCTGATGATCAGCGCAAAGAAGAACACCTTGGTCAGCAGCGCTACCACCGCCACCATCGACCACACCAGCAGTTGCAGGATATTCGGCAGGCTGCCAATAGCCAGCAGGAAGATGATCGCCAGCACCAGCATCTGCACCAGCAGGGTCAGCACCAGGGATGCCAGATCCAGCCCGCCAAACCCCGGAATTACCCGGCGCAGCGGTGCCAGCAGCGGCTGGGTGGCGCGTACCACGAATTGCGAGATCGGGTTGTAGAAATCCGCGCGCGCGGTCTGCAGCAAAAAGCGCAGGAGCGCCACCAGTACATAGAGTCCGCCAAGGGTCTGCACTACATAGATGGCGGCCATTCCAAGACTGTTGTTCATGCCTTGTCTCCCAGTTGTTCCGCCAGTTCCCCTGCCCGTCGGGCGGCCGCCTGCATGCCGCGGGCGATGCTTTGCGGCAGTTGGTCGGCGGTAAAGCTGCCAATAGCCTGCTCGGTGGTACCGCCCGGTGAGGTCACCCGGCGGCGCAGTTCGGCCACGTCAACCTCACTCTGTACCGCCATTTCGGCGGCGCCGAGGGCGGTGAACAGGGTCAGTCGCTCGGCAGTATCGCGGTTCAGGCCGAGTTGTTCGCCAGCATTGATCATGGCTTCCATCAGGTAGAAGAAATACGCCGGGCCGCTGCCGGACACGGCAGTCACGGCGTCTATCTGGCTTTCCTGATCCAGCCACAGGCTGATGCCCACGGCATTGAAGATTGCCTCGGTCAGCTGTTTCTGTGCATTGCTGACTGACGGCGTGGCATACAGACCGCTGACGCCCTGACGGTACAGCGACGGGGTATTCGGCATGCAGCGAACCAGCGGTGTGTCTTCACCGAGCCAGCGGCTCAGGCTGCGACAGTCGATGCCGGCGGCAATCGAGATCACCAGTTGTCCCGGTTTACGCATCGCGGGCAGCGCCTGACAGACCTCGCGCATCACCTGCGGCTTGACCGCCAGCAGCAGCACATCGCAGTCGGCTGCCAGCACGGCATTGTCAGTGCTGCTGCTGATGCCGAACTGGCGGGCGATGCGCTGGCACTGTTCGGGGTTGTGGTCACTGGCCAGCAGCTGGGCCGGTTTGAAGTTTTGCTGCAGCATGCCACCGATCAGGCTGCTGGCCATATTGCCGGCGCCGATAAAACCGATGCGGGGAGCAGTCATTGCGGATGTCCTTGCGGGGTGGATGAGTTCGGGTAGTGGCGGGCACCGAAGATCGCCGTGCCGATGCGCACCAGGGTGGCACCCTCGGCCACCGCCTCGACCAGGTCGTCGCTCATGCCCATCGACAGGCTGTCGAGCGGCAGTGGCAGCGATTCCAGCAATTCATGCAAGGCACGTAGTGGTGCGCGGCGTGAGTCGCTGTCACTGGCTGGGGCGGGGATCGCCATCAGGCCACGCAAACGCAGGTTCGGCAGGGCGGCCACGGCGGCGGCCAGCTCAGGCAGTTCGGCTGGCGATACGCCGGCCTTGCTGGGTTCATTGCTGATATTTACCTGCAGGCAGATATTCAGTGGGGGCAGTGACGCCGGGCGCTGGGCCGACAGGCGTTCGGCGATTTTCAGACGGTCAACGCTGTGCACCCAGTCGAAATGTTCGGCAATCGCCCGGGTCTTGTTTGACTGGATCGGCCCGATGAAATGCCAGATCAGCGGCAGGTCTCTCAGCTCGGCGATTTTTTCCAGGGCTTCCTGCAGGTAGTTCTCGCCGAAATGCGTTTGGCCGCAGGCATGGGCCGCACGGATATCCCCGGCCGGGCGGGTCTTGCTGACCGCCACCAGTGTCAGGCTGTCTGCTGATCGCCCGGCACTATGTGCGGCGCGTTGAAGCTGACGGCGAACGTTTGCAATATTCTCTGCTATCGTGGACATTAGCTGACCGAGAACCTTGTCATGACCAGTGGCACTGCCGGCATTCTACATGCTTGCAGGACGCAATGGGGAACCCTATGGATATTACCGAGCTGTTAGCCTTCAGCGCCAAACAGGGCGCGTCGGACCTGCACCTGTCGGCAGGATTGCCACCCATGATCCGCGTCGATGGCGATGTACGCCGCATCAACGTGCCGGCCATGGACCACAAACAGGTGCATGCGCTGATCTACGACATCATGAACGACAAACAGCGCAAGGACTATGAGGAGTTTCTGGAAACCGACTTCTCCTTCGAAGTGCCTGGCGTAGCGCGTTTCCGGGTCAATGCCTTCAACCAGAATCGTGGCGCCGGTGCAGTGTTCCGGACCATTCCTTCCAAGGTGCTGACCATGGAAGAGTTGGGCATGGGCGATGTGTTCAAGAAGATTTCCGATGTGCCGCGCGGCCTGGTACTGGTCACCGGGCCCACCGGTTCGGGCAAGTCGACCACCCTGGCGGCGATGCTCGATTACCTGAACAACACCAAGTACCAGCATATTCTGACGATCGAGGACCCGATCGAATTCGTTCACGAGTCGAAGAAGTGCCTGGTCAACCAGCGCGAGGTGCACCGCGATACCCTGGGCTTTGCCGAAGCACTGCGCTCGGCCCTGCGGGAAGACCCGGACATCATCCTGGTTGGCGAGATGCGCGACCTGGAAACCATCCGTCTGGCGTTGACTGCCGCAGAAACCGGCCACCTGGTGTTTGGCACCCTGCACACTACCTCGGCGGCCAAGACCATTGACCGCGTGGTTGACGTATTCCCTGGCGAAGAGAAGTCGATGGTGCGTTCCATGCTGTCGGAATCCCTCACCGCCGTGGTATCCCAGACCCTGCTGAAGAAGATCGGTGGTGGCCGGGTGGCGGCCCACGAGATCATGATCGGTACCCCGGCTATCCGCAACCTGATCCGCGAGGACAAGGTGGCGCAGATGTACTCAGCGATCCAGACCGGCGGCAACCTCGGCATGCAGACCCTCGATATGTGTCTGAAGAATCTGGTGACCAAGGGGATTGTCACCAAGGATGCGGCGCGCGAGAAAGCCAAGGCTACCGACGGATTCTGACTAACAGACAGCGGCACATCTGTCGCACCAGGGATACAAGAGGAACATCATGGAGTTTGACAAGCTGCTGCGACTGATGGTCGAGAAAGGCGCATCGGATCTGTTCATTACTGCCGGTGTGGCGCCGAGCATGAAGGTGCATGGCAGGTTGTTGCCGGTGACCAAGGCGCCGCTGTCGCCGGAGCAGACCCGCGAAACCGTACTGGGTGTGATGACCGAGGCTCAGCGTCGCGAGTTTTCCGAAAAGCGTGAATGCAACTTTGCCATCAGTGCGCGCGGCATTGGCCGCTTCCGCGTCAGCGCCTTCTACCAGCGCAATCTGGTCGGTATGGTGCTGCGGCGTATCGAGACCACCATTCCCACGGTTGACGATCTGCGCCTGCCGGAGGTGATCAAGACGCTGTCGATGACCAAGCGTGGGCTGGTGATCTTTGTTGGCGCCACCGGCACCGGTAAGTCCACCTCGCTGGCGGCGATGATCGGTCATCGTAACCGCAATTCCACCGGTCATATCATTTCCATTGAAGATCCGATCGAGTTTATCCATCAGCACCAGGGCTGCATCATCACCCAGCGTGAGGTTGGTATCGATACCGATTCCTTCGAAGTGGCGCTGAAAAACACCCTGCGCCAGGCGCCCGATGTGATTCTGATCGGCGAGGTGCGAACCCGCGAGACCATGGAGCATGCGGTAGCCTTTGCCGAAACCGGCCACCTGTGTCTGGCGACCCTGCACGCCAACAATGCCAACCAGGCGCTGGACCGGATCATCCACTTCTTCCCCACGGACATGCACCAGCAGGTGTGGATGGACTTGTCGCTGAACCTCAAGGGCATCGTTGCCCAGCAGTTGCTGCCAACACCGGACGGCAAGGGGCGCCGCGCTGCCATCGAGGTGCTGCTGAATACCCCGCTGGCTGCCGACATCATCCGCAAGGGTGAGGTGCATGAGCTCAAGCCGTTGATGGCGCGCTCCAACGAATTGGGTATGCAGACTTTCGATCAGGCCCTGTTCAGGCTTTACAGCGATGGCGAGATTACCTACGAGGACGCGCTGTCACATGCCGATTCGGCCAACGACCTGCGTCTGATGATCAAGCTGGCTTCGGAAACCGACGGCAAGCACCTGATGAACAAGGGCGGCGGCTTTTCGCTGGAACTGGACGAGGAGGAGGCGCGTCTGCGCCGCTGAGAGACGGGTCAGGCGGGGTGGTCAGCGGCTACCCGACACAGGTTGCGTCCCTGTTGCTTGGCCTGCAGCAGGGCGCCGTCGGCACGGTTGACGGTTTCCGAGTAGCTGTTGCCGATGTGGTGGGCAGCGATGCCCGCACTGATACTCAGGCTGAAATTCTCGGCGTTGACGTGCAGGTGCAGGTGAAGCACTGCCTCACGCACCCGTTCGATCACTTGCTGTGCGTCGAAGGCTGTGGTTTCCGGTAGCAGTATGATGAACTCTTCACCGCCCCAGCGCCCGCACAGGTCTGCCTCACGAATTTCCGCATCCAGTACGCGGGCCACCTCGGTCAGCACCTTGTCGCCTACCTCATGACCATACTGGTCGTTGATTCGCTTGAAATGGTCGATATCCAGCATGGCCACAGAAAAACTGTGTCCGTTGCGCCGGGCGCGTTCGCTTTCTTCCTTGAGTCGTTCGATCAGCAGACGACGGTTGCCCAGACCGGTCAGCGGGTCGTGGGTTGAGGCTTCGTGCAGGGCGATATTCAGATCGCGCATCATTTTCTGGTAGCGGTCGGAAATACGCGCGACCTTTTCCAGTTGCCGCAATTGTTTGTTTACCCGCTCGCTCAGGCTTTGTTCGCGCTCTTTGGCCAGGCTCTGGTAGGCATCGGAGATATGACTGATACGGTCGATGCGTCGCGCCAGTTCCTGATGGACCTCCCAGAGTTCGCTCAGCAAGGGGTAGAGCGGATTGCCCTGCTGCTCATCGCTGTCCAGCAGGGCAGTAATCTGCTCCTCGAGCTTTACATGGCTCGATCTTGACATGTCAGGCAGCCACTTCGCTGGTGATGTCGAAGGGGAAGCTGCAGTCCTCACGGAACTCTTCGGCGAGCTCGGCAACGCGTTCGTTGCGCTGGTCGTACAGCCATTGCACAGACACCCTGCGGCCGTCCTGATGTGCCTGCTCGAAGATGTCGAAAATATCCATCATCACCTTGATGCTGCTGGTGTTCAGGTACAGCAGGCGTAGCTCCATATGCAACGGTCGGCTGTCGGCGGACAGAAACTGTTCAATCCATTCGATCAACTGGTTGAACAGTTCGTAGGAATTTTCCGGGTAGGAGTCACCCTGCATGAACACCTTGCCGTTGCCCAGATCGGTACGGATCTCGGGTGTGGACTGGGTGGCGGGGATGGACAGATCACTCATGGTCATGGCTCTTGTTGATCAGATCACGGCACGCAGGCTGAGGAAGCTGCGGCCTTCTGTAAGGGTTTGCAGGGAGGCTTGCAGCGGTTCGCTGGACTTGCGGGCAATATCGATCAGGCCAAGGCCGGCGCCGCTGACCTTTTCCGCATCACGCGGACGGCGCAGCTGCTCTTTGTAGGCTGCCTTTAGCTGGACCTTGTCCAGTCCGGCCAGCGAGTGCACAGAGGCCAGCATCTGTTCGCCGTCGGCGGTATCGACCAGATTGCCAGCGGATACCACGTAACGCCCCTGATCATCGCGGGAAACAATCACGGTGGCGCTGGATTCCTGCTCGCTCCAGCCCTTGTCGCGGCTGTAGTGGCGAATGTTCTGGGTCATTTCGATATACACCGCAAAGACGTCCATCGCCGCTGACGGGGGCGCATCCTCGGCGCTCAGGTAATTGCGCAAGGCGTTGCCGATTTCCTCGATCAGACTGCGCGAGATGGGGCCGTTGAAGCACAGCAGTATCTGCCGTTGGTTGAACTGCTCGCGCAGGGCGTAAAGATCAAGCTGCTGCATCGGAAATCCTCGAAAAGACCTGAAATGGCGTGCTTGCGCCAGTCAATCGTAGCGAAAGCATAGCATGGTAATGTCGTCGCGCTGCGGATAGTCGCCCTGGTAGTCGGCCAGGGTCGCGGCAAAGGCGGCGCTTTGTTCGGCCAGTGGCAAGCTGGCATGGGTACGCAGCATCTGCGCAAAGCGGTTGTTGCCGAAACCGTAACCCTGCTCGCCGCCAGCCTGATCAAGGAAGCCATCGGTACACAGGTAGTAGGTATGCTGCGGCTCCAGTGCCAGCTGCTGGTTCTGGTATTGGCCGGGGCGCTTGCCGGCAATCGGTCGTTTACCGGCCGGCAGGCATTCGACCTGCTGGCCATCACTGTAATACAGGGCAATCTTGGCACCGGCAAAAACCAGTTGGCGTGCTGCTCGGTCGACCCAGACCAGACCGACATCCATATTGGTGGCCAGTACCCGGGCTTCCGGGCTGTCGCCGAGCATATGCCGGATGATGTCGTCGCTGCGCGCCAGTATGGCCGCCGGGTCTTCTGCGCCACAGTCACTGATGGCCTGATCCAGGGTGGCATGCGCGAGCATGGTCATCAGCGCACCGGGTACGCCGTGTCCGGCACAGTCGACCACGCCCAGCAGGCAGCCCTGATCCTGATTGCGGAAGATGTAGAAATCACCACCCACCACATCGCGGGGCTTCCACAGCACTGCGTGGTGTTCGCCCAGGTGGCGCAGCAGGTCGCGGTCCGGCAGGATCGAGCGCTGGATCAGGCTGGCATAGTCGATTGAGTCGCCGATCTTCTTGTGCGCGGCGGCCATTTCGCGGTTGGCCTGCTCCAGCTCATGGGTACGCTCATGCACCCGCTGTTCCAGCTGTTCGGTGTGCTCGCGGATGCGCCCTGCCATGCTGCCGAAGGCCTGGCTGAGCTCGCCGATTTCGTCTTTCCGGCTGCTCGGCAGGCGCACGTCGTAGCGTCCGGCGGCGAGCGCCAGGGCGCCCTGCTTGAGTTGTTGCAGCGGGCGCAGCAGCAGCCGCTCGATGGTCAGGGCGAACAACAGGATCAGTGCCAGCATCAGCAGCAACAGGATGCCAAGGATCGGCAACAGCCAGCTGCTGTCGATTACCCGAGCGGCGCGCAGGTCGATGGCATTCACCACATACCAGTCGAGCTCCGGGATATAGCTGGCGGCCAGCAACTGGTCGCGTCCGTCCAGCTGAACCGGCAGGCTGGTGACGCTACCGGGTGTGTCGCGCAAGGCCAGCAGCTGCTGGCGCAATTGATCGCGTTCGGCACTGCTTCCAAGCAGTCCGAACAGGGTATCCGACTCGGTCAGACTGGCGCTGTCGGCGCCCGAGTTGAGCGCAATGAGGTTGTTGTCCTGATGGGCCTGGATGGCGCCATCCGCACTGACGATCATCGGACTGACGCCGGGCTCGGCACTGCTGATGAAGTCGCGGATAAAGCCGGACAGATCCAGGCCGGAACCGGCCAAACCAATCACTCGCTGCTGCCGGTCCTGTACGAAGATATTGAACCAGACCTTGGTGGTCTGCAGTTGCGGGTTGGCATCGACGTTGATGTTGAACGGCTGCGGGTTGCTCAGGCTGCTGAAGAACCAGCGGTCATCCGGGTTGCCTTCGCGCAACTGGTAGCGCGGCTGGTCATTGACGGGCTCGGCATCACTGTTGAAGTAGTAATTGAAGGACTCGGCATTCACCAGAAAGTAGGCGTGGTCGCGGAAGTCCTGACGGTAGCCCTCGGCCTCACGGAAGAACAGTGCGCGCTTGTCTGCGCTGCTCTCGTCCAGTAACCACTGACGGGTCACCTCAGAGTTGGCAAAGCGCAGCGACAGGGCCAGCTCGCGGGAAATGGGCGCATAGATGCGCTCGCGCTGCAGCAGGGTGGCATTGCGTGCATAGGCGTCGCCGAAGTGCTGGTGGATGCCCTGCAGGACCAGCCAGCCGACCAGTGCCGCCGGGATGATTGCCAGCAGGCACACCAGTGCCAGTGCCAGCAGGGATTTGCCGCGCAATCCGAAAGCCGCCATGTTGCCTGTCCGTCCGCAAGTTGAGCTGTAGCGCCGGTGTCAGCCCGGCTGGTACTGGTATACCAGTTTTCCCTGACAGATTGTATGGGTCACTCGGCCCGGCGTACCCAGACCCCGCAGCGGGCAGTTGTCGCCGCGCGACAGCCAGTGCTCGCCGATCAGGCTGGCGGCAGCCGGGTCGAACAGTACAATGTCGGCGATTGAGCCAGGCTCCAGGCGACCGGCTGGCAGGCGTAGCGCACCTGCCGGGCCGCTGGTCAGGCGCGCCAGCAGGGCCGGCAGTTCCAGCAGGCCATCGGCGACCAGGGTCAGGGCCATCGGCAATAGCACTTCAATACTGCTGATACCGGGTTCGGACGCCGCGAAGGGGACACGCTTGGCTTCGGGTTCATGGGGCCGGTGGTGCGAGGCGATCGCCTCGACCAGCCCCGTCTGCACTGCCTGGCGCAGGGCGCGGCGGTCGGCACTGCTGCGCAGCGGTGGCAGCACATGGTAGAGGCTGGAGAAGCCGGCCAGATCCTCGTCGCACAGCAGCAACTGGTACATGGCTACATCGGCGGTAACGGCCAGGCCTCGCGCCTTGGCGTCAGCCAGCATATCCATCGAGCGGGCGCTGGTCAGGCCACTGAAGTGCGCGCGTACACCGGTCTGCTCGACCAGCAACAGGTCGCGGGCCAGGGCCACGGTTTCCGCACTTTCCGGAATGCCGGTCAGGCCCAGACGGGTGGCTGTCGGACCTTCGTGGGCCAGACCGCCTTCGGCGAGACCGGGGTCCTGCGGGGTGAAGATCAGCTGCAGGTCGGCGCCCGCCGCGTACTCCAGTGCACGGCGCAGCAGGCGGTTGCTGCTCATTGACGCCAGTCCCTGGGTAAAGGCCATGCAGCCGGCGTCACGCAGTGCCACCAGCTCGCTGAGATGTTCACCGTCCAGATTGCGGGTCAGTGCGCCGATCGGAAAAACCCGGCATTGACCGGCGCGTTCACTGCGGTCAAGAACCAGCTCGGCCACTGCCGGGGTGTCGAGTACCGGTCGGGTGTCCGGCTGGCAGCACAGACTGGTGACCCCGCCGGCAGCAGCGGCGCGGGTCTCGCTGGCTATAGTGCCCTTGCGTGTTTGTCCGGGCTCGCGCAGGGAGGCGTTCAGGTCGACCAGGCCGGGGGCGGCAATCAGGCCACGGGCATCGATGCGCTGGTCGGCACGGAAGCCTTCTGGGGCCGGCCCCATGGCCAGCAGGCGGCCGTCGTCGATATGCAGGTCAGTGATCTGGTCAAGCTGGCTGGCCGGGTCGATGACCCGCGCTCCTTCAATGGTCAGTCGCATGTTACGGGCTTTCCTGGTTGAGCTGGCGCTGGCTGGTCTGTCCGGTCATGGCCATCGACATCACGGCCATGCGCACGGCAATGCCGTAGGTCACCTGATTGAGAATCACCGACTGCGGTCCGTCGGCCACCGAAGATTCGATTTCCACCCCGCGATTGATCGGACCGGGGTGCATTACCAGAGCGTCCGGCCGCGCCAGCGCCAGGGTCTCCGAGGTCAGCCCGTAGAGTCGGTAGAACTCGCCCTCACTGGGCAGCAGTCCGCTCTGCATGCGCTCCTTCTGCAGGCGCAGCATGATCACCACATCGACATCACGCAGACCGGTGCGCAGGTCATTGAACACCCGCACACCATAGTCTTCGATGCCGGCTGGCAGCAGGGTGCGCGGGGCGATCACGCGGATGTCCGGGCAGCCCAGGGTTTTCAGCGCCAGCATGTTCGAGCGGGCCACCCGCGAGTGCAATATGTCGCCGACGATAGCCACCGAGAGGCCGCTGAAATCCCCGCGATGACGGCGGATGGTCAGCATGTCGAGCATCGCCTGGGTCGGATGGGCGTGGTTGCCGTCGCCGGCATTGATCACCGCAACCTGTGGGCAGACCCGTTCGGCGATAAAGTGCGCCGCCCCGGAATCGCCATGGCGCACCACGAACATGTCGGCGGCCATCGCCTCGAGGTTTTGCATGGTGTCGTACAGGGTCTCGCCCTTGCTGGTCGAGGAGGTGGCGATGTTCAGGTTGAGCACGTCGGCGGACAGTCGCTTGGCCGCCAGCTCGAAGGTGGTGCGGGTGCGCGTGGAGTTCTCGAAGAACACGTTGCAGACGGTTTTGCCGCGCAGCAGCGGTACCTTCTTCACCGCCCGCTCGCCCACTTCGAGGAAGGAGTCGGCGGTATCCAGCACTTCGGTCAGCAGTGCCTGCGACAGACCTTCGATGGTCAGGAAGTGGCGCAGCTGACCCTGATCGTTGAGTTGCAGATGGGCAGGTGTCTGGCTCATGGGCGTCTCAGGCAGTGGGGTGGGAGATCAGGTTGAATTGCAGCGGTTGCGGACCGCTCAGCTTGAGCCGCTGACCGGCCGGCAGTTGCAGGCTGGCGCCCAGCACGTCGGCGCGGATCGGCAGTTCGCGGGCCTGCAGGTCGATCAGGCAGACCAGGGTTACCGAGGCGGGCCGGCCATAGTCGAACAGTTCGTTGAGTGCGGCGCGGATGGTTCGCCCGCTCATCAGTACATCATCCACCAGCACCAGGTGACGGCCGTCGATGCTGAACGGCAGGTCGGAGGGCTGGACCTTCTGCGGCAGCCCGTTGTGCGCGAAGTCGTCACGGTAGAAGGCGATATCCAGGATACCCAGCGGTGCGTCCGGCAGACAGCGGCGCTGCAGTTCGCTGGCGATCCAGACGCCGCCGGTGCGGATGCCGATCAGTGCCGGGTCGCTGCGGCCCAGCTGCGCCAGCAAGGCCGGCAAGGCTTCGGACAATCGCTGCAGCAGGGGTTCTACGGCGGGCAGGTCGGTCATGCGCTTTCCTCATCAAGGCTGGCCAGCCAAGACTGCAGCAGTAGCGCTGCGGCCAGGCCGTCAACCGGTTGTTCACGATAGCTGCCTGGCGAGCGGGCTGCCTCGCGCAGGCTGGATTTTGCTTCAAAGGTGGACAGCCGCTCGTCGACCATGTGTACCGGCAGGTTGAAACGACCGTGCAGGCGGCGGGCGAATTTTTCGGCGCGGGCGCTCATCTCGCTGGGACTGCCATCCATGTTCAGTGGCAGCCCGATCACCAGATCAGTTGGTTGCCATTCACGGATCAGTCGGCCCAGCTGTTCCCAGTCGGGTACGCCGTCGCGAGCGCGCAGCACGCAGAGTTCCTCGGCGTTGCCGGTCAGCGACTGACCATTGGCAACGCCGATCTGGCGGGTGCCATAGTCGAAGCCGAGGGCGCGGCGGATGTTACCCATCAGGCGTGGCCTGCCTGACTGCTGAGCAGGTTGAGGTCGATACCGAGCTTGTCGGCAGCCGCTTGCAGGCGCTTGTCAGCGGGCAGTTTGAAGAGAATTTGCTGGTCTGCCGGGCAGCTTAGCCAGACGTTGTCTGCCAGCTCCTGATCCAGCTGGCCGGCGCCCCATCCGGCATAGCCGAGCGCCAGTAGTGCAGCGTTTGGCCCTTCGCCACGGGCCATGGCCAGCAATATGTCCCGCGAGGTGGTCAACTGCAGCACACCCAGCTCCACCGTGGCTTGCCAGGGCTGGCCATTGGCATGCAACACGAAGCCGCGTTCCGGTTGTACAGGTCCGCCATTGAACACCGGCTGGACGGCGGTGTTGCCGACGATATCCAGATCGGGAACCAGTTGCAGCATCACGTCGCCCAGATTCAGGCCGCTGGGCTGGTTGATGATCAGGCCCATGGCGCCCTCGGCATTGTGCTCGCACAGATAAATCAGACTGTGGGCAAAGCGCGGATCGGCCATTTGTGGCATGGCAATCAAAAACTGGTCTTTCAGATAGGTCGGTTCAAGTGTGCTCATGCCCATAGTATTGGGGTTGCGTAGCGGCAGGGCAAGGCCCGGCAGGCTAGCGGCTGGACATGCGGTCGCCGGGTTCGAAGCGCCAGGTGCGGATGATCTCAAGGATGTCGACATCGGCCAGGTCGCCAGTGAAGGGAGCATAGGGGGCGCCGAGCCTGACGATACGCAGGGCCGCTTCGTCCAGCAGGGCATGACCGGAGGATTCGAGAATTTCGACCTCGCGCAGGCTGCCGTCACGGTTGATCGATACCAGCATGCGCAGGCTGCCATAAATGCGCTGGCTGCGGGCTTCGGCCGGGTAGTTCTGGTTGCCGATCCGTTCTACCTTGCGTCGCCAGTCCTCTTTGTAATAAGCGCCCTTGTCACGCATGGTCGAGGCCGAGTTGATGATGTGCTTGCGCGGTCGGCGTGCATACTCCTGACGGCTGTCGCTCAGGCGTGCCTCGAGTGTCGCGATCTCGGTGGCCTGGGTTCGCAGAGAGTCGAGGGTGAAACTGGTGCTGGGTGTCGGCTCGACAGGCGTGGGTGGCGGTGTGCGCGAAACCTGCTCGGGTGCCGGTCGACTGCTGCTGACGATGGCCGGTTTTTCCTGCTCTGTTGGTGGCGGGCTTGCGGCTTCCGGTTGCGGCAGTGTTTCGGCTATCTCACTGCTTTGGAACGGGCTCTCCAGCGGCGTTTCCGGTGCGGCCTGATGATCCAGTGTGCCGCTTCCCTGCTGGTCATGCTGCGCCAGAAAGTCGGCCTGCTCCGGTGGTTTCTCGCTGGGCTGGGTGGCCAGGGTTATTTCCAGGCTCTTGCTACGGGTATCCGGAGTTGGCTGGGTAAAGGTCACGCCGATGATCAGCAGTGCATGCAGTACTGCGGCAATGAACAGGGTAAAGCCCAGCCGGTCTGCCGGACGGGCTTCTGTTGTATTGCCTTCCTTGATCATGGGTGCTCCCTGGTGTCGAGATCAGTCGCTGTGGCGCGCATCCAGCATTCGCTGCAGCAGGTCCATCAGTTGCCCGCCGATGTCGGTGGAAAAGGCGGCATCGATTTCGCGTATGCAGGTCGGGCTGGTGACGTTGATTTCGGTCAGGTAGTCGCCGATCACGTCCAGCCCCACAAACAGCAGACCGCGCTCGCGCAGGGTTGGACCAACCTGATCGGCAATCCAGCGGTCGCGCTCGCTCAGCGGGCGGGCCTCGCCACGACCACCGGCTGCCAGATTGCCACGGGTTTCACCCTGTTGCGGGATGCGTGCCAGGCAGTAGGGAACCGGTTCGCCATTGATCATCAGGATGCGTTTGTCACCCGCAACTATCTCCGGCAGGTAGCGCTGGGCCATGATCTGGCGTTGGCCATGGTCAGTCAGGGTTTCGATGATCACGCTGAGATTCGGGTCGTTCTCGCGGATGCGGAAGATCATCGAGCCGCCCATGCCGTCCAGTGGCTTGAGGATCACATCACGCTGTTCGTGGGCAAAGGCGCGCAGTATATCGGCGCGGCGGCTCACCACCAGCGGCGGCGTGCATTGCGGAAACTGGGTGGCAAAGAGTTTCTCGTTGCAGTCGCGCAGGCTGGCCGGGCGATTCACCACCAGCAGGCCTTCCCGCTCGGCGGCTTCAAGAATGTGGGTGGCATAGAGGAACTCGTTGTCGAACGGCGGATCCTTGCGCATCAGCAGGATATCCAGGTCGGCAAGCGGTTGTCTGGACTGAGGCCCCAGGTCGAACCAGTGCTGCGGGTCGGCATGTACCTGCAGTGGCGCCATGCAACCCATGGCCCGGCCGTCGGCCAGATACAGGTCCTGCGGCTCCATGTAAAAGAGTTCAAAGTCGCGCTGGCTGGCGGCCAGCAACATGGCCAGCGAGCTGTCTTTCTTGTAGCTGATCCGGTCGATCGGATCCATGACGATGCCAAGGCGGGTTCGCATGAGCAGATTCCAGTGCACAATTCAGTGTGGGCCGAGTGTACCCTTGCGCCACAGCAGGTAAAAGGGCAGGCTTGCGCGAACAGGAGTTGCTTTATGGATTGGCTGCAAAAACTGTGTTAAAAGTAGCCGCAAAGGGATTGGCAGCGCCCGATAGCATCGGGATGGCTGCGCGCCACAATTAATAAAAGGGCTGGTGTTATGGAAGAAAATTTCGAGAGCCTGAAGGTGATGGTCATTGATGACAGCAAGACCATCCGTCGAACTGCCGAAACATTGCTGACCAAGGTTGGCTGCTCGGTGATCACTGCAGTCGATGGCTTCGATGCGCTGGCCAAGATCGCTGACAATCATCCGGACATCATCTTTGTCGATATCATGATGCCGCGCCTGGATGGCTATCAGACCTGTGCGCTGATCAAGAACAACAGCGCGTTCCGCTCCACGCCGGTCATCATGCTCTCGAGCAAGGATGGCCTGTTTGACAAGGCCAAGGGGCGCATCGTCGGTTCTGACCAGTACCTGACCAAGCCGTTCAGCAAGGAGGAGCTGCTTGGCGCCATCCGTACCCACGTCAAGCAGTCCGGTGCCCAAGCCCAATCGGCAGACGTGCAGGCCTGATTCCTGCGCGTATATTTCATTTTGCGGGGAGAACATACATGGCCAGAATTCTGGTTGTCGACGATTCGCCGACCGAGCTGTACAAGCTCACCGGCATGCTGGAAAAGCACGGTCATCAGGTACTGAAGGCCGAGAACGGAGCCGATGGCGTTGCCCTGGCGCGTGCCGAAAAGCCAGACGCGGTGCTGATGGACATTGTCATGCCTGGACTGAACGGCTTTCAGGCGACCCGCCAGCTGACCAAGGATCCGGAAACTGCCCAGATCCCGGTGATCATCGTGACTACCAAGGATCAGGAAACCGACCGGGTCTGGGGTAAGCGTCAGGGTGCCCGAGACTATCTGACCAAGCCGGTTGACGAAGCTGTGCTGATCAGTACGCTCAAGGGCGTTCTGGCCAGCTGAGCCACACTTACTTGCTGCCGCATAACAATCAGAACAGGGACGGCATGACACAGACAGTACATCCCTTCGACCTGCTCAAGGCGTTGGCCGGACAGTGTCGGCGTCAGGCCGCCGGTCTTCCGGCTCAGGAGCAGCTGTCCGAAACCTGGAGCGGGATCGGCTTTCGCCTGGCAGGCTGCGACTTTGTCGCGGCTATGGGCGAGGTCAGTGAAATACTCCATGAGCCACGATATACGCCGCTACCCCGGGTTAAAGGTTGGGTACGTGGCGTGGCCAACGTGCGTGGCCGTCTGCTGCCGGTTGTTGATCTTGCTCGCTTCTTTTCCAGTTCTGTGGTGACTCCGCGCAAGCAGCGGCGAGTACTGGTGCTTGATCGCGATGACCTGTTTGTCGGTTTGCTGGTTGACCAGTTACTGGGCATGCAGCATTTCCCGGTAAGCGGCTTCCGGCTGGGCGCCCAGACGTTGCCGGCCGACATCGAACCTTTTGTGGTGGGCGGTTATCTGCTGGATGACCGTCCGCCTGTGCACGTCTTCAACTTTCGGGCTCTGGCCCGTGATCAGGCATTTCTTGATGTCGCCGTCTGATCAACAGTGGCCGCCGTCGCTGATGGCGCGGCAAACCGAGTCAAACAACAAGACCATGTGGTAGGCCAGGCAGGGGCCAGATGATGAAAAAGCTCGACAAACAGTTGATTGCCACCATGTTCAGCAACAGAACGGTCACCGGACTGTTCGCGCTGCTGATCCTTTCATTGCTGCTGCTGTTCATCAACTTCGTGTATGTGAACATCCAGAGCAACAATGACACCGAATATGCGGGTCATGTCGGTGAGCTGCGGGTACTGTCACAGCAGGCCGCGACATCCGCTACCGAAGCGGCAACAGGTACACCGCAGGCCTTTGATCTGCTGCAGGCTTCGCGAAACGATTTCCAGTTGCGCTGGGACTACCTGACCCAGGGCCGCGAGGAAACCGGTCTGCCACCGGTTCCGCAGCAACTGGCCCCGCAGGTCGAGGGCGTGGATCAACTGTGGAATCGCATGCGCCGCAATGCCGATGCCATTGTCAGCAGCCGTGACACGGTTCTTGGCCTGCATGAAGTGGCACGTACCCTTGCCGATACAGTGCCCCAGTTGCAGGTTGAATATGAAGAGGTGGTCGAGGTGCTGATCGAGTCCGGTGCGCCGGTCGACCAGGTCGCCATCGCCCAGCGTCAGTCACTGCTGGCCGAGCGTATTCTCGGTTCGGTAAACCGGGTACTGGCAGGTGACACCGATGCGGTAATGGCAGCCGAGAGCTTCGGCCGTGACGCAAGTCTTTTCGGTCGCGTTCTGCAGGGTATGTTGCAGGGCAATCCTGCGGCGAATATTGGTCAGGTAACCGATGACGAAGCACTGATTCGTCTGCAGGAAATTGCCGAGCTGTTCGCTTTCGTATCCGAATCGGTAGAAGAGATTCTGCTCACCTCCCCCGAACTGTATCAGGTGCGTACCGCCGCCAACGATATCTTCACAGACTCCCAGCTGGTACTCGACAGCCTGTCGGCGCTGTCCGACAGCCTGCAGGTACGTGCCGAGGGTCGTTGGATCAATACCCTGCTCGGTTATGTGCTGGCGGTAGCGGCGCTGCTCAGTATTGTGCTGATCGGTTTGCAGTTGAGTCGTGAAACCCGTTCCCGCCTGATCGAATCGGCCGAGCGCAACGAGCGTAACCAGTCAGCGATTCTGCGACTGCTCGACGAAATTGCCGACCTCGCGGACGGTGACCTGACCGCAGAAGCGACGGTAACCGAGGATTTTACCGGCGCCATCGCCGACTCCATCAACTACTCGATCGACCAGCTGCGTGCACTGGTACAGACCATCAACCAGACAGCGGTACAGGTGACCCGGGCTGCCCAGGAAACCCAGGATACTGCGGTGCATCTGGCCGAGGCCTCTGATCACCAGGCCCAGGAAATTGCCGGGGCTTCTGCAGCGATCAACGAGATGGCTGTGTCCATCGATCAGGTATCCGCCAACGCCGCCGAATCGGCGGCGGTAGCGGAGCGTTCGGTAGCCATTGCCGGCAAGGGTAACGAGGTGGTGCAGAACACCATCACCGGCATGGATACCATTCGAGAGCAGATTCAGGACACGTCGAAGCGGATCAAGCGACTGGGTGAATCGTCCCAGGAGATCGGCGATATCGTAAGCCTGATCAACGACATTGCTGACCAGACCAACATCCTTGCATTGAATGCCGCGATTCAGGCGTCGATGGCTGGTGATGCCGGTCGAGGCTTCGCGGTGGTAGCGGACGAAGTACAGCGTCTTGCGGAACGCTCCTCGGCGGCTACCAAGCAGATCGAGGCGCTGGTAAAAACCATTCAGACCGACACCAACGAGGCGGTTATCTCGATGGAGCAGACCACCTCCGAAGTGGTGCGTGGTGCACGACTGGCCCAGGATGCGGGTGTGGCACTGGAAGAGATCGAGAAGGTATCCACCACCCTGGCGGCCCTGATCCAGAACATTTCCAACGCGGCGCGCCAGCAGTCCTCCTCTGCCGGTCATATTTCCAACACCATGAACGTGATTCAGGAAATCACCTCGCAGACCTCTGCCGGCACCACGGTTACTGCCCGCAACATTGGCGAGCTGGCCAAACTGGCCGAGGAAATGAGCCACTCGGTGGAAGGTTTCACCCTGCCGCAACAGAACGGCTGAGACTGAGCTCCGGGTGGCCATGGTGGCTACCCGGAAACCGGCATGAGCGAGGGGCAAAGGGTGCAGAAAACGCCGAACTGGTCATTGCAGCAACTGCCGGAGATGGATACCCAACAGTTCCGTCAGTGGCAGGCATTGCTTGAAGCGCGCACAGGAGTCTGCGTCTCCGAGCAGCGCCGCAGCTATTTGCAGACCAGTTTGCTGGCACGCATGCGCAGCCTGCAGATCGATGGTTACGAAGCCTATTACCAATATGTGACCGATGGCGTTACCGGCATTATCGAGTGGTCTGCACTGATAGATCATCTGACGGTGCGCGAAACCTGCTTTATGCGTCATCGTCCGTCGTTTGACGGGGTTGCCAGGCATCTGCAGCAGCGCTTGCAGGAGGATGCCAGTCGGCCGCTGCAACTCTGGAGTTTGGGTTGCGCGAGCGGTGAAGAGGCCTACTCGTTGGCGATGGTGGCGTCGGATGCTGTTTCGGCAGTGCCTGAAAATGCCGGTTTTGCCGTATGGGCCACCGATATTAGCCTCAAGGCACTGGAACAGGCCCGGGTCGGGAATTATTCCGGCGCCCGTCTGAATGGTCTTACCGACCAGGAACGAACACGTTACCTGCAGGCGGTGGAAGGCGGACGTTACCAGGTGGTCGACAGTCTGCGTCAGCGTGTCTGTTTCAGCCGCCTCAATGTGCTGGAGCTGGCCCAGGCACCCATTGCCAATCTGGATGTGATCTTTTGTCAGAACCTGCTCATCTATTTCCGTCGCTGGCGGCGTCGCGACCTGCTCAATCTGCTGGCCAAGCGATTGGTGCCGGGCGGCGTACTGGTGATCGGGCTGGGTGAGGTCATGGACTGGAACAATTCCCTGCTGGAGCGGCTGCCGGATGACCGGATACAGGCCTACAGGCGCCGCAGCAGCAACGAGAGTCTGGAGTGAGTATGGGTGATCGGCATGATTATGTCGCCCTCGACTGGGTCAAAGGCGAAATCAGCGAAACGCTGAATCAGGCGCGTCAGGCGTTGGAAGATTATGCCGCCAACCCGGCAGACAGCACCCGTCTGGGCTTCTGCCTGAGTTACATCCATCAGGTGCATGGAACCCTGCAGATGGTCGAATTCTACGGCGCCGCTCTGCTTGCCGAAGAAGTCGAGAAGTTGCTGCGGTTGACCATGGCAGGGCAAGTGGCACGCCATGACGAGGCACTGGAAGTGCTGATGCAGGCGATTTTGCAGTTGCCGGCCTATCTGGAGCGGGTCCAGGCGGTGAGGCACGATTTGCCGATGGCGTTGCTGCCGATCCTCAATGATGTACGCACGGCGCGTGGCGAGAAGATGCTCTCCGAGAGCGCACTCTTTTCTCCGGGCAAACAGGTGATCAGCGCCTCGCCCGCCGACAACCGTGACTGGCAGCCGGACCAGCAGCAGAGCCTGCAGTTGCGTCGCTTGCGTCAGGCCATGCAGATGGCTCAGGCCGGCATAGTGCGAAACCAGGACGTTGCCAGCAATGCCGAACAACTGGTCAGGGTGTTCGACCGGTTGGCCGGTTTCCTGTCCCATTGTTGGCAGGCACCCGTTTGGCGGGTTCTGGCTGGTCTTGCCGAAGGTCTGCAAAATGGCGGGATTGAAAACGGTGCGGCTATCCGTCATCTGCTGCGTCAGGGCGATCGTGAGCTGCGCGGGCTGCTGGAAGGGCAGGCACAGCAGGATTCTGGTACGACTGACGAACTGTTGCGCAATCTGTTGTTTTACATTGCCAAATGTCCCGAGGGCAGTCCGCGTATCGATGCCCTGAAGCAGGAGTACGAGCTGCAGGCACTCTGGCGCGAGGATCCGCAGCAGGTTGCTGCTTCGGGGCCTGGGCGTGACGTGATGGACTCGGTGGCCGAGGCGCTCACCGAAGAGCTGGTGCTGGTCAAGGATCAGCTGGATTTGTATGTACGCCAGGATGACCGCAGTGCCGCACCGCTGGCCGAACTTATGCCGCAGTTCAAGCGTATCGCCGATACCCTGGCCATGCTGGCGCTGGGTCAGCCAAGACGTGTCATGCAGCAGCAGGCAGAACTGCTGGGTCGCTTGATAGCCGGCGACGTTGCCATCAATGATGCGGCGCTGATGGATCTGGCAGGCGGCCTGTTGTTTGTCGAGGCCAGTGTGCAAGGCATTCTCGGCATCGAACCTCAGCCGTCAGACCAGGCCGCTTCGCCAGCAGTGCCGGAGGATGAACCCAAGGCACACATGTTGGCGGCAGAAGACTTGAGGGCAATTCGCCAACAGGTGATCAACGAGGCACGCAGCGCACTGGAGCAGACGCGCGAAGCAATCAATGCCTATGTCATCAACCAGTGGGACAAACAGTGCCTGACGCCTGCCTGCGAATGGCTTGACTCGGTGCGGGGCGGCCTGCAAATGCTGCCATTGGAGCGTGCTGCCGACCTCATTGCGGGTTGTCGCAACTATCTGCAAACCGAACTCATTGAGGCAGGCAGGGTGCCTGACTGGGTAGCCCTGGACGCACTGGCCGATGTGGTCACGAGTGTCGATTACTACCTTGAGCGGCTGGCAGATGATGACAGCGAGCGCAGCGATGGCATCCTGGGTATGGCAGAGGATGCCCTGCAGGGCTTGCGCGGCAGCATGTCCGAGGCGGCGGGGGTCACTGCAGGGGTTCCCGATAGCGACCGGCAGACCGCTGTCGAGCCGCCAGCCCAGCCCGACGGCGAGGCGGTACAGGAACAACCGGTCGACACGGCTGCTGACGATTTCATTTTCGAATTGCCGGCTGATATCGACGACGCTTTGCAAGAGCCCGCCGAAGAAGCTGTTGAACAGCCATTTTTGCAAGTGCCAGCGCCAGAGCCAGAGCCACCAGCACCAGCACCAGCAGAGGACGAGCTGGATGCCGAGCTGTTGGAAATCTTTGTTGAGGAAGCCGGAGAGGTTCTCGAAACCATTGACCAGTATTTGCCGAAGTGGGCCGCAGATCACGAAGACCAGCGTTCGCTGACCGAAGTCCGGCGTGGCTTTCATACGCTCAAGGGCAGCGGGCGGATGGTGCGTGCGCTGGTTATCGGTGAACTGGCCTGGTCGGTAGAAAACATGCTCAACCGGGTGATGGATCACAGCATACAGCCGTCACCCGAGCTCTTTGCGCTGATTGATGATGTACGCGCTCTGATGCCGCAACTGGTTGAGGATTTTGCCGCATCGCGCCAGCAAGCCTACCCGCAGGTTGGGCAGTTGAGTGAGCGGGCTGCGCAATTGGCACGTGGCGAGGCGGTGTCTCTGTCGGCAGTGGATGACGAAGAGCCGGCAGACCTGACGCAGATCGAGCAAGCCGAGACGCCGGAGCCGGTCGACGCGTTGCCGTTGTTGCTGGATGAGTCGTTCGCGGAAGAGCCGGCAGACACGCTGGAAGAGATACCCGAAGTCAGTGCGCCGATAGTGGCAATCCAGGCAGCCGAAACGCCCGACGAGTCACTGGAGATCATTGACCCGTTGCTGCTGGAAATCTTTGCCAACGAAGCCCAGGGGCATCTGGAGCAGATCGACCTGTTTATCGATCAGTGCCGCCAACAGGGCCTGCCCCGCACCTTCAGCGACGCACTGCAGCGTGCCCTGCATACGCTCAAGGGCAGTGCCCATATGGCCGGCATACTGCCGATTGCCATGCTGGCAACGCCACTGGAAAAAATGGTCAAGGAGTTCAAGGCCAATCTGGTACCGGCTGGCGAAGAGCAACTGGCGATACTGCAGGAAGCCTCGCAACTGATTGCCGAGGGCCTGCAGCAATTGGCCAGCGCCCCACAACGCGATATTGCCGGCAGTCAGGCATTCCTGCAGCGGCTTGAGCAGAGTCACCAGCGAATGCTCAGCGAGCGTGAGAGCAGCCGCAGTGATCTGGCCGAGGGACAGGGCGGCGCAGACCTGCTGTCCATCTTCCTTACCGATGGTATCGAGTTGCTGCTTGATGCCGCCGATCAACTGGCTGACCACCAGGCAGGTAACGGCCAGGCCCCGGATAGCGAGGCACTGGGTCAGAGCCTTACCAATCTTGCGGATGTCGCAGCAGATGTCGAATTGCCGGATATCGAGCGCCTTGCGCTGGGCATGGAGCAGGTATACCGGGCCCTTGCCGATGGCAGCCTGGCATTGCAATCCGCGCTGGTCGAGGCGTTGATCCAGTCCCATGAGCGGCTGATCAGCATGATGGATCAGGTAGCGGCACATCAGCATGTCAGCAGCCCGGATGCCGAGTTGCTGGTGTTGCAGGGCCTGTTGTCGCATAGCCCGGTTAGTGACCAGCCGGAATTCATGCCGGCTACCCTTGAGCAGCAGGCTGCAGCGCCGACCGAGGGTGGGCAATGGAGTCCGGATGAAGCGGATGCCGACGCCGAACTGGTTGAAATCTTCCTTGAAGAAGCCAACGAAATTATTGATAGCGCCACTGCCAGCCTGCAGCAGTGGCTCGCCGAGCCGCAAAATCTGCAGCCGGTGGAAGCCCTGCAACGTGACCTGCACACGCTCAAGGGCGGCGCACGGATGGCCGAAATCAGGCCGATTGGTGATCTGAGTCACGAGCTTGAGTTCCTCTACGAAGGGTTGTGCAACCAGCGCTATCAGCCCGGCGCAGACCTGTTTGCCCTGCTGCACGCCTGCCATGACCAGCTTGCCGACATGATCGAAGGGGTTGCCGCTGGCAGGCATATCAGCGACGGCCGTCAATTGATTGCCTGCATTGAGCAGTGGCGGCGCAATCCTGATGCACCGCTGCTGCTGCCCGGCAATCAGCCGGCGGCTGTGGTGGCGCCGCAGGAAGAGGTTCCCGCAACGACGCCGGCGGAAATGCCGATGGAGTTTTCCGCGGACGGTGTATCCGGTGCGATGCTGGCCATGTTCCTCGAAGAGGCCGACGAGTTGCTGCGGCCCTGCCTTGGCTTGCTCGAGAGCGACGATCCGGCATCCGCCGCAGACCTTCAGCACCGCTTGCAGAGCTTTGTCGGTAGTGCGCGTTTGGCCGGTCAGGCCAGTCTCGCCGAAGGCGCCGAGACCCTGGCTACCCGATTGCACCGCCAGGAACACGCGCATGCCACCGATGTCCTGCGGCAACTGCTGGGCGAGCTTGATGCGCTTAGCCAGATGCCGCCGGCCGCCGAGCCGGAGGTTGCTGCCGAAGAGCCGAGCGTTCCGCAGCCGCAGCCGCAGCCGCAACAGGATCAGCCGCTAACTGCGCCCGCCAGCACCAGCGAAATGCCTCAGGGTCCTTCGTTGCAGGCTGTACGCGACATGTTGCGCAAGGCGATGGAGGCCGGCAGCGAGGAGAATGCACAACCAGCCCGGGCAGCGGTACAGGAGAGCGTCAAGGTAGCCGCACCGCTGCTTGAGGAACTGGTCAATCTGGCGGGTGAAACCTCGATTTTCCGCGGTCGCGTCGAACAGCAGGTCAGCGATTTCGGCCAGTTGCTGGGTGATATGGAGGCGACCATCGAGCGGGTACGAGACCAGCTTCGCCGGCTGGACATGGAAACCCAGGCACAGATCATCTCGCGCCATCAGGACGAACTGGCGACCGGTTATGAGGATTTCGATCCGCTGGAAATGGACCAGTACTCACAACTGCAGCAGCTCTCGCGCTCGCTGTTCGAGTCCGCATCCGACCTTATGGATCTGAAGGAAACCCTCGCCTCGCGCAGCCGTGACGCCGAAACCTTGCTGTTGCAGCAGGCGCGGGTGAATACCGAGCTGCAGGAAGGCCTGATGCGTACACGCATGGTGCCCTTCGAGCGACTTATGCCGCGCTTGCGCCGGGTAGTCCGGCAGGTGGCGGCAGAGCTTGGCAAACAGGTCGAGCTGGAAGTACTGAACGCCGAGGGTGAAATGGATCGCAGCGTACTGGAGCGGATGATAGGTCCGCTGGAGCACATGCTGCGCAATGCGGTGGATCACGGGATCGAAAAACCCGAACAACGGCGCGCCGCCGGC
This sequence comes from Halopseudomonas yangmingensis, assembly GCF_900114825.1. Lineage (GTDB taxonomy): Bacteria > Pseudomonadota > Gammaproteobacteria > Pseudomonadales > Pseudomonadaceae > Halopseudomonas > Halopseudomonas yangmingensis. The sequence goes on along the minus strand of NZ_FOUI01000008.1, from coordinate 68,818 downwards.
AAGCCAGAACAGGGCCGGATTCGCCTGGATCTGCAGCGTCAGGGCGGAGAGATACTGCTGACGCTGACGGATGATGGTGCGGGAATCCAGCTGGAGGCGGTGCGGCGCAAGGCGATCGAGCGCGGCCTTATGGCCGTTGATGCACAGCTGAGTGATCAGGAAGTCAGTCAGTTCATTCTGGAGGCGGGTTTTTCCACGGCCGCACAGGTCACGCAGATTTCCGGACGCGGCGTGGGCATGGACGTGGTGAACGCCGAAGTGCGTCAGCTCGGTGGCAGCATGAGCCTGGACAGCCATCCGGGACAGGGCTCGCAGTTCAACATCCGCCTGCCCTTCACCGTGTCGGTGAACCGTGCGCTGATGGTCTACTCGGGTGATGACCTCTACGCAATCCCGCTGAACAGTATTGAAGGTATCGTACGCGTATCCGGTTACGAGCTGGAGGCTTATTACTCCGGTGATGCGCCACCGTTCGAATATGCCGGCAAGCAATACGAACTGAATTACCTGGGCCACCTGCTGGGTACCGGACAGCAGCCTCGCTTGCATGGTCAGCCCTTGCCGTTGCCGGTGATTCTGGTGCGTTCGGCGGAACACAGTGTGGCGGTGCAGGTCGATGCACTGGCCGGCTCACGGGAAATTGTAGTGAAGACCCTTGGCAGGCAGTTTGCCGTGGTGCCGGGCCTGTCCGGTGCAACCATTCTTGGTGATGGCCGCGTAGTGGTGATTCTTGATCTGCTGGCGGTAATCCGTGCACAGCAGGCACTGCATCTGCAGCAGATACCGGCGGCCAACGAGTTGCCGGCCGTTGAACAGCGCGCACTGCGGGTGATGGTGGTGGATGACTCGATCACCGTGCGCAAGGTCACCAGCCGCCTGCTGGAACGCCATGGCATGGAGGTTGTTACCGCCAAGGACGGGCTGGATGCCATTGCGCATTTGCAGGAGGCGCAGCCGGATATCATGCTGCTGGATATCGAGATGCCACGCATGGACGGTTTTGAGGTGGCCACGCTGATACGCCACGACGAACAGATGAAGGATCTGCCGATCATCATGATCACCTCGCGTACCGGCGAGAAGCATCGTGAACGGGCGTTGGCGATCGGTGTTGACCATTATCTCGGCAAGCCCTACCACGAAGCCGAGTTGCTTGCCCTGATCGAGCGTTTGGCAGGACGGCGTGACTGAACCAGCTGGCGCCGGCATCGGATTGCTGGTCTGTCAGCCCGAACGCCGTCGCCGTTTGGCCGCCGAGTTGCTCGAGATGGGCTATGTCCTGGCGTTTGATGGCGACCCCTTTACGCTGACTGCCGAGGCTGTCGAGCAGTTGCGGCCGGGGGTATGGCTGCTGGAGATGAGTGACGACTGGGCCTTGACCGATTTACTGCTGGAGCAGGCCGGTGTACCGGTGTTCTGTGGTGCAGGGGACATGCCGGTAACCGACAGCGAGGACTATCCCCGCTGGCGTCGCCGCCTGCAGCAGCGGCTGGGTGAGGTTCTGGGTGTACCGCACAACGTTGCTCGACCGGTTGTCGGCGAGCATGGGACGCAAGCCTGGAGTGTCTGGTTGCTGGCAGCATCCATGGGTGGACCTGCGGCGGTAAAAGCTTTTCTGGATCGGCTGCCGGCCGACCTGCCGGTAGGCTTTATCTATGCCCAGCACATAGACCCCGGCTTCGAACAGCAATTACCGCGCATTGTCGGTAGGGACAATGGATGGGAGGTTGTCAATTGCCATAATGGTCAGGCGATTGGCTGCGGACAGGTGCTGATTGCACCTATCGGCCAGCGCGTGCACTTCAGCGCTGATCGCCGTGCACGGTTGCTTGCCCAGCCCTGGCCGGGACCGTACCAGCCATCCATCGAAGTTCTGCTTGATGAGCTGGGCCGCAGTTTCCAGCCAGCCTGTGGCGCAATCATTTTCAGTGGCATGGGTGAGGATGGCGTGGAGGCCTGCGCCCGTCTGCGCGAGCGTGGTATCGAGATATGGACCCAGGATGCCAGCGCCACCTGTACCGTGATGCCGGATGCGGTATATCAGGCCGGGCACAGTACCTTGCAAGGTACACCGGAACAGCTGGCCGACGCCCTGCAGGACTGGCTGCAGCACGAGAGTCCGGCCCGCGACTATCAATGAGGAAAATGTCGAATGTCATCTGATGCCCAGGAAACGCTTAACAGCCTGATCATTCCACTGAATGACGAGACGCTGTTGCTGCCCAACGTGGCTGTGGCCGAGCTGGTAGGCTACCGGATCACCCGGCCGGCACCGCCAGGTGCGCCACAATGGTTTCTCGGCTGGAGCCTGTGGCGTGAGCAGCAGGTGCCGATGGTCGATTTTGAGGCCATGCAGGGGCAGCCGCTACAGGCCCCTGAGGGTATCCCCCGCGGCCTGGTGTTGAATGCCCTGGGCGGGCGTCCGGGTATCAGCTTTATCGGTCTGCGCGTGGGTGGTATTCCGCGTTCGCGCAGGGTGCAACGTGGCGAGCTGTCGGCTCATGGCGAGGCGTCGGTGCTGAGTGTGCAGTCGGTACGGCTGGCGGATGATGCACTGGATATGCTGATTCCCGACCTGCCGGCCATCGAGCAGCTGCTTGACGAGCACCAGTTGCTGCGTCCACCGGCCGCCTGAATTCAGGAGAAGCTATCCTGGGGTAGCGGAAAGTTGACCCGTGCTTCCATGCCGCCACCCTCGCGGTTCAGTAGTTGCACAGTGGCGCCGTGGCTGTCAGCGATGCGCTTGACGATCGCCAGACCCAGGCCGGTGCCCTTGGTCGAGCGCGCCCGGTCACCGCGGATGAAAGGCACGAACAAGGAGTCAACATCGGTCGGATCGATACCCGGCCCGCGATCCAGCACCGAAATCACCAGATAGGGTTGCGCCGCATTGCGCGTCACCGCGCTGATCACTTCCACGCCGCAGCCGGCGTGGCGCACCGCGTTTTCCACCAGATTGGCCAGCAGCCGTTTGACCGACAGTCGACGGAAGCTGAATAGCGGTACCGGCTCAAGGCACAGACGCACGCATTCGCCGGTGCCGTTGTGCGGCGCAGCCACTTCACGCAATACCTCATTGATGTCTGCCAGTTCGCTGGGCTCGTCGTTGCCATCGCGGATATAGGCCATAAACTGGTCGAGGATCTCGTCCATATCCTCGATATCACGGATCATGCCCTCGGTCAGTTCGGGTTCCGCAGACGACAGCAGCTCGGTGGACAGGCGCATGCGTGTCAAGGGTGTCCGCAGGTCGTGGGACACGCCGGCCAGCAGCAGGGAGCGGTCGCGGCTGGCCTGCTCTACATCTGCCGACATCTGGTTGAAGGCGCGGTACACCTCGGCAATCTCGGCCGGGCAACCGGTATCCAGCAGACGCACACTGTGCCCCTGGCCGATACGCCGGGCAGCACTTTCCAGCACTTTCAGCGGATGGTTGAGCTGGCGTACGAAGATCCAGGCAGCAGCGGTCGACAGCATGCCGATCAGCAGTAACCAGGTAATCACCATCCAGATCCGCTGGCCGCGCAGCGGATGGGTGTACATGGGGACCTTTAACCAATACTCGCCATAGCCGGGCTGATGTATCCACAGTGCCGGCTTGTCCTGGATGCGCACGCGAACGCGGGTGCGATCACCCAGTTCGTCACGCAACTGGTTGATGAAAATGCCTGTGTAGGGCCAGTGCACCTCGCCACGTGGCAAAACGTCCTGGTGAATCAGCTGCAGCCCGGTCAATTGCTCGATGTCGGCACGCGCCGGCAGATCGCTGGCCCAGTAGGCACGCACCAGCATGGCGGTGCCGTGGCTGTACTGCCGGTCGACCAGCAGATCCTCGTTGCTCAGCAGGTACAGCATGGTCAGCACCTTGGAGAACAGGGTGACCAGCAATACCAGCAGCAGGGTTCTGGCAAAAAAACTGCGTGGCAGCAACGGATGCCAACCGGGCCCGCCCTTCACGCCGACTTGCCGTCCGGCACGAACACGTAACCAACACCCCAGACGGTCTGGATATAGCGCGGCTTTGACGGATCGGGTTCGAGCATGCGACGTAGCCGGGAAATCTGTACGTCAATCGAGCGCTCCAGAGCATCCCACTCGCGGCCACGTGCCAGCTGCATCAACTTGTCACGCGTCAGTGGCTCACGCGAATGCTGCACCAGTGCCTTGAGCACGGCAAACTCCCCGGTGGTCAGCATGTGTACCTCGTTGCCGCGTACCAGTTCGCGAGTACCCAGATTCAACACGAATTCGCCGAACGCCACGCTGTCATCATCACTGCTCGGTGCACCCGGCACCTGCGGCGCCTGTCGGCGCAGCACGGCCTTGATACGGGCTACCAGCTCACGCGGATTGAACGGCTTGGGCAGATAGTCATCGGCACCCATTTCCAGGCCCTGGATGCGGCTGCCTTCGTCACCCTTGGCGGTGAGCATGATGATCGGTGTTTCGTTGCCCTGATCACGCAGGCGCTTGCAGGCGCTCAGGCCATCTTCGCCCGGTAGCATCAGGTCCAGCACTATCAGTGAGTAGAGTTCACGGGACAGTAAACGATCCATTTGCTCGGTGTTTTCCACCGCGCGAACCCGGTAACCCTGCTCGCTGAGAAAACGCTCCAGCAAACGACGCAGGCGCGCGTCATCATCGACAATCAGAATTTTTTCGCCTTCAGTGCTCATGGTTGTCTACCTGCAGTGAGATGTAGCTATTGTCGCCGAAGCCTGTCCGAAGGGCTGTCCGGCGCTGTTACAAGAGGTTTCCCGGTGATTGCCGAGGTTGCACAATCCGGCGGTTCGAGTCGGTTATACTGCGCCGCCTGTAACAAGTCACGTGGAAGCCGAGTCTGATGCAAAGCATAGCCGCACGTATCGCCAGTGAACTGGCGGTGCGCCCCGAACAGGTGAATGCCACCGTAGCCCTGCTGGACGAAGGTGCCAGCGTGCCCTTCATCGCCCGCTACCGCAAGGAAGTCACCGGCAGTCTGGATGATACTCAGCTGCGCTACCTGGAAGAGCGGCTGCGCTACCTGCGCGAACTGGAAGACCGGCGAGGCAGCATCCTCAACAGTATTGCCGAACAGGGCAAGCTGAGCCCGGATCTGGAGCGCGACATCCGCGCCGCCGAGACCAAGACCCGCCTGGAAGACCTCTACCTGCCGTACAAGCCGAAGCGCCGCACCAAGGGGCAGATTGCCCTGGAGGCCGGTCTTGGCCCATTGGCCGATCAGCTGTATGGCGATCCGACCCTCGACCCTGAGCAACTGGCCGCCGGCTTTGTTGATGCCGACAAGGGCGTGGCCGATATCAAGGCCGCACTTGACGGCGCCAAGTACATCCTGATGGAGCGCTTTAGTGAGGATGCCAACCTGCTGGAGCGGCTGCGCCAGACCCTGAAACAGGATGGTCGGGTGGTATCGCGGCTGGTGCCCGGCAAGGAGACCGAGGGCGCCAAGTTCCGTGACTATTTCGAATACGATGAACCCCTGTCGAAGGTGCCCTCGCACCGCGCCCTGGCCATTCTGCGCGGGCGCAACGAAGGGGTGCTGAGCATCAGTCTGGCGTTGGGCGAGGGTGAGCAGGCGGCCGGCACCAGTCACCCCTGCGAAGGCCTGATTGCCGAGGCAGTCGGCATCAGCCAGCAAGGCCGCGCCGCGGACCGCTGGCTGGGCGAGGTGGTGCGCTGGACCTGGCGGGTCAAGCTGCTTGGCCAGCTGGAAACCGAGCTGCTTGGCGACTTGCGCGAAGCCGCCGAGGATGAGGCAATCCGGGTGTTTGCCAGCAATCTCAAGGACCTGCTGCTGGCCGCCCCGGCCGGCCCGCGGATTACCCTGGGGCTGGATCCGGGGTTGCGCACCGGGGTCAAGCTGGTGGTGGTGGATGCCACCGGCAAGCTGCTCGACAGCGCCACGCTGTTCCCGCATGCCCCGCGCAACCAGTGGGACCAGTCGCTGGCACAGCTGGCCAGCCTGTGCCGCAAGCACCGGGTCGGCTTGATCGCTATCGGTAACGGAACCGCCTCGCGTGAGACCGACAAACTGGCCGCCGACCTGCTGCGCCAATGCCCGGACCTGCAGCTGACCAAGGTGGTGGTTTCCGAAGCCGGTGCTTCGGTGTATTCCGCCTCCGAGCTGGCAGCCCGCGAGTTTCCCGATCTGGATGTGACCTACCGCGGTGCGGTGTCGATTGCCCGGCGCCTGCAGGATCCGCTGGCGGAACTGGTGAAGATTGAGCCGAAATCCATCGGCGTCGGCCAGTACCAGCACGATGTGTCGCAGCTGAAGCTGGCGCGCAGTCTGGATGCGGTGGTCGAGGACTGTGTGAACGCCGTCGGCGTTGACCTGAACACCGCCTCGGTGCCGCTGCTGACCCGGGTCTCCGGCCTGAATCCGGGCATCGCCCAGAACATCGTCGATTACCGCAACCAGCATGGCGCCTTCCGCAGCCGCCGCGACCTGCTTAAGGTCAGCCGGCTGGGCGAGAAGACCTTTGAGCAGGCTGCCGGCTTCCTGCGCGTGATGAATGGTGACAACCCGCTGGATGCTTCGGCGGTGCACCCCGAGGCTTATCCGCTGGTCGAGCGCATCGCCGTCGACACCGGGCGCGACATCCGCAGCCTGATTGGCGATTCGGGCTTCCTGCGCAAGCTGGAGCCGGCGCGCTTCACCGATGAGCGCTTTGGTGTGCCGACCATCAGCGATATCCTGCGCGAGCTGGACAAGCCCGGTCGTGATCCGCGTCCGGAGTTCAAGGCCGCGACCTTCCAGGACGGCGTCGAGACCCTGGCGGATCTGAAGCCCGGCATGACCCTGGAAGGGGTGGTGACCAATGTCGCCAACTTTGGCGCCTTCGTCGATATCGGCGTGCATCAGGACGGGCTGGTGCACATTTCCATGCTCTCGCAGCAGTTCGTCAAGGATCCCCGCGAGGTGGTCAAGGCCGGTGATATCGTGCGGGTCAAGGTGCTTGAGGTGGATATTCCACGCCAGCGCATCAGCCTGAGCATGCGGCTGGATGCCGAGGTCAGCGCAGCCAGCGGCGCCGGGCGTGTCGGCAGTCCTGCGGGGGATTCCGCCAAAGCCCGGACAGCCGCGCGCCAGAGCGGCAAATCCGCTGGCAGCAGCACACCGCCCGGTGCTACCTTGGGCGCCCTGTTTGCCAATGCAAAGAATCTGAAGAAGCGCTGACCATGGTTGATCATCCCGCCCTCAAGGGCTTTGCCGAAAGCCGCATGAGTGATTTTACCCGTCTGGTCGGGCTGGAATTCCGGCATATCAGCCGGGGTGAATGCTTCCTGCATCTGGAGATCCAGCAGCAGCACTTCAATTCAACCGGCCGGGTGCATGGCGGGGTGGTATTCACCTTGCTCGACTCGGCCATGGGTGCTGCCGCCTTCAGTGTACTGGAGCCGCATGAGGTGACGGCCACCGTTGAGTGCAAGATCAACTACACTCGGGCGGTCACCGGTGGCGCCCTCGAGGGGCGAGGCAAGGTGGTGCATGCCGGTACCCGCACCGTGGTGGTGGACGGCGAGGTGTGGCAGGACGACCAGCTGGTGGCCAAGGCGCTGGGCACCTTTGCGCGAATCTGAGCGACCATTGAATAACCCCCGGCCTGCGGGCCTGATTCCGGAGTGACAGCCATGTCATCACTGAAAAAACGCCTGGCCTGGCTGGCCGATGCCGATCCGCAACTGCTGGGCCACAGCCGCCACGGCATCGAGCGCGAGTGCCTGCGCATCGATACCAGCGCGCAGCTGGCACAAACCCCGCACCCACAGGCGCTGGGCTCGGCGCTGACCCACCCGAGCATCACTACCGACTATTCCGAGGCGCTGCTGGAGCTGATTACTCCGGTCAGCGATTCGCAGGCTGAGCTGTTCAGCCAGCTCGAGCGCATCCACCGCTTTACCGTCAGTCAGCTGGGTGACGAGCGCCTGTGGAGCGCCTCCATGCCGTGTCAGCTACCGGCCGACGATACCGGTATTCCGATCGCCCGCTACGGCCGCTCGAATATCGGCCTGCTCAAGTACGTCTACCGGCGCGGCCTGGCGGTGCGCTACGGCAAGGCCATGCAGTGCATTGCCGGTATCCACTACAACTACTCACTGCCGCCGCAGCTGTGGTCGCTGCTGCGCGAGCACGAGGGCAGTGAGGGCAGTGCACAGGACTTCCAGTCCGAGCGCTATGTGGCACTGATCCGTAATTTCCGCCGCTACGCCTGGCTGCTGATGTACCTGTTCGGCGCCTCCCCGGCGGTCTGCCGGAGTTTTCTGCAGGGCCGCGAGCATGACCTGCAGGGACTGTCGGAAGACACCCTGTATCTGCCCTGGGCGACCAGCCTGCGCATGAGCGACCTGGGCTACAACAACAACGCTCAGGCCGGGCTGAATGTCTGTTACAACAGTCTGGATAACTACATCCGCAGCATGCGCGAAGCGATCAGCCAGCCCTACCCGCCCTATGCTGCCCTCGGCACCCACGATGCCGACGGCCAGTGGCAGCAGTTGAATACCAACCTGCTGCAAATCGAGAACGAGTTCTACAGTCCGATCCGCCCCAAGCGTGTGACCCAGAGCGGCGAGAAGCCGGTGCATGCACTGGCGGCACGCGGCGTGGAGTACATCGAAGTGCGTTGTATGGATATCGATCCTTTTCTGCCATTGGGTATCGATCCGTCCGCTGCGCGTTTCCTCGACAGTTTCCTGCTCTACTGCGCGCTGCAGGAGAGCCCGTTGCTGGAGAATGACGAGTGCGAGGAGGTGGCTGCCAACTTCGCCTGCACCGTGCGCATGGGGCGTCAGCCCGGCCTGCAATTGGGTTGCCAAGGGGAGCCGCGCGAGTTGCGTGAGTGGGGACTGGCGTTACTGGACGAAATTGGCGCCTGTGCTGCCCAGCTGGATAGGGTTGAAGGCGGCAGCGCGCACGCTGACAGTCTGGCTGAGGCCCGCGCACGCCTCGAAAACCCAGACCTGACACCCTCGGCGCGGGTATTGCAAGGTATTCGCGAGCATGGCGACAGCTTCGTCAGCTTCGCCCTGGCGCAATCCGAGTTGCATCGTGGCTGGTTCCTCGCGCACCCGCTGGAGCCGGCCGGACAGCAGGCCTTTGTCGCCGAGGCCGAGCAGTCAGTGCAGGCGCAGGCGGCCATCGAGGCGGCGGACACTGTCGATTTCGACAGCTTTGTCGCCGCCTACCTGGCCGATGCCGGGCAGGATGTACTGGCTACTGGGTGATCAGGTTGGTGAATAACAGGTCGTCGACCAGGGGTTGACCTTCCTCGCTTTCCAGTACGGCGCGCACCCGTTCCAGGGCAGTCGCGCGAAGCGCTTCCTTGCCTTCCAGCGAGTCCAGCGTTTCGCGGGTCTGCTGGCCGAACAGGCTGACCAGCTCGTTGCGGATCAGCGGGTCGTGGTACTGCACTCGTGCCAGCGCTGCCGGATCATTGATGCGCAGTGCCACATCGGCTTTCAGGTACTGGATGCGCGCGCCACTTCCAGCCAGCACGCCAACAAAGGCCGGAGACAGTTCGTGGTATTGCGGCGCAGTCTGCGCCAGCGCCGGCGTGCTTAACAGGCTGCCCAGCAGCAATACGGTAATCAAACGCATGGGTTCGGCTCCTTGAAATTGCATCAAGCATAGCGAAGCTGTACTGCCAGCTCCAGCAATGACAGCCAATCAGCCTCTGCTATGGTTGTTGACGCCTGTGTCCGGCACTGGCTAGATGAAATAAAAACCCAAGGGAGCCACCATGAAAGCCGTACTCTGCAAAGCCTATGGACCTGCCAGTAGTCTGGTTCTGGAAGAAACCACTGATCCGGTTGCGAAGAAAAACGATGTAATCATCGACATCCATGCCGCCGGCGTGAATTTCCCCGACACCCTGATCATCGAAGGCAAGTACCAGGTCAAACCGCCGTTCCCGTTCTCCCCGGGTGGCGAGGCAGCCGGTGTGGTCAGCGCCGTGGGTGAAAACGTCAAGCACCTCAAGCCGGGTGACCGGGTGATGGCGCTCACCGGCTTCGGCAGCTTTGCCGAAAAGGTCGCCGCCGACGCAGGTCGCGTGCTGCCGATGCCCGACGACATGGACTACGTCACTGCCGCCGGTTTCAGCATGACCTACGGCACCTCGATGCACGCACTCAAGCAGCGTGCCAACCTGCAGCCGGGTGAGACCCTGCTGGTACTGGGTGCCTCCGGTGGTGTGGGCCTGGCTGCCGTGGAAATCGGCAAGGCCATGGGCGCGCGGGTGATTGCCGCAGCCTCCAGTGACGACAAGCTGGAAATTGCCCGCCAGGCTGGCGCTGACGAGCTGATCAATTACGCCGATGGCGAGCTGAAGGAAAAGGTCAAGGCGCTGACCAAGGGCCAGGGCGCTGATGTTATCTATGATCCGGTGGGTGGCGATCTGTTTGACCAGTCGCTGCGCTGCATCAACTGGAATGGCCGTCTGCTGGTGGTCGGTTTTGCCAGTGGCCGCATCCCGGAAATGCCGGCCAACCTGCCGCTGCTCAAGGGCGCCGCCGTGGTTGGCGTATTCTGGGGCGCCTTTGCCGCGCGCCAGCCGCAGGACAACCTGGCCAACTTCCAGCAGCTGTTCGCCTGGCACACCGAAGGCAAGCTCAAGCCGCTGGTCTCGCAGACCTATGAGCTGAACCAGTACGAAGACGCGCTGGCCATGCTCACCTCGCGCAAGGCTGTTGGCAAGGTCGTGATCAAGACCCGCTGAGTTGCTTTGTGCAGTCAGTCCCGCGTTGCACGGGGCTGACTGCTACTTGGATTGGCGCCCTGGATTCCCGCCTTCGCGGGAATGACGGTGAGTTGTGCAGACACACTGGCTGGTCATACTTGTGCATGTGGAATCCAGTCAGTCACCCCTCCCTTTACCCCGTCATTCCCGCGAAGGCGGGAATCCAGAGCGTGCAGCTCATTCCTGAACCAGTTCCCCGCGCAGCTGCCGGGTCGCTTCCAGCATATTGCCCAGCGCCGCACGGGTTTCCTCCCAGCCGCGGGTTTTCAGGCCGCAATCCGGATTCACCCACAGCCGCTCCGGGGCAATGCGCTCAGCCGCCTTGCGCAGCAGCCTGAGCATATCTTCCACCGCGGGTACCCGTGGCGAGTGGATGTCATACACCCCGGGCCCGATCTCGTTGGGGTAGTCGAAGCGCTCGAAGGCTTGCAGCAGCTCCATGTCCGAGCGTGAGGTCTCGATGGTGATCACATCGGCATCCATTGCCGCGATCGACTCGATTACATCATTGAACTCGCTGTAGCACATGTGGGTATGGATCTGCGTCTCGTCACGCACCCCGCTGGCAGTCAGGCGGAAGGCCTCGGTGGCCCAGTCCAGGTAAGCCTGCCATCCAGCCCGACGCAGCGGCAGGCCTTCGCGGAAAGCCGCCTCATCGATCTGGATAATGCCGATACCCGCTGCTTCCAGATCCACCACTTCGTCGCGAATCGCCAGCGCCAGTTGCCGTGCCTGCTGCTCGCGGGGGATATCATCGCGGCTGAATGACCACATCAGCATGGTCACTGGCCCGGTCAGCATGCCCTTCATCGGTTTGTCGGTGCAGCTCTGGGCAAAGCGGATCCAGTCCAGGGTCATCGGTTGTGGCCGGCTCAGGTCGCCATAGATGATCGCCGGTTTGACGCAGCGCGAGCCGTAACTCTGCACCCAGCCATAACGGGTGAAGGCATAGCCATCCAGCTGTTCGGCAAAGTACTCGACCATGTCGTTGCGTTCGGCCTCGCCATGCACCAGCACATCCAGTCCCAGTTGTTCCTGCACGGCCACCGCGTGACGGATTTCGCTGTGCATTGCTTCGGTGTACTCGGCGGCCGAGATCCTGCCGGCCTTGAACGCCTGACGGGCCAGACGGATCGCCGGCGTCTGCGGGAAGGAGCCGATGGTGGTGGTCGGCAGCGGCGGCAGATCCAGCCGGGCGCGCTGCTGTGCGCTGCGCATGGCAAACGGCGACTGTCGCCGGCTGTCGGCTGGGGTGATGGCCGCCAGTCGCGCCTGTACCTGCGGCTTGTGAATGCGTGGTGATGCCGCACGACTGGCCTGCAGTGCGCGGTTCTGCGCCAGTGCCGACTGCACCTCGGGGCATTCAGGCTGGCGCAGGGCGCGTGCCAGCAGCGCCACTTCCTCGCATTTCTGCACGGCAAAGGCCAGCCAGCTTTTCAGTTCGTCGTCTAGTTGATCCTCGCGTTGCAGGTCAACCGGGCAATGCAGCAGCGAGCAACTGGGGGCCAGCCACAGGCGTGGGCCAAGGCGCTCCTCGGCCTGCTGCAGCACAGTCAGTGCCTGCTGCAGGTCGGTACGCCAGACGTTGCGACCATTCACCAGACCGAGCGACAGCACCTTGTAGGCCGGCAGGCGGTCGAGAATTGCCGGGAACTGCTCCGGTGCGCGTACCAAGTCAATATGCAGGCCATCCACCGGCAAGCCGGCGGCCAGCCCGAGATTCTCCTCAAGACCGGCAAAGTAGCTGGCCACCAGCTTCTTGCAGGGCTCCTTCTGCAGCAGGTTGTAGGCCCGCTCAAAGGCATTCTTCCAGTCCTGTGGCAGGTCGAGCGACAGGATCGGCTCGTCGATCTGCACCCACTCAACGTTCTGCTCCGCCAGCCGTTGCAGTATCTCGCCATACACCGGCAGCAGGCGTTCCAGCAGCGCCAGGCGGTTGAAGGGGCTGCCCTTTTCCTTGCCCAGCCAGAGATAGCTCAGCGGGCCGATCAGCACCGGTTTGACCCGATAACCCAGGGCCTGGGCTTCGGTCACTTCATCGAACAGTTGCTCCCAGTTAAGGGCAAACTGCTGGTCGGCGCTGAATTCGGGGACCAGATAGTGGTAATTGGTATCGAACCACTTGGTCATTTCCTCGGCATGCGCGCCGCCACAGCAACCGCTCTGGCTGACACCACGGGCCATGCCGAACAGGGTGTCCAGATCCGGCGTTCCGGCGTGCCGCTGGAAACGTTCGGGGATGACGCCAAAGGTCAGCGAGTGGGTCAGAACCTGGTCATACCAGGCAAAATCACCCACTGGCAGCAGTTCGATGCCGGCCTGCTGCTGCAGGTGCCAGTGCTCGGCACGCAGCCGGCGGCCGACCTCAAGCAGCGCGGCCTGGTCAATATCGCCTTTCCAGTAGGCTTCCAGTGCTTTTTTCAGTTCACGGTCCCGGCCAATCCGGGGAAATCCGAGGTTGTGTGTCAGTGCCATCGCGGCAGTCTCCCTGTTGAATACGGGGGACATTGTTGGGGTGAGACTGGCTATGAGTAAAACTGATGTTTTTCTTGTTGTTGTTCGATTTCATTCATGTTTGTTGCTGCCCGTCTGTGCCGGAGTCCGGTCAGGGCCAGTGGGTAATGCCTTGCGGGCCGTTACTGCGCACCGGCAAAACCCTGCTGGCGCCAGGCTTCGTAGACCAGCACCGCGGCGCTATTGGACAGGTTCAGGCTGCGGCTGTCCGGCTGCATGGGAATCCGCAGCACCTGTTCTGGCGGCAGCGACTCGCGGATATCAACCGGCAATCCGCGACTTTCCGGGCCGAACAGAAACAGGTCGCCGGGCCGATACTCAACCTCGCTGAACCAGCGGGTGCCCTTGGTGCTCAGGGCGAACACCCGCTGCGGCTGCACGCTGTCCAGACAGCTCTGCAGGTTGGCGTGGACTTTCAGTGCGGCAAACTCGTGGTAATCCAGCCCGGCCCGGCGCAGGCGCTTGTCATCCAGCTCGAAGCCCAACGGCTGGATCAGGTGCAACTGGCTGCCGGTATTGGCACACAGCCGGATGATATTGCCGGTATTCGGTGGAATTTCCGGTTCAAGCAGGGCGATATGGAACATGCGACGGCTTCCTGATGGCAGGTCGGCAGTCTAGCCGGGCGGACCGGCATTATTGAAGCCTGTCTTGCAGATGGTTGCTGCCCGGTGCCCCTGCAGCTGTAACCAACTCACACACGCAATGTCATCGCGAAGGCCGTCAGGCCTGTGGCGATCCATGCACGGTCAGTTCAGCCCACATCTGCCTCGTCATCTTCACCGCCATCCACATTCATGCCCAGCTCCTTGATCTTGCGCGTCAGCGTGTTGCGGCCCCAACCGAGCAGCTCGGCGGCATCACGACGGCGGCCGGCGGTGTGGCGCAGGGCGGTTTCGATCATGATTCGTTCGAACGCCGGCACTGCGGTATCCAGCAGGTTGTGCGCGCCGCGTGCCAACGCCTGCTCGGCCCAGACCCGCAGGCTCTGTTCCCAGTGACCGTTGACGTTGTTTTCCTGGGGCTGGTTCAGCAGTTCCGGCGGCAGGTCGTCGATCAGCACCTCGCGCCCGGACGCCATCACGGTAATCCAGCGGCAGGTGTTCTCCAGCTGGCGCACGTTGCCTGGCCACGGCAGGTTGCTGATGAACTCCTGGGTCTGCGGCTTGAGAATCTTTGGCTCCACCGTCAGTTCCAGCGCCGCGCGGGCAAGGAAATGCTGGGCCAGTGCCGGAATGTCCTCGCGGCGATCGGCCAGTCGCGGGATGTGGATGCGGATGACGTTAAGCCGGTGGAACAGGTCCTCGCGGAACTTGCCGGCCTGCACCAGGCCCTCGAGGTTCTGGTGGGTGGCAGCGATGATGCGCACGTCCACCTTGATCGGCGTATGGCCGCCGACCCGGTAGAACTCCCCATCGGCCAGCACCCGTAGCAGGCGGGTCTGGGTCTCGGCCGGCATGTCACCGATCTCGTCGAGGAACAGGGTGCCGCCATCGGCCTGCTCGAAACGGCCACGGCGCTGGGTCGCGGCACCGGTAAAGGCACCCTTCTCGTGACCGAACAGTTCGGATTCCATCAGGTCCTTGGGGATCGCCGCCATGTTCAGCGCAATGAACGGATTGCGCGCACGCGGGCTGTGGCGGTGCAGGGCCTGCGCTACCAGCTCCTTGCCGGTCCCCGATTCGCCGTTGATCAGTACCGTGATATTCGAGTTGGACAGCCGGCCAATGGCGCGGAACACCTCCTGCATCGCCGGTGCCTCGCCGATGATCTCCGGGGTGCGCGCCAATGTCGGCTCGCTCTCCTGTGCGGCCTGCTCGCGGCTGTGCGCCAGCGCGCGACGTACCAGTGCCACCGCCTCGTCGACATCGAACGGCTTGGGCAGGTATTCGAAGGCACCGCCCTGGTAGGAGGCCACCGCACTGTCCAGATCCGAATGCGCGGTCATGATGATTACCGGCAGCCGAGGGAACTGCTCGCGCACCCGGCTGAGCAACTCCAGCCCGCTGCTGCCGGGCATGCGGATATCGCTGATCAGTACATCCGGGCGCTGCTGCTGCAGGCGGCTGAGAGCCTTGTCGGCGCTGTCAAAGCACTCTGGCTGCAGGCCTTCCTGTTGCAGGGCTTTTTCCAGTACCCAGCGGATGGAGCGGTCGTCATCAACGATCCAGACATTGTCAGCGTGCGTCATTCGGCGTCTCTCCTGAAGCGGGTTCCAGCGGCAGAAACAGGGTGAACTGGGTCAGCCCGGGCTGACTCTCGCATTCGATCAGTCCCTGGTGCTGGCTGATGATGTTCTGGGTAATGGCCAGCCCCAGACCGGTGCCATCGGCTCGGCCACTGACCATCGGGTAAAAAATGCTGTCGAGCATGTCGGCCGGAATGCCCGGGCCGTTGTCGATGATCTGCAGGCGGCAGACCAGCCGGTGGCGATGCTGGCCGATGGTGAACTGGCGCAGGGTGCGGGTGCGCAGGGTAATGCGCCCGTGCTCCAGGCTGCCGGCACCGGCAATTGCCTGCATCGCGTTGCGTACGATATTGAGCACCGCCTGGATCAGCTGTTCGCTGTCGCCGAGCAGGTCCGGGATGCTCGGATCGTAATCGCGCTGCAGCTTCAGCTGGCCCTGGGTTTCCGCCTCGATCAGGCTGCAGACCCGTTCGGTGATCTGGTGGATATTGATCGGCTTGAGCTGTGGTGGGCGGTACGGGCCGAGCATGCTGTCGACCAGGCTGCGCAACCGGTCGGCCTCGGCGATGATCACGTCGGTGTAGTCACGCAGACCGGTTTCCGGCAGTTCGCGTGCCAGCAGCTGGGCTGCACCACGAATGCCACCCAGCGGGTTCTTGATTTCGTGGGCCAGGCCGCGCACCAGGGTGCGGGTGACTTCCTGTTTGGACATCTGCGCTTCTTCGCGGGTAATGCGTAGCAGGCGGTCACGCAGGTGCATTTCCAGCAACAGCCAGTTGTGTCCTCCGGTGACTATCGGCGTCACCGAATAGTCGACCATCAGGCTCTGGCCGTTACCCAGCTGCAATTGGGCTTCACGTTTGGTGAAGGGGTGCGCATTGCTGGCAGCGTTCTCCAGTGAGTCATGCGCCAGTGCGGTGTCGTGGAACAGGCCATCGACGTGCTGGTGCAGCACCCGCTGGCCGCTGACAGCCAGCAGCATTTCGGCTGCCGGATTGATGTAGCTGACCTTCAGCTGGTCATCCAGCAGCAGCACGGCAGTGGTCTGATTATCCAGTATCTGGCGAAGAAATCGGTCTGGCAGCATGTTCGGTTCCTCTGTTGCGCACTATCAATGCAAAATCCGAACCAGCTAACCGGGTGCTTGCCGGCAGGCTGCCTGATACCGGCAGTTTCACGCCAGCCTGCGCCACAGAAGGGCTCCGGAACGGTTTGCGCGCGCGTTATCGGCGACGTCCCGATTATTCAGAGCGTCGTTTGCGAGAGGAGTATGCACCATTGTGGTGCAATGCAGGGTTTTGGTGCACAGCTGATGCCCTGCAGCGGCGCAGTCTGTGGTGGGGCGGGCGTGTCAGGGTCTGGGGCGGGTGACTGGTGGTACCTGTCCGGCGCGTCCGGGCTGCAGTGCCGACGTGCGCTGCAGGTGCACGGTAACCGGTGCGCTGCGCTGGACCTCGTCACCTTGCGCGCTCACCACCACCACGCTGAACTGGTGGGAACCCCGGTCAATATTGTTCAGCTGAAAGCTGGCCGTGCTCTGCAGGTTGCCGGGTACGGGCACACCGACCCGCTGACCGTCCATTTCCAGCCGTAGAAGGTGGCCGCGACCCAGGGGCGGGTCGATACTGGCATTGATGGTCAATTGGCCTTCGTTATTGCGCACGGCTTCATCGTGGGCAGGAGAGGTAATGCTCAAGGCCTGATAGGCCGGGCCGCTGTTTTGCGGCGTCTGGCTGCGTGTGCTGGCGGGCTGGGCCACGGGAGCCGGTGTGGACAACCGGTTGGGCGGTCGCACATCCACTTCCTGGGCGCCCTCACGGGGCTGGTCGGAAAATACCTTGTTGCCGCGTTCGTCGGTCCAGCTGTAGATCTGCGCATGGGCCAGCGGAGCCAGCAACAGCAGCAGTGGTATGAGTATCCGTTTCATGGCCGGGAGCTCCAGAGTTGACCGACCCAGACTGACACCGCTGGTGCGGTGCGGCAAGTCTTCTGCAAGCCTTTGCGGACGGACGATAAAAAAGGGCGCCCGAATGGACGCCCTCCGGTGTTGCTCCAGGCCTGGTCAGACGCTGTAGTACAGGTCGTATTCCAGCGGGTGAACGAAGGTGCGCACCTTGATTTCCTCGGCGGCCTTCAGCTCGATGAAGGCGTCGATGAAGGCGTCGGTGAACACGCCGCCCTTGGTCAGGAACTCGCGGTCCGCATCCAGGGCTTCCAGGGCTTCCTTCAGGCTGCCGCACACTTGCGGGATCAGCTTGGACTCTTCCGGCGGCAGGTCGTACAGGTTCTTGTCGGCCGGATCGCCAGGGTGAATCTTGTTCTGGATACCGTCCAGGCCTGCCATCAGCAGTGCTGCAAAGCACAGGTAGGGGTTGGCGGCCGGATCCGGGAAGCGTGCCTCGATGCGGCGGGCTTTCGGGCTGGAAACGTAGGGAATGCGGATCGACGCGGAACGGTTGCGTGCCGAGTAGGCCAGCATCACCGGCGCCTCGAAGCCCGGGACCAGACGCTTGTAGCTGTTGGTCGAGGGGTTGGTGAAGGCGTTCAGTGCCTTGCCGTGCTTGATGATGCCGCCGATGAAGTACAGTGCGGTATCCGACAGGCCGGAGTAGCCTTCGCCGGCGAAGGTGTTCTTGCCGTCCTTACTGATCGACATGTGCACGTGCATACCGGAACCGTTGTCACCGTACAGCGGCTTGGGCATAAAGGTGGCAGTCTTGCCATAGGCGTCGGCAACATTGTGTACGCAGTACTTCAGCGTTTGTACTTCGTCGGCCTTCTTCACCAGGGTGTTGAACAGCACGCCGATTTCGTTCTGGCCGGCGGTTGCCACTTCGTGGTGGTGGACTTCCACGGTCAGGCCCATTTCTTCCAGGGCGTTGCACATGGCTGTACGGATTTCGTGGTCGTGGTCGACCGGCGGCACCGGGAAGTAGCCGCCCTTGACGCCCGGACGGTGGCCCTTGTTGCCGCTTTCGAAGTCGGCATCGGTGTTCCAGGACGCCTGCTCGGAGAAAATCTTGAACATCGAGCCGGAGATGTCGGACTTGAACTTCACTTCGTCAAACACGAAGAATTCCGGTTCCGGGCCGACGAATACGGTGTCACCGATACCGGTGGACTTGAGGAACTCCTCGGCACGTCTGGCGATGCCGCGCGGGTCGCGCTCATAGCCCTGCATGGTGGTCGGTTCGATGATGTCGCAGACCAGGATGATGGTCGGCTCTTCAGTGAAGGGGTCGAGCACGGCGGTGCTGTCATCCGGCATCAGGATCATGTCGGAGGCCTCGATGCCTTTCCAGCCGGCAATGGAGGAGCCGTCGAACATCTTGCCGTCTTCGAAGAAGTCTTCGTTGACGTCGCGTGCGGGCATGGTCACATGCTGCTGCTTGCCCTTGGTGTCGGTGAAGCGCAGATCGACCCACTTCACGTCAAACTCTTTGATCAGTTCTATCGTCTTCGACATGGTTTCCTCCAATGGGAATCGGTTGACGGGCGTCTGCCCGGCGTCGTTCAAATCGAGCGGACAGGTCCGCAGATCCGCTTGTAGTGCTAGCAGCAAAAGCTGTGCCAGAGTGTTTTGCATGCCTGAAACAGCGCTGTCTGGCGGTTTGGCTGCCTTGCGGGCGGGCACTTCAACCGTGCGACAGATCCATAATGGTGCAGTCGGTGGGCAGCGTGCACCAAATCAATGCGCATCATACCCTGCCGGCCGGCTTTTCATAGTCTCTGCCGGCTATCAGGGGGATTCGTCAGCACCGGTCTGGTGCCGTTATAATGCGCCGCTTTTGCGCAGCCCGTTGCCCACCATGAAACTGATCATCAAGTTCTTCTCCGAAATCACCATCAAGACCCCACAGGTGCGCAAGCGCTTCGTCAAGCAGCTGAAGGTCAATCTCAAGGCCTTACTGCAGCCGATTGACCCCGAGGCGCGGGTGAATGGCACATGGGACAGCCTGGAGGTGCAAACCGGCGATGACCCTCAGCGCCAGGCCGCGGTGATCAAGCGGCTGTGCAACACCCCCGGTATCTCGCATATTCACGAAGTGCACGAATACCCGCTGACCACGCTGGACGATCTGGCCGAGCTGTGTGTTGCGCAGTTTGGCGAGCAGGTGCGTGGCAAGGTATTTGCCGTGCGTTGCAAGCGTGTCGGCCGTGATCACCCGTTCAGCTCGCCGGAAGTGGCTGCCTACCTCGGCAGCCAGTTGCGCCAGCGCTGTGGTGCCGCCGGCATCTCGCTGAAGCAGCCGGAGGTAGTGGTCAATGTGGAGATTCGCGAGCAGCGGGTATTTCTGATCGAGACCCGCCACGAGGGCATGGGTGGCTTCCCGCTGGGCACCATGGAACCGGTACTGAGCCTGATGTCCGGCGGGTTCGATTCCACCGTGGCCAGCTACCGCATGCTGCAGCGCGGCCTGCTGCCCCACTTCGTATTCTTCAATCTGGGTGGGCGCGCCCATGAGATCGGCGTGCGGCAGATCGCTCATGAGCTGTGGCAGCGCTATGCCGCCAGCCATCGCCTGCGTTTTATCAGTGTGCCGTTCGAGGAAGTGGTTGGCGAAATTCTGAAGAATGTCGACAACAGCCAGATGGGGGTGGTGCTCAAGCGCATGATGCTGCGCGTGGCCGACCGCATTGCCTGGCGGCTGAACATGGACGCACTGGTTACCGGCGAGGCGATTGCCCAGGTGGCCAGCCAGACGCTGCCTAACCTGGCGGTTATCGACAAGGCCTGCGAGCGGCTGGTGCTGCGCCCGCTGATCGCCACCAGCAAGCGCGAGATCATCGACACCGTGCGCGCCATCGGCATGGAGCAGATGTGCACGGCGATTCCCGAATACTGCGGCATCATTTCAGTCAGTCCGGCAATCCGCACCACAGTGGCGCGTGTCGAGGAGGCCGAAGCGGCGTTTGATTTCAGCGTGCTGGAGGCTGCACTGCAACGGGTCACCATCACCGACTGCCGCGATCTGCAGCTGGAAGCCGGCACTGACATAGAAGTGGTCGAGCAGCCGCTGACCGGACAGATCGTTCTCGACATCCGCACCCCGGACGAGCAGGAGGCCGCTCCCCTGCGGCTGGAAGGTATTGAAGTGCGCTGCATTCCGTTCTTTGAGCTGTCGCGCCGGTTTGCCGAACTGGACCCGGCGCGCATGTACCTGCTGTATTGTGATCGTGGTCTGATGAGCCGCATGCACGCACAAAATCTGCTGGATAGCGGGCACCTGAATGTGCGGGTGTTGCGCAAGGGCTGACGTCACTTGCACAAAAAACACACACTGTCACGCATTGATCTGTATAATGCCCAACCTCTTTTTTCAGACCGCCGGCCGTCGGCCGCGCCATCAGGACCATCATAGTGATTGAGAATCTGCGCAACATCGCCATTATCGCCCACGTTGACCACGGCAAGACCACGCTGGTCGACAAGCTGCTCAGATTGTCGGGCACCCTGGACCGCAAGGAAGCCGAAGGCGAGCGGGTGATGGACTCCAACGACCAGGAAAAGGAACGCGGCATTACCATCCTGGCGAAGAACACCGCTCTGAAGTGGAACGGCTACAACATCAACATCGTTGACACCCCCGGCCACGCCGACTTTGGTGGCGAAGTAGAGCGCGTGATGTCGATGGTCGACTCGGTGCTGCTGGTGGTTGACGCCCAGGACGGCCCGATGCCGCAGACCCGCTTCGTTACCCAGAAGGCCTTCAAGGCCGGCCTGCGTCCGATCGTGGTGATTAACAAGATTGACCGCCCCGGCGCTCGTCCGGACTGGGTGGTAGATCAGATCTTCGACCTGTTCGACAACCTCGGCGCCACTGACGAGCAGCTGGACTTTCCGATTGTCTACGCCAGCGCCCTGAACGGCATTGCCGGCCTTGATCACGAAGCCATGGACGACAATATGGATGCGCTGTTTCAGGCCATCGTCGACCATGTGCCGGCGCCCAGCGTCGATCTGGATGGCCCGTTCCAGATGCAGATTTCCCAGCTTGACTACAACAGCTTCCTTGGCGTGATCGGTATCGGTCGTATCGCTCGTGGCCGCATCACCGCCAACTCGCCGGTCACCGCGATCGGCGCCGATGGCAAGAAGCGCAACGGCCGCATCCTCAAGATCATGGGTCACTCCGGTCTGCAGCGCGTCGAAGTGCAGGAAGCCGAAGCCGGCGATATCGTCTGTGTCAGCGGTATGGACGAGCTGTACATCTCCGACACCCTGTGTGATCAGAGTGCGGTCGAAGCCCTGCCGGCCCTGACCGTTGACCAGCCGACCGTGAGCATGACCTTCCAGGTCAACGACTCGCCGTTCGCCGGCAAGGAAGGCAAGTTTGTCACCAGCCGCAACATCAAGGAGCGTCTGGAGAAGGAGCTGCTGCACAACGTTGCCCTGCGCGTCGAAGATACCGGCAGCCCGGACAAGTTCAAGGTTTCCGGTCGTGGTGAGCTGCACCTGTCGGTACTCATCGAAACCATGCGCCGTGAAGGCTTCGAGATGGCCGTCGGCCGTCCGGAAGTGGTGATCATCGAAGTCGACGGCGAGAAGCAGGAGCCCTACGAAAACGTCACCATCGACATCGAAGAGCAGCATCAGGGGCCGATCATGGAGCAGATGGGCCTGCGCAAGGGCGATCTGACCAACATGATCCCCGACGGCAAGGGTCGTATCCGCCTGGAATACACCATTCCGGCGCGCGGCCTGATCGGCTTCCGTAACAACTTCCTGACCCTGACCTCGGGCACCGGCATCCTTACCAGCACTTTCAGCCACTATGGCCCGATCAAGGCCGGTGAAGTGACCAGCCGGCAGAACGGCGTACTGGTCTCGATGGCCACCGGCACCGCGCTGACCTATTCGCTGGAAACCCTGCAGGCACGTGGCAAGCTGTTCCTCGAGCCGGGCCAGGATATTTACGAAGGTCAGCTGGCAGGCATTCATACCCGCGACAACGACCTGGTGATTAACCCCACCAAGGGCAAGAAACTCGACAACATGCGCGCCTCCGGCAAGGATGAAGTCATCGCCCTGGTGCCGCCGATCAAGTTCACCCTGGAGCAGGCGCTGGAATTTATTGCCGACGACGAACTGGTCGAAGTGACGCCCAAGTCGATCCGCCTGCGCAAGAAGATCCTCGACGAGAATCAGCGCAAGCGCGCTAGCAAGAGCTGATTCCGGCACCCATAAGAAACCCGCTGAACGGTAACGTCAGCGGGTTTTTTGTTGCGTCAAAATGACGCATTCAGAGTGTTTTTTCTCATTGCAAATGAGAATGATTGTATTTAATATCCCGTCCCGATATTGAACCTGTGTCGACACTTGCTGTCGCGCACCCATCGCCAGCCAGGGCGCCGCCCAAGCCAGCCGCAAACGACTCATCGTGAGGATGTATATGCGAACGCCGGCATTGACCCTGGCCTGTCTGATGGCCTCTGCGGCCCAGGCGGCCCCAGTAACCGAACTGAACCCCACCGTGGTGACAGCATCACGTACCAGCCACAGTCTGGCTGAAGCGCCGGCAAGCATGACGGTGATCACGGCGGAACAAATCCGCGCCCGTGGCGCCAGTAATTTGTTGGAGGCACTGCGGGGTATTCCCGGTCTGACCCTTAACGGGCGCCAGGTGGGTGGCCGCAAGACCCTGAGCATCCGTGGTGCCCAGGACCGCCACACGTTGATCCTGATCGATGGCCGGCGCATCAGCGCCTCGGACGACACCATTGGTCATTCTGACTACCAGTATGGTTGGGTGGCGATGGATCAGATCGAGCGGATTGAGGTGGTGCGTGGCCCGATGTCGGCACTGTATGGCTCGGAAGCGGTCGGCGGCGTGATCAACATCATTACCCGCAAGGGTGCTCCGCAGTGGCATGGCAGCCTGAGCCTGCGTGGCGACCTGGGTGAGGGGGCGGCGGCAGAGGGGCATCAGATGTCGGCGCATCTGGCCGGGCCGCTGGGCGGCGCATTTGACCTGGCATTGGGTGTGGAAGACCAGCGTCGCTCGCCAACACCGCGACCGGAAAATACCCGGCTTAGCGATATTGAAGGGCAGGACCGTCAGAGCGCTACGCTGCGGCTGGGCTTCAACCCTACGGACAACCAGCGGCTGCAGCTGGATGTGCTGCGTACCGATGAGAAACGCCGCCGGCATTCGCAGAATGTGCGGCTGCCGGGCCAGCCCTACTTTCTCGATACCTACGACCTCGAGCGCCGACAGGATGCGTTGACCTGGCAGGCCGACTGGACGGCATTGCGCTCAGAGCTGCGCTACAGCGAAGCGGAGCTGGACGTCAGCAACAGCCGTACCAACAATGTGGCACCGACTCGCCCGCAAATGCTGCGAGACAAGGTCTGGGACGGTCATGTCGGCTTCGATCTGGGAGAGCGTCAGTCGCTGATAGTGGGGGCCGAGCAGCGTGATGAGTTTCTGGAAAATGCTGGCCTTGAAGGTGGCTCAGACAGTGTTACGCACAAGGCGCTGTATCTGCAGGACGAAGTGCTGCTGGCCGATGATTGGGCCATGACCCTGGGAGCCCGCCTGGACCGGCACGGCATCTTTGGTAGCGAAACCAGCCCGCGCGCCTATCTGGTCTGGCGTGCCAGTCCGCAACTGGTAATCAAGGGCGGTTATGGCGAAGCCTTCCGCGCGCCAACGCTGAAGCAGATCTCTCCGAATTATGTCGGCGCCGAGGGGCCGCACAGCTTCCTTGGTAATGCCGACGTCAAACCGGAGACCAGTCGATCCTTTGAAATCGGTGCTGACTGGCGCGATGCTCGCAGCCTGTATACAGCGACCGTGTTTCGTAATGAGATCAAGGATCTGATCTATACCAACCTGTTGCGCCGCGAAGGCACGCGTGCCATCTATCAGTACGACAACATTTCCAGGGCCCGGATTGACGGACTGGAAATCCAGCTGCGGCGTGAACTGGGAGCCGGTTTTGCCGTGGCCAGCAGCCTGACCTTCCTGGATGCCAGGGACCGTGATACTGACGAGAAGCTGACCGGACGCGCGGAATTCAGCGCCATGCCCTCGCTGGAATGGCAGCAGGGGCCCTGGCAAGCCCGGCTGGAATGGGAGCATGTCGGCAACCAGACGCTCAAGAACAGTGCCGGAGCGCTCAAACGGGCACCCGAGTACAACCTGGTCAATCTGGGTGGCAGCTACCGGTTTGACCATGGGCTGATACTGCGTGCCGGTGTGCGCAACGCCACAGATCTGCGTCTGGAAGACAAGTCCGATCTGTTTGGCTACGCGGAAGAGAGTCGCACCCTCTGGCTGGGACTGGAGGCGAGCTTCTGATGCGCCACTGGAAGCAACAGGCACGTCTGGTGGTTGCGCTGTTGTGCTGTTGCCTGCTGCCGGCACTGCCGGCACAGGCCGCGCAACGCGTGCTGATGCTGGGTGTGGCACCGGTACAGCCGGGCAAGTTCGAGCACATGGTGCCGCTGGCGGCTGAAGCGGGTTTCGAGCTGGAGTACCGGTTTCTTGATCGTGAGGAATATGGCCCACTGCAGCCTGAACAACTGACCCACGATCTGATTGTGGTTGATGCGCCCTACGGCCCTGCGCTGGCCGCTGCCCAGCAGCATCTGCAACCGCTTTTACCGCAGCTG
Organism: Halopseudomonas yangmingensis; assembly: GCF_900114825.1. Taxonomy (GTDB): domain Bacteria; phylum Pseudomonadota; class Gammaproteobacteria; order Pseudomonadales; family Pseudomonadaceae; genus Halopseudomonas; species Halopseudomonas yangmingensis. The sequence goes on along the minus strand of NZ_FOUI01000008.1, from coordinate 43,755 downwards.
CAGCAGCCATGGCTGTGGTTGCGGGCTGATGGCAGTCGCGGTGAGGGGCTGGATGCGCAGCGCATAGCTGTTCTGGAGCAGTACTACCGACAGGGCGGCGAGCATAACTACCGGGGCTTCTTCTGCCGCCTGGCCGCACAGACGCCGGAGGAAGCTGACAGCTGCCCGGTGCTGCGCGAATTTCCCTCGGCTGCACTCTACCACCCGCAACTGCCAGGCGATGTGTTTGCGGACCTGCCCGCTTTTCTGGACTGGAAGGGTATAGCTGCCGATGATTCACGCCCGCTGGTGGTTGTGCTGTTCCACAAGGCGTCGATGGACAACGGCCTGACCGCACACCTCGACGCCCTGTTGCACAGGCTTGAGCAGGGCGGCGCAATTGCCGTAGGCCTGTACAGTGCCACACTGGCCCAGGGTGAGATCCAGCAGCTGCTGATGGTTGATCAGCAGCTGCGCGCCAATGTGCTGATCAGCATGCAGATCATGCTTAACGCCGAAGGACGTCGTAGCGAGTTCGAGGAACTGGGTCTGCCGGTACTGCAGGCACTGACTTACCGGCGTGGCGAGCAACAGGACTGGGAGCAGGATGCGGTGGGCCTGCCAACGCAGGATATACCCTTCTATCTGGCGCAACCGGAATATGCCGGGCTGATCGACCCGCTGGTATTTGCCGCCGTGCGCCAATCTGACGGTGAAATGCTGGCGATTGACCGGCAGTTGTCAGCTGTCAGCAACAAGGCCATGCGACTGGCGCGCCTGCAGCAACTGCCGAACGGGCAAAAGCGCCTGGCATTGTTCTTCTACAACTACCCGCCCGGCGAAAAAAACCTGGGTGCCTCCTTCCTCAACGTGCCGCGCAGCCTGGAGCGGCTGTTGCCAGCGTTGGCTGAGGCTGGCTACGAGGTGGAAGGCCGTGACGAACAGCAATTGATCGACAGCCTGACCCGTCTGCTTGGTCCCTTGTACCGCGATGACCGCCGTGCCGACCTGCTTGACCCACAGGTGGCCGCACGCTTGCCCTTGCAGGACTATCTGGACTGGTTCGGGCAACTACCGCAGGGCCTGCAGGATGACATCACCGGACGCTGGGGGCCGCCGGAGCAGGCCGGCCTGTTACTGCGCGACGGCGCAGAGGCATTCTTTGCCATCCCGCGCCTGCAACTCGGGCAGCTGGCAATACTGCCGCAGCTGCCGCGCGGTGAAGCCGAACAGGATCGTGAGCGGGCGCTTTACCATGACACCCGCACGCCCCCCTCACACAGCTACCTGGCCGGCTACCTGTGGGCGCGCGAAAGCTTTGCCAGCGACGCACTGATCCATTTCGGCACCCACGGCACCTATGAATGGCAGCCAGGCAAGGAACGTGGGCTGGACGTGCTCGACTACCCCTACCTGACGGTGGGCGATGTGCCGGTTCTCTACCCCTATATCGTCGACAACATCGGTGAAGCACTGCAGACCAAGCGCCGTGGTCGGGCCGTCACCATCAGCCACAACACCCCGGCCTTCTCCCCGGCCGGTTTGCACGGCACTCTGGTGGAGATCCATGACCTGCTGCATGACTGGATGCAGATGACCGAAGGCGAGGTGCGTGACGTCACGGCAACCGACATCATCCGGCATGTAGTAGCCGAGAACCTGCATCTGGACATGGGTGTTACTGAGGCGCAGGCCCGTGCTGAATTCGGCCATTTTGCCGAGCAGCTGCATGATCATGTGCACGAGCTGGCGCTGGACAACCAGCCACTTGGACTGGCGACCTTCGGCCAGCCATCGGAGCCCGACTTGCGACTGCTGACATTGTTGCAAATGCTCGGGCGGCCCCTGCTGGAACAGCTTGATCCCGAGGGCCCGGAAGAACAACTGGTGGACGACTACCAGAAAATCCAGCAGACCCCGGCCTGGCAACTGCTGGACCGGCATGTGCGCAACGCCGAGCCCTGGACTGGCGATGACGACATGGCTGCGCTGCTGACGCAGGCGCGCGACTGGTGGCAACTGTTGGGCGACAACCGCGAAATTGCCGGCCTGCTGACGGGCCTGCAGGGGCGACACCTGCCGGTGTCCTATGGTGGCGACCCGATCAAGAACCCGGACAGTCTGCCGACCGGACGCAACCTGTATGGTTTCGATCCGTCGCGCATTCCCACCCCGCAGGCCTGGGAAGCCGGACGCCAGGCCGCCGAACGGCTGCTGCAGACCCACCTGGAGAGCCACGGTGAATACCCGCAAAAGCTGGCCTTCTCGCTCTGGTCAGTGGAAACCATGCGGCATTTCGGCATTCTTGAGGCGCAGGTGTTTGCCCTGCTCGGTTTTGAGCCGCAGTGGGACGCTGGCGGACGGGTGGTCGGCATTCGCGCCATCGAGCGTCAGGCGCTCGGCCGGCCACGGGTGGATACGGTGATTTCCGCCACCGGTCTGTATCGCGATCATTTCCCCAACGTCATGCACTGGCTGGCCCAGGCCGCCGAGCAGGCCGCCTTGCTGGATGAACACGACAACGCCGTGGCACAGAATAGCCAGCGCATCGAACAGCAGTTGCTGGATGCCGGCTGGGAACTGTCCGAAGCACGCCTGGCTGCGCGCACCCGGATCTTCTCGTCCGCCTCCGGTGCCTATGGTACCGGACTGGACGATGCCACCCTGGCCAGCGACAGTTTCGGTGAGACGGACGACGGCGGTCAGGATCGCCACGCCGGCGACGCCAAATTGGCGGAGCTCTACCTGCAGCGCATGCAATATGCCTACGGGCCGGATAGCCAGCGCTGGGGCCAGAAGAGTGACCTCAACCTGTATGCCGAGCACCTGCGCGGTACCCAGGGCGCGATACTGTCACGCTCCTCCAACCTGTACGGCATGCTCACCACCGACGATCCCTTCCAGTACCTTGGCGGCATTGGCCTGGCGGTTCGCCACCTGGATGGCAGCTCCCCGCAGTTGTACATCAGCAACTTGCGTGACAGCGCCCAGGCCCGGGTGGAAACCGCCGCCGGCTTTCTCGCCCGCGACCTGCGCGCCCGCTACTTCCATCCCGGCTGGATAAGCCGCATGCAAAAGGAGGGCTACAGCGGCACGCTGGAAGTGCTGGGCACGGCCAACAACCTCTGGGGCTGGCAGGTCACCGCACCGGAAACCGTGCGTGATGACCAGTGGCAAGAGTTCAAGGCGGTGTATGTGGATGACAAATATCAACTTGATGTCAACCAGTGGTTTGAACAGCACAACCCGCATGCCCAGGCGCAAATGATCGAACGCCTGCTGGAGGCCGCCCGCAAGGAATACTGGTCAACCGATGCTGACACCCTGCAGCAACTGGCAGAGCGTTGGCAGGCGCTTGCCGAGCGCTTCGATGTGCGCAGCGACAATCCGCGTTTCAACCAGTTCGTCGGTGCTGCGGCGGCCGGCTATGGCCTGCAGCCAGCGGCCTGGCAGCCTGACAGTACCGCAGAGGCAGTGGCGGGCAGTCAGGCCGAATTGCAGAGGGTGCAAGGTCAGCGACTGCAGCCCCAGGCCGAAGCCGCACAGGCCGACCCTCAGCCGCTTGACGCAACGCCCTTGCTGGCCATGTTGCTGATGCTGCTGGCACTGGCCGCTGGCGCCGTGCGCCAGTCTCGCCAGGGCACAAGCCCTCTTTTCACTTCACGGAGCCAATAATCTAATGACCATCCAATACCTGATCGAATCGGCGCTCTACAGTGCCAGTCAGTTGTTCATGCTGCCGGTGTTGCTGGCAGTACTGCTGATGTTTTTCTATGCCTTCTACGCGGTTGGCGCCTTTCTCTGGCAAAGCCGCCAGCGTCGCCAGCAACTACCGGCCGCCTACGACCTGCTGGCCAGTTGGCAGACCAGTCCGCAGATGAGCGCGGTCGAGCTGGAAGCCCTGGCTTTCAAGCGCCTTGAAGCGCCGCGCATCGTTACCCGGGTGACCCCCATGCTCGGTCTGGTAGCCACCATGATTCCCATGGGGCCAGCAATCAAATCCCTTGCAGATGGCCAGCTGGCGCAGGTCAGCGATCACCTCACGGTCGCCTTCTCGGCAGTGATTCTGTCGCTGGTCGCCGCCTCGCTGACCTACTGGGTGGTTAATGTGCGCCGCCGCTGGTATGCCGAGGAACTGGTGATGATCGAACAGGCCCAGCGCGGCGCATCAAACACAGCGCCGCTTGCGGCTGGCCTGCCGGATGCTGCCCATGATCTGGTCACGGAGACCGCCTGATGAGCCTGCGCCTGCTTGAAGAAGCCGAAGCCGATGACCCGATTCTGTCGGTGGTCAACCTGATCGACGTATTCCTGGTGATCATCGCTGCCCTGTTGCTGGCAGTGGCCAACAACCCGGTCAGTCCGTTCACCCAGGAAGACTTCACCCTGATCAAGAACCCCGGCCAGGCCAACATGGAAATCCTCATCAAACAGGGTGAAACCCTTGAGCATTACACCGCCAGCGGAGAAATCGGTGAAGGTGAGGGCGCCCGCGCCGGCATCGCCTACCGCCTGCAGGACGGCTCAATGATCTATGTCCCGGAATAAAGGCAAGGAGCAACCCATGCACAACCACCCCCTGCGCACAGAGCACTGCGCACTACCAGCCCACAGCATCAGCCCACCCCGCTGTCTGCCGCTGCGCAGCCTGCTGGGTGAGCGCAACGAGCTGCTGATTGAGCATAACGGCAGTTACTACTGCCTGCGCCTGACCCGGCAGAACAAGCTGATACTGACCAAGTAGGCTGCAGCAGTCGCGCGAACGGTAGCGCAGCTACAGGCCGGCTTACTGGTCTTTTCTGTATAAAGCTGCAACACTTTTGGCGCGCTTGCAGGAGCGCAGATAAATCACAACAAGGAAGCCTACGCATGCTGAAGAAAATCGCCCTGATTGCTGTCCCCGCGCTGCTGCTTGCCGCCTGCGGTGGAGAGCCGACCAAGCAGGACTTTATCGACAAGCCCGAGCTGATGGAAAAGTACGCCGAGCAATGCACGAAAGAGATGATGCAGGGCAAGCCCAGCGACGTCTGCAGTGCGATGCTGGAGGCCCAGCAGGAAATGCTCGGCAACATGCTCAAAGGCATGATGGAGCAATTCCAGATGCATGAGGGTGCTGGTCAGTAAGCCTTTTCAGTGTCGGTCACATAGCTGCACGCCTTGATCCGTGTAGGTTCAAGGCGTGCAGCACCGGGCTAGTAACGGATTTGTCCGGCAATGTGCAATTGCAGGGCTTTGGCTTTCTGGTAGTCGGTGTCATCGGCACGCAGCAGCACCTGCAGGTATTTGCTGTTGACGCCAAGTCCGAATGCGTCTGCGCCAAAATCATAGCTGGCTTGCAGGGTCGCGTGCTTCAGGTGCCAGTTCAGCGCGGCACGTGGGAACAGGTGTTCGTCGTAGGAGAAAATCTCGCCAGTAAGACTCCACTCGGGTGCCATTCGATAGCTGCTGCCAAGGGTGTAGCGTGCGGGCAAGCGCTGGGTGTGGTCACGGTAGCCCTCAAACCCGCTTACCGCAGGACGGAAGCTGATGGTGCCGTCCGGGTTGTAGCTGGCGCGGTCTGTGGTGGCATCGGCAACGGTATAGGTGAGGTTGTTCCAGCGGATTGCTGAATACAGGTCCCTACCGTGCAGCCAGGCATTCAGCTGCGAGTTGATTTGCCAGTCCAGATCCAGATCCAGGCTCCAGCCGCGACCTTTCACCGACTGCTTGGCACGCTTGAGCAGCTTGTCTTCCGAATAGTTGTAATCAAGATCCAACTGGCCGCTGTAATTGCCTGCTTCGGTTGCCACGGCACCGCGCAGGCTGCCATCCTGCATTTCTGTGGCGCTAAGGTAGTTGGCGCGTGTGCGCAGATCGAGGCCGGGGCGGATATTGAACACATAACCTATGCCCAGACCTTGCGAGCGCAGGTGATTGGCATCCAGCTCAACCTTGTAAACCTTGCCTTCCTGGTAAGGTTGGCGGTTCTTGTCCAGATAGATCAGCTGCGCGGTGTCCTTGTCGAACTCCAGATAGTAGTCGTAGCGCCAGAAGGCAGCGAACTCCCAGTTGTTCCAGTGCTGACTGATCTCGAACTGGTTATGGGTGAAGGCAAAGTCACCGGCGTTGATCGGTTTGCCCTTGAGGCCGTCTATCACCTGCTTGATCGGCGCAATGTCGCTATAGCTGATGCTGTGCAGGCTGGATCGGGTCTCAAAGCGGTTGTCAGCCTGGGCATGGCTGGCCGCCAGCAGGGCGATGGCCAGCGACAGGCGAATGGGGTGTTGCATGATCGGTTTCCTGTGGGGTTGGACACGGCAAGGGGGAGGCAAAGCCTCCCCCCTGACTCAAGCGTTACTGTGCGGGTAGGCCCCAGGAGGCCTGCCACACTCAGTACATCTCGAAGCTGCCATCGCTGTAACGGATGCGAATGGCACCGGTAGCGTTGTCAACCGTAGCGAACTGCTTACCGCTCTGGGCGATGATGCCCGACTGGCTGCGGTCGGCTTTTTCGGTCAGGGTCATCAGCACACCGTTATGGTTGCCCAGAGTAGCGGTTTTGCTGCCCTGTGCATCCTTGCCGAGGTACTTCAGCTCCAGCGCCATGCCGTTCTCATAGGCAAGCTTGGCGTCACCGGTAAAGCTGTTGAGTCCGTCATTGACGGCATTCAGGGTCACCTTGATTGGCGAGCTGCCCTGCATATTCAGATCGAAGGTAATTGCCAGGTTGGCTACCGGTGCGCTGCTGCCGTATTGGGACCACTTGCAGACTTCGCTGTCATACCAGAAGTCGCTGGTATTGGAGTATGAATAGTCAAACGACTTGTCACAGCCATAGCCTGCATTGGCAATGTTGAACCGGGCTGTGGCCTTGAGCTCGTTGGTGGCATTGGACAGGGTGCCGGACAGGCCAAGGCCCAGACGGTTGGTGCTGGCATTCCAGATGTCGCGTTCGCTGTATTCGCCAGACCATGAACCTGTTGTAAAGTTGTCGTTCCAGTCGCCATTCGCTGAGTACGAACTATTGAATAGCAAGGTATCTACATCCAGCTCTAGCTTGCCAATGAAGGTCACGCTGTCAGCTACAAGCGCTACGTCCAGCAGTGTATCTAAACTGCGCCAGGTGCTGTTGAATCTCTCGGTATCCTGATAGCTACTGCTTGAGCCAGTGTCGTTATAGTCATATTCACTGCTCCACTGATCTTCGCCGTCCACCTCAACGGAGCCCTTGAGCTTGGAGCCAGGCTTGACGGTCAGGCTGACCTTGTTGCTGCTGACGCTGCCCTGCACCGTAGCATCCAGACTGATGGTTCCCTGCTCAGACCAGCTGCCCGAGTTGTCTTCGTAGCTTTCCTGTTCTTCGATGTCGTAGACGTAGACCACGTTGGCAGTCAGGTCGATAGTGACAGGAACGTCACGCACGCCCAGATCGTCTTCAAGTTGCACAGTGACGGTTTGCTTGACGCTGTAGGCATTGCCGCTGCGGGTGACTGTCAGCCCGGCGATTTCAAGGCTGGTGGCTGTGGTTTCTTCGCTGCCCACCTGCTCGGCAAAGGTGGCAATGGCACCCAGCGCGTTGCCAGTGGCCTTGGTGACAACACGGATGTCATCGTTGTTCAGTTCGCCAACCAGCTCCACCTGATCGGCAAAGGCTTGGGCATTTTCTTCCAGAACGGCCAGGTTGCTGAGGTCACGAACCTGCTGGACAAACTGCTTGGTAGCAACCAGTCCTGTCGAGCCCAGGTTCGGTGGCGCGGTACCCTGGCTGGGCTCGGTAGAGCCATTTTCGGTCTTGTCGGTGGCTGTATTATCTATTTCAGTTTTGACTTCATTCAGGCTGGCTGGCAGTTCAATGTTTGCTTCTGCGGCAACCTTCTCAATTTCAGCAACCAGCGCGGCGGCGGCCTTGAGGATTTCGTCAAGCGAGGTGGCAGAGCCTGTGTCAGCGAGGCCCGTTTCCACATAGCTGTCAGTAAAGGCCGCGAGTGCTTCCAGCATGTTCTTGCCCGGGGCCTGGGCCACTGCGGCTGTTAGCAGGCTGTATTGCAGGCTTTTTTTGTCGGCTGCAGCGACGGCTTCGGGGTTTGTGATGTCGATCACTTTCACGCCCAGCAGGGATGCATCGTTAAAGCCAAAACGGTTGGAAATCTGGGCGTTGCTGGCCAGCGCTGCAGCTGCCGGGCCTTCAGTGGCAAGACCATTTTTCAGATTGCTCAGAGCAAGGTTTGCGGCAATGCTGGTCAGCGAGGAGGGATAAATTGACGCCTCGCTGGAGCTGACGCCGGGGGTAATGGCAAGCAGTTTGAAGTCTTCAGGGGCTTCGAAATTGTCGCCAAAAACGATTGCTTCCTTGCCGTCACTCGCGGGCACACAGATCGCGAGGTCACAACGAATCAGCGTGCCATCCTTGCTGGTGACCTCGATCAGAAGCGGGGTGTTTTGCGGCAGGCCCGTCAGGCTATAGCTGCCATTGGTAGCGCTGGTGGTGGTTTCAGCGACAGCGCTCAGCTTCTCACCGGCGTTATCAAGGGTCCAGGCCTTGACCACACCATCCAGCACAATGCCCTTGGCAACGGTACCCTCAACAGAACTGGTGGATGCTGTTGGAGGGGTAGTGCTGCCACCACCACCACCACCACCGCCGCCGCCGCCAAGGCAGCCAGTCAGGGCGAGGGCGGAGGTTACTGCAATTGCCAAAGGCCATTTTTTCAGATGTTTCATGCACTTTTCCTTGTAAGGCTATGTTGTTACCACGCTTCAGCGTGTGCTTTGTGCCTGATGGTGCAGTTTTACTGCAGGCAGATATCGTTACACCGCCAGTAATGGCTGGTCGGTATCAGATTTTGCCGGGGCAAGCCCTGGATCACCCCGGAGTATAAACAGTCGTATGTCTACCGTGGTAGACAGGTGCGCACAACGCAAGAGTCGGCCAGCACCAGTCTGTTTGAGCATAGCGGCATTTTGCTGGCCAGGGAATTGATTGTGCACAAAAAAAGGGCGACCGCTGGTCGCCCTTTAATACCGAATGTGAAGCAGTTCCTTACCAGTTCCAGCCCAGCGACAGGTTCAGGCCATGCTGGCGGTCGTCGGTGCCACGGAAGTGGTAGCTGGCGCCGACCTGCAGCTCGTTGCCGAGGTCGTGGGTGATGCCTACGGCGCCGGTCAGGTTGGACTTCTCGGGCATGTAGCCAGGCAGGCTGGCGCTGTTGCCGGGGCGGCTGACCAGGCCAGTGCGAACATGAGTGGGGTCGTCCTTCATTTCGCGCTCGGTGGCCAGTTCGGCGTGCCAGGCGGTCTGCTGGTTAAGCTGACGCTTCATTTGCACACCCAGACCAAGGCGCTGGCTGTCACGCTGCTGGTCGCCATAGAACAGGGCGGTGGAGCGGGTGCCAGCTTCGCGATAGCCGTCTACGTCAACCTTGGCGATGTCGGCGCTGATGAAGGGGCTGACCTGCCAGCCGGTACCCGGGTTGGCCAGGTCGTAACCGACGCGGGCAGAGAACGCCAGCAGACTGCCGTCAGTGTCACCCTTTTCCGCGCGCTGGGTGATGCCCAGGGCGAACTGGCGCTTCAGATCGCTGTAGTCGAGATGGCCGTAGCTGAGGCTGGCATCGGCCCAGGCGCGCTCGCGCTGGTATTGGGCAAAGCCGGTCAGCAGGTAGCTGTCCAGTTCATAGGTGGACTTGCTGGCTGTGTCGAGCTTCTGACGTTGCAGGCCAACGGCCAGACCCAGACGCCAGTTGTCATCCAGCCGGTAGCTGCTGCCGAGGGTCAGTTGGGTGCCCTTGCCATCAGCGGAGGGCGTGACCTGGGCATTTTTGAAGTCATTGCGCATTGCGCCGCCGGCCACAAAGCCGTTCCACTTACCGGTTTCCTGCCAGTTGCCGCGCTGGGTTTGCCACTGGCTCTGCAGGTGCTGCTGGTGGCTGGTCAGGCTGGCCAGTCCCATTTCCGGCAGCAGGGTGATTTCAGCAGGGGCGGCGAGGATGGCATACATATAGTCTGCAGTCAGCCGCTGGACGGCATTGGTCGCGTGTACGTCATCATTGAATATCAGTCGGTCAGGGTTGGGTGAGGTGCCGCCTAAGCCAAAGACGGTGTCTCGTAACTCCGGTCCGACGCTAGTACCGCAGCTTGTGAAGCATGTTCTGGTCTGATCAATGTTTGCGAAACCAAAGCTCTCGAGATCGGCATAGACCTCTGTAAGCAGGCCATTGAAGTTAAGACGCAGGATATTACCGCCCAATGCGGCCAGTTGCTGGTCCAGTTCCCGATTGAAATTGGCTGAATTGTTCGATCCAAGGGTGCGTTGACCCCATGCCGTAGCAAAGGGAGTAGGGCCCACGTCCGGTAGATCCGATACCACAATGTACCTGGCACCGGCTTGCTGAAGGGCAGCTACGCCACTAACCAGTGCGGCTGCAGACAGAGTTGGATCAAAGGGTGCTCCAAGCAGTGACTGGATAACATCGTTGCCACCACCATTGATATAGAACAGGGCATTGCGGTCAGCACGGCCAAACTCTGCCAGATAGCCAAGGCGTGCTCCTGGGATGACAGGAGCGGGCGCCGGAACAGACATTGCGGTGGTGATGGAATCGCGGATTTGGTCAGTTGTATATCCACCAACAGCGTAGTTGGTACCCCCGGGAGTCGGGCTTCCACCGACTCTGGCGGGTGCTGATGGCAACGCTTGAAGACCAAGCTGGCTGGCCAGCAGTTGCACGGAAACCTGACCGAAAGACTCTTGCGCTGAGTAGGTTGGGCCTACGCGGTTGGTAAAGCGGTTGCCTGAGGCTGACAAGGGGTTACCTAGATCCGGAAACTGCCCACTATCACTCAGCGAATCACCAAAAATGATCAGTTGCGAGTAGGGTGCTGCGGAAATGCTCATCGGCAGGCTGGCCACGGCAATCGCGGCTGCCAGGGTTTTCAGTGGGTTGTACATTGGGTTGCTGCTCCGTTGCGTTGTTGTTTTTATAGCGCGCACTAGAGTCACTCTGATATTGCGTGCTGTCAACGACTGAAACATTTTTAATTGACGGGTAAAGCTAGCTTAAGTCTCATTTTGATACTTAAGTTACCCGTGTTTCCACAGGCGGCGCAGCAGGCTTCCAGCCAGCATCAGCCCGGCCAGCGCCGCCAACGGCAGCAGGGTGCCCGCTCCCAGTGCCGCTTCGGCCTGACGGGCACTCAGCAGACCGTGCACCGCATGGCTGTAGGCACTCCATTTGATGCCCAGGCCTATCAGTGCTGCCAGCAAAAAGCCGGGCAACGGCAGGCGTAGAACACCCGCAGCAAGATTGATAAAGGCATGGGGAAAGCCGGGCAGGGTGCGCATGGCACACTGGGTGAGAAAATCGCTGCGTCGGGCCAGCAGTTGCAGGATATGCCGTCCACCCCTGCCGGGTCGCCAGTTGTCGCCAAAGGTCATGCCCAGCCGGCGTGCACCGACGGCGCCCAGGATGCTGCCCAGCATCAGCATGGGGACGCTGACAAGTGGCGGGTGGAAAGGCGCGATCAACCAGAAACACAGGCTGCCGGGCAGGCCGACACTCATCAGCAATGCCATGCCCAGGCTGATGCCGAGCAGCGCCAGAGGGTGGCTGGCCAGTGCGGCGCCCCACTGCAGCAGATCGGCTACACTGACCGGCAATAGCGCACCCGCCAACATCAATAACAGCAGCCCCGCGAGCAGCAGGGTTGGCAGGCGCGGATTGAAGCGGGTCAGCATGCAGGCTCCGGGACTGATGGCGAGTTGATCTGCCCAGCATTCATCCCGCAGGTGCGCTCGGCCAGTGATTTTCTGTCACAGCATGTGGCATTGCTTGCAAATGGGCGGGTGTTGCAGCGACCCTAGCAGGAATTGATAGGCGGAGGGCAGGCGTCTTGTTCAAAGGAATGTTGTTGGTATTGGCTGGTGGGTTGTTGGCGGCTTGTCAGCCCGCCGGTCAGGATGCTGTGGATACCGCCGCGCTAAAGGATCAGTCCTCGACACAGGCGCAGTTGCTGTATTGCGGGCGGCTGCCAATCCGTATCGAGTACCGCGATGATCTGTTACTGCTCGAAGAGCGTGGCTTGCAGCGGCAATTGCTGCCGGTGATCAGCGCCTCGGGTGCACGTTTCGAGGCCGAAGGTGATCCGTCTACCTCCTTCTGGAGCAAGGGACAGCAGGGGCAACTGGAGCTCGCCGGCGAGGCCTTTCCTGTGTGCCTGCCGGCTGGCGCTGTTGCGGAGCCTTTTGTTGCTTCCGGTAATGAACCTTTCTGGTCCATTGAACTGGCGGGCGGTGAGTTGACCCTCAGCCGGCTGGACGATGCGCAGCCGCGCTCCATGCCCTACCGCTTCGAACCGGGTGAAAACGGGCTGCTACGGGTGTTGACCGATGCGGATGTGACGCTGGAAATGCGCGAGCAGGTCTGCCACGACAGCATGACCGGTATGCCCAGGCCGCAACAGGTGACGCTGTTGCTGGACGGGCAGCGCCTGCACGGCTGTGGTGGCGACCCCGAGCGTCTGCTGCAGGGGGTGTTGTGGCAGGTGGTGGCGATTGATGGCGAGCCACCGTTGCCGGCATCTCGGGCCAATATGCGGTTCTTTGCCGATGGCCGGCTGGCCGGGCGGGCGTCCTGCAACAATTTTATCGGACGCTATACCCTGAGTGCCGAGGGCCTGGGCATCAGTTCGCCGGCTACCACCATGCGCGGTTGCGAGTTGCCGGTAATGGCGCAGGAGCGGCGGCTGCTGGAACTGTTGGAAGGTGTGCAGTCGCTGGGTTTTGACGGACAGGATGATTTGCTGCTGCAGGGCAGTGCCGGTACCCTGCGGGCCCGACCGTTCAGCGCTGCCGCGGCGGAAGATTGAAAAGCGTATTTACTGATAACGACAAGGGGTTGCCATGCTGGTTCTGATTCTGGGGTTGTTGCTGTTTCTCGGGGTGCATTCGGTTAATCTGTTGGCGCCAGGCTGGCGCGTTGCGCAGATTGAACGTCTTGGTATTCTGCCGTGGAAGGGTATCTATGCCCTGTTGTCGCTGGTGGGCCTGTTGCTGATCATCTGGGGCTATGCGCTGTCGCGCTACAACCCGGTGGTGTTGTATTTCCCGCCGATGTGGACCCGGCATCTGGCCTCCCTGCTGACCCTGCCGGCGTTTATTTTGCTGGTGGCGACCTACCTGCCAATGTCGAAGCTGAAAGTGCGGGTTGGCCATCCGATGTTGCTGGGTGTGAAGTTCTGGGCGCTGGCGCACCTGCTGGCGAATGGCATGCTCGCCGATCTGCTGCTGTTTGGCGGTTTTCTGGTGTGGGCTACGGCGCTCTATGTGGTATCGCGCCGGCGCGATCGTCTGGCTGGTCGCAGTCCGGCGGCCGGCAGTTGGGCCATGGATGCGCTGGCGATTACCCTGGGCGTGGTGTTCTGGGCGGCGTTTGCCATGTGGCTGCATGTGATGCTGATTGGCGTGGCGCCGTTTATCCGCGGCTGAGCTGCCGGCATCAGTCAGGATGACAGCGGCGGCTCTGGCGGTTTATGGTGACTGACCTGAACTGCTGCTGTCCCAGGAGTTGCACATGCAATTGCTCTACCCGGAGATCAAACCCTACGCCCGTCATGACCTGGCGGTCATCCCGCCGCATGTGCTGTACGCCGATGAAAGCGGCAAGCCGGATGGGCTGCCGGTGGTGTTTATTCATGGCGGTCCGGGGGCGGGTTGCGATGCCCTGAGCCGGCGCTTTTTCGATCCGTCGCTGTATCGCATCGTCACCTTTGACCAGCGTGGTGCTGGCCGTTCGACCCCGCATGCCAGCCTGGAGCACAACACCACCGCCGATCTGGTGGCCGACATGGAGGCCCTGCGCGAGCATCTGGGTATCGAGCAGTGGGTGCTGTTCGGCGGTTCCTGGGGTTCTACCCTGGCGCTGGCCTATGCCCAGGCCCATCCGGAACGGGTACTGGGGATGATACTGCGCGGTATCTTCCTGTGTCGTCCCGAAGAGATTCAGTGGTTCTACCAGCAGGGCGCCAGCCGGATCTTCCCGGATTACTGGGAGGATTACCTGTCACTGATCCCCGAGGAAGAACATGACGATCTGGTGGCGGCCTATCATCGCCGGCTGACCGGGGATGACGAGATCTGCCGCATGCATGCGGCGCGCCTGTGGTCACAGTGGGAGGGCCGCTGCGCCACCCTGCGGCCGAGCGCCCAGGTGCTGGAGCGTTTTACCGAGTCACGTCGGGCCTATGCGCTGGCGCGGATCGAGTGCCATTACTTCATCAACGATTCCTTCCTGACGCCGAACCAGTTGCTCGACAACATGCCGCGTATCGCCGAGATCCCCGGGGTGATTGTGCACGGCCGCTACGACATGGTCTGTCCGCTGGATAACGCCTGGGCGCTGCACCGGCGCTGGCCTGCCAGCGAGCTGCAGATCATCCGCGATGCCGGGCATGCCGCCTCGGAGCCAGGTATTGCCGATGCGCTGGTCAGGGCCACCGATGCCATGGCTCGGCGCCTGCTACATCTGGAGCCACAGGCGGAGTAGGCGATGAAGGCATTGCTGCAACGGGTCAGCTCGGCACGCGTCGAGGTGGCTGCCGAGGTGGTTGGCCGTATCGATCAGGGCCTGCTGGTACTGGTTGGTGTACAACCCGGGGATGACCAGCTGCTGGCGGAAAAAATGCTGCAGCGGCTGCTGGATTACCGGGTCTTCGCCGATGATCAGGGCCGCATGAACCGTTCACTGCGCGATATCGGTGGCGGCCTGCTGCTGGTGTCGCAGTTCACCCTGGCGGCGGACACCCGCAAGGGCCTGCGCCCGGGATTCTCGACTGCCGCCGCGCCGGCCGAGGCCGAGACGCTGTTCAACTGGATGCTGGCGCGTGCTGAAGAATGCCATGCGCCGGTCGCCAGCGGGCGCTTCGGTGCCGACATGCAGGTGCATCTGGTCAACGATGGCCCGGTAACCATTCTGCTTGAGACCTGATGCCGCAGATAGCTGACGCCGGCACGGCCTGAGGGTATGCTGCCAGAAGGTTTTTCGTATCCACCTCTTGATGGAGCCACAACCATGTTGCTGCGTACTCTTAATCTGCTGGCCAGAGGCACTCTGCTGCTCGGCCTTGCCTGTTTGCCTGTCACTGCCGTGCATGCCGAGTCAGGCCACGACGCCCATATGCATCACTCAGACGATGGTGCCGAGCCGCATCCGCATGGCTACACGTTGGCCTCCGAGCGGCTGGTGCTGAAGCTCGACAACGGCCAGCGCTGGCCGATCGACGCAGCCCTGCATGAGGGCATGATGGGTATCCGTGCGGCGCTGGCCAGTCGTCTTGAGGGGATTCAGCAGGACAGCCTGGGTGATCTGGAATACAAGGCACTGGGTGAGGAAGTTACCGCGCAGATCGCCACAATCATCAACAACTGCAAGCTGCCGGCGGACGCCGATGCCCAGCTGCACCTG
Source organism: Halopseudomonas yangmingensis (assembly GCF_900114825.1). Classification (GTDB taxonomy): domain Bacteria; phylum Pseudomonadota; class Gammaproteobacteria; order Pseudomonadales; family Pseudomonadaceae; genus Halopseudomonas; species Halopseudomonas yangmingensis. Next base: position 28,339 of record NZ_FOUI01000008.1, on the reverse strand, counting down.
CTGATTGCCGAACTGATGCGCGGCGTGGCAATGGCCGAGGTGTCCTACACCGGCGCCGATCCGCGCCCTGGTGCACTGGTGCTGTTGAATGCGCTGGACAAGTATCCGCGCTACTTCGCCGACGACGATTTCCCGCCGCTGGCCCATTGAGCGGCGTCACCTGCCGCCCAGTCAGTCACTGGCGAGCGGCAGTCGCAGGCTGGCCCTGAGCCCGCCCAGTGGTGAGCGCTGCAGTTGCAGCCGGCCCTGATACATCTGCGCCAGCTCGTTGACGATCGACAGTCCGAGGCCGCTGCCGGGGGTGCGCTCGTCGGCGCGTATGCCCCGTTGCATGACTTTCTCCAGCGCGGCTTCGGCGATGCCTGGCCCGTCATCGTCGATCTCCACCTGCAGTTGTCCCTGTGCAGCGTGTGCACTGACCTGTACTCGCTGGCTGGCCCACTTGCAGGCATTGTCCAGCAGGTTGCCAAGCATTTCCTGCAGGTCCTGACTTTCCCCGCGAAAGGCCAGTTCGTCTGATGGCGGCTGTAGTTCAAGCTGCAGGGCCCGTTCGGCATGCAGCGCACGCATGACCCGCAGCAGGGATTGCAGCACCGGTTCCACTGCGGTGCGTTGGCCCGGACTGCGCAGCGCGGCGGCGACTCTGGCTCTGGCCAGTTGGTGGTCAATCTGCTGGCGGGTTTGCGCCAGCTGTTTGCGAAACAGCTGTGCCAGGGGGCTGTCATTCGCCTGCGCGGCGTTGTGCATCACGCTCAGCGGGGTTTTCAGTGCATGCGCCAGATTGCCGGCCAGGGTGCGTGCCCGTTCGATACTGGCGGTGTTGTCCTGCAGTACCTGATTGAATTCATCCACCAGCGGCTGCAGTTCGCTGGGGTAGTCGCCGAGCAGTTGCTGGCGCTGGCCGCCATGCACGGCGCGCAGCTCGCTGCGCAGTCGGGCCAGCGGACGCAGCGCCAGCCGCAGCTGGATGAATATTGCCAGCAGCAGTCCGCCGGCCAGACTGGCGAGACTGGCCAGCAGCACCCGATTGAACTGGCGCAGCGGCTGATCCAGCAGTGCCTGATCGGCTGCCACCCGCAGCAGCAGTGCCGGCTGCTCTGGCCGTACCGGCGTGGCATGCAGGGCGCGGGCATACAGTTGGGTTTGTTGCGGGCCGGGCAATGACTGACTGACTGGGCTGCCAGGTGCAATCCCGGAACCATCCGGCACGGGCAGGGTGATATCCCACAGCGAGCGTGAACGGAGTTGCACGGCTGGCAGCCCGGCATGCTCCGGCAGGCTGTCGAGCTGCCAGTAGAGTCCCGAGTAAGGCCGGCTGAAACGCGGGTCACTGAGCTCCCGGCGCAGTTGCAACGGGCCGTCAGCCGGCTGCTCAAGGCTGGCAATCAGCTGGTGCAGGTGGCGGTCCAGCTCGGCATCCAGCTGGCGGGTCAGGTGCTGTTCGAACAGCCATGACAGCAGCAGGGCACTCAGGGCAATCGCCAGCAATACCCACAGCAGGCTGCCGAGCAGCAGCCGCAGGCCCAGCGAACGCGGCCAGCCACGCCTCATGGCGGGTCCGCCTGGGCCATGCGATAGCCCAGACCGCGCAGGGTTTCTATGCTGCCCGGAGGCAGCTTCTTGCGCAGGCGATTGATAAACACCTCGATGGTGTTGGAGTCGCGGTCGTAGTCCTGGGCGTAGATGTGCTCGATCAGCTCGCTTCGGGATACCGGCTGGCCGGGGCGATGCATCAGGTATTCCAGCACCCGCAGTTCATGCGCGGTGAGGGTCAGTGGCTGCCCCTGCAGGGTAACCCGGCGGCTGGCGGTATCCAGCACCAGCGCGCCGCAGCGGATCTCCGCGCTGGCATGCCCGGCGCTGCGCCGGATCAGGGCGCGGACCCGGGCCAGCAGTTCTTCCATATGAAAGGGCTTGGTCAGGTAATCATCGGCGCCGGCATCAATGCCGTTGACCTTTTCATGCCAGGCATCGCGGGCGGTGAGTATCAGCACCGGCATGCGGCGGCCGGCACTGCGCCAGTGGCGCAGGATGCTCAGGCCGTCGAGATGTGGCAGGCCAAGGTCGAGGATCACCAGGTCAAACGGCTCTTCCAGACCCAGATGCTGCACATCGCGGCCGTCCGCTGCGCTGTCGGTGGCATAGCCGGCCTGTTGCAGGCTGTCGACCAGTTGGCTGGCCAGTGTTGGCTGATCCTCGGCGACCAGTATGCGCATTGCTTCAGTCCTTGCCTTGCCGTGGGCTGGGCAGGTTCTGCCCCTCGATGCTCAGCAGGCTGCCATCGCTGGCATCAATCTCCAGTTCGAGCAGTGCGCCGTCGGCGCGGATGATTTCCAGTTCGTAGATCCAGCGGCCTTTGTCACGTTCCAGCTCGACTTCAATCACATCGCCGGGGTAGTCCTGTGCGACCCGTCTGAGCAGCTCGCCCAGCGGCAGTATTTCACCTGCCTGCAGGGTCTGGCGGGCACGCTCATGGTCATCCCGGGCCGCCCCGGGCAGGCTGAACAGCAGGCCGGCCAGCAGCAGGCCGAGCAGGGTAATGGGCAGGCGTGGCATGGCAGCCTCCGGGATTCGGGTGCGCACAGTATTGCATGTGCCAGGCTGAACGGAAGATTAACGGGCGGTTAAGCCAGCGTTCAGTTTCAGTTTGGCAGTATGGCGTTGCGGTCGGCAAAACCGGCCAACCATCATCATATGAGGAGTCACAGACATGCGTATTGCCAAACTTGCAGGAACTGTTGGTCTGATGTCGGCACTGGCGCTGGGCGGCACTGCCGTGGCACAGAATGTCGAGGGTCAGGCACCCCAGTGGATGACCCTGCAGCAGGTACACCAGCAGCTGGAGGCAGCCGGCTACAGCAACTTTGAAAAGATCGAGCGTGAGGATGACGGTTACGAGGTCAAGGCCACCGATCCGCAGGGCCAGCGGGTCGAGCTGGATCTGCACCCGGTGACCGGCGAAATCCTCAAGGTCGAGATCAAGCGCCGTAAATAAGCGCTACGGCAGATGGCCCGGTCAGGCGACCGGGCCTGGGCTGTATCAAGCCTGCTGCAGCGTCCGCTCCACCCAGTCCAGCCGGTCCTGACCAAAGAACATCTGCCCGCCGACAAACAAGGTCGGCGCTCCGAACACCCCGCGTTCCACAGCTTCAGTGGTGATTGCCTTGAGCTTGTCCTTGACCAGCGGATCGCTGCATTGCTGCAGTATCTGCTGCGGGTCGAAGCCGGCCCTGAACAGCACCTCGGCAACCACTTCCGGGCGGGCCATATCCAGTCCCTCGATCCACATGCCGCTGAAAATCGCCCGCAGATAGGGCATGAATTGCGGGGTGTCCAGTAGTGCCACGGCGCCGCGCATCAGTTGCATGGTGTTGATCGGGAAATGGCTGTTGTGCTGGTAGGGCACGCCGTAGTGATCGGCAAAGCGCTTGAAGTCCATACGAATGTATTCGCCCTTGGCCGGCACTGTGGCCGGCGAGCTGTTGCCGGTGGCATGGAACACGCCGCCCAGCAGCATGGGTTTCCAGACGATCTGCGCGCCGTTGCGCTCGGCCAGTGCCGGCAGCTGGGTAAAGGCCAGGTAGCTGGCCGGGCTGCCAACATCAAAAAAGAATTCGATCTGTTTGCTCATGGTGTTCTCCCGCTTGGGGTGTCGGATCAGAAGGTTTCCAGCCAGGGCCGCAGATCCAGTTCATGGGTCCAGCAGTCGCGCGGCTGACAGTGCAGTTGCCAGTACTGCTCGGCAATGTGTTCGGGGTCGAGGATGCCCTGACGGTCCTTCAGCGCATAGCGCTCGGGGAAGTTGTCGCGGATGAAGTCGGTGTCGATGGCGCCGTCGATGATGGTATGCGCCACATGAATGCCCTGTGGACCCAGTTCGCGGGCCATGCTCTGGGCCAGCGCGCGCAGGGCGAACTTGGCACTGGCAAAGGCGGCGAAACCGCTGGCGCCGCGCAGCGAGGCGGTGGCGCCGGTGAAGATGATACTGCCACGTGCGCGCGGCAGCATCGCTTTGGCTGCCTCCCGCCCGGTGAGAAAGCCGGCCAGCGCGGCCATCTCCCAGACCTTGCGGTAGACCCGCTCGGTGGTGTCGGTGATGCTGAAGCGCACGTTGGCGCCAATATTGAACACCACCACCTCAATGTCGCCGATCTGCGCTTCGATCTGTTCGAACAGCGCCTGCATCGCCTGCTCCTGCCGGGCGTCACAGCCGAAGGCATGCGCCTGGCCGCCCTCGGCCTCAATCTGTGCCAGCAGCGGCAACAATGCCTCGCGGCTGCGCCGGGTGACACAGGCAACATAGCCCTCGCGGGCAAAGCGGCGGGCTATGGCGCCGCCGGTGGCGTCGCCGGCGCCTATCACCACGGCTACTCTGGGTCTGGTCATGCGCTGCTCCTTAGTTGGTTCTGTTTTGGAACTGGCTTAATCCTCGGTTCCTTTTTGGAACCTGTCAAGCTATTCTTCAGGCATCGACTGCGTTGCCTGCCGCCTGGGCATGGCGGACACTGATTTGAGCGGAGACAACGGCATGCGCTGGGAAGAACTTGATCAACAGCCCTGCTCGCTGGCGCGGACGCTGGCGGTGGTGGGTGACCGCTGGACGCTGCTGGTGCTGCGTGACAGCTTTCTCGGCGTGCGCCGCTTCGAGGAGTTCGAGCGACGTCTTGGCATTACCCGGCACATTCTCACCGACCGGCTGAAGAAGCTGGTGGAGCACGGCGTGCTGCAGCGGGTTCCCTACCAGCAACGACCGGTGCGCGAGGAGTACCGGCTGACCGCGAAAGGGCTGGAATTGTATCCGGTGCTGATGGCGCTGGTGCACTGGGGGGACCAGCATATGGCTGACCCGCGCGGGGCGCCGGTGGAGCATGTTCACAAAGGCTGCGGCCAGCGTATGCGCCCGGTCTTGACCTGCTCTGAATGCGGTGAAGCGGTTAGCGCCAGAGATGTATCGGTACGTCAGGGGGCAGGCTGGGGCGATGCGAATATTGTGCCGGCAACGTTCAGAACAGACGGCCGATCAGGCTGCTGACCGCCGTTTCTACGCGCAGAATACGCGGACCGATTTGTACCGGTTGCAGGCCGGCTTCAATCAGCTTGTCCACTTCATAGGGAATCCAGCCACCTTCAGGCCCAATAGCCAGCAGTGCGGATTGCTGGATGCCGCGCGGGCATTCCGGGTACTCGCCCGGGTGCGCCAGCAGTCCAAGCCGACCATCGAGCAGTGACGGCAGCCGGTCCTCGACAAAGGGTTTGAAGCGTTTCTCGATCTGCACCTGCGGCAGCCGGGTATCGCGCGCCTGTTCGAGGCCAAGAATCAGGTTTTCGCGAATGACCTCGGGCTGCAGGAAGGGTGTTTGCCAGTAACTTTTTTCCACCCGATAACTGTTCAGCAGTATCAGTTTGGCGACCCCGAGACTGGCGCAGTGCTGCAGAATGCGCCGCAGCATTTTCGGTCGTGGCAATGCCAACAGCAGGCTCAGTGGCAGCTTGGCCGGTGGCGGCTCGGACAGCTGCACCTCAAGTTCAGCCAGTTCGCTGTCCAGTCGGGTGATCAGCCCTTCGCCCATCAACCCATCGAGCAGACCGACCCGCAGCCGGTCACCGGTCTGCGCCTGATGCACGCACCGCAGGTGTTGCAGGCGGCGACCCTGCAGGCGTACCCGCTGGTCGTCAATAAAGTCCTGCGGCTGCAGTAGCAGAAGGTTCATTCGCTGGTTTCGTCGGTCTCGGCCGGGCGTGGTTTGACGAAACGGCTGAAGATGATGCCGACCTCGTAGAGCAGCCACATCGGCAGAGCCAGCAGTGTTTGCGAGATCACATCTGGCGGGGTCAGCACCATGCCGATGACAAAACAGCCGACCACTACGTAGGCGCGGCTCTGCTTGAGTTTTTCCACGCTGACGGCACCGGTCAGTACCAGCAATACCGTAGCAATCGGGATCTCGAAGGCCAGTCCGAAAGCCAGAAACAGCGTCAGCACGAAGTCGAGGTACTTGTTGATGTCGGTCATCACTGCCACACCGGTCGGCGTGACACTGGTAAAGAAGCCGAATACCAGCGGGAATACTACAAAGTAGGCGAATGCCATGCCGGCATAGAACAGCAGTATGCTCGACACCAGCAGCGGCATGGCCAGACGTTTCTCATGCTTGTACAGGCCGGGGGCAATAAAGCTCCAGAACTGGTGCAACACGAAGGGCATGGCCAGGAACAACGCGCTGATCAGCGCCAGCTTGAACGGTGTGAGGAACGGCGAGGCGACCTCGGTGGCGATCATGCTGGTGCCTTCCGGCAAAAACACCCGCAACGGTGCCGATATGAAGGTGTAGAGGTCGTTGGCAAAGTAGAACAACCCGGCAAACACCAGCAACCACACCACCACAATACGCAGCAAGCGGGTGCGCAATTCGATCAGGTGGGCGACCAGCGGCATGTCCGCCAGGGCGTCCTTGTCAGTCTTTTTCACGGGACTGTTCATGGGTCTCGGGTGCAGGCACAGTGGCAGGTGATTCGGCGGCTTCCGGGGATGCCGGGTCGCTGGTTTTTGGCAGTTTGCTCTCCGGTGGCAGCGGGCTGCCATCTTCGGCCAGATTCAGGAGTTCGTTCAGGCTTTTTTTCTGACCGAGTTTCTCCATCTTGGCCAGCTCGGCCATGATCTTGTCGTTGTGCAACTTCTGGCGGATTTCATCCGCGCCCAGCTCGCGCTCGACCTGCTCGCGCACATCATTGATGCCGCTGCGCAGCTTACCCAGCGCCGAGCTGACCCCGCGGATGGCACCGGGCAGACGCTCGGGGCCGAGCACCAGCAGGCCGATGACAGCCACCACCAGCAGTTCGATAAAGCCGATATCGAACATGGACCTTAGTCCTTGCTGCTCGAGTCCTGCTTGCGTTCGGCCTTGACGTCGAGGGTGTCACCCTGCTTGTTGTCCAGGGACTTGTCCTCGTCGGTGTTGATCGACTTGCGGAAGCCCTTGATGGCTTCGCCGACGTCACTGCCGAGATTCTTCAGGCGCTTGCTGCCAAACAGCAGGATCACGATCAGCAGGATGATCAGGAGTTGCCACAGACTGATGCCGCCAAAACCCATTGGGTACCTCCGGGTAGTTAACCCTGTTGCTTGCGGGATGCCTTTTCGGCGAGGCCGGAAAGGTCGAAACGTCGTTCCAGTTCAGCCAGTATGTCCTGCGGCCCCAGGCCGAGGTGACTGAGCATCACCAGTGTATGAAACCACAGGTCGGCGGTTTCGTAGATTAGCTGCGACTTGTCGTCGCTGTGCTGGCAATCCTTGGCCGCCAGCAGGGTCTCGGTGCATTCCTCGCCGACCTTTTCCAGAATTTTGTTCAGGCCCTTGGCGTGGAGGCTGGCGACATAGGAAGTGTCGGCAGTGGCCTGCTTGCGTTGCTCGAGGATCTCGGCCAGCCGGATCAGGGTATCACTCATGACTGTTGTGCTCGTAAATCTGTTTGGGGTCCTTGATCACCGGATCGACGCTGTGCCACTGGCCATCGCGCAATACCCGGTAAAAACAGCTCTGGCGTCCGGTATGGCAGGCAATGCCGCCCAGTTGCTCGACCATCAGGATCAGTACGTCGCCGTCACAGTCCAGTCGCAGTTCATGCAGCTGCTGCACATGCCCGGACTCCTCACCCTTGCGCCAGAGTTTGCCACGCGAACGTGACCAATAGACTGCACGGCCTTCATTGACTGTCAGTTGCAGCGACTCACGGTTCATCCAGGCCACCATCAACACCCGCTGGCTGTGCACATCCTGGGCAACTGCAGTGACCAGGCCGTCGCAGCTCCAGCGAACCTGTTCGAGCCAGTCTGCACTGGAGATGTTGTTGCTCATGCCGTTCAAATTCCTTGCCTTCAAGTCTGTCGGTGTATGCGCCTGGCGTAGTGTGCCAGTCAGGCCTGCACTTGGCTATGCACGGCGAAGTACCAGCCACAGGCCGATGGCGCCGGGTAGCAGCCAGGGCAGCAGGGTAGCCTGGGTCCAGAGTGCCGGTTGCAGCCCCAGCTGGCTGCCCGCCAGCATCAGCAATACGGCGCCGGCCAGTCGCTGGCTACGGTTACCGGCAGCGGTCGGGGTAGGCACGGGTTTGGCCAATTGCTCCAGCGCGCGTTGGCCGGTTTGCAGCAAGGCCGGCAGGTGCTCGAGTTGTTGTTGCAGGCCGCGCAACTGGTTCTGCGGCAGGCTGCGCTCGCGCATCCAGCGCTCCAGGTGTGGCAGGCCGGTGCTCCACAGGTCCAGTTCCGGGTACAGCTGACGGCCCAGGCCTTCAATGTTCAGCAGGGTTTTCTGCAGGAGCACCAGTTGCGGCTGCACTTCCATATTGAAGCGCCTGGCAGTCTGGAACAGCCGCAGCAGCAGCTGACCGAAGGAGATGTCCTTCAGCGGGCGCTCGAAAATCGGTTCGCAGACACTGCGGATGGCTGCCTCGAATTCATTCACCCGGGTGTCCGCCGGCACCCAGCCAGAGTCGATGTGCAACTGCGCCACGCGGCGGTAGTCGCGCTTGAAGAAGGCCATCAGGTTACGTGCCAGGTAGTTCTGGTCCTCCGGCGTCAGGCTGCCGACGATACCGAAGTCGATGGCGATGTACTGTGGGTCCCAGGGGTGCTTGTGCGAGACGAAGATATTGCCCGGATGCATGTCGGCGTGAAAGAAGCTGTCACGGAATACCTGGGTGAAGAAGATTTCCACGCCACGCTCAGCGAGCTTTTTCAGGTCGGTGTTCTGTGCCGCCAGCTCGTCCATGCGGGTGATCGGGATGCCGGTGATGCGCTCCATCACCAGTACCTTGCTGCGGCAGAGTTCCCAGTGCATGCGCGGTACATAAAGGATTGGCGAGTCTTCAAAGTTGCGCCGCAACTGTGAACCGTTGGCCGCTTCGCGCAACAGGTCGAGCTCATCGAAGATGGTCTTTTCGTAGTCGCTGACCACCTCGACCGGACGCAGTCGGCGGCCATCGCTGGACAGCCGTTCCAGAAGCCGGGCGGCCAGGAACAGCCACTGGATGTCCTGGTGAATGGTGCGGCGGATGCCGGGGCGGATTACCTTGACCACCACCTCGCTGCCGTCCTGCAGGCGGGCCGCATGTACCTGGGCGACGGAGGCCGAGGCCAGCGGCTGGTCGCTGAAGCTGGCGAACAGTTGATCGATGGGCTGGCCGAGTTGTTCCTCGATACGGCTACGCGCCTCGGCGGCGGGGAACGGCGGCACCTTATCCTGCAGCAAGGCCAGTTCCAGCGCGATATCGTCGGGCAGCAGGTCACGGCGAGTGGAAAGTATCTGGCCAAACTTGATAAATACCGGCCCCAGATCCTGGCAAGCCATACGCAGACGCTCGCCGCGACTGAGATTGCGCGGCGCCCGACGCAGGCGCCAGGGACCCAGCAGGAGCAACAGGCGGGCATGCCAAGGTAACGGCAAGGCCAGTAACAACTGGTCCAGCCGGTAGCGGGCAAACACATGGGCGATGCGCAACAGGCGCAGCAGGGCAGTCAGGTTCATGTCTCGGAAGGTTCCGCTGGGTCTTGCTGGAGCAGCACCAGGCGGGCTTCCAGGCGGTCCAGGTCAAGTTGCAGTTGGTGCAGGTGCCGGGCAAACACCTCGGCCTCGTTATTGCCGACCAGTTGCCGGCTTTCCTCGGTGAGGTATTCGGCCAGAGTCTGTCGCAGGCTGTCACCGGCGCTGCGGCTCCAGTGCCAGGCATCGCGCAGCGGGCTGGCAAGGGCATGCGCGGCGACCGGACCAACCCAGCGTTCCAGCTCGGCTTCACCATCCAGGCGCAGGTCGGCGACAATCTGCTGCAGCCGCACCAGTAGCTGGCTGTCGCCCTGAAGTTGCAGCTCAGGATGCTTCAGCAGCGCCTGGGGCTCACGGCTGACCAGCAGTTGCAGCAGTACGCTGGCTGGTGCGTGCAAGCTGCAGTCGGCCTCATGCTCGCCGGCCAGCAACTGGATGCCTTCGGCGTCCGGCAGCAGCAGCAGGCTGAGGTTGCTGTCGCTGACCTTTACCAGCAGTCGTGAGCCCTGCAGCTCGCCAAGCCGGTGGGCGGTCAGCGGATCGCGCCGCAGCGCCGCAGCCAGACTGCGTTCGACGGCGGCCAGCAGGGCCTGGCTGAGCATCAGGGCTTGATTCCGCGGTGCAGGGCGACAATGCCGCCGGTCATATTGTGATAGCTGACCCGCACAAAGCCGGCGTCTTCCATCATCGCCTTGAGGGTTTCCTGATCCGGGTGCATACGGATCGACTCGGCCAGATAGCGGTAACTCTCGCTGTCGTTGGTAATCAGCTTGCCCATCACCGGCAGCACATTGAACGAGTACTTGTCGTAGACCTTGGACAGCAGCGGGTTGTTCGGCTTGGAGAACTCCAGCACCAGTAGACGCCCACCCGGCTTGAGAACGCGCAGCATGGATTCGATGGCGCGTTCCTTGTGGGTCACGTTACGCAGACCAAAGGCGATGGTGATGCAATCGAAGTGGTTGTCGGGGAACGGCAGTGCTTCGGCATCCGCCTGAACGAAGGTCACGTTGCCGGCCACGCCACGGTCGAGCAGTCGGTCACGGCCAACCTTGAGCATCGAATCATTGATGTCGGCCAGAACCACCTGACCCTCGGGACCGACCAGTCGCGAGAATTTCAGGGTCAGGTCACCGGTACCGCCGGCGATGTCGAGTACCCGGTTGCCACTGCGCACGCCGGACAGTTCGATGGTGAAGCGTTTCCACAGCCGGTGGATGCCGCCGGACATGAGGTCATTCATCAGGTCGTACTTGGCGGCTACCGAATGGAAGACCTCGGCAACGCGCTGGGCCTTTTCATCCTCGCGCACGGTCTTGAAACCGAAGTGGGTGGTGTTGTCGCTGCCTTGCCGGTCGCCCATGTCGCTCATGATCTGTGCCTGCTGCTGAAGTGATCAGCTATTCTAACCGTATTTTGCGCGACTGCGCTGTGCGTCCTTGAGTCAGCCTGTCGCACCCGGGTTTCGTCGGATCGCTGTCATTTGTTCTTTTATGAGACAATCCCCCGAGTCACAGGAATCCCTGTATTTGTTTACTACAACAACGAGGTTTTAGCATGGCCACTGTTGATATCACCCGTGAACACACCTTGGGCAAGGAAACCGCCCGCGAGCGCGCACAGAAGCTGGCTGACAAGCTGGCGCAAAAGCTGGATGCCAAGTGCACTTGGCAGGGCGATGAGTTGACCTTCAAGCGCAGCGGCGCCGACGGCACTATTCAGGTCTCGGATGACAATGTGCGGGTACAGGTGAAACTGGGCCTGATGCTGACTCCGATGGCCGGGATGATTCGCGGTGAGGTGGAGAAGGCGCTGGAGAAATACCTGGCCTGAGAAAATAATTTCGCCTGCCGGCGTTTCTAGTATGTGTTTTCTAATTCTCCCCGGTAGTTTGATCATCAAGGGTCGCCATTGACCCCCTGAGAAGTTCTACTACCTTTACAGGAGATATCACCATGGCCAAGAACGCTGCCAAGAAAGTTGCTGATCAGATCGAAGAAAACGCCGCCAACTTCACCGCCGATGTGAAGAAGTATGCCCACCAGATCTGGCTGGCAGGCCTGGGCGCCTACGCCAAGGCTGGCAAGGAAGGTGCCGAGTACTTCAAGACCCTGGTCAGTGAAGGCGAGGAAGTCGAGAAGCAGGGCAAGGAGCTGATCAACACCCAGATCGAAGCTGCCAGCAGCAAGGTTGAAAGCTTCAAGGAAAAGGTTCAGGAAAAGGTGCAGGAAAAGACCGGCGGTCGTTTTGCCAAGGTCGAAGAAGTGTTTGACGAGCGCGTTGCCTCTGCGCTGGGCCGCATGGGCATCCCGAGCAAGAAGGACGTCGATCAACTCTCCGCCAAGCTGGACGATCTGACTGCCGCGATCAAGTCGCTGCAAAAGTAAGATCTATCGTCACTGAGGAGACACTCCGATGGCAGGCAAGAAAAAACAGGTTGAAGAGCAGGACGGCAGCTGGGTCGCTGAGGTCGAGAAGTACTCTCGGCAGATCTGGCTGGCAGGCCTGGGTGCCTATGCCAAGGCAGGCAAGGAAGGCGTCAAGTTGTTCGATGCCTTGATCAAGGACGGCGAGGCGGCGGAAAAAACCGCCAAGACCGAGCTGGACAAGCAGATCAAGGTGCTGAAGGGCAAGAAAAGCCCGCTTGATAACGCCAAGGGCAAGGCCGATAAGGCGCTGGGCAAATTGTCCGGTCGCTGGGCCGAGCTTGAGGAAGCCTTCGATAAGCGCATGAACAGCGCTGTGTCGCGTCTCGGAGTGCCTTCACGTGATGAAGTGCAGCAGTTGTCGGCACGCGTGGATGAGCTGGCGGGTTTGATTGCCGGTCTGAAAAAGGCCGCGGCCAAGCCCAAGGTCGCGCCCAAGGCGGTTCCGGCGGCAGCCAAGCTGGCCGCTCCGGCAGCCCCTGCAGCCAGCAAGCCGGCTGCCAAGTCGGCTGCAGCGCCCAAGCCGGCGGCTGCCAAACCGGCTGCCAGCAAGCCCAAGGCCCCGGCCAAGCCCCGCGCTCCGCGCGCGCCGGCCAAGCCCAAGGCGTCTGCTCCGGCAGCGCCTGCGGTCACCCCGGCCGTGGCGCCCAAGCCGGAAACCCCGGCCGCCGAATAAGGCGACTGCATTGCCCAAAGTAACCCGGTCAGGTTCTGCCTGACCGGGTTTTTTTTATGTTCAGTGCGGCTGGTATTGCTCGGTTAGTTGTGCGATCCAGTCACGGTAATCACCGTCCAGATAGACCTGTAGCAGGCTCAGCAGCTGTACTACCGCTTCTGCCGGATCTGGCTCGGGGTCACCGCCCACCCGCCGGTAGTCCAGCCAGAACAGCACGGTCTGACACAGGGCGTCGAGCAGATGGTCAAGCGCTTGGCCATGGGTCTGCAGGTGCCCGTCGCGCTGCAACTGTTCCAACAGCTCCTGCAGGCGGTTACGCAAGCGGCCGAGCCAGTGCTGCATGGCCTTGCGCAGGAACGGGTAGCGTTGCATCAGGTTCGACAGGTCGCAGAACAGGAAACGGTATTCGCCGATGCGTTCGAACAGCAGGTGCAGCAGCAGCCAGAGGTCCTCGGCGTTGGGCGCGTGGTCTTCGCCGTCACTTTCCAGCAACCCCAGGGTGGCCTGCTGGAAGTGGCCTAGCAGTGCCTCCAGTAGCGCTTCCTTGCCTTTGAAGTGGTAGTAGAGGTTGCCCGGGCTGATATCCAGTTCGTTGGCGACTTCCAGGGTGGTGACGTTGGGTTCGCCTTCCTCGTTGAACAAGGTCAAGGCGCATAGCAGGATACGGTCACGGGTTTTCATGGTGATCCCTCACAATTGATGCACATAGCGACCGGGTGCCGCCTGCAGCGGCGGATAGTCCGGGTGCTGGCGCAGGGCGCTGCTGTCCTGCAGGTCGCCGGCATGGTTGTCCAGCCAGTCGGTCCAGGCGCTCCACCAGCTGCCGGGCTGGCGGCTGTGCTGCATTGCGCAGTGCGTCGGGCTGCTGCTGTCGACCAGACTGGTGGCATACCAGCCGCGCCCGCTCTGCGGGTTGTTCAGCAAGCTTTGTACGTGCCCGCCGCTACTCAGGACAAAGGTGCGCTCGCCTCCCATGCGCTGGCCGGGCCAGGAATTTTGCCAGGGCACTATGTGATCACGTTCGGCGCCCATGTGCCAGCTGGGGATCTGCAGGCGTTGCAGGTTTACCGGCAGGCCGTCGACCCAGAGCTGCTGGGCGCCGCCGAGCGGATCCTGTTCCAGCAGTTGCAGCAGATCCTCGACCAGCCGTGCCGGCAGGCGGGTGGCATCCTGACTCCAGAAGTCCAGCGGGTCACTGCTGGCCGGGATGTTTTCCATATAGCGCTGGCTGGCCTGCGGCCAGACGGTCAGTTGCGGGCGCATCCAGGCAAAGCTGCCAATCAGCTGGCGTTCATTCAGGTAGCCCTGTTGCCATACCCGCCGGCGCAATTGCGCGAGACTGGAGGGGCCAAGCAGGCGAGTCATGTCGGTGTCCAGCCGGCTGTCGATTGGCGTTACCAGATAGCTGGCGCTGGTCAGTCGCTGCTGCTGGTCACGGGCCTGCAGCAGGCCTTGCAGCAACAGGGTGAGGATGCCGCCACTGCAGACGCCCAGCAGATTCACCGGCTGTCCGTCACAGATCCGGCTGCTGGCCTGCAGCGCCTGATCGAGCGCGCGTATGTAGTGGTTGAAGCCCCACTGGCAGTGACTCGGGTTGGGATTGCGCCAGCTGATCATGAATACCTGGTGACCCTGTGCCAGGGCATGCTGGACCAGGCTTTGTTGGGGTGTCAGGTCGAGCAGGTAAAAGCGGTTGATCGGCGGTGGCACCATCAGCAGCGGGCGTCGGTATACCGATGCGCCAAGTGGCTGGTAGTGGATCAGCTCAAACATTGGCAGGCGGAGCACCACCTGCCCCTCACTGGTGGCCAGGGTGCGTCCGGGCAGGTGCGCGCTGTGATCGGTCATTGGCGCCAGCGGTTGCTCCAGCAGCAGGTCGGCGGCCAGTTTCAGCGCGCCGTTGGCCAGCATGCTTGGGCCCTGTGCGGCCAGTTGCTGGCGCAGCAGTGGACTCAGCGGACTGTTGGCCGGCGACAGGGCGTCCGCCAGTTGCCGACACAGCAACCCAAGGCTGCTGCGTTCGGCGGGTGCCAGCTGCAGACCGTCGAGCCAGTCACGGCCCTGGTTGCGGCAGAGTTGCCAGAGCTGCAGCTGTAGCTGGTCGGCGGGTTGCTCCCAGAGCGGGTCACGCAGGCGCGGGTCGAGATTGTCAGTGATGACGATGCGTTGACCCTGCAGCAGTTGCAGCACGCCTTGCAGCAATTGGCCGAACTGGCGGCGGTGATGGCAGGGCTGTTGCACCAGACAACGACAGAGTGCCGCCAACGCGCTGCATGCATCGCTGCGGTCTCTGCGGTGCGCGGCATCGACTGCGGCCATCCGGCGATCCTTGTGCTGTTGCGGGGTCCTGACTGCCGGGGTGCCCGGGCAGTCCGGCCGGTATGCGGCCGGGTGCCAGTCTAAACGAAAAGGTGAATGTCTGCCGACACCCGCTATTCCTTGGCGCCTTCGCTGTTGTCGCTGATAGCGCGTGGGCGGACCACGGCGCGCAGGCGCTCTTCGGCAATGAAGCGCATGATGATCGGCGCCACGGTATCGGCGCGGGTTACCAGAAACAGGTGGCCGTCATCGATGATGTGCAGCTCCGAATTCGGGATGCGCCAGGCCAGCATGCGCATATTGACCAGCGGAATGATCGGGTCGTCATCGCCGGCCAGCACCAGGGTCGGCTGCTTGATCCGGTGCAGCCAGTGGATACTGGTCCAGCCGAGTCCGGCAAACAGCTGCCAGTAGTACCCGAGCTTGCCGGAGGAGCGTACCTTGGCAGCATGCGCACGGGCCAGATCGGGATCGCGGCGGAAGCCACCACCGTAAATATCCGGCGCAATGCGTACACCATGCGAAGGCTGGATATAGCGACGGGGACTGGCCATCTTCAGTAGCACCTTGGGCTTGCCAGGCACCATCACCGCGCCGGCCGAGGTGGCGGCCAGTATCAGTTTCTTGCAGCGCTCCGGGTAGTCGCGGGCAAACTGCTGGGCCAGGGCGCCACCCCAGGACACGCCGATGGCGTTGACCTGACCGTAGTTCAGGTAGTCGAGCATGCGCGCGGCCAGCTTGGCCAGGCCGGGAAAGCGGAACGGCGTGGCCGGGGTCGACGAACCACCGACACCCGGAACGTCGAAGGCGATTACCTCCAGCTCAGGATCCAGGGCGCGCACGAACGGCATGACCAGCTCCAGGTTGGCGCCGATGCCATTGAAAATCAGCAGCGGCGGCCATTTGTTGCTGCCCGGGCGGACGGCGGTACGCAGGTACTGGCCGTCCAGCTCGATGGTGCGGAAAACGAATGATTGCGGCATTCAAGGGGTCCTGTGGCAACGCATCCTAGCGTACATGTACATAGGTACCGGGCGCGTCTTCCAGGGCCGGGTAGTTGCTGTTGCCGAGCACGGCCGGTGACGGCTTGCGCTCGCCGGCACGGGCTTGCAGCCAGTCGCGCCAGTATTGCCACCAGGAATCGGAGTGCTTGGTTGCGCCCTCCAGCCATTTGTGCGGCGTGTCGTTCATGCTGCTGTTGGTAAAGAAGCGACCCTTGGGGTTGCCCGGCGGGTTGAGAATGCTCTGGATGTGGCCGCTGGAGGACAGGATGAACTCTCCCTTGCCGCCGAACAGCTTGGCTGACTTGTAGCAGGACTCCCAGGGCGTGATGTGGTCGGTGAGGCCGGCGATACAGCAGAACTCGCTTTTTACCTGTTTCAGATCAATCGGCGTACCACAGACTTCCAGTGCGCCAGCGTGCGTCAGCGGGTTGGTCTTGAACATCTCGAGGAACTCGCCATGCAGGGCGGCCGGGAGACGGGTGGTGTCGTTGTTCCAGAACAGGATGTCAAACACCGGCGGCTCGTTACCGAGCAGGTAGTTGTTCACCCAGTAGTTCCAGATCAGGTCGTTGGGCCGCATCCAGGCAAACACCCGGGCCATGTCGCGACCTTCCAGCACGCCGCTCTGGTAGGAGGCACGGCGCGCCGCCTCGATAGACTTCTCGTCGGCGAATAGCGAGACCTGACTTTTGACATCGGTGTCCAGCACGCTGACCAGCAGGGTGAAGGAGTGGATCTTCTTCTGCTTGAGTGCTGCATAGTGGCCCAGCAGGGATGCCATGGTCAGGCCGCCGGAGCAGGCGCCGAGCATGCTCAGGTCCTTGCTCTCGGTGATTTCCAGTACCACCTCGATGGCTTCCTTGATCGCCTCGATATAGGTCGACAGACCCCACTCGCGTTGCGCCTTGGTCGGGTTGCGCCAGCTGATGACGAAGGTCTGCAGGTGGTTCATGGTCAGGTAGCGCGCCAGACTTTTCTCTGGCGAGAGGTCGAATACGTAGTACTTGTTGATCTGCGGCGGCACCACCAGCACCGGGCGGGCGTGGACTTCCTCGGTCAGTGGCTTGTACTGGATCAGCTCCAGCACTTCGTTGCGGAACACCACGGAACCCTTGGTGGTGGCCAGATTCTTGCCAACCTCGAAGGCGTTCATGTTGACCTGACTGGGCATGCCGCCGTTGTTCATCAGGTCCTGCACCAGATGGGTCATGCCATCGAACAGGCTTTTGCCGCCGGTCTCGAAGAAGCGCTTCAGGGCTGCCGGGTTCAGCGCAGTATTGGTTGGCGACATGGCTTCGGTCATCAATGCGATAACGAACTGTGCACGGCTGATATCCCGCTCCGACAGATCAGCGTTACTGATCCAGGTGTTCAGTTCCTTGCGCCAGGCCAGGTAACCCTGCATGTAGCGGCGATACAGCGGGTTCTGGCTCCAGGTCGGATCGGCGAAGCGCTTGTCATCCGCCGCCGGTGCCAGCCCCGAGCGCCCGATCATGACGTCTTTCAGCGCCAGCCCAAGACGACCAATGTGCTTGAGGCTGTGTACCGGCTGTCTGACAGTCTGGCGCAGCACCAGGCGTGCGGTACTGATCAGGTCGCGAGTGGGGACGCCGATGACCGGATTGGGGCCAAGAATGCTTTCGCTGGCCTTCTGGCTGAGTTCATCATTGTTCTTGTGGGTCATGTCTGAATGTCTCCTGAATGACGCTTGACCTGCTCGTGTATGGCAGTCAAAGGGCGGTGATGCCGAAAAAGGCTGTCACCTGATAGTCGCGTCGGCGGTCCTTAGTGTCTTTGCTGCTGGAGCTGGCAGCAGTGATGGCACTTTAGTGACCTTCCGTGGGATGGGTGTCTTGTTGTTGCGACAAATTACCACGCCATACGAGCTACTGTTAACAGTCTTTTACAGGAGAGTAGATGAAAATGGCATGACCGGTAGGTCATTGTTCGGGATTGCTGTTGAATTTCAGGTAATCAGTCTTACCCGGGATACATCCGGATCCCTGCTCTCGCCGGCTGACGCCAGACGATCCAGATAGTTTTGCCACATTGTCGGCTGATTGGTTGCCAGTTCGTACAGATAGTCCCAGCTGTACAGTCCGCTGTCATGGCCGTCGTCAAAGCTCAGCTTGAGCGCATAGTTGCCGGCCATCTCGGCGCCGGTCAGGGCAACGTTCTGCTTGCCGGTCTGCAATACCGGCCGGCCATGGCCGCGTACCTCGGCGGAGGGGGAATGGACCCGCAGAAACTCCGCCGGCAGGCTGAAGCTGCTTCCATCCGCATAACCCAGTTCGAGGGTCCGCGAAGCCTTGTGCAGTTTGATGCGGGTTGGAACAGGCATGGATAGTCCTTTTTCGGGCTACAAGCTCGGCTTCTTCGGAACGCGATTACCGATGACCTGTTCTGGACCGTCGATGCCCTGGACGGGCATCGTCGAGCTTACAGGGATGTATTTACAGCGTGTCCAGAACAGGTCATCGGTTGTCGCGTTGACACAGCAGCTATTTGATCAGCGTTTTCCTAGAGGGTGAGCTATTGGCTTGTAGCTTGCAGCTGGTTTACAGAATATACCGGCTCAGATCCTCGTTGACTGCCAGTTCTCCCAGGTGCTGGTCGACATAGGCGGCATCGATACGCAGCGGCGCGCCGTCCTGCTGCCCGGCCAGATCGGCGGCGCTGAAGGATACTTCCTCAAGCAGCCGTTCCAGTACCGTGTGCAGGCGACGGGCGCCAATGTTCTCGGTCTTCTCGTTAACCTGCCAGGCAATTTCAGCGAGGCGCTGGATGGCGTCCTCGGCAAACTCGATCTGCAGTCCTTCGGTTTCCAGCAGCGCCTTGTACTGCTCGGTCAGCGAGGCGTGCGGTTCGGTGAGGATGCGCTTGAAGTCGTCCGGGGTGAGTGATTGCAGTTCGACACGGATCGGCAGGCGGCCTTGCAGTTCCGGAATCAGGTCGGAGGGTTTGGTCAGGTGGAAGGCGCCTGAGGCAATGAACAGGATGTGATCGGTTTTTACCATGCCGAACTTGGTGTTCACCGTGCAACCCTCGATCAGCGGCAGCAGGTCCCGCTGCACACCCTCGCGTGATACGTCGGCGCCGCCACCGCTGTTGGCGCGCTTGCTGACCTTGTCGATCTCGTCAAGGAAGACAATGCCGTTCTGCTCCACCGCTTCAATGGCGCGGCCCTTGAGCTCATCCTCATTGACCAGTCGCGCGGCTTCCTCGTCGCGGATCATCTTCAAAGCATCGGCCACCGGCAGGGTGCGGGTCTTGCGCTTGCCCTTGCCGAAGCTGGAGAACATGTTCTGCAGCTGGCTGGTCATTTCCTCCATACCGGGCGGCGCCATGATCTCCACGCCAACCGGCATGTCAGCCACCTCGATGTCGATTTCCTTGTCGTTCAGCTGGCCTTCGCGCAGACGCTTGCGGAACAGCTGGCGAGTGCTGTTGTCCTCGCGCGCAGGAAGGTCGCTGGCCCCTTGGCGGGCGGGTGGCAGCAGCGCGTCGAGTACCCGCTCTTCGGCCAGGTCCTCAGCGCGGTGCAGCACCTTCTGCATTTCCTGCTCACGCAGCAGCTTGATCGCGGCATCCACCAGGTCGCGGATGATCGATTCGACATCGCGGCCAACATAGCCAACCTCGGTGAACTTGGTTGCTTCCACCTTGATGAACGGTGCCTGCGCCAGTTTTGCCAGGCGTCGGGCAATCTCGGTCTTGCCGACACCGGTGGGGCCGATCATCAGGATGTTCTTCGGGGTGACCTCGCTGCGCAGGGCTTCCGGCAGCTGCTGGCGCCGCCAGCGGTTACGCAGGGCGATAGCCACGGCGCGCTTGGCATCCTGCTGGCCGATGATATGGCGGTCGAGTTCGTGGACGATTTCGCGGGGCGTCATGGACATGTGTGGTTTCCGGTCGCCTCAGGTATCGGCGTCCAGCTCCTCGATGGTCAGGTTGCGGTTGGTATAGATGCAGATATCACCGGCAATGTTCAGGCTGGTCTCGACGATTTCTCGTGCCGACAGCTCGGTGTGTTGCAGCAGCGCGGTGGCGGCGGCCTGGGCGTAGGGTCCGCCGGAGCCGATGGCAATCAGGCCGTTTTCCGGTTCGATGACATCGCCATTGCCGGTAATGATCAGTGAGGCATCCTTGTTGGCGACGGCCAGCAGGGCTTCCAAACGACGCAGGGCGCGGTCAGTGCGCCAGTCCTTGGCCAGCTCGACGGCGGCACGGACCAGATGGCCCTGGTGCTTTTCGAGTTGCGCCTCAAAGCGTTCGAACAGCGTGAAGGCGTCGGCGGTGCCGCCGGCAAAGCCGGCAATCACCTGGTCACGGTAGAGTCGACGGACCTTGCGGGCATTGCCCTTCATGACGGTGTTGCCCAGGGAAACCTGGCCATCGCCGCCGATCACCACCTTGCCGTGGCGGCGGACGGATACGATTGTGGTCACACGCTGCTCCTGCAGATCTGTGGGGTGTGACCGCTTGTATGGGGGCGCTTGCGGCTATTTCAAGCGTTAGCCGCCGGTCTTGCGCTGTTGCAACAACAGATTGTTGTAGCCGTTACCAGAGAGTGTCTTCTGCGCGTTACCAGCCAGCTCGCGACTGGCGAAGGGACCGACGTGCACGCGGTACCAGGGGTCGCCATTGATGCGCACATTTTCCAGTTGCACATCGAAGCCGAGTAACAGCAGCGACGCACGAACCCGGTTGGCCTCGGCTTCCTGACGGAACGAGCCGGCCTGCAGGAAGAAGTTACCCTGTGGCGCGGCAACTTCCGGAGGTGTTTCGGTGGGGGTGGGTGCCGGTGTAGACGATGTGCCGGGGGACTCCACCTCGGACTCCGGTAGCAGGGTGTAGAACTCGAAGCGCGGTTTGTCCGCAGCCGGTTTAACCGCTGGCGGTGGTGTCGGCGGGCGGCTGTTCTGACGGCTGTTGCCTGGGGCATCTGCCTGACGCTGTACGCCATTGTTGCCGGGCTCAAGGCGCATCAGCAGCATCACGAAGGCGCCGATCGCCAGTCCGGCAATCAGCCAGACAAAGCCCGGCACACGGCGCGCCTGAGCTTGTTGCGGGCGGCTGGCGCCGCGTCTCGGTGCAGGTTTACGTCCCTTGGCCATTGTTGTTACATGCGCTCCAGCGTGTCGATGCCGAGCAGATTAAGGCCTTGGCGCAGGGTCAGTCCAGTCAGTGCCGCCAGACGCAGGCGGCTGTCGCGTTCGGCCGGGCTGTTGGCAGCCAGAATCGGGCACTGTTCATAGAAGGCCGAGAAGCGTCCGGCCAGCTCATACAGGTAATGGCACAGGCTGTGCGGGGTGCCTTCGCGGGCCACATACTGCAGGGTGCTGTCGAACTGCGCCAGATGAGCGCCCAGTTCAACTTCGGCATCGGCGTCCAGCTGCAGGGGGGCCAGGCCGCTGCAGTCATGCATGTCGCGCTGCTGTTTGCGGAAAATGCTGGCCACCCGGGTGTAGGCGTACATCAGATAGGGCGCGGTATTGCCCTCGAAGCTGAGCATCTGTTCGAAGTTGAAGCTGTAATCGCTGCTGCGGTGCTTGGACAGGTCGGCATACTTGACCGCACCGATGCCCACGGCGCGGGCGATCTGATCAAGCTCGGCGCTGTCCAGTTGCGGATTTTTCTGTTGCACCAGCGCGCGGGCGCGCTGCTCGGCTTCGTCGAGCAGGTCGATCAGTTTCACCGTGCCGCCATCGCGGGTCTTGAACGGGCGACCATCGGCGCCGTTCATGGTGCCGAAGCCCATGTGCTCAAGTTGCATGTTGGCGGAGACGAAACCAGCCTTGCGCGCCACGGCGAACACTTGCTGGAAGTGCAGGGCCTGGCGCTGGTCAACAAAATACAGCACACGGTCGGCCTGTAACTGCTGCTGGCGGTAGCGCATGGCAGCCAGATCGGTGGTGGCGTACAGGTAGCCGCCACCGGCCTTCTGCACGATGACCGGCAGCGGTTTGCCTTCGCTGTTGCTGAACTCATCGAGGAACACACAGCGTGCGCCTTCGCTTTCGGTCAGCAGACCGGCCTGCTCCAGATCACGCACCACCGCCGCCAGCATGTCGTTGTAGGCGCTTTCGCCACGCACATGCTGACGCTCCAGACTGACCCCCAGGCGTTCATACACGGCCTGGCAGTGACCGAGGGATATCTCGTTAAA
Organism: Halopseudomonas yangmingensis; assembly: GCF_900114825.1. GTDB lineage: Bacteria > Pseudomonadota > Gammaproteobacteria > Pseudomonadales > Pseudomonadaceae > Halopseudomonas > Halopseudomonas yangmingensis. The sequence goes on along the minus strand of NZ_FOUI01000008.1, from coordinate 6,207 downwards.
TCGCGCCCACAGGGCCAGGCTGTGGGCATCGCCGGCCTGCAGGGCGACCACCCGCTGGCGGGCACGGTCGGCAAACTCCGGGCTTTCATCGAAGCGTTTTTTGGCGGCGCGGTAGAAGCCTTCAAGATCACCCAGCTCGGCGCCTTCATCGACGCCGTGTTCCTCCAGATAGGCGAGCAGCATGCCGAACTGGGTGCCCCAGTCACCGACATGGTTCTGCCGTAGCACATGGTGGCCGAGGAACTCCAGCACCTTGGCTACGGCATCCCCGATGATGGTCGAGCGCAGGTGACCGACGTGCATTTCCTTGGCCAGATTAGGCGAGGAATAGTCAACCACGATGCGCTGCACAGGCGCGGCCTGTGTCACCCCCAGGTGCGGATCATCCAGTGCCTGCTGCAGCTGGACGGCCAGCCACTGGCTGTCCTGGAAGAAGTTGATAAAGCCTGGACCGGCAATGGCCACCTCGCGGATCGCCTGATGCGCGGGCAGCGCGTCCACCAGTTGTTGCGCCAGATCGCGCGGCTTCATGCCGGCCGGCTTGGCCAGCATCATCGCCAGGTTGCTGGCAAAGTCGCCGTGGGCTCGGTCACGGGCGTTTTCCACCTGGATATTCGGGGTCAGCTCAGCCGGCAGGCTGCCCTGTTGCTGGAGGCTGGCGACGGCACTGGCGAGCAGTTGGCTGATCAGGCTTTTCATGGGCGGGTGGTGTCCGGCTGAATTCGGGAAAGCCGGCTATTATCCGGCTTCCGCAGCCGCTTGCCAAATCCTCAGAACATGTCCAGCGGATCCACGTCGATTGACCAGCGCACCTTGCGTGCTGCCGGCAGCAATTCCAGCTGCTGCAGCCAGGGTGTCAACAGGCTGTGTAGCGTCGCCCGTTGTTCCGCCAACAGTAGCAGTTGCGCACGGTAGCGACCGGCGCGCCGTTCCATGGCGGCTGGCACCGGGCCCAGTATTTCAACCGGTAACTGGTATTTCAGGGCCAGATCGGCAGCCAGTTGCAAAAAGTCCTCGGCGGTCTGCGCCAGGTTGGCCTCCGCGCGCAGCAGTGCGGCATACCGGCAGGGCGGCAGCCCGGCGCTGTGGCGCAACGCCAGTTCGCTGGCGGCAATCGCCGGATAGCCGGGGCCGCACAAGTCCTGCAGCAGCGGGTGCTCAGCCATATGCGTTTGGATCAGCACCTGTCCCGGTTTGTCGGCGCGTCCGGCACGTCCGGCCACCTGGGTGATCATCTGCGCCATGCGCTCGGGACCACGGAAGTCGGCGGAGAACAGGCCGCCATCGGCATCCAGAATGGCCACCAGGGTGACATCCGGGAAGTGGTGCCCCTTGGCCAGCATCTGGGTGCCGACCAGCAGACAGGGTGCGCCGCTGTGCACGCGCGCCAGCAGCTGTTGCATGGCATCCTTGCGCGCGGTGCTGTCGCGGTCGATGCGCAGCACCGGGTAGCCGGGGAACTGCTGTTGCAGGCTGTCCTCGGTGCGTTCGGTGCCGGCGCCGATCGGGCGCAGGTCGCTGCTCTGGCACTTCGGGCACTGGCGATCGATCGGGCGCTGGCTGTCGCAGTGGTGACAGTGCAGGTGTGCCGGCTGCTGGTGCAGCGTCATGCGCGCATCGCAGCGCCGGCAATCGGCAATCCAGCCGCAATCGTGGCACATCAGGGTCGGGGCAAAGCCACGCCGGTTGATAAACACCAGCACCTGGTTGCCGTGCTTGAGGTGGCTGCCAATCGCTTGCAACAAGGGCCGTGATAGCCCGTCTTGCAGCGGCTGGCTGCGGATGTCGATGCACTGGAATTGCGGCGGCCGGGCATTGCCGGCGCGTTCACTCAGGCGCAGCAACTGATAACGGCCGCGTTCGACATTGTGCAGGCTTTCCAGCGACGGGGTGGCGGAGCCGAGTATCACCGGTATCTGTTCAAGGTGTGCGCGGTATACCGCCAGGTCCCGGGCGTTGTAGCGCAGGCCTTCCTGCTGTTTATAGGACAGGTCGTGTTCTTCATCGACGATCAGCAGGCCGGGACGAGCCAGCGGAGTGAAGATCGCCGAGCGGGTTCCAATCACCAGTGCCGCCTCACCCTCGCGCGCCGCCAGCCAGGCATCCAGACGCTCGCGGTCATTCAGTCCGGAGTGCAGCACCGCCAGTGGTACATTGAAGCGGCGGCGAAAGCGCTCGACGGTTTGCGGAGTCAGGCCGATCTCCGGCACCAGGATCAGTGCCTGACGGCCGTCGCGCAGGCAATGCTCAATGCTCTGCAGATAGACTTCGGTCTTGCCGCTGCCGGTGATGCCTTGCAGCAGCCAGGCAGTAAAGCCCTTGCCGGCGGCAATCGCCTGCAGCGCCGCCTGCTGTTCGGCGTTTGCCTGCAGGTGCGGTTCGCGCAGTAGCGGCAGGGGTTCGCGCTGGTGGTGCGGCGACTGGGTGATGCGCTGCACCAGTTGTTTGCGCTCCAGTGCTTCAAGAGTGTCGCGGGCTAGGCCCCACTGGCTGAGCAGGGCGTGCGACAGGCCGTGCGGATGCTGTGCCAGAATCCGCACGGCTTCCTTTTGCTTCTGTGCTCGGCGCAGTGCCGGATGTTCCGGATAGGCTGCCGGCAATAGTTGCCAGAGCATGTCCTGGCGCGCCAAAGCGGCCTCGCCCTGGGCTAGCAGGTTGGGTAATGCACAACTGAGCGTGTCGCCAAGGCTGTGCTGGTAATACTGGGCGGTCCAGATGCACAGCAGCCAAAGGCTTTTTGGCAGCACTGGAGAGAGGTCGATCAGTTCGCTAATGCTGCGCAGTTTGCTGGCCGGCACCACCGAGGTGCTGCTGCTGCTGACGATCAGGCCGACCAGCTGGCGCTGGCCAAAGGGCACGCGTACGCGCATTCCGGGCAGCAGCTGGTCGGCGCTCAGTCCGGGGCCGGCCCGGTAGTCGAACAAGCGACGCAGTGGCGATGGCAGGGCGATTTGCAGTATCAGTGAACTCACGGCATCTGGTTCCGGGGCAGGTAGGGCGATGGTAGCATTGCCGGCGACCCCGCAGAAAACTTGCGTGTGCCATGGATTCTGGTATCATCGCCGGCCTGATTTTCGGGTCCCGGCTGCTATTGCTGTCGGCCCGGACCTTACCAGTCAGTGCGGTGCCCGGCCAGGTCGGCCCGGTGGCGGCACACCTAACGAGGATTTATTCATGAAAGCTGATCTGCATCCCACCTACTCGGAAGTGGAAGCCACCTGCAGCTGTGGCAACGTCATCAAGACCCGTTCCACCCTGGGCAAGGCGTTCCACATCGACGTATGCTCCGAGTGTCACCCGTTCTACACCGGCAAGCAGAAGGTGCTGGACACCGGCGGCCGCATCGAGCGCTTTACCCAGCGTTTCGGTGCCATCAGCACCAAGAAGTAATGCGCAGGGGCATGCACTTGGCATGGCCCGATGCGAAAAAGGCGCTCCAGTGGGGCGCCTTTTTTGTTGTCTGGGCTATGGTCGCGAGCGTACAGGCGGAGTTGTGCCGGCAGCAGCCTGACACGCTGCTTGAGGTGAAGGTCAGTCGGGTAGTAGACGGCGATACCCTGCAATTGCAGGATGCCACGCGAGTCCGGCTGATTGGTCTGGATACGCCGGAAATCGGCCGCGACGGCAAGCCATCACAGCCCTGGGCGCAGGCAGCAAAGCGACGTTTGCAGTCATTGGTAGATGGTGGTGAGCAATTTTATCTGCTGCCCGGCGAGCAGGCGCGTGATCGCTACGGTCGTCTGCTGGCCCATGCCTTTGATGCCCAGGGCGACAACATAGAGGCTCGTCTGCTGCAGGAAGGGCTGGGTTTTGCGGTATTCATGCCACCCAATGCCACTCTGGCGGACTGTCACATGCATGCCGAGCAGCGCGCTCGCAGTGAGCGGCTCGGGCTCTGGTCAGGCTCGCCGGTACGCCAGGCAAGGCAGGTTGATGCCGGCGGCTTTGCTCTGGTGCGCGGACGCATCAACAAGGTAGAGCGTACCCGCGACTGGCTGTGGCTGGAGCTTGATGGCCCGCTGGTGCTGCGTATCGCCACCGCCGAGTTGGCGAGCTGGCCGGCACTGCAATGGCACGGGCTGGATGTTGAGGTGCGTGGCTGGGTGATAGACCGCGGCGCCAATGTTGCGCGCAAGGGGCGCAAGCGCTACATGCTGACACTGACTCATCCGTTGATGCTCGAGGTGTTAATGGGGGCTGACCAGTAGAGCCGGGCAATTCGGACCTGGTCGCATTGTTGTACATTAATGTCCTTGACAGATAACCCTTCCTCGTCTTGTTCGGCGGGGGGCTTTTCTGTATTCTCGGCCGTCCGCATGAGCAACCTGACCGGAAATTCGACCATGTCTGATTTGAGAACCGATGCACTCGACTACCATGCCAACCCGCGTCCGGGCAAACTGAGTGTCGAGCTGACCAAGCCTACTGCCACTGCCCGCGATCTGGCTCTGGCCTACAGTCCCGGTGTTGCCGAGCCGGTTCGTGAAATCGCCAAGAACCCGGAAGATGCCTACAAGTACACCGGCAAGGGTAATCTGGTAGCCGTGATTTCCGATGGTACTGCCATTCTCGGTCTGGGCGACCTGGGCCCGCTGGCCAGCAAGCCGGTTATGGAAGGCAAGGGCGTGCTGTTCAAGCGCTTCGCCGGTGTTGACGTATTTGACATCGAGGTTGAATCCGAGAGCCCGCAAGCATTCATCGATACCGTAAAGCGTATCTCTTGCACCTTTGGCGGCATCAATCTGGAAGACATCAAGGCCCCCGAGTGCTTTGAGATCGAGCGTGCGCTGATCGAGCAGTGCGATATCCCGATTTTCCACGATGACCAGCACGGTACCGCCATCGTTACCGCAGCAGCCATGATCAATGCGCTGGAGCTGGCCGACAAGACCATTGAAGACGCCAAAATCGTTTGCCTGGGTGCTGGTGCTGCTGCTATCGCCTGCATGAAGCTGCTGGTGAGCATGGGTGCCAAGGTCGAAAACATCTACATGCTCGACCGCAAGGGCGTAATCCATGCTGGTCGTGATGACCTGAACGAGTACAAGGCGATCTTTGCCACTGAGACTGACAAGCGCACTCTGTCCGACGCCATGAAGGGCGCAGACGTATTTGTTGGCCTGTCAGGTCCGGATCTGCTGCAGCCGGCTGAGTTGAAGCTGATGGCTGAGAATCCGATCGTGTTCGCCTGCTCCAACCCGGATCCGGAAATCAAGCCTGAGCTGGCCCATGCCTCGCGTCCTGACGTGATCATGGCTACCGGTCGTTCCGACTACCCGAACCAGGTAAACAACGTACTGGGCTTCCCCTTCATCTTCCGTGGTGCACTTGACGTTCGTGCTACCCGCATCAACGAAGAAATGAAGATCGCTGCAGTGCACGCCATTCGCGAGCTGGCCAAGGAGCCGGTGCCGGATTACGTTTCTGAAGCCTATGGCGGCATCAAGCTGGAGTTCGGTCGTGAGTACATCATTCCGAAGCCGATGGATATTCGCTTGATCGAGCGCGTGCCGGCCGCTGTAGCCAAGGCTGCTGTCGAATCCGGTGTGGCTACCCAGCCGTACCCGGCGCACTACCCGCTGAAGTCGGTTGAAGACGTCAAGTAAACCGGTAGCAGACTAAAACCCGCAGCCCTGGCTGCGGGTTTTTTGTTTGTGCTGCATAAAAACGCTTGACGCAGAATTTGAGGTGCCTATAATGCGCCTCTCGCTGATCGGGGCGTCTTGTTAAAGCGCTTTAGAATCAATGGCTTGCAAATCTTTTTTAGATTTAAGCAGTTGACGGATCTGCGGAGTGGTGTAGAATGCGCCGCTCACTGGGGAGGGTGATATGCTCTCCAGGTGCTTTGATTGGCGGTGTTGATCAAAGCGCAAAACGAGGTGTTGACAGCGGTTCAAACTGCTGTAGAATGCGCCTCCCTGACACGCTAAAGGCCTTGAGCCAGGCGGGTTGGACAAGCGGTTTCGAGGGTGTGTAAGTTACCGGATTCTCGAAAATAAACGCTTGACAGGATGTAAGGCTGGCGTAAAATGCGCGGCCTGGTTCAGCCAAAGCGCTAACCGAATCGCTCTTTAACAATCTGGAATCAAGTAATTCGTGTGGGTGCTTGTGGGTACATTGATGATCGCAAGATTGTCAGTCGACACAAGTAACTCTGTGAATTCATGAGTTTATTTGTACGACTGAGCCAAGTTTAGGGTTTTCTCA
>NZ_FOUI01000041.1 GCF_900114825.1 Halopseudomonas yangmingensis | reverse complement strand
ACGCAGAGTGATCCGATTGGGTTGATGGGTGGGGTGAATACCTTTGGGTATGCAGAGGGAAGCCCTGCATTGTTATCAGACCCTTTTGGGCTTGCGGTCTATCTGACTTATCATGAGGTGCTAGCGTCGGGAAACTACCACCTAGCTTTGTTGATAATACCTGACGACCAGATATGGGCTGCATCGGAGGCTGCCAAGGGAGACAGGTTTTTGTTGGGCAATGATGATGCAGGTGTCGCAAGCGGTAAATATTGGACTACGATTAGTGCCGGTCCGAGTAGTGGGCTTTCATTTCCTGGAAATCTCCAGAGTACACCGAATCGAAGTGGCGATGAGCCTTGGGCCAACATAGTTGCAGGAAAGGTAAGTGCACCAATTTCTAATCTTGGTATGGCGTGTGGTGTCAGTGCTGACAGTGATTTCATAAATAGATTGCTTTTGGCTGAAGCTGGTTATAAACCGGTTTTTAATTATGACTTTTTTCCAACATATGAGACTGAGGGGTATAATTCAAATTCATTTATTATTGGAATTTTGGAGGCGGTTGGCGCTTCAGTTACTTTGCCAAATGTAAGTCTTCCAGGAGTCGAAAAGCCTGTGCCTGGCTGGGGATTTGGATATATGCCTGAGCGTCTAGATTTCGGGAATAATGCAACTAACGAAATTTTTTCTCCTTGAGAAATAACATCTAGGAAATGTCATGCATAATTCTATCATTTTTCTCGTGTAAATAAAAATGAAAGCGCAATTGATAATTCGCTCAATCGTTTTTATTGTTGCAATTTTGGCGCCAATTTTTATTGGCTGGATTGCTAGTTCACTAAATATCCAGCCTGCTGGATTTGTTTTACTTGCAATATATCCACAGGTTTTCCTTTTTTTTCCTGCCGGCTATATTCAGTCATCTGTAGTTGTTGTTATTCTTTCAGTAAGTTATTGGGTTGTGATCTTTTCTGTTTCAAATTTTCTAATTAAGAAAAGCATACTGATTTTTTTTGCCACCTTTCTTGTTATCTCGATAAGTTCTATTTGGGGCGTGCATATAATTATGTATGTAATGGGGTATCATCTACATGTAGACTCAGTATGAAGGTTAAATCAGGGCGGTACTGGGCGGTCTCAGGGTCGAAGTACAACACTCAATTGATTGCCTGATGATGTATTGATCAATAAGCGTCCGGCGATCACATCCTGTGATTGACAGGCTCCAGCTCTTAGGCTCCTTCCTGATTGCGCGCCTCGTCGCATTTTTATCCGTAATGTGACGTGCATCACCCTTGCAGCGTGATTGGGTTATATGTTTTCACGTGCAAACATAGACTCGCGCGTTGGCGATAGTTGGATGTTATCGACTCTGTTTAATCTTCCCTGAGCTGCAAAAGGACTTGCCCATGCCCCGGCTGTTATTGGCCCGTCGTGCACTGCGCGGCGCGACCTTCACCGAGTACTTGATTGTCATTGGCGCCAT
>NZ_FOUI01000033.1 GCF_900114825.1 Halopseudomonas yangmingensis | reverse complement strand
GAGTATCCACTATAAACGAGGAATGTCATGGAAGTAAGAAGGATTGACCAGGATGAGATTAAAGCGATTCTTGATCTTAACGAGGATCACTTTAATGATGTGAAAAGTAAAAGAATTGCGCCTGCAAAACTACAAGAAACATTCGTGGCTTTCGCTAATGCGGATGGCGGCGATATTTTCATAGGAGTTGAGGATAAATCTGAACCTGGGGAGAGGGTTGTTGGATTTAATGAGCAAGAAGAGGCCAATGGAATTCTGTCGACGCTCCTTGAAGAGACAAATCCCTCTGTCGAAAATTTGGTTGTCGAATTCCTTGAGGCCGCAGGCAATGGGTTAATCCTTCATATAGGAATACCAAAAAGTCCAAAAGTCCACTATACAGCTTCTGGAGATTGTTACATTAGGATAAATGCTTCTAAAAGAAAAATTAAAGGCGAAAGAGTAACACAGCTTGCATACTCAAAGGGCGCTGAGCCGTATGAGAGAAAAGCGCTACCGGACGTTGACATTGACGATATAACTGACAGCAAGCATTTAGCGGATTATATGCATCGTGTTTCATCGCACTTGCAGCCAGAGACTTTCTTGCGAAAACAACGGCTACTTACAAAAAAAGACGCAGACAGAGTTCCCAATGTGGGATGTGTTCTCCTTTTTGATGAAGAACCACAGGCAACCTTGGAAACACGCTGTGCAGTAAAGGTCTATAGGCTGCGAACAACCGAAAAAGAATATAAAAGGGAACAGCTTGCTGAGATGCCGGTTACTATTAACGGTCCTGTTGAGATAGTTATCGCAAGTACAATTGCACAAGTTGCCAAGTATATTGATGGCGAATCTTTCGATGACAATGGAACACTGGTAAAGCTTTCGTATCCATCAGAAGCTCTCAAAGAGATTCTAGTAAATGCAGTAATTCATAGGGACTATAGCCTGAATGATGATATTCATGTCCGGATTTTTGACAATAGAATAGAGATACAAAGCCCTGGCAAGCTCCCTGGCTATATGAATTTGGGTAATCTATACGATGAACGGTTCTCCAGAAATCCTAATTTAGTAAGAATGCTGCATAACTTACCGGACCCGGTAAATCATGATATTGGTGAGGGTTTGGATACCGCAAAAAATGAATTGAAAAAGGCGGGCTTGGTTGATCCTGTTTTTGAGGAAAACGATAACGCTTTTATTGTCACGATACGTCACCAGAAACTGGCTTCAATTGAAGATGTAGTGCTCCAGTACTTTGAAAACAATCCCGAAGCATCGATAGGTAATAAATTGGTACGCCAGCTTAGCGGCGAAGATGACATGCAAAAAGTAAAATCAGCCCTCCAGAGACTCAGAGCAAATGGCACAATTAAGCTTGAAGACGAAAATGCATCCCCGTTCAATTATAGATACGTCAAGGCACAGGGTTAACAAATCAAAGCACTCGGACGCAGCATAGCTGCGCCGGTGTTTGAGGCGTTATGTTCACTTAGTTTGATTGAGTCATCAACACTAAATAAAGGTCATGCTAATAGTGAAAGAGACCCTTGGTAGGTTATATCTGTGGCAAATAGCCATAAATAGAATCATTGATCTTCTGGCGCTTAGGCAGCGAGTGCACCGCTTTTGCAACACTGGAAGGCCGCTGCATATTACTGAGTTATATGATGCAGAGCGCAGAAGATTGAAAGCTGGTCTACGACTTGATGGAGAGGCATTAAATAGCTTCGAAGAAAAACATGGCTCTTTATTCCCTGACATTCATGATATTCATATCATTGACGAGCTAACAACTGAAGAAATAATTATTAAATTTTGCACTATTTTTAACGACGGCTATGGGAAGAAAGGGGTTATTGCCGCCAACAAGAAACCATTTTGGGAGCCGATTCTTGAAGAGATAATTTCAGAGGCATTCTCTGGTGAAGTTAAAGTAAAATTTAATAAATTCATAGAAGATGCCAAGGCTTACCGCAATAAGCACGGCGCGCACTTTGATCAAGAAAGTTTTATCATGACGCATGGTGATAAAAAACCCGACGAAGACGGGGTTATTTATAGCGTAGGCTGGAACAGCGCCTTATTGACTTTTAACTGGGATTTTATAAGTGACACTATCCCTGTTTTTAATAAATCCTTGAATGGCTATATTAAAAAGCTACAAAAAGAAGCCGACATAATTTAGAGAGTTGCGTCGAAACATAACAACTGGTTCAAATCGTTCGCTGCGCTCACTGGGACGGGCTAAAGCCCGCCCCTTAACCAAACGTTAGGTGATCCATGCTGACTCGTTATCCCGATCAGGCTCGTACGCGAAAAGGTTTCGCATTAGTCGGATTTATTTTCCTGTGTTTTGGTGTTGTCATGTGTTTTGTCGGATCAGTATTTGGAGCGATCATTGGATTGGTTATCGGTAATATTCTGGTAGTGCCATGCTTTACATTCAGCCATTTAGCATTCGTGAAATACAAAAAAGCGCTGTCTTGGCTAGGTACGTTCGGAAGCTTGTAGTGAAACCTAACAAGCGGCCACTCGCTTTGCTCGCTGGGACGCTGCTGACGCAGCGCTCCTTAACCTGAACGTTAGTCCCGGAAGGATGAGAGATGGCATTGAACGACGTTGATCGGAAGCGGGCCGAAAAGTTAGTAGGCGCCTTTATCGAGAAGCTCCGTCCGCCGCCACACATTCGGCCAGAGCTTGATCTCGGCTTTCGAGTTGAGGGCCAAAGCGTGGAGATCTTCGAGATCCGCCCGGTTTGGCAGGCTCCCGAGCAGAAGATGGAACATGCGGTAGCCAAGGCCACCTTTGTCAAGACACAGCAGGTCTGGAAAGTGTATTGGCAGCGGGCGGATCTGAAGTGGCACTCATACCCACCTGCACCGGAAGTTGACTCGCTGGAAGAGTTCCTGTCGTTGGTGGAGAAGGATGAGCATGCCTGCTTCTTCGGCTAGAGCGCCGAAAGTGAATCCGAGCTTGAAGAACAACAAGATCAAGAGCCTAACCAGGGCATGGAGTGCGACGGCTGCTACGCAGCCGCGCCTCATGCCAAAACGTTAGCCATCCAAGGAACTTAAAAATGATTCAGTGGCCACCTCACACAAAAATATATTGTTATAACCGTAACGATGAAGAAATAGCTAGATCTAAGCGAAGTCGTCTAGATCTGGCCGACGAACTAATGCTGAATTATTCGGGTGATATGCCTCGTGTCTGCTTTATTGAGGTTTCTACAAAAGCG
>NZ_FOUI01000032.1 GCF_900114825.1 Halopseudomonas yangmingensis | reverse complement strand
CTTCAGGGGAGTAGCTATTGGATTTCTTCATGCCTCATTCTCTCAAGAGTTGAGGCCTCCACGAAACCCGGTGTGATTCACCCGGTTTTCGTCACTGATCTGGATGAATGCGGCTTCAATCTCGGCACAATCACCGCGGTCAAGGCAGCCTGCAGCCTTCTCCTCGAGTTCCTCGACGTTGGCGTGATTCAGGAAGTTGTACTGGGTGGCGTTACGCGTGACCCAGGCGGCCGTTTCCAGATGGCTGCCATTGAAGAAAAGTGAAGTGAAGAAAAGGGGACAGATTTATTTAGAAGAAAAGGGGACAGATTTATTTTATGAGCCTAGCCTTCTTCGGGCGTCCTTGACCCCTCATTTCATGCCGGGCACCCGTAATCTGCTCTATCTCATCCACAAAACGCGCACCTCCTGTCAACTGGCTCCGGTTCAGAGCGTCGCGGATCAACCTCAACTCACTTTCAGGAATTCCTGCATTTACAAACTGCTCGTAGCGTTCCCGCCGTTCAATATCAGTCGGAGAAGAATTTTCCGATAAAACCAAGGTTTAATAAAAAAATACCGCACAAAAACAAACAAGGGATATCACAGCCCCCACTCTTCTCTCGGCAATACCAGCATCCGCCCCAATCACACCACCAAGAAACATATTTTGACCAACAACATATTGATACAGACTTCTTCCAAAAAACAAATGAAGCAAAATTACAAAAACAAAATCATGCATGCTGCCAATATATCTAAAAGCATTCAGCAAAGACAAAAAAACCAGCATGAAAAGCACATGAAATTTAAGCCTTCTGATCCCACCCTCAAAAACAGGCATAAAATTTACTCCAAAACTCGTTCAAGAAGCACACCCCATCCATCTACAAAATTTATCGAGTTATTAATCCTGTTTGCAGCCTCTATCGAAAGCCCTCTCGAAACAGAGTAACGAACAAAACCTTCACCTATAGCAGCAGAAGACAAGCCAACACCAATATCTTCGCTTAAATAGCTTGAAAGCAGCCCCAACCCTGTTGAACCAAAGGAAGCAGTAGCTACCACGCTTGAAGGGCCAACAGCCCCAGCCAACGCTATAGCCTTAGCCGTTCGATCAATATAATCAGCATCAGCAGCCCTGATCCAACTCAACGTCGCCGGATCGGAAAAATCAATATTCGCACCAACAAAAATACACTCGGCGCCCCCGCACTGATGAAAACGCGGATGATGTACTACTCCATCCACTACCACAGGTACACGATACCCCCCGTTCTCATCCAGCGCATAGCCGGTCAACCGGTCACGCTCAGCGCCAGATGCCACCCCATCCCAATCCTGTTTCACGTAACGATCAAACCCGGTTTCGGCGTAATGTGACCATTCATAAAGATCAATATTTGATTTAATATACGCGATCACTTCAGGATTGGCCTTGCCATATACCTGCACAAAATGGCTATCACCCAACGGCACCCAGTTACCACCTGGATCATAAATACCATCCTGCGTGGCAACAATATCCGTAGCGGAATGGATTTCCGTCCCCCTGATACCTGCCAATCGCATTTGCTCTTCAATTTCTTCCTGAGTGTATTTACCTTCACTGGCTTCAGCCAGACGTTTTGCGAGTTCACGCTCGCTGGGATGCAACTGCCTGTTATACGCCGTGGCATTCTTTGCCAGCTCCGCTGCCTTGGCATAATCACCCCCGGTGACTGTGGCGGCGGCGATGCCGATCAACTGCGACACCGCCAGTTCCAGTGACTTGTCACCCTTGATAACACCCGACAGTTGCTCAATCAGCGCTTCGTTGGCCCCGGCCGCCAGGGCACCCGTCGCGAAGTCGCCGCCGGTGGCTTCGCTGAGCATGCCGCCCACCAGGGCATGCAGGGCAACTTTGCCTGCAGTGCCATCCTCCAGATTGGTGGCCTGCGCGTAATCTCCCACGGCATTGAATACACTGGCTTGCAGCAGGTGCTGCAACTGGCTGGTCAGGGCCGCCTGCAGGTTGTCCTCAAGGCTGCCCCCAAGCAGGGCAAGTTTGCGCCATCGCCTGGGCGCCGCCCTGAGCCCCAAGGTAGGCGCCAAACTGCATCAGTTCGGCGGGCTTGCTCAGATCAAAGCCCTTGGTGACGTGGTTGATGTTGTCGCCGGTAACACCAAAGGCCTGATCCAAAACGCCTGTGGTGAAGCCGGCGGTCACGCCTGACACGACATAGCCTTTCAAGGCGTCGCTGGAGGTGATGTCCTTCAGTACTGCGCCGATATCGCCGCGGTTATTGATCGTGCTGATCGCGGCGCCACTGGCGGCCGAGGTCAACGCCGAGGTAATCGCCACATTTGCCCAGCCTGCACTGGCGGTTCCGACGGCGGTGCCGGCACTGACCATGGCGGCCGATCCTCCTGCTGACAGGGCTGCGCCGCTACCCGCACCGGCACCACTCAAACTGCCGACAAATGAGCTCGCCGCACCCGCAGTAAAGTAGGCCACGGCAATGGCAATCACCATGGCCGCCGGACCACTCAGCCCGGAGTGGCTGTAGCTAAAGCTGTCGTGAATTTCCTTGACCAGCCGCCCGGGTCCATCACCCCTTCAAAGGCGATGCTGCCGCCACTGCTGAGGGTCAGGTCTTCGCCGCTTTGCAGGTTCGCCGCCTGGTAGGTCTGATTGCTGCCGCTGATCAGCGCCAGATCGCCACCGCTGGTGATGTCGGTTCCTTGCTGGGTAACCCGGGTGACCTGGTCGCTGCGGAAGGATTTAAGGCCGAACGAGCCCTTTTCCTTTTTCTCGTAGAAGCTGTGGTCCAGGTCTTCCGCTGCCAGCAGGGCCAGCTGGTTGCTGGCAATCAGGTAGGCTTGCTGGGTGGCTTCGATGCGGCTGGCGACGGCGACCAGATCACTGCCGGCAATCAGGGTGATGTCGCCGCCCGACACGAGCTCGGCACCCTGTTGCTCGATAATGCTGTTTATGACCAACCATATCCACCTACTTGCTACGCCCACCGGCCCTGACAGCATCTGCTTAATGATGCAGGCACTGGGACGACGCTATGTCCGCTACTTCAACAGTCGCCACCGACGCACCGGCACATTGTGGGAAGGTCGCTATAAGTCCTGCCTGGTTGATTCCGACGGCTACCTACTCCACTGCCAGCGCTATATAGAACTGAATCCCGTGCGAGCTGCCATGGTGGCCGCCCCCGGCGACTACCGCTGGAGCAGCTACCGAACCAATGCGTTTGGCAAAGCGTCGCGACTGGTTTCGCCCCATGCACTTTATCAAAAACTGGGCAGCACCCCAGCAGAGCTGCCAGTCTGCCTATCGCGAGCTGTTCAAAGAAGTCCTTGAAGACGGCCTGGTCGAAGCAATACGAACCAGCACACTCAGCGGGCTGCCTATGGGCAATGACAAGTTCAAACGCGAAATTGAGGTGCTGACTGGGCAATCAGCAAGTCCCGGCAAGCCAGGCCGACCAACAAAAAATCAGAAGAATTGAGTTAATGTTCATCTGACCCGAATGGCACTAAGTTAAGCTGCTTTTGCACTGATTTTCAGCCCCAAATCGAGGCTCCAAATGCGATAATAATGCATGCAAAACAAGACCTTATTT
>NZ_FOUI01000044.1 GCF_900114825.1 Halopseudomonas yangmingensis | reverse complement strand
CAGCCTGTTGAAATTCGCCGCGATGATTACGCCCACTGCTTCTGGCAGCAGCGGTCGCGCTCGTTTACTTCCCGTTTAGGGCGCCAATCGATGGAAATAGCCCGATTTGGCGTGCTCCAGGCGCACCTTCCCCGTCAACGCGCTCATGCCATTGAGCCTGTAGCCAGCAGCTTCGGCAGGCGCACCAGGTTGCTTGCCGCCATGGCCAGCTGGAACAGCGCGTCGACACGCTCAAGTCCGCGTTGCTTCACCTGGCGCAGCCCGGCCGCCGCCTTGAGCCAGCCGAAGTGGGTTTCGATCCAGGCGCGAATCTTCAGGCTCAGACCATAGCCGGCGTGGCGCGTGGTACGGCCATCGATGGCGCTGCGCCGACCATTGGTGTTCTGCGCAACATGGGGTGTCACGCCGAGGGCACGACAGGCGGCCACGAAGTCTGCCGTGTCGTAAGCCTTGTCCGCGGCCAGGGTGCGTCGACGGCGACCACCCAGCTTGCTCAGCATCGCCAGCGCGGCTTCGCGTTCGCCATGGCCACCGGCCAGAGTCACATGAGCACTGCGCACCAGGCCACTGCGGTGCTCCATCAGCACATGCCCCATGTAACTCAGCTGCGCGCCGGTGTTGTGGCTCTTGCGGTACAGCCGGGCATCCGGATCGCTGGTCGAGGCGTGGGTGTCGTTGCTGCGCTTGTGCCCCTTGAAGTCCGGCGGGGCATTGCGCGGGCCGGGGCCCGGGTCGTCTGGCGTATCGTCCTTGGGACGGAAACTCTTCTGAGAGGCCCAGGCTTGCAGCAATGTGCCGTCGACCGAGAAGTGCTCATCCGAGATCAGCCCCTGCTTCTCCGCCAGGCGTACCACCTCGCTCAGAAACTCAGCGGCCACTGCCTGAGCATTGAGGCGGTCACGATTCTTCGAGAAGACCGAGTGATCCCACACCGGATCATCAATGGCCAGGCCGACGAACCAGCGGAACAGCAGGTTGTAGCCCAGCTGCTCCATCAGCATCCGCTCGCTGCGCAGCGAGTAGAACAACTGCAGCAACTGCGCCCGCATCAGCTTCTCGGGGGCGATCGAGGCGCGGCCGGTGTCGGCATACAAGGTGTCGAACAGGGCGCTCATCCGCTGCAGAGCGGTGTCTGCCAGCTTGCGGATGGCGCGCAGTGGGTGAGTCGCTGGCACGAAGTCATCGAGCTTGGCGACAGTGAACAAGGATTCCTGAGTGATATCGGCGCCACGCATGGAAATCGGGGTTCCCGGCAGATTGGAGCCGATATCGTAAACCTTACACGGCAAAGTCAGACAGGCCGTAGGCGAATTTCAACAGGCTG
>NZ_FOUI01000031.1 GCF_900114825.1 Halopseudomonas yangmingensis | reverse complement strand
GCCAGGAAGCGTTCCCGGCGGGTAACCTTTTTCTTGTTCTGATGCTCGGCTTGGGCGAAGGTGATCTGCTTCATCGGGTGGCTTGGCTGAGGTAGTGGCAGTGTCTGGTGATTATACTCGGGGCTGGACACTCAGGTGGATGGCTGATTTGTGCAGCGTTTCCCTAGGGTTTTTGTGCCTATCGTATGGCGGAGCGAAAAACTCAAAATACTTTTCTCCGCCTAGCTCGTAAACTCTATACGGAAGAAACTCTATTGAGACACCACTTTTCTTCCAATAGTCAACCGCTGAAATCAAGGAGTCATCTGCGGCGCTGCCTATTATTATTAGATGCTGCTTTTTGTTTATTTCTTTAGGCTCTAGCTTGTGTTCTAGGCTAAATGCTTCTCTGTGGGCGTCTACTAGAGATAGTTTCGAGTTGCTGTATTCTTGATATTTTCTTTCAATCTTTTGGTAAGTCCATTGTCCGGAGTCTTGCGCATACCGCAGGGCTTGCTGGACTGCACCGTCTCCTGCTGAGGCTCTTTTAAGCTCGAAAATTACTAGTTCGCCCGTCTCGTTAAGTGCATATATGTCGGCTTCGGACTGCCATTGCCGCTCTTGAAAAATCGGCATTAATTTCGCGTCTTCAAACAAAATATCTAATATGTTTTGCGCGATGAGATTTTCTAAGTCTTTTTCTAATTTTCCAAAACTAGAGAAATCCTTGAACTCAACCGGCTCTATTTTCTCAAATACACCATTGTCACCTTCGATTCTATAAAGCACTTCGGATTCCTTGTAAGCGTATAACGCCGCATTCAGCGGCTTGTCCGCTGCAATGCTTTGTTATGCGAACTATTAGCCAGCAGCACGAGCTTTAATACTCTGAATCACTTTTTCTCGGAACTCTCCATGTCCATGCGTTGCTCTAGGGTGAGCAATTCTAAAACATTCAATATTTGAAAATTCGTCGTCAACTGGCTTAAACTCCCAGTATTTCCCAGATATAACTTCGCCATTTTCATAGCCACTAAAGTTCTCTTCGAATAGATCCCTTATTACTTGATCAACACCAACAAAGCCAGCAGCAAAAATAATCACGTCTGGCCTCAAGCACCTTATCTGAGCTGCAAGAAGCTTTTTAGAAACTTCTGTTATTTCTTTTAGCTCATTTTTCGGGCGTGTTCTAGGGCTTTTTTTGTTGTAATCCCAAGCAAATAAATTCCCATAAATAATTGACTCAGGGTTAACTTCAAGCTCCTTCGCCAGCCGAAAAAAGTACTGCTTAAAACGACTTCGAGTTTTTGTAATAACTTTCCCGTCTTTACTCACTGGTAGATGTCTTTTGTAACGCCCAGTGGCCTCTTGCAAAAGATAGGAAATTTTATTATTTTCAGAAAACTCTGCTACACGCTTGATTGTATTCTTTTGATTGTCTGTATTCCAACCAGCAGTTTCTCGGCCAACCAACATTATTTTTAGGCTAGAGCTCCAGTACTCATCAAACGGGACAGGCAAGAATACACCAGAGTACTTATCTTCATTATGGTTAAATAAGTCAAATTTTAGCTCTTTTAAAATTCTACCATACTCATCAAGCAGTGCCTCCATTACGAGTCTCCTTTGGAAAGGTGAGTTGAGCCATCTGGCAACCACTCAATGCTCAAATCACCATCACCAAAACGAACTATCCCTTCTTTTTTGGGCAACTCATTGCATTGGCCTCGGTGTGCAATAAAATCATCGAGAAGCTCAATCAGATGCAGCTTAAAACCAGACTCCGTAACCTGATCGAAAATATCTTCTTCAAGTGTCCAAGAAGTACCACTCAAGCGGTCATCATCAGCTTCCGCACGGAAAACCACCTCTCCTGTAACTTTTACAATGTCTGAATATTGTTCGGCCAACGAGGCAAGACGTGTAGCTTCAAAATTTTGATCGAAATTTGACATACCTTTTCCTTTTTGCTCATTGCTCTTTCAGCTTACGCGACCTGAGCGACAGATTGCGTCGCAGAGGTGCATAACGCCTGGCTTTGCGGCGTGCCGGAGCACCAGCGCAGGCGCGTCCGACAACAGCCACTTGTTAACCCCTGAGCTCAAGATCTTCTCGAATCACTTCCGGATGGCGAAACGCAATCTCGATGAGCGCCTTTGCCGGGCCGGAGGGTTTACGTCGCCCCTGCTCCCATTCCTGCAACGTACGCGGTGAAATGTGTAGTACCTCGGCAAACTCTCGCTGTGTGAGGCCGGTCTTGCCACGCGCCTCTGCAACCTCATTTGGCTCCACATGACTGACTCGTGCAGCTTTGCCCGCTTTCATTTCTTTAACAGATTGGAGCAGCTTGTTACCAAGCTCCTCATCACTCAGAGTCTCGTTACTCATTTTCCAATACCTCACGAATCGACTTCAGGATATGCGCGGGTATGTTCTCCTTAACGGCCTTCTTGTAGATCACCAACAACCAGATCTCACCATTTGCCAATCTGGTGAAGTAGATGACTCGCACTCCACCACGCTTCCCTGAGCCCGCGACAGACCATCGAACCTTCCTACATCCACCACTACCAGGAATGGGATCGCCAATTTCCGGATTAGCTGCCAGCCAGGCAAAGAACGAATTCCGCTCCTCCTCAGTCCAGATCTTTCTGGCATCTGCTTCGAATGTAGGGGTTTCGATGATGGTAAACATGCCCACCAATATACGTCATTGACGGACTTTTGCAAGGTGGCGATTGAAAGGGTTCGGCGTTTTTCAAGGTAGTTGTCGCGTCGGCAGTGTTTTTTATGCTGCCTCTTTTTGTTGCAGTAGCTCCTTGTCCGGGTTGAGCATCACTGCCCCAATGGGCTCCCAGTTTCTAGTCTTACCTGACCAGCGCTCAGGGTGCCGGGCACGGGCTTCTTGGTACAGCGCATGCCGTCGCGCCAGTATGTCCTGATCATCTCCACGATGCCGCTGCGCTGGCGTGACGAAGCGGATCCGGCTATGCCGGTGCTCATGGTTGTACCAGCGCATGAAGTCCCTTACCCAGGCCCGTGCTGCATTCAGATCAGCAAAGCCGTCCTTGGGCCACTGTGGACAGTATTTCAGTGTCCGGAACAGTGACTCCGAGTACGGGTTGTCATTGCTCACGCGCGGACGCCCCCTTGAAGGAGTGATGCCCAGGTCGTACATCTTGCTCAATAGCGACTGCGACTTCATTGGCGCGCCGTTATCCGAGTGCAGTACCAATGGCATGAACAGACACTGCTCACTGATAACGCTGCGTTGCAGCAACTTGGCTGCCAGCTCACCACTTTCCTGCTCATGGACTTCCCAGCCCACGCCGCTACGGCAGTAGATGTCTTCGATCAGATACAGGTAGTAATACTGCCCGCGTACCCTTGAGGGCAGGTAGGTAATATCCCATGACCATACCTGGTTGGGGCCCGTAGCGACATGCGTAGTCGGCGCTGCAGGCTTGTTCGGTGTCTGACTGCGGCCACGACGGTTCTGCTGTTCAGCGGCATGCAGTACGCGGTAGAACGTTGATTCCGAGGCCAGATAGCAGCCCTGGTCTGCCAGCCTGGGCACGATCTGGCTGGGTGGCAGGTTGGCATGGTCCGGATGATTGCAGGCAGCCAGAACAGCCTCGCGCTCGCCCTGGCTCAGGGCATTGGGCGGCGTGGCGCGTGTTGTGGTGGTGCGTGCATCAGCTTGCATGACTTCCCCTTCTGTCCAGCGTTGCAGGGTGCGCAGGGATACCCCTAGCTCAGCACAAGCCAACGCCTTGCGGGCTCCGCTGGCTACGGCTTCGGTCAACCAGTCAACGAATTGTTGCCGTTCTGGCAACGAGGTCAGCTGTCCTCGTTGTCGTCCCCCCAGTAGGCATTGAGCTTTTTTCGCAGCACCAGGATGGCAGCGGTCTCCGCCAGCGCCTTGTCCTTGCGCCGCAGCTCGCGCTCAAGCTCGGCGATACGCTTCTTGTCGATCCGCGCCTGTGCCCGTTCAGCCTGACGTTGCGCTTGGGCACTGAGCTGACCAGTGATGCACGCCTGGCGCCACGCAACGACTTGCTCGGGGTACAGCCCTTTGCGACGGCAGTACTCACTCAACTCGATTTCCGAGAGGGTCGCGGTCTCCAGTACCGCAGCGAACTTGGCCTCAGCGGGCCAATCATCGGAGAGCTTCCTGTGTCCTGACACAACGGCTCCTTCTGCCTTGGCCTGTTTGCGCCAAGCATACAGGGTCACTTCACTGATGCCTTCCTGGCGGGCAACCTCAGGCACGGACAGACTCAATGGGGGTAGCAGCTTCTTCAGCAGAGCGGCTTTACGTTCAGGTGAATAACGCGGCATTACAGCTCTCTTTCCGCCCCCGATGTATCAGTGTGGTAAATCCGATCAGGCGACAACTATCCTGACACCGGGGGGGTTAACGCCGCCATAAGGAGCGGCCAACGTGGAGTTGCTTTTGTGTTATAAAGGAGCGTAGCGACAACACAAAAGCAACGGAGTGTTGGACGTCCC
>NZ_FOUI01000014.1 GCF_900114825.1 Halopseudomonas yangmingensis | reverse complement strand
GACAATGTGGAACTGCATGAGATTGCAAACCACCGAAGCCGTACTTCATCACTGACCCAATTCGCGATGGCGTGAAAGCATAGGCCCACACGACACCGCTAAAGAATTGCTTGACGACCATAGAGCGTTGGAACCACCTGATCCCATCCCGAACTCAGAAGTGAAACGACGCATCGCCGATGGTAGTGTGGGGTTTCCCCATGTGAGAGTAGGTCATCGTCAAGCTCCAAACAAAAACCCCGATCTGGAAACAGATCGGGGTTTTTACTTTGCGCGCGACCATACTTGTTGTCACTGCCACCCGCCCATCTGACAACTGCGCCTGGAGCAACGGTGGACAGCCGCAGGCTGCCCGCAGGGCGATGGCCGGGATGGGCCGGGTCAATGTAGGTCATCGTCAAGCTTCAAACAAAAAACGCCCACATCCTGAAGCCTCCATCCTCCATCCTCCATCCTCCAGGCCCAGGCCAACCTCAGCCGTTTTGCTGTTGTCAGTTTGTTGTCCTGAGAGAGGTTGTGATGAAATACCACGCGTTTGAGACTGGACAGGCAGAACACTTGGGTACATCCTCCCTTGTGCCAACCCAGTTTGCCTGCGCGGAGGATGCCGTGGTTTATGTGCAACGTGATGAAAATGGCCTGATCCTGCGAGTCGAGCCAAAGCCCTTCGACGAAATGACCGACCAGTTGGCGGTGCAGAGCGAAGAGCTGGAAGAGTGGTTGTGTGCCCGCGAGGAGGTCCAGCGCCGTTTGCAGCACTTGCGCAGTACCGATGCCGACATGGTGCGGGTAGTTGAGGATCTGGTAGCCCTGTTGGTCGAGCGGGATGTTATCCGTTTTACCGACTTGCCCGAGTTTGCCCGCCGCAAGCTGGATGAACGAGCCTTGGACAGAGCGGAAATCGAGGGTCTTAACAGCGAGATCGAGCAGCGACTGAGGCCTTTGGGCAAATAGCCGGCGGCTATCTTGCGTGGTCTTGCCAATCCTTATTCTTTAGCGGTTTAAGTAATAAGAAAATCATTCTAAGCTTTTTATTGTTCTAAATAAGCCGTCTTGGGTATCCTGTTGCTCCTTGAGTCAGCCTGTAGCCAGTTGCCGGAGCATCGCCATGTCACGCCAGCCTATCCTTTCTTCTTTGTTGTCGCGTTCAGGCGCCACCCTGGTGCTTGCCCTGGGTGTCAGCATGCTGAGCATGCAGGCTTCTGCCAGGGAGTTGCTCAACTCATCCTATGATATTTCGCGGGAGCTGTTTTCCGCTTACAACGAGCAGTTTGTCGAGCACTGGCAGGCGCAGAATGGTGAAGCCGTTCGCATTCGCCAGTCGCATGGCGGTTCCTCGCGTCAGGCTCAGGCAATCATCCAGGGCTTGCGGGCTGATGTGGTGACCTACAACCAGGTTACCGACGTGGATATCCTGCATGAACGCGGTAACCTGATTCCGGCTGACTGGCGTGAACGCCTGCCGAATGCCAGCTCGCCCTTCTATTCCACCATGGCTTTTCTGGTGCGCAAGGGCAATCCGAAAAATATCCGCAATTGGGATGACCTGGTTCGCGAGGACGTGAGCTCGGTATTGCCCAACCCGAAAACCTCCGGCAACGGACGCTACAGCTACCTGGCTGCTCTCGGCTATGCACAGAAAACCTTCGGTGACGACCAGTCGGCGATTGATGCTTATCTGCGTGGCTTTTTGGGCAATGTGGCCGTGTTCGATACTGGTGGCCGTGGCGCTACCACAACCTTTGTCGAGCGCGGCATCGCCGATGTGCTGCTGACCTTCGAGTCCGAGGTCAACAATATCATCGCCGAATACCCTGATGCGGGCTTTGAGGTTGTGCTGCCCAAGGTCAGCTTTCTGGCCGAGTTTCCGGTGACCTGGATTGACCGCAATGTGCAGCGTAACGGTACAGAGGAGCTGGCCAGGGCGTATCTGCAACACTTGTACAGCGAGCAAGCCCAACGCCTGATTGCCGGGTTCAGTTACCGCGTCCATGATCCTGTGGTGCAGGCCGAGTTTGCTGACCGTTTTCCGGCACTTGAGCTGTTGCCGATCGAGGCGATCACGGGTGACTGGGAAACCGCCATGCGCGAGCACTTTGCCAACGGCGGCAAACTCGACCAGTTGCAGCGGCGTTAAGCGGAATTGGCTGTGAATACCAAACGCGGCGGCTTGCTGCCGCGCCTTACCTCCCGTCCCGGCAAGCGTGTGCTGCCGGGATTTGCTTTGAGCATGGGCGTTTCACTGCTGTTTGTCAGTCTGGTGCTGCTGCTGCCGATCAGCGGGCTGGTGGTGGAAAGCGCCGGCATGAGCTGGGCCCAGTACTGGGCGGTTGTCAGTGATGAGCGGGTGGTGGCCTCCTATCGCGTGACGCTGTGGGCGGCCTTGATTGCGTCGTTGTTCAATGGGGTGGTCGGTCTGTTGCTGGCCTGGGTCCTGGTACGCTACAGCTTTCCCGGCAAGCGTGTGGTGGATGCGTTGATGGATCTGCCCTTTGCCCTGCCGACCGCGGTGGCCGGCATCACGCTGGCTGCACTGTTTGCCGAGAACGGCTGGTACGGACAATGGCTGGCAACCTTGGGCATCAAAGTGGCCTTTACCCCGCTGGGTATTATTGTGGCCATGTCCTTTACCAGTTTGCCCTTTGTTGTGCGGACTGTTCAGCCGGTGCTCGAGGACCTGCCAGTGGAGGACGAGGAGGCGGCAATCAGTATGGGAGCTTCCGACTGGACGGTGTTCCGTCGCATTCTGTTCCCCAGTCTGTGGCCGGCCCTGATGACCGGTATCGCCTTGTCCTTTACCCGCAGTCTCGGCGAGTTTGGCGCCATTATCTTTATTGCCGGTAACATGCCGTATGTCAGCGAAGTGACCAGCCTGATGATTTTCATTCGACTTCAGGAGTTCGACCATGCGGCGGCCAGCGCGATTGCCTCGGTGGTGCTGCTGGCCTCGCTGATTCTGCTGTTCGGCATCAATCTGTGGCAGGCCCGCTATCTGCGGCGTCTGCACGGACGTTGAGGAGTAGCCATGCAGCGTACGTCGGTTCATCGTGTCGGTGAGCAGCGCTGGGTGCGCTGGACGCTTATTTGCCTGGCGCTCGGGTTGACGCTGCTGTTACTGGTCATGCCTCTGCTGCTGATTTTTGTCGAAGCCTTTTCTGGCGGAGCGCAGACCTGGTGGGCCAACCTGACCGACTATTACACCCTCAGGGCAATCGGCCTGACGCTGCTGGTGGCCGCATTGACGGTGCCGCTGAACCTGCTGTTTGGCGTGTTCCTCGCCTGGCTGGTAACCCGCTTCGAGTTTCCCGGGCGCAAGCTGCTGATCACCCTGATCGATATCCCCTTTGCCGTGTCTCCGGTGGTGGCCGGTCTGCTGTATTTACTGTTGTACGGCAGCAACGGCTGGCTGGGCGGCTGGCTGATGCAGCACGATGTGCAGCTGATGTTTGCCTGGCCGGGTATTGTCATGGTCACTGTATTCGTTACCTGCCCCTTTGTTGCCCGTGAGCTGATTCCGCTGATGCAGCAGCAGGGTCGCGAGGAAGAAGAGGCTGCCGTGGTGCTGGGAGCCAGTGGCTGGCAGCTGTTCCGGCGGGTGACGCTACCGAATATCCAGTGGGCGTTGCTGTACGGCGTGGTACTGACCAATGCCCGTGCGGTCGGCGAGTTTGGAGCGGTTTCGGTGGTATCCGGCAATATCCGCGGAGAAACCAATACCCTGCCGCTGCATATCGAGCTGCTGTATCAGGACTATAACGCGGTAGGTGCCTTTACCAGTGCGTCCCTGCTGGCGGTAATCGCCCTGGTCACATTGCTGGTAAAGAGTTTTGTCGAGTGGCGCCAGGCGCGCCAGCGTGCCCCCTTGCATGAACAACAGGAGCAGGGCTGATGAGTATCACCCTCGAGCAGATCAACAAGTCCTTCGGGGCCTTCCGTGCGCTCGATGATATTTCCCTGGCAATCGGTGACGGGCAACTGGTTGGCCTGCTCGGGCCCTCGGGCTCTGGCAAGACCACCTTGCTGCGCATCATCGCAGGCCTGGAAAGCGCGGACAGGGGGCGCATCCTGTTCCAGGGCGAGGATGTCACCGGCTTGCACGTGCGTGAGCGGCGAGTGGGTTTTGTTTTCCAGCACTATGCGCTGTTCCGGCATATGACGGTTGCCGAGAACATTGCCTTCGGGCTGGATGTATTGCCGCGCAAGTCAAGACCTGTCGCTGGCGAAATCCGTCGGCGGGTCGGTGAGCTGCTGGAAATGGTACAGCTCTCGCATCTGGCCGGGCGTTATCCGTCGCAGTTGTCCGGTGGCCAGAAACAACGCATTGCACTGGCGCGCGCACTGGCGATGCAGCCCCAGATACTGCTGCTGGATGAACCTTTCGGCGCACTGGATGCCCGGGTGCGCAAGGATCTGCGCCGTTGGCTGCGTAACCTGCATGACGAACTGCACTTCACCAGCGTATTTGTTACCCATGACCAGGAAGAAGCTCTGGAGCTGTCTGACCAGGTGGTGGTGATGAGTGCCGGACGTATTGAACAGGTCGATCAACCCCAGGCACTCTATGCCCGTCCCGACAGCCGTTTCGTGTTTGATTTTCTTGGTCATGTGAACGTGTTTGACGGCACGCTGGACGGCCGTCTGCTGCAGCAGGGTGAGGCCTGGATACGTCTTCCCGAGAACCGCGAAGGGGCGTCGTCCGTGCAGGTCTATTTGCGTCCCCACGAAGTGCGTCTGCAGTTGCAGCCGGTGGCGCACGCCCATCTGCCGCTGCAGGTGGAGGCGATCAATCTGATCGGTGCCGAGGTTCGCCTGGAATTGCGTCCCTGTGGCTGGGAGGCTGCGCAGCTATGGGAAATAGGCATCACCCATGCCGAGTTCAACGCCTGGCAGCCCAGGCGTGGCGACCGCTGCTTTGCTGTGCCGGATGTCGGTCACCTGTTTGGCGCGGGCAATGCAGCGCCCGAGACGCTCTATTGGGGGTGAGTGCGGGGCTGGGCAGAATGCCTTGGGTCTGCTTAAATGCGGATGGAGCTCATGACGAGTTCATTACAGGACACCCGCCATGAAGGCGGAATCACTACCGGAGCAATGACCATGTTGAAAAAGACTCTGCTGGCGGCCCTCGTCAGCTGCCTCGGCGTTACCGCCGCCCATGCCAACCCCTATCAGCCCAATGGGTATCTGTTTGGCAGTGTCGGCCAGTCAAAAGCAGACGTTTCTCTTGGACCTGTTCCTGCAGGGCTGTCTGCTTCTTTGGACAAGAAAGATACAGCCTACAAGGTCGGTGCTGGTATTAATCTGAATCCCAATCTGGCGGTAGAATTCCAGTATGTAGATCTCGGTGAACTCACAATAAAAGCGACCGATGGCATTGATAGGCTGAAAGGCACTGAGGATTCATATGGTCTTGGTGCAAACTTGGTTGGCACCCTGCCACTTGATGATTTCGCGCTATTTGCCAAGGTTGGATACCATCAGGTGAAGACGAAATGGCGTACATCCATAACGAATTTTGGCTCTGGCAGTGATACTGAAAAAGAGTGGGTGACTTCTTACGGCATAGGTGCAGGCTATGCCGTAAATGAATCCTTTTCGATTGTTGCCGAGTATGAGCGCTACCGGAAAGTGGCTGGTGAATACCACGTTGATATGTTGTCAGCTGGTCTGCGCTACAACTTCTGATTGTTTCCGGCATGATACAAAAGGGCCTGCATTGCAGGCCCTTTTTTGTGCGTGTGTCATCAGTCTGTCGCAGGTGATCAGTAGGATTGGCAGCCCGGCCGGGGGATTTTTTGCTCGAAGCGGGCAGGGGGTTGTTTTATAATGCGCGGCTTTCTCGGGGTTGCCGGGCGCCGTCCGGCCGAATGACAGCTTCAGGGGGTATCAACGAATTGATCCAGACGCCGTACTATCTGATCGACAAGCTCAAGCTCAAGCGCAACATGGAAATCGTCCAGTACGTGCGCGAGCAGTCCGGAGCCAAGGCCCTGCTGGCCCTCAAGTGCTTCGCCACCTGGTCGGTGTTCGACCTGATGAGTCAGTATATGGACGGCACCACGTCCTCCTCGCTTAACGAGGTGAAACTGGGGCGACTCAAGTTCGGTGGCGAGACCCACGCCTACAGTGTGGCCTGGGCCGACCACGAGATCGATGAAGTGCTGGCGAACTCGGACAAGATCATTTTCAATTCGATCGGGCAGCTCGAGCGTTTCGAGCAGGACTCGGTGGGCCATACGCGTGGCCTGCGCCTCAATCCCGGTGTTTCAAGTTCTGAATTCATCATCGCCGATCCGTCACGTCCGTTCAGCCGCCTTGGCGAATGGGATGCGGAAAAGGTGATGAAAGTCATCGATAAAATATCCGGCTTCATGATCCACAACAACTGCGAGAACGGCTCGTTCGAGCTGTTTGATCGTATGTTGTCGCAGATCGAGGAGCGCTTTGGCGCGCTGCTGGAGCAGGTCGAGTGGGTCAGCCTGGGTGGCGGCATCCACTTTACCGGTGACGGTTATCCGCTGGATGCATTCTGCGCTCGCCTCAGGGCATTCTCTCAGCGCTATGGCGTACAGGTCTATCTGGAGCCTGGCGAAGCGTCCATTACCTTGAGTACCTCACTGGAAGTGACAGTGCTCGACACCCTGTACAACGGCAAACAGCTGGCGATCGTCGACAGTTCGATCGAGGCGCATATGCTTGACCTGCTGATCTACCGTCAACCGGCCAAAATGGCAGCCTGTGATGGCCCTCACCAGTACATGGTGTGCGGCAAGTCGTGCCTGGCCGGGGACATCTTCGGTGAGTTCAATTTTGACCATGAGCTGAAAGTCGGCGATCGACTGTCGTTTATCGATGCGGCTGGTTACACCATGGTCAAGAAGAACTGGTTCAACGGCGTGCAGATGCCGTCGATCGCGGTGCGCCAGCTGGATGGCAGCATCGAGCTGGTCAGGGAATTCGGATTCGAAGACTTCGTCAGCAGCCTCTCCTGAGGTGTCGTCCAACCACTCGCTCCTGGCCTGTTTCAAGGAGGCGTTTCGAGGAACTGAAATGAAGAAGAACGTTCTGATTGTTGGTGCCGGTGGCGTGGCCCAGGTGGTCGCGCACAAGTGCGCCCAGCACAATGATGTGCTGGGGGATATCCATATCGCCTCGCGGACGCTGGACAAGTGCCAGCAGATCGTCGACAGCGTTAGGGAGAAGGGCAGCCTCAAGGTTGCCGGTGAATTGCAAGCCCATGCCCTGGATGCGCTCGATGTCGAGGCCACCAAGGCGTTGATTGACAAGACACAGTCGCAACTGGTGATCAATGTCGGATCGGCTTTCATCAATATGTCGGTACTCCAGGCCTGCATCGAAACCGGTGCCGCCTACCTGGATACTGCCATTCACGAAGATCCGGACAAGATTTGCGAGAATCCGCCGTGGTATGCCAACTACGAATGGAAGCGCAAGGCGGTCTGTGCAGAGAAGGGTGTTACCGCGATTCTGGGTGTCGGCTTCGACCCGGGTGTGGTGAATGCCTATGCGGCACTGGCGGTCAACGACTACTTTGACAGCGTCGACGCGATCGACATCATCGATATCAATGCTGGTAGCCATGGCAAGTATTTCGCCACCAACTTTGATCCGGAGATCAACTTCCGCGAGTTTACCGGTCGGGTCTGGTCCTGGCAGAACAGCCAGTGGACCCAGAACAGCATGTTCGAGGTCAAGCGTACCGATGACCTGCCGGTGGTCGGCACGCAGACCAGTTATATGACCGGGCATGACGAGCTGCACTCGCTGTCCCAGAACCTCAAGGTGCCGAATATACGTTTCTGGATGGGCTTTGGCGAACACTACATCAACGTGTTCACCGTGCTGAAAAACCTGGGGCTGCTGTCCGAGCAGCCGGTCAGGACCGCCGAGGGGCTGGAAGTGGTTCCGCTCAAGGTGGTCAAGGCGGTGTTGCCGGACCCGTCTTCGCTGGCACCGAACTACAGCGGCAAGACCTGCATCGGCGATCTGGTCAAAGGCAAGAAGGGCGGCGTGGACAAGGAAGTGTTTATCTACAACGTTGCCGACCATGCCGAGGCCTACCAGGAAGTCGGTAGCCAGGGCATCTCCTACACTGCTGGCGTGCCGCCGGTGGCCGCCGCAATTTTGATCGCCAACGGCAGCTGGGATGTGCAGAAGATGGTCAACGTTGAAGAACTCGATCCCAAGCCGTTTATCAAGTTGCTCAACGAGATGGGTCTGCCGACCCGGATCAGGGACGATCAGGGCGATCGCGCCCTCGACGTCTGATCCACAGCACCGGGGCCGAAAGGCCCCGGTGTCGTTTCAGTAGCCTGCGCGTCCCGGTCGCAGGCGATTTTTCCGTGCGGGATTGTCATGCAGTCGGGCGACTGGCATGGTTTGGGGATTGCCTGTGCGGAGCCGTTCTGATGCTGCAGTTTACCCGTCTTGTTGTGTTGTGTTGTGCCATATGGGGCATGCCGGTATTGGCGGCTGATAGTGCCTGTCAGGCCTCCCTGTCGGGGTATCAGGCGTCGATTGAGCGTGCACCGGTTCGTCTGGTGTTGCTGGATTCGCGCGGACAGGTGCTGCGTGAGCATCCGTTGCGCAGCGCCGATCAGTTTCACGCCACGGCAGACAAGGTTTATTTGTTGGCCGCCGAACAGCGGCATTCATTCGTGCTTCTGGTGCCGGCCCTGGATGAGCTCTGGGAAATCAGTCTTGATCCGCAGGCAAAGGATATCCCCCAGGGTTTTATCCACGATTACCGAATGCGTGAAGGGGAATTTATTCCGGGCTATCTGAATCCGCGGCGCAGTCGGACGGGTACTGCCTATCAGCGCTGGCAATTGAGCGCTGACCAGTCCTTGCTCAGGCTGACTGAGGCGGATGGAGGCGGGGTGGTTTTCAGTCTTGATGCGCGGCGTGTAGTGGCACCATTGCCGGTAGATCAGCATCCGCAGCTTCATGCGGTACGCTGGGCTCAGACAGGGCATGGTCCCTGTCGTTGACTCAGTTGCGGCGTCGGCTGAACAGCATAAGCAGCATTCCCAACAGCACTATGCTGCCACCCAGCATGGCTACCTGTCCTGCCAGGCGCCGCTCATCTTCCAGAAGCGCCTGTGGGTTCAGTTCTCCGGCGGCGACCTGGTCGACCTTGTCACCGGCTCTGTTCTTGAAGGGATCGGCAGGGCTGTGGAACAGGTTCACCCTGCTGCCTACCGGAAAACGCTCGGCATAGTCGGCCCTGACCGACGTCGGCACTTCAAGATCTGCCGGTGAGTGAGGCAGGCGAACTACCAGTGAGTGTGTCTGGCCGCCGGCGGCGCGTTTCAGTTCGATATGCTCGATTACTTCAAAGCTGGCGATGCGTCCCTCGCGTGCCAGTGGCTGGTGTTCTATCCAGAACATGATGCCGAGCAGGGCGAGAAACAGTGAGCCGGTAATGATAAACAGCAGGCCGACATTCTTCATCAGCAGTAGTCCCTTGGGAATCAGGTCAAACGAGTGCCGTCACTGTGCAGCAGCGCAACCGGTTAGACAAGCGGCAATGGCTGGCGCCGCAAGATCCGCGACAGGTTGTCGCAGCTAGCTGCCTGGAAACGTTTCGATTCGGAGAAGGCTGGAATAGCCCGTTGCAGCACACCGCCTGCTGGCCAACGGGTGGCAGTGAAACCCGGCGATCAGCCTGTGAGTGTCTTCGCAGGCTGATCGCCGTACGGCCGCGTCAGTCGGTGTAATCGCGGAAATGTACCGATATGGAGCGCACCTTGCTGGATGCCCAGTTGGGCACATTGATGCGCTGTACGGCGCCGCCACGGCGGGAGGTCAGTTCGATGGCAATTACCCCGTCAGGCTCGAGCGTACCGGGAATATGCATGTCCAGTCCCGACATAAATGGAATGGCATGGAATACCGGGTCGGCCATTAGCAGATTGCTGACGCCGTCGGTATTGCGGTCATGCAGGAATATATTGCTCAGGCGCTTGAGCAGGGGGCCTGTTTGCGGAGTTACCACATTGATGCCATTGACCCGCAGCTGGTCATTGCGCTCCCCCTGGTCACCCCAGAGCTCCATGTCACGGCTGATGCTCAGGTTGCTGTGGTTGGCGCTGCGGGCCAGCAGTGCACCGACACCGGTACCTGGGGCTGAGGTGTTGAGCCGGATCTGATAGCTGTCTGTCTGGTAGGGCTCGCGGTAGAAGTAGTGATCGGCATTGGCCACGCCCGGACGACGCAGGACGAACTCATAGCTACCGCCACGGTTGATGGCAAACGGGCCCCAGTGGCCATCGCTGGCGATTGTCTGGCTGTGTGCCGGGAGGTCAGTCAGTGCGCGTCCTGTAGCAGGATCAACTTCGCTGACTTCCAGTACTGTTCCCAGTGCTCCGCTGTTGGCAGGAAACAGGTTGGCGCGTCCGGCAATCCACACCTGGTCACCACTGTTGACGGGGATAACTGTAGTGGCAGGGGCAGCGCCGGCATTGAAGAATGCATGCATGCGTGCAAAGGAGTCTGCCGAGGTGGCTACCTCAATGTGCCCTACCGGATCCTCTTCAGGTGGATAGACGTTTTCGGCACCGGTGACGGATTGGTCAACGTACTGCCCCCACAACACCAGATTTGGTACATCACCAGGCGGGCTGTCACCGGGACGACCGTCGAGGTTGATATAGGCTGCAACCTTGGTCGCCCGTGCTGGATCTGCAAGGTACAAGCGACTGACTTCGGTACCCATGGAGTGTCCCATCAGGTTGACCTGGTCGAAGCCGGTGGCCTGACGCAGGGCATCGATGGCTGCATCCAGTTCCGTGGTGGTCAGGGTAAAGTCCGGCGGGCTGGTGTTGTACTCGTAGGTGGCCAGGTGGCTGCGGGGGTAGCCATTGGCAATGAAACGCTGGGCCTGGGACTCGAATTGCGAGGCAGAACCGGCACCGCCATGAACGAAGATTACCGGACGCTTGTTGAAATCGATGCCCTTGCCATCGGCCGCATCCAGGGAGTCCTGCAGGTGCAGCCAGGCGGCCAGACGCTGGCGCAGATTTCGAGGGCCATTGGCAAATGCGCTGGCGCTGTTGAGTTGATCAAGCAGGTCTGCAAGCGAATCTTCGAATGCCGTGTTGTCATTGAAATCAATCTGGAAACCAGGGGTGCTCGAGATGTGATTACGAATCGCATCCTTTACGGCTGCCTCCAACTGTATTCCATTGTTCAGATTGCCATCGGCATCCAGAGTCTGCAGCAACCGGGTAATGTTGATGGCTGCTGTATGGCTGCTGTCATCGGCGTGGTTGACCAGGTCCAGTGGTGACAGCAATGACTGACCCGCAGCACTGCCCAGTTCCACGCCGCCCAGACTGAAGGTCAGGGTTTCACCCCGGCGATAGCTGAAAGCACCATCGGCATTGGTAACCCCCTCGCGGCTGGCGGTGCGGTATTCCAGTCCGCTTACCGGGCTGTCAATAAAGATACCGGTCTCCAGGCTGTTGGTGCTTCCTGAACCGCCACCGGAGAGACAGCCGGAGAGAGCGGTAACCACCAGTCCGAGCAGTGGCAGGGAGTAGGGGCGATGTTGTCTGAATAGTGCAGTGGGTTGCGGCATGGCCTTGCCTCATTCTTGTAATTGTTGATAAAGGCGCAATTGCTGTCATTTGTATTAAAAGGTTACTAATAAGACAAAATCGACAATAGGCTCGAAAAAGTTAGTCGAGGAGCTGGCTTTGGTCAAATAGATGGGTTTGCTGTGCCGCAAGGGTTTGGTTGTTTGGGGACATGCAACAAAAACCCCCGGGCAGCGAAGCTGGCCGGGGGTTTTGTCTTGCGTCGATGCTTAGCAGCCGAACTTGGCCTTGAACTCGCGGCGACGGCGGTGCAGGACCGGCTCGGTGTAGCCGTTGGGCTGCTTGCAACCCTCGATGCAGAGCTCCACGGCGGCCTGGAAGGCCACGCTGTCGTCGACGTTCGGCGCCATCGGACGGTAGGCCGGGTCACTGGCATTTTGCCGATCGACCACCGGTGCCATGCGCTTGAAGGTCTCCATCACCTGGGTCTCGCTGCAGATGCCGTGACGCAGCCAGTTGGCGATGTGCTGGCTGGAGATGCGCAGGGTAGCGCGGTCTTCCATCAGGCCGATATCGTTGATATCCGGCACCTTCGAGCAGCCGACACCCTGGTCGATCCAGCGCACCACGTAGCCAAGAATGCCCTGTACGTTGTTGTCCAGCTCCTGCTGGATTTCCTGCGCAGACCAGTTGGTATTTTCCGCCAGCGGGATGGTCAGGATGTCATCCACTGACGCCGGTGCGCGCTTGGCCAGTTCGGCCTGACGCTCGGCCACGTTGACCTTGTGGTAGTGCAGGGCGTGCAGGGTGGCAGCGGTCGGCGAGGGTACCCAGGCGGTGTTGGCACCGGCCATCGGGTGACCGATCTTCTGCTCGAGCATGGCGGCCATCAGGTCCGGCATCGCCCACATGCCCTTGCCGATCTGCGCGCGGCCCTTGAGACCGGTGGCCAGACCGATATCGACGTTGTTGTTCTCGTAGGCACCGATCCAGCGGGCGCCCTTGATGTCACCCTTGCGAATGAAGGCACCGGCCTCCATCGAGGTGTGGATTTCGTCCCCGGTACGGTCAAGGAAGCCGGTGTTGATGAACACCACGCGCTCGCTGGCGGCCTTGATGCAGGCCTTGAGGTTGACCGTGGTGCGGCGCTCCTCGTCCATGATGCCGACCTTCAGGGTGTTGCGGGCCATGCCCAGCATGTCTTCGACGCGACCGAACAGCTCGGTGGTGAAGGCGACTTCTTCCGGGCCGTGCATCTTCGGCTTGACGATGTAAACCGAACCGCAGCGGGTGTTCTTGCGGGTGGTGTTGCCATTCAGGTTGTGCAGGGCGATCAGGCTGGTGACTGCGCCATCCATGATGCCTTCCGGCACTTCGTTGCCGTCCTTGTCGAGGATTGCCTCGTTGGTCATCAGGTGGCCAACGTTACGCACGAACAGCATGGAACGGCCATGCAGGGTCAGCGTCGAGCCATCGACTGCGGTGTATTCGCGGTCCGGGTTCATGGTACGGGTGAAGGTGCTGCCGCCCTTGCTGACGCTTTCCGCCAGATTGCCCTGCATCAGGCCCAGCCAGTTGCCGTAGACCACTACCTTGTCCTCGGCATCCACGGCGGCCACCGAGTCCTCGCAGTCCATGATGGTGGTCAGCGCCGATTCCATCAGGATGTCCTTGATGCCGGCCGGGTCGGTCTGGCCGACATTGCTGGTCGGGTCGACCTGGATTTCGAAGTGCAAGCCGTTGTTCTTCAGCAGCACGCCCTGTGGTTCGGCCGGGTTGCCGACGAAGCCAACCAGCTGTGCCGGGTTACGCAGGCCGGTCTGGCTGCCGTCCTTCAGGCTGACCAGCAGCTGGCCATCGCGGATCACATAGGCGGTTGAGTCGAGGTGCGAGCCGCTGGCCAGCGGTGCTGCTTCGTTCAGGAAGTTGCGGGCAAAGGCAATCACCTTGTTGCCGCGTATCTCGTTGTAGCCTGGACCCTTGGTGGCGCCGCCGTCCTCGGAAATCGCGTCGGTGCCGTACAGCGCATCGTACAGCGAACCCCAGCGGGCGTTGGCGGCGTTCAGGGCAAAGCGGGCGTTCATCACCGGCACCACCAGCTGCGGGCCGGCGAGGGTGGCGATTTCCTCGTCAACACTCTGCGTGGTGGCCTGGAAATCGGCCGGCTCGGGCAGCAGATAGCCGATTTCCTGCAAGAATGCCTTGTATTCGGCGTGGTTGTGCGGCTGGCCGGCACGTGCCTGATGCCAGGCGTCGATCTTTGCCTGCAACTCGTCGCGCTTGGTCAGCAGGGCACGATTCTTCGGTGCCAGATCGTTGATCAGGGCTTCCAGGCCGGCCCAGAAGGCCTGGGCATCCACGCCGCTGCCGGGGATGGCGCGCTCGTTGATGAAATCGTGGAGAACCTTGGCAACCTGCAGACTGCCGACCTGGACGCGTTGAGTCATGGAAAATCCCTCACTCTTGAGACATTCCTGCGGCAAGCTGCAGCAGGGGGTGGATTCTGGAGACGCAGCATGTTACACGATGATCGGTTGCAAATCATGCCCGTCACATGGAAATCTGTGCCTGCTGACGTCTGTTGTGTCTCTCTTCCCCTGTATGGATTTTCCATGGATCACGCCCTGATAGAACGGCTGGCGCAACAGTTGCCAGCACTGGACCTGCAACGCCCGCTGGATCAGCAGGCGCAGCGCTATGCCGGCTACTACGGCATCGACTTCAGTGAGCGTGCCAGCCAGCATCTGGGACAGGTAGATGCCGGGCATGGCTCGCTGGCCGTGCAGGTCTGGCGGCCGCCGCAGGCGCGCGGCACGCTGATCATCCTGCATGGCTATTTCGACCATATGGGCCTGTACCGGCACCTGATCGAATGGGCGCTGGGCAGGCGTCTGGCGGTGCTTGCTTTTGATCTGCCGGGGCATGGTTTGTCGAGTGGCGCGCGTGCCAGCATTGACTGCTTTAGCGAGTATCAGCAGGCGTTGGATGTGGTGCTGCGGGAGGCTGCCCTGTGGCAGCTGCCGGCGCCCTGGCATCTGCTTGGCCAGAGTACCGGCGGGGCCATTCTTGTCGACCGCCTGCTGCATGGCAGTTTGCTCGAGCAGTGGGCGCAAACGGTCTTGATGGCGCCGCTGGTGCGTCCTCGGCAGTGGGGCTGGTCGCGTATGGGGCTGAAAGTACTTGGCCATTTTACCCGCCAGCTAGAGCGGCGATTTACCGATAACTCAGGCGATCAGGCTTTTTTGCAGTTTATTCGCGAGCAGGACCCGCTGCAGTCACGGGTATTGCCAGTGGCCTGGCTACGCGCGCTGGAACAGTGGATTCCCCGGATCGAGATGGCCGGCGCGGTTGCCCACGCGCCGCTGGTCGTGCAGGGCGAACAGGATGGCACGGTTGACTGGCACTACAACTTGCAGGTGCTCGAAAGCAAGTTTGCCGGTATTGAGTCATTTCTGCTGCCGCAAGCCCGCCACCACCTGGTGAATGAGCAGGACAGCCTGCGTGGGCACTATTTGCAGTGGCTCGAAGGCAAACTGCAGCTCAGGGATTGAGTGCCTCGCGGGCGGCCAGTTCGACCGCCGAGAGGAACTGCTGTCCAGCCTCGGATTCGGCCCAGCCAAGATAGTTGATCAGCTCCTGGTCGCTGAGCGGCGCATAGACCTGTGCCAGGCTGTCCGGGAGGTTGGCCTGCAGTTCGCCACGCAAGCGCTGGCGCTGGCCATCCAGGCTCTGTGTCGGAATCTGCAGCAGCCCGCCCAACAGGTCATTGGCGCCTTGTACCGCCAGCGAACCTATCGCCACGCCGGCTTCAACACCCAGTTCGACCACCGGCAATCGTTCTCCCAGACGCTGCAACAGAGCCTGACGGGTCGCCGGTACGGCGGGCCTGGCTGTGCGTTGCTGTAGGGCGCGGATGCCTGTGCTCGAGGTGGCTTTGGTTTCCAGACCGACAATTTTGCGGCCCAGTTCGCTGGTGTAGAAAGCGTGGGCCTTTTGTTCGGTTTGCGTGTCCAGTGCCACGGCAAGGCGCGCTTGGGCACGTTGGTGCATACCCTCTGGCTCGAAGCGCTGCCGGCTGCGCTGTTCCAGCGGCTGGCGCAGGCTCTCCGGCAGAACGCCCAGATAACGCTGCTGCGCCTGTTTCAAGGCTATCTGGAAGTGCTCCTGGTGGCGCTGCATGCCTGAGTCACGGTAAAGGTCGGCGTGCGTAGCCAGGCTGAAGAGGCACAGCAGCAGGCCGCCGAGAGTTGGTCCGGCGAAGCGTGTGAACAATGGCATGGTGCAGTCAATCTCCGGAAAGGGTGGGGCTGCGGGGTGGCGAGTGTGCCGCAGCCGAGGGGGCTTGTCGATGCACGGCAAAGCGCTACAATGCGCGGCCTCCCGCGCGAAGCCGGCCCTGTCGTCCGACCGGCTGCTTCGACGCGCAGCATTGCTGTCTGTCCCCTTTGAGTACATCCATGATGAGCGAGTTCCGTTTGCCCGAGACGGCGGCCTTTGATGCCGTGGTCGACGATCTGGTGCAGCGCGGCTGGTCGGTGTGTCCCGGTCTGCTGCCGGCGCCGCTGGCACAGGCGCTGGAGCAGCGTTGTCGCTGGTTGTGGCAGAGTGATGCGCTGACCCCGGCGGCGATTGGGCGCGGCAGTGACGAGCAGGTGATCAGTGAAATCCGCGGCGATCATACCCGCTGGCTGGAGCAATGCCCGCCGCATCCGGCGCAACAGGCCTACCTGCAACTGGCCGACAGCCTGCGCGAGGCGCTGAATCGCAGCCTGTTCCTCGGGTTGGAGAGTTTCGAGACCCACTATGCACTGTATCCGCCGGGCAGTGGCTACCGCACGCACCTGGACCGCTTTCGTGACAGCCCGTTGCGCACTGTGACGCTGGTCAGCTACCTGAACAGCGGCTGGAGTCCTGAGCTGGGTGGCCAGCTGCGCTTGCATCTGCCGGAGCAGACGCTGGATGTGCAGCCGTTATCGGGCACCATGGTGGTCTTTATGAGTGATCGTATCCTGCACGAGGTGTTGCCGGCACAGGCCGAGCGCGCCAGCCTGACCGGCTGGTTCCGCCGCCGCCCGGACAATCCGCTACAGTGGTAACAGGCCTATGGCTGGGGGGACGGATGGAGAGGGTTCTGGTGAGCAGTTGCCTGCTCGGTGAGGCGGTCCGCTACGACGGTGGCCGCTTTGCCATGTCGGCGCTGCTGCTGCGCTGGCAGTCCGAAGGGCGTCTGCTGTCATTCTGTCCCGAGGTGGCCGGCGGGTTGCCGGTGCCACGGCGCCCGGCGGAAGTGCCCGGCGGGCAGGGGGCTGCGGTGCTGGCTGGGCTGATTCCGGTGCACACGGTCGATGGTGAGGATGTCACCGGTGCCTTTCTGCGAGGTGCTGCGCGGGCCTGCCAGCTGGCAGCCGAGCAGGGTGTCCGCTTTGCCCTGCTGAAGGCGCGCAGCCCGTCCTGCGGCAACCGGCAGACCTACGATGGCCGCTTTGCCGGGCAACTGGTGGATGGCGAGGGCGTCACCGCCGCCGCGTTGCGCCAGGCCGGGGTGCGGGTGTTCAATGAAGCGGAGGCTGAACAGCTGGCGGCCCTGCTGGATCAAAACTTATAACGCAAAACGCCGCCGGGCACGGGTGCGCGGCGGCGTTTGCTGGTACATCAGTAGTCAGAACAGCACGCGGCAGCGGATGGTGCCTTTGACGTGCTGCAGCTTCTCCTGGGCCAGATCCGAGTACTCGGCATCCACATCGATCACGACATAGCCGACCTTTTCGTTGGTCTGCAGGTACTGACCGGAGATGTTGATGCCGTTTTCCGCGAATACCCGGTTGATTTCGCTCATCACGCCGGGGATGTTCTGGTGGATGTGCAGCAGACGGTGCTTGCCCGGGTGCGACGGCAGCGCCACTTCGGGGAAGTTGACCGAGGTGATCGAGGTGCCGTTGTCGCTGTAGCGGACCAGCTTCTCGGCCACTTCCAGACCGATATTGGCCTGCGCTTCCATGGTCGAGCCGCCGATATGCGGAGTCAGGATGCAGTTGTCGAACTCTCGCAGCGGGCTGATGAACTCATCCTTGTTCGAGCGCGGCTCAACCGGGAACACGTCAATGGCAGCGCCATTCAGGTGCTTGTCGCGCAGTGCGCCGGCCAGGGCATCGATATCCACTACGGTGCCGCGTGCGGCATTGATCAGGATGCCGCCCTTTTTCATTGCACGGATTTCCTTCTCGCCGATCATCCATTTGGTGGCGGCGGTTTCCGGTACGTGCAGGGTAACGATGTCGGCTTCACCGAGCAGTTCGTTCAGCGAGCTGACCTGACGGGCATTGCCCAGGGGCAGCTTGGTTACTACGTCATAGAACAGCACTTGCATGCCCAGGCCTTCGGCCAGCACGGACAGCTGGGTGCCGATCGAGCCGTAGCCGACGATGCCGAGTTTTTTGCCGCGGATTTCGTAGGAGTTGTCGGCGCTCTTGATCCAGCCGCCACGGTGGCAGGAGGCGTTCTTTTCGGGAATACCGCGCAGCAGCAGTATGGCTTCGGCCAGCACCAGTTCGGCTACCGAGCGGGTGTTCGAGTAGGGTGCATTGAACACCGCAACACCGCGCTGCATGGCGGCGCTCAGGTCGACCTGGTTGGTGCCGATGCAGAAGCAGCCGACGGCAACCAGCTTGGGTGCGTGGGCAAAGATATCTTCGGTCAGCTGGGTGCGTGAGCGGATGCCAATAAAGTGTGCATCGGCAATCGATGCTTTCAGCTGGTCGTCCGGCAGCGAACTGGTGTGGTACTCGATGTTGGTGTAGCCAGCGGCCTTCAGGGTGTCGACGGCCGACTGGTGTACGCCCTCGAGGAGCAGAAACTTGATCTTGCCTTTGTCCAGCGAGGTCTTGCTCATGGTCTCAGTTACCCGCAATGCTGATTGGAGAAGCCTGGAGGACAAATTCGGCAGCCGGGCTGTCGGAGTTGTCCTGTTTCGGAAGCCGCGTATGCTAGCATAATCTCCCTTTTTTGATGCCTGCATGCGTATGAATTGTGTTCAGGCGCTGCGTGAATTTCCTTTGAGGCGCACATGACCCCGCAAGCCATCATCGAAACCCTGAAAACCCTGGTTGACCCGGACAAGGTGCGCACCGATGCCGATTCCCTGAATGCCTGGGGCAAGGACTGGACCAAGCATTTCGAGCCGGCGCCGCTGGCCATCGTGTTCCCCAGGAGCATCGAGCAGGTGCAGGCGGTTGTGCGCTTTGCCAATGCCGAGCGGCTGGCGCTGGTGCCCTCGGGCGGACGTACCGGGCTGTCGGCTGGCGCGGTGGCGGCCAATGGCGAAATCGTGGTGTCCTTCGATTACATGAACAGGATCATCGGGTTCAACGAATTTGATCGCACCGTGGTCTGTCAGCCCGGGGTGGTGACGGTGCAGCTGCAGCAGTTTGCTGAGGAACAGGGGCTGTATTACCCGGTGGATTTTGCCTCGGCGGGTTCCAGCAACATCGGCGGCAATATCGGTACCAATGCCGGCGGCATCAAGGTCATTCGTTATGGCATGACCCGTAATTGGGTGGCCGGGCTGAAGGTGGTCACCGGTACCGGCGAGCTGCTGGAGCTGAACAAGGATCTGATCAAGAACGCCACCGGCTACGATTTGCGCCAGCTGTTTATCGGTGCCGAGGGCACCCTGGGCTTTGTCGTCGAGGCGACCATGCGCCTGGAGCGGGCGCCGAAGAATCTCACGGCGATGGTGCTGGGTACGCCGGATTTCGATTCGATCATGCCGGTCTTGCATGCCTTCCAGGGCAAGCTGGATCTGACCGCCTTCGAGTTCTTTTCGGACAAGGCGATGGCCAAGATCATGGGGCGCGGTGACGTGCCGGCGCCGTTCGAGACCGATTGCCCGTTTTATGCGCTGCTGGAGTTCGAGGCGCTCAACGAGGATATCGCCAATCAGGCGCTGGAGATCTTCGAGCACTGCGTAGAGCAGGGTTGGGTGCTGGACGGGGTGATGAGCCAGAGCGAGCAGCAACTGCAGAACCTGTGGAAATTGCGCGAGTTCATTTCCGAGACGATTTCGCACTGGACACCCTACAAGAACGATATTTCGGTAACGGTCGGCCAGGTGCCGGCCTTCCTGCACGATATTGATGCGATCGTCGGTGAACACTACCCGGATTTCGAGATTGTCTGGTTCGGCCATATCGGCGACGGCAACCTGCACCTGAATATCCTCAAGCCGGAAGCCATGTCCAAGGATGAGTTCTTCGGCAAGTGCGCGACGGTGAACAAGTGGGTATTCGAGATCGTGCAGAAGTACAACGGTTCGATCTCCGCCGAGCATGGTGTGGGCATGACCAAGCGCGATTACCTGCACTACAGCCGCAGCCCGGCCGAGATTGCGCTGATGAAGGGGGTCAAGGCGGTATTCGACCCCAACGGCATCATGAATCCGGGCAAGATTTTTGTCTGAACCCTAACCCCCGGGTTGCTTTGTTTGCAGGGTGAGCGGCATTGCCAGGCCCCTGTTCTGGACACGCTGTAAATACGTCCCTGTACGCTCGGCGATGCCCATCCCTGGGCATCGACGGTCCAGATCAGGGGCCTGCCAACACCGCTTGCGGACGCTGCGGCTGCCAGCTTCAACCCACCTCTTTCAAGGATTTGTGATGTCTTACCAGCACCATTTTGCCGACAACAGCCCGATCAGCCTGCCCTTGGGCAAGGTGGTCTGTGTCGGGCGCAATTACGCCGAACATGCCCGCGAGCTGAACAACCCGGTGCCGGCCGAGCCGCTGCTGTTTATCAAGCCGGCCACGGCGGTGGTGGCGCTGGATCAGCCGCTGCACCTGCCGCAGGGCCTCGGTGCGGTGCATTACGAAACCGAGATCGCCCTGCTGATCGGTCAGACCCTGAGCGGCGACGTCAGCGAGCAGCAGGCAATCGCGGCGATTGCCGGCATTGGTCTGGCGCTGGACCTGACCCTGCGCGAACTGCAGGACCAGCTTAAGGCCAAGGGGCATCCCTGGGAGCGCGCCAAGGCGTTTGACGGCGCCTGTCCGCTGTCGGCCTTTGTCGAGCCCGCGCAACTGCCTGATCTGACCGCGATTCCCCTGCAACTGCGGATCAACGGCGAGCTGCGCCAGCAGGGCAACAGTGCCGAGATGATCACCCCGATCATCGCCTTGCTGCGGCACATCGCCGGGGTATTTACCCTGCAGCCGGGGGATGTGGTGATTACCGGCACGCCGGCCGGGGTCGGCGTGCTGGCCAGTGGTGATCAGCTGCAGCTGGCCATTCCCGGTGTGCTGGAGCAGACGGCTTCTATTGCCTGAAGCACTCAAAGTCACAGGCTTGTCATTGGCTTGCCTGTGGTCTGAACTTTTTCGGACTCACTCCCTCCAACCTGCACCTTGCGCTGTCCCGGAGTCTGCGTGTGAGAATCAGGTTGTGGTTGTTACTACCCATTGTTGTGCTGCTTTTGGCTGCTCTTGTGCTGCATTTTTTGCGGCTGGATGTGCTGCTGTGGCAAAGCTGGCGGCTAAGCTCGCAGGCCTTGCCCGAGCAGGCGCTGAACCTGGCGCGCTACCGGGTAGATATCGAGGCGTTGCCGGTCGCGGGTATTGATGATGACTTGTCGGCGCTGACCTTCAACAGCCAGACCGGCACGCTGTGGTCGGTACTCAACGGCGAGCCGCTGCTGGTCGAATTGAGCACCGACGGGCGCTTGCTGCGAAGCGTGCGCCTCGAGGGTGTCAGCGACATGGAAGGTCTGACCCATGTCGAGGGCAGGCGTTTTGTGATTGCCGAGGAACGCAGCCAGCGCCTGATTCTTCTGGATTTGCCTGATGAGGCCCAGGTGCTGGATGTGTCGGGTCTGCCGAGTCTCAGTCTGGGACTGGATGGCGAGGGTAACAAGGGCTTCGAGGGGTTGTCCTGGGACGAGCGCCAGCAGCGTCTGCTGGTGGTGCGCGAGCGTGATCCGCTGCGGGTGTTGGAGGTGCGCGGCTTTGTCGATGCCGACCCGCAGACGTCGCTGCGGGTCGAGGTGCGTGAACTCAAGCCCAGCGATTCGCCGACCCTGTTTATGCGCGATCTGTCATCGCTGACCTGGCATGCTCCCAGCGGTCATCTGCTGCTACTGAGTGACGAGTCGCACATGCTGGTGGAGTATGCCGCTGATGGGCAGCCGTTGAGCCTGCTCGGCCTGTGGCGCGGCATGGCCGGTTTGCGCCGCACGGTGCCGCAGGCTGAAGGGGTAACTGTCGGCCCGGACGGCGCTATCTATCTGGTCAGCGAGCCAAACCTGTTCTACCGTTTTACGCCGCAGCCCTGAGCCGTTGGCTCAGGCTTTCAGCTGTTTGACCCCGTCCGCCGTGCCAAGCAACAGGATATCGGCCGGGCGGGCGGCGAACAGGCCGTTGCAGACCACCCCGACGATGGCGTTAAGTTGCTCCTCAAGGCGTCGCGGATCGTGGATCAGCATATTGTGCACATCCAGAATCACATTGCCGTTGTCGGTGATGCAGCCATCCCGATAGACCGGGTCGCCGCCGAGTTTGACGATTTGTCGGGCAACGTGACTGCGCGCCATGGGAATTACCTCGACTGGCAGCGGAAAGGCCCCAAGGGTATCCACCAGCTTGCTCTGGTCGGCGATGCAGATAAAGGTTCTGGCGACGGCGGCAACAATCTTCTCGCGGGTCAGCGCAGCGCCGCCGCCCTTGATCAGTTCCAGGTGAGCGTTGGCCTCGTCGGCGCCATCCACATAAAAATCCAGCTCTGCCACGCTGTTCAGATCGTAGACCGGAATGCCATGTTGTTTCAGGCGCTGGGCGGTGGCCTCGGAGCTGGCCACGGCGCCGTCGAAGAAGCCCTTGTGGCGCGCCAGTGCATCGATAAAGCAGTTGGCGGTGGAGCCGGTGCCCACGCCGATGATGCTGGAATCCTGCAGGCTGGGCAGTATCAGGTCGACAGCCGCCTGGCCAACGGCCTGTTTCAGTTCGTCCTGGGTCATGGACTGGTCCCCTCCGATCACGGGCAAAGCGCGGATTATACGGCCGGCAGGCCGTCTGCGTGTAGTCGCCTGCCGGTCGATTCGCTAGACTGGCGGCTTTGCAGTCGACCCGGATCAGGCCCGCCATGCTGGAAACCTACGTCAAGAAGATACTTTGCTCCCGCGTTTACGACGTGGCGGTGGAGACGCCGATTCACCCGGCGCCGTTCCTTTCCGAGCGCCTCGGCAACACCGTGCTGCTCAAGCGCGAGGACCTGCAGCCGGTGTTCTCTTTCAAGATCCGCGGCGCCTACAACAAGCTGGCACAGCTGACTGATGAGCAGCGGGCCAAGGGTGTCGTAGCCGCCTCGGCTGGCAATCATGCCCAGGGGCTGGCCTATGCCGCCCGGCATATGGGCGTCAAGGCGACCATTGTGATGCCGCGCACCACGCCGGAAATCAAGGTCAAGGCGGTGCGCGCGCGTGGTGCCCGGGTCGTGCTGCATGGCGATGCCTTTGACGAGGCGCTGGCCTACTCGCAGAAGCTGGTCAAGGAGAAGGGCTTCACCTACATCCATCCCTATGATGATCCGGACACCATTGCCGGGCAGGGCACGGTGGCCATGGAGATTCTGCGCCAGCACCAGGGCCATATTGATGCGATCTTCGTGCCGGTCGGCGGTGGCGGGCTGGCCGCCGGTATTGCCGCCTACGTCAAATACCTGCGCCCGCAGATCAAGGTGATCGGCGTCGAGCCGACCGAGGCTGCCTGCCTGAAGGCGGCGATGGATGCCGGTGAGCGGGTGGTGCTGAGTCAGGTCGGGCTGTTCGCCGACGGTGTTGCGGTGGCGCAGATCGGCGAGCATACCTTCGAGGTTTGCCGGCACTATGTGGATGAGGTGATCACCGTTTCCACCGACGAAATGTGCGCGGCGATCAAGGATATCTACGACGATACCCGCTCGATCTGTGAGCCGGCCGGTTGCCTGGGCGTGGCCGGCATCAAGAAATATGTCGAGCGCGAGGGCTGTCAGGGCCAGGTGCTGATTGCCATCGATTCCGGTGCCAACATCAATTTTGACCGCCTGCGGCATGTCGCCGAGCGCGCCGAGCTGGGTGAGCAGCGCGAGGCGCTGCTGGCAGTCACCATTCCGGAGCGGCCGGGCAGTTTCAAGGCGTTCTGCCAGGCGATCGGCAAGCGCGCCATCACCGAGTTCAACTACCGTTACCACGACAGTGGCGAGGCGCATATCTTTGTTGGTGTGCAGACCCACCCTGAGCTGGACCCGCGCGGTGCTCTGGTGCAACAGCTGTGCGATCAGGGCTTCCCGGTGCTGGACCTGACCGACAACGAGCTGGCCAAGCTGCATATCCGTCACATGGTCGGTGGGCACGCGGCGCAGGTGACTGACGAGGTGGTGCTGCGTTTCGAATTCCCCGAGCGCCCCGGCGCGCTGTTCAACTTCCTCAACAAGCTCGGCGGGCGCTGGAATATCTCGATGTTCCACTACCGTAACCATGGTGCTGCCTGGGGGCGGGTAGTGGCCGGTCTGCAGGTGCCGGAGGACGAGCGCAGCCAGGTGCCGGAGGCGCTGGCGTCGATCGGTTATCCGTACTGGGATGAGAGTGACAATCCGGCCTACCGGCTGTTTCTTGGTTAGTGCTGCTCCTGTTCGGCGTGACAGGTGCGGTTGCGGCCCTGGGATTTGGCCTGGTACAGGGCCTGGTCGGCCAGTCGAATCAGATCCGAGGGGCTGAGTTCGGCCATGGGCATCAGGCTGGCTGCGCCTATGCTGACAGTCAGGCGCTGTAGAGGGCTGCCCGGATGGGCAATCTGTAAACGTTCGATTGCCCGGTGCAGGTGCTTTGCTGCCCGCTCACACTCGGCTG
Organism: Halopseudomonas yangmingensis; assembly: GCF_900114825.1. Taxonomy (GTDB): domain Bacteria; phylum Pseudomonadota; class Gammaproteobacteria; order Pseudomonadales; family Pseudomonadaceae; genus Halopseudomonas; species Halopseudomonas yangmingensis. The sequence goes on along the minus strand of NZ_FOUI01000014.1, from coordinate 59,716 downwards.
CATCAGCCCCCGGCAGTATTACCGCAAACTCCTCGCCACCGTAGCGGCAGGCGCATTCTCCCTCGCGCATCAGACCTTGTCCCAGTGCTGAGGCCAGTTTGCGCAGGGCATCATCGCCAGCCTGATGACCAAGCAGGTCGTTAAAGGATTTGAAGTGATCCACATCCAGCATCAACAGGGCGAGGGGCTGCTGCTGTCGACGCTGTCGGCGCCATTCACTGGCCAGCGCCTGGTCGAAGTAGCGCCTGTTGAACAGGCCGGTCAGCCCGTCCTGTTGTGATTGGCGACGTAACTGCTCGGCAGCTTCCAGTTGGGCTGCGTTGTTGCGGCCGATACAGATCAGGTAATCGCGGCAATGCCTGGACAAGACCCTTGTGCTTATCTCGACAGGTATTGTGTGACCGTTGCGGTGCCGGAGTGTTTGCTGGCTGACGCTGGCCCCTGCATGTGCTGCTGAGGTTTGCCAGCTATCTATCCATTTGCCATAACCGCACATCACGTCTTGCGGAGCAATGCGCAGCAAATCGCGCAACTCATGTTCGCTGTAACCCAAGGCTACCCAGCAGGTGCGGTTCATGTAGATGACTTCTGTTGGCTGCAAACCGATCAGAAACAAAGCGTCCTTGCTGTGATCGGTCATGTCCAGAATCAGTTGCAGTTTGCTCTGGCTGGCCTGCAGGCTTTGCTCGATATCAAGGCGATGGGCAATCTCGCTCTGCAGGCGACGGTTGCTGATCCGTAAGGCTTTGGCCTTGCGTCTGCTCCCGAGCAGCAGCCACAAACTACTGACCAGAAGCAGGCTGGTCAGCACGCCACTGAACAAAACCATTTCCGGTAAATGGGTCTGGCTCTGGCGGACCAATGACTGGCTGGGTCTGGCGGTCAGCAGGATATCGCTACGATTGGCCAGACGCAGGGGCATTTGTATGGCTGGCAGGTGATCAGCGAGCGTGTCTGGCTGGTGGATGAACAGCCGCTCTCCGGCAGTCGAGAAATCCAGTATCAGGTGACGGTTGCCAATGCTGCCGGTTAGCTCGGCGAGCAGTTTCTGCGGTCGAAATACGCCGATCAGAAAGCCATCGAATACAGGCGGCTGGCTGCGCTGTGCAACCACGGGCACATAGTAGGTCAGCCCCGGGCCGCCCTGGCGCAACTCGAACAGCGGGCTGAGTGCCGGTTGCAGCGTATCGCGGATCTGCATCAGTACCGGATACCCTGGGTGCTCTGGCGAATACTGGAAGCCCAGAGCCGCTTCGTTGCCGATCAGGGGCTCGGTCCAGCGGATGCGCAAGTCCGGGTCAAGCCACTGGATCGCCTGAAAACTGCTGTAGTCGCGGGTCAGCATCAGTGCGTCATGGCGCCACAAATCAGGGGTGTCACGGTGCACAGGCCAGCGTTCCGCAAGCCGTTCCAGCGCGGTAATCTGCTGGTCGAAACGGCTCTCTATGCGCTCGGCAAGCGCACTTGTTTCAAGTTTGAGGCGTGCCAGTGTTTGCTGTTGCTCGGCCGTCTGCAAGGCATGCCAGGACCACAGGCTGCTGCCGATCAATATGGCCAGCAATACTCCCAACAGACATTCAGGGATCAGGGAGTGGGCTGTCTGGCGCGCTGCAGGCATGGGTAAATCTATCCTTGTGCCATGCTGTCAGTCAGTTGCAGCACGGCACCCTGAGTGGAATTACCTTGACGGCATAGGACTGAAGCTCCTGTCCTGCACATTCTTTTCCGTTATTTCCCGGCGGCGTTCAGCAGAATCTGCCATTGCTCCGGTGTTACCGGCATGACCGAAAGCCGGCTGCCACGAGCCAGTAACGGGAGGGCTTCGAGGCCTTCCAGTGTGCGAATCTGTGCAAGTGACAACAGGGCGGCAAACTTTTTCTGGAAAACCACTGGAACCGCTACCCAGGGCAACTGCTGTTCAGTGCTGCGTGGGTCGTAGCCCGCTGCTGCAGGATCAAGAGCGCTTAGATCCGGTCTGGCCTGGCCGTCAATCCGGCCAATGCCGGCGATCCCCGGGGGCTGGCAGCTTGAGTGATAGAACAGAAACAGGTCGTCGGCCTGCATTTCTGCCAGGTAGTTGCGCGCCTGATAGTTGCGCACTCCGTCCCACAGGGCCGGGCCACGAGAAAGGTCATCAATCGAAAAACAGTCGGGTTCGGACTTCATCAGCCAGTAGGCCATGCGCGTTACCTGTGAAGGGGGTGTTGACAGATTCTGTTTTCAGGGGTAATAAAGCCTTCGCTCGTGATACCAAAAGCGGGAATGTCTCATGGCTCTTGGCCATCAAGTATCGAGGCATCAACAACAAGATTGCCCTTAAGCATTGAAATGGAGGCAACCATGCGGCGCAAGCCCGATCTTCTATGGGTTCTGGTTCTGATTTTCGGACTGGGAATAGTGACCACAGGCTATACGGAAAGTTATTTCGAGCGTTCTGCCGGAAATGGTTCGACGCTCAACGCCCCTTGAACAGCAGCTGCCGGTCGCTGGCTATAAGATCTGCCGGGATATCCCAGTCGGCAATCGGGAGCCGGTCAACCTGCTGGCAATGGTGAGCCAGGCCGACCAGTTGCGGTCCTGGCCAGTTGCGCCGGAGGCGCCGCCAGGCCAGCGCTCTGTCATAAAAGCCGCCACCCATGCCCAAGCGGTTGCCCTGCGCATCAAAGCCAACCAGCGGCATCAGCAGGAGCTGCAGACGCCAGAGCGCTACCTGTTGTCGAGGGTTGGCAACAGGCTCACGGATACCAAAGCGGTTGGTATGCCAGCGGGTGTCTGCGGTGAGGCGCTGGAATTGCATGCGCCGGCGGGGCCAGCCAGCAACTACCGGCAGATAGCAGTGTTTGCCCTGGCGTCGGGCTTTTTGCAGCAGTCGCTGTGGATCGATTTCACCGTCATTGGCCAGATAGAAAGCAATGTGACGGCTGCGCAGAAAAAGCATGCTGCCGCCAAGCAGGCGCTCCAGGGCGCGGCTGGCGTCACGCTGCTGACGCGGAGTAAGGGCGCGGCGCGCTTCTCGCAGTTTACGGCGAAGTGATTGGCGTGAGTCTGTCATGCTGGACAAGGCAAACTGGAATCCCCGGGAATGCCGCTGTCGGGTTAGCCCTTGAACCCGAAAGTTCAAGGCGGAGAGCAGGGTGCGGCTTCAGGCTTTCCGGCGAGCGGACATGCACACCGCCGCGACGGCCACCCCCCTGGTACAGAAGTATCGGCTCAGGGACATCTCCGACTGGCAAACACCCCAGGGACGAATTCACTATACCTGAGTCCGGAGGCTTACCCAAGCGGCTTGGGTCTAAACCGCCTGGCCGGGGGACAGTATCTGGTCAAGACGTTTGACCAGATCATCGATCATCTGTTGCTGGCGGCCTGACTGTTCATCGTGGCTGCGACTGCCGGTAATCATTGCATGACTGATATTGAGTGCTGCCATCACTGCAATACGTTCCACGCCTACAACCTTGCCGCTGCTGCGAATCTCTCGCATGGTTTCATCCAGATGGCGTGCAGCCTGCTCCAGATTATAACGCTCCTCCGGGGGGCAGCTGACGCGGTATTCCTTGTCGAGGATATGCAGGGTGACGGTCGACGGCTGGGTCATGCATCGTGCTCCAGGGCTTTCAGGCGGATGATCATGGCTTCGACCTTCTGTCGGGCCAGATCGTTCTTCTCGATCAGTTGCTGGCGTTCTTCACGCCAGTGTCTTTCCTGCGACAGCAGGTGCTGGTTCTGCTGTTGCAGGTGCAGGCACAGATCGATCAATTGGTTGACCCGCGCAGCCAGAGCGGTGATGTCGGATTGATCCATGGGCGTAGGCAAGTCCAGACGAATGGAGTGGGGTGGCGATGGTGCCGGAAGGCAAACAGCTTCCCGGCCGTTTGATCTGCCGGCCACTATAGCAGGCCGCTGGCGGCGGTCAAAGCGCCGCACGGCGGCTGGCAGCAAGCCGGGGGCTGCTTCTGTTATCCTTGCGCGGTTGCTCACGTTTCGAGGCCCTAGATGATGCCTGCCCTGCCCGCCGTATTCGAATTTGATCGTTATCTCGACGTATTTGCCGACATGGCTGCCAGCGGCTCGCCCGCGGAGCTGCACGGCCATCTGGTTGGCCGGTTGGCCGCCGGCACGCGGTTTGATCATGCCACCTGGCTGAATCTGGCCAGTGAACTTGCAGAGGCTACCCAGAGCGCCAACGAGGCGGGCAAGCTGCTGCTGATCCAGCTGCAGGATGCCAGTCTGGCACTACTGGCTGGCAGCGGTTTCGAGTTCACCCTGCTGCTGCCCGACGACAGTCAGCCGATGCTGCTGCGCAGCGAGGCGCTGGGGCGCTGGTGTCAGGGCTTTCTTGGCGGCTTCGGTCTGGTCCCGCGCGAGGCGGCGTTGACCGAAGAAGTCGAAGGTGTGCTCGCCGACTTTGCCGCTATCGCCCAGATTCAGGGTGAGGAAGAGGATTCGGACCAGGCGGAATCCGACTTTATGGAACTGGTCGAATATGTGCGCATGGCCAGCCTGCTGGTATTCAGCGAATGCCAGCCGTCCGAGCGCGATGACCAGCCGCCGGCCGCCCTGCACTGATACCCCGGAGACCCCTGATGCAGATCCCCCGACAGGAATACAGTCGTCGGCGCAAGGCGCTGATGGCGCAGATGGTGCCGAACAGCATCGCCGTGTTGCCAGCGGCGCAAGTACGCACGCGCAACCGCGACACTGAATACCCCTACCGGCAGGACAGCGATTTCCAGTATTTGACCGGTTTTCCCGAACCGGAGGCGGTGGCGGTTCTGATTCCCGGTCGGGCGCACGGCGAGTTCGTACTGTTCTGCCGTGAGCGTGATCCCGAGCGCGAGCTGTGGGACGGCTACCGGGCCGGTCAGGAGGGCGCGGTGGCCAGCTATGGCGCCGATGATGCCTTCCCGATCAGCGATATCGACGACATCCTGCCCGGCCTGATCGAGGGGCGCGAGCGGGTCTACTACGCGATGGGTGCCAACCCCGAGTTCGATCGCCGGCTGACCGGCTGGATCAACAGCATCCGCAGCAAGGCGCGCCTTGGCGCGCAGCCACCGAACGAGTTCGAGGCCCTTGATCATCTGTTGCACGACCTGCGCCTGTACAAAAGCGCGGCGGAACTCAAGGTAATGCGCGAGGCGGCAAAAATTTCCGCGCGGGCGCATGTCCGCGCCATGCAGATCTGCCGCCCCGGTCTCCATGAATACCAGCTGGAGGCCGAGCTGATACACGAATTCATGCGCAGCGGCAGCCGTGCCCCGGCTTATTCGTCGATCGTCGCTGCCGGCCGCAATGCCTGCATCCTGCACTACACGGAAAACACCAGTCAGATCCGTGATGGCGATCTGGTGCTGATTGATGCCGGCTGCGAGCTGGACTGCTATGCCAGCGACATCACCCGCACCTTCCCGGCCAACGGGCGCTTTTCCGCCGAGCAGCGGGCCATCTACCAACTGGTGCTGGATGCCCAGCGCGCCGCCTTTGCGGTGATTGCACCGGGGCGGCACTGGAACGAGGTGCATGAGGCCTCGGTGCGGGTGATTACCGCCGGCCTTATAGAGCTGGGGCTGCTGCAGGGCGAGGTGGATGAGCTTGTAGCCGCCGAGGCCTACCGGCCGTTCTACATGCACCGGGTCGGTCACTGGCTGGGCATGGATGTGCACGATGTCGGCGAGTACCGTGTGGGTGGTGAATGGCGGGTGCTCGAACCGGGCATGTTGATGACCGTCGAGCCCGGTATCTATATCGCCCAGGACAACAGCGACGTGGCGCGCAAGTGGCGTGGCATCGGCGTGCGTATCGAGGACGACGTGCTGGTTACCCGTAATGGCTGCGAGATTCTTACCGGCGATGTGCCGCGCGAGATCGACGAGATCGAGGCGCTGATGGCTGCGGCGCGCAGCGGGGAGCACTGAGCATGGCCGGGGTGATCAGCATTGTCGGCGGTGGCATGGTTGGTGCCAGCCTGGCGCTGGCACTGCAGCGCAGCGATGCCGGGCGTGACTGGCGCATCCGCCTGATCGAGGCGCTGCCGCCCGCTGCCAATGCCTGGCAACCCAGTTACGATGCCCGTTCCACCGCCCTGTCCTGGGGCAGCAGCCAGCTGTTGCGCGAACTGGGTGTGTGGTCGCAGCTGGCCGAGCGTGCCGAGCCGATCCGCCATATCCATGTGTCCGACCGTGGCCATCCCGGCATGCTGCGCATGCATGCCGAGCAGGAAGGGGTGCCGGCACTCGGCTATGTGGTGGAGAACGCCTGGCTGGGCCAGGTGCTGCTTGGCGCCCTGGATCAGCAGCGCATCGACTGGCTGGCGCCGGCGCGGGTCACCGCCCTTCAGCCGGCTGATCAGGGCTATCGACTGCAGGTCGAGGGTGACGGCCAGTCGCACTGGCTGGATACCGACCTGCTGGTGCTGGCCGATGGTGGCCGTTCCGGACTGCTCGAGCAGTTGGGGATTCACCGTCAGGCGCGACCCTACGGGCAAACCGCGATCATTGCCAACGTCAGTACCAGCCGCGCCCATCAGGGCGAAGCTTTCGAGCGATTCACCGCCGATGGCCCGATGGCCCTGCTGCCGCTGGTCGAGCAGCGTAGCGCGCTGGTCTGGACCCTGCCCGAGGATCAGGCCCGGCAGGTGCTGGCATTGACCGATGCGGCCTTTCTGCGCCGCCTGCAGGAGGCCTTTGGCTATCGCCTTGGCGAACTGTTGCGGGTTGGCGAGCGTTCCAGCTACCCGTTGCAGCTGATCGAAAGTGACGAGCAGGTGCGCCCGCATCTGGTGGTGCTGGGCAATGCAGCGCACAGCCTGCATCCGATTGCCGGACAGGGCTTCAACCTGTCGCTGCGCGATGCCATGGCGCTGGCCCGGCATATCCGGCAGGCGTGGGCAGAACAGGCCGCCCCTGGCGAACTGGCGCGGTTGCAGGCCTATCTGGTCGAGCAGCGCGATGACCAACGCCTGACCATCGACTTCAGTGATCGCCTGACCCGGCTGTTCAGCAACCGCCAGACCCTGCTGGGGGTGGGTCGTACCCTGGGCTTGCTCGGGTTGGATCTGCTGGCACCGGCCAAATCCCTTTTTGCCCGCCGCGCCATGGGCCTGCGCAGCTGATACGGAGAGCCTGTCATGCAATTCGATGCGGATGTGATCATTGTCGGTGCCGGCATGGTCGGTGCCACCCTGGCCAATGCGCTGGCCGACAGCCCGCTGCGGGTGTTGCTGGTGGACGCGCTGGATCTGCAGCAGCGCTTGCCGGTGCAGCCCGGCGCCTCCGGCTACGAGCCGCGGGTCAGCGCCTTCAGTGCTGCCTCCGAACGTATCCTGCAACGCCTTGGCGTCTGGCAGCGGCTGCCGCCGGAGCGCCTGTGCGGTTACCGGCACATGCGCGTATGGGATGCCGAGGGCACTGGTGCGATAGCCTTCGATGCCGAGGCGTTGGGTGAGTTGCGCCTTGGCCACATCATCGAGAACACCCCGGTGCAGCAGGCGTTGCTGGATGCGCTGCAACAGACGCCGGTGCGCGTACAGGGCCAGCGGCGCACCCGGGTGCTGGTCAAGGAGGATGCAGGCTGGCGGCTGGAGTTCGAACAGGGCGAGGCGCTGCGCACACCTTTGCTGGTAGCAGCGGATGGCGCCCAGTCGCGGGTTCGTGACCTGGCCGGCTTCGAGATGCGCGAATGGGATTACCTGCACCACGCACTGGTCACCACGGTGCAAGTGGAGCAACCGCATGCCGATACGGCCTGGCAGCGTTTTTTGCCGAGCGGCCCGCTGGCTTTCCTGCCGCTGCCGTCGCGCGATGGCCGGCACTATTGCTCGATTGTCTGGTCGCTGCTGGCCGAGCCGGCCGAGGCAATGATGGCGCTGGACGATCAGGCCTTTGCTGCGGCGCTCAGCGAAGCCATCGAGCAGCGGCTCGGGCGGGTGCTGGCAGTGGATCGGCGCTACCGCATTCCGCTGCGCCAGCGCCATGCCAAACGCTATGTGATGCCGGGACTGGCACTGGTTGGTGATGCTGCCCATAGCATTCACCCGCTGGCCGGGCAGGGCGTCAACCTGGGCATGCTGGATGCTGCCTGTCTGGCCGAGGTGCTGATGCAGGCGCAGTCGCGCGGCGAATCCTGCGCCGAACTGCAGGTGCTGGAGCGTTACCAGCGCCAGCGTATCGGACACAATCTGGGCATGATGGCGGCGATGGAGGGCTTTGAGCGGCTGTTCCATGCGGAGGCGCTGCCGCTGCGCTGGTTGCGCAATGCCGGGATGAACTGGATGGACGGCCATGGCGTCCTCAAGGCGGCGATCATTCGGCGCGCCATGGGGCTGGAGGGTGACCTGCCGGCACTGGCCAGGGGCTCGCTTACAGTCTAGGCGGATGTGACGAGAGGACGCAGTTGCAACTATAAAGGTGAATCATTATCATCTACGGCAAGTCCACCATCACGAGGCTTCATCATGTTCCTCAAGCGTTCTGCCGTCATTGCCAGTCTGGCCCTGGCCAGCTTTACCGGGTTTGCCCAGGCCAAGGAGTTGGTCGTCTACTCCGCTCGCCAGGAGCACCTGGTCAAGCCGGCCTTCGATCTGTACACCGAAACCACCGGCGTCAAGATCAACTACATCACTGATGGTGAAGCGCCGTTGCTGGCGCGTCTGCGTGCCGAGGGTGCCAACACCCGCGCCGACCTGCTGATTACCGTGGATGCCGGTAACCTCTGGCAGGCCGAGGAGCAGGGCGTGCTGCGTGCAGTCAAGTCGGACGTGATCGAGGCCAATATTCCTGCCCAGTACCGTTCCAGCAACGGCCAGTGGACCGGCTTGTCGCTGCGTGCACGGACCATCGTGTATTCCACCGAGCGGGTCGATCCGGCCAGCCTGAGTACCTATGAAGCGCTGGCTGACGATGCCTGGAAGGGTCGCATGTGTCTGCGCACCTCGAAGAAGGTGTACAACCAGTCGCTGACCGCGACCATGCTGGAAACCCTGGGTGAGCAGAAGACCGCTGAAATCATCCGTGGCTGGGTCGCCAATCTGGCAACACCGGTGTTTGCCAACGACACCGCGCTGGTAGAGGCAATTGATGCAGGCCAGTGTGATGTAGGTATCGTCAATACCTACTACTTCGGCCGTCTGCAGAAAGACAAGCCGGGCATCAAGGCGGCGCTGTTCTGGCCGAACCAGAATGATCGCGGGGTGCATGTGAACATTTCCGGTGCCGGTGTTACCAAGCACTCGAAGAACCCCGAAGAGGCGATCCGTTTCCTCGAGTGGCTGACCACCGAGCCGGCCCAGCGGGTATTTGCCGACATCAATCAGGAGTTTCCGGCCAACACAGCGCTGGCGCCCTCCGAAGAGGTGGCGGCCTGGGGGCCGATGAAGACCGACACCATCAACGTCGAGGTGGCAGGGCGTCGTCAGGCCGAGGCAGTGATGCTGATGGATCGCCTGCGTTGGGACTGAATTGCGTCTGATCAATATTCGCGTTTGACAATGCGTTTATACTGCACGCCCGGCCATAGTGCCGGGCGTGTGTTTTTCTGATCCGGAGTTGCCGTGCTGCCCAAGAGCCTGCCCGACCTGCCACACTGGCGCCTGCTGAGTTATTTCAGCGCGGCGCTGGTGATGATGCCGCTGCTGGTGCTGCTGCTGAGCTGGCAGCAGGTGGACAGCATGATCTGGGGGCATCTGCTGCAGACCCAGTTGTTCAGGCTGATCGGCAATACCCTGGTGCTGGTTGGTGGTGTGGGCGTTGGTGTGGTGCTGCTGGGGGTGTCACTGGCCTGGTTGACCAGCATGTGCCAGTTTCCCGGCCGGCGTTACTTCGACTGGGCGCTGATGCTGCCCTTTGCTGTGCCGGCCTACGTGCTGGCTTTTGTGATGATCGGTGTGCTGGATTTTGCCGGGCCCTTGCAAACCTGGCTGCGCAGCTGGCTGGGCAACGACTTCCAGCTGTGGCCGGTGCGTTCGACTGGCGGGGTGGTTATCGGTCTGGTGCTGGTGTTCTACCCCTACGTCTACATGCTGGCGCGCAGTGCCTTTATGGCGCAGGGCCGCGGGCTGATGGAGGCGGCGCGGATTCTCGGGCTGACCCCCTGGCAGGGTTTTCTGCGGGTGGCCTTGCCGATGGCGCGCCCGGCCATCGGTGCCGGTGCGGCATTGGCGATCATGGAGACGCTGGCTGACTTCGGCGCGGTCTCGGTGTTCAACTACGATACCTTCACCACGGCCATCTACAAGACCTGGTACGGTTTCTACAGCCTGCAGACCGCCACGCAGCTGGCCTGTCTGCTGCTGCTGTTTGTCTTTCTGGCCCTGTTTGCCGAACGCCGGGCGCAAGGCAGCAAGCGCTTTCCGGCGCTGGACCGGCCGCGTGCCGGTGCGCTCTACCAGTTGACCGGCTGGCGCGGCTGGCTGGCCACCGGGTTCTGCCTGCTGGTGCTGATGGTGGCCTTTATCATCCCGGTGGCGCAGCTGCTCTGGTGGTTGTTTGGCAGCGGGCTGGGGGATCTGGACAGTCGCTGGTGGGCGGTGATCCGCAATACCCTGATGCTCGGTGCCATGGCGGCTTTAATGACCGTAACGCTGGCGATACTGCTGGTGCTGGCGCGCCGCCTGCAACCGCTGCGGCGGGTCAAGGCAGCGGTGGCGCTGGCCAATCTGGGCTATGCACTGCCCGGTTCGGTGCTGGCGGTCGGCATCATGTTTGCCTTCAGCTTCCTCGATAACCAGTTGCTGATTCCGCTGCGTCAATGGCTGGGTAACGAGCAGGCCGGACAGTTGCTGCTGGGCAGCCTGTTCGCGCTGTTGCTGGCCTACCTGATCCGCTTTATGGCGGTTGCCCACGGGCCGCTGGATACCGCGCTGGCGCGAATCCGCCCGTCGCTGCCGGAGGCCGCGCAGAGCCTTGGGCAGAATGGCTGGGCGGTGTTCTGGCGGGTCTACCTGCCGTTGCTGCTGCCCGGTGTGCTGAGTGCTGCACTGCTGGTGTTCGTCGATGTGCTGAAGGAAATGCCAGCCACCCTGCTGATGCGTCCCTTCGGCTGGGATACCCTGGCGGTGCGCATCTACGGCATGACCACCGAAGGCGAGTGGGCGCGCGCGGCCCTGCCGGCGCTGACCCTGGTAGCGGTCGGCCTGCTGCCGGTAATCGTACTGATCCGCCGCTCGGCACGCGGGTATTAGGGAAACACTAACTAATTGCAGTGAGCCGGAAAGCGCAATCCCCGGCAAGCGGTTCTGGACCGTCGATAGCCAGGGATGGCTAGCGGCGAGCCCCCAGGGATGGGTTTACGGCGTGTCCGGAACCGCTTGCCGGGGATTGCGCGTGCACTGTAATTATTTGGTCCGAAGTCCCCCACCCCGTCAACCGACCAGCCGTCATCCACAGGCCGAGACAGCGCCGAACAATCTGGCTACAATTCGCCCTTTCCGTCGGGTGGCTGCATGCCGTCATCCGTGTCCAACCTGATCCGTGATTGAAGGAAGGCGCCATGGGCCTGCGTACCCCCCTCTATGATTGCCATCTGGCTGCTGCGGCCAAGATAGTCGACTTCGGTGGCTGGGACATGCCGCTGCACTACGGGTCGCAGGTCGAGGAGCACCATTTGGTGCGCCGTGACCTGGGCATGTTCGATGTGTCGCACATGTGCGTGGTGGATGTCACCGGCAGCGAGGCTACAGCCTTTCTGCGACACCTGCTGGCGAACGATGTCGAGCGCCTGAAACTGGTCGGCAAGGCCCTGTACAGCGCCATGCTCAACGAGCAGGGCGGGGTGATCGATGACCTGATTGTCTACCTGACCGCCGACGGCTACCGGCTGGTGGTGAATGCCGGCACCCGCGACAAGGACATCCAGTGGATGACTCGTCAGGCTGAAGGTTATGCTGTGCGCGTTGAACCGCGTCTGGATCTGGCCATGCTGGCGGTACAGGGGCCGCGCGCCCGTGAGGTGGTGGCCTCGGTGGTCAGCGACCGGCGTGCCGCGCTGATCAATGACCTCAAGGTGTTCCAAGGGCTGCCGGAGGGCGACTGGTTTATTGCCCGTACCGGCTACACCGGGGAAGACGGCCTGGAAATCATGCTGCCGGCCGGCGAGATTGCCGAGCTGTGGAACACCCTGCTGGCCGAGGGCTGCAAGCCCTGCGGGCTGGGTGCGCGGGATACCCTGCGGCTCGAGGCGGGCATGAACCTGTATGGCTCGGATATGGACGAAACTGTCTCGCCGCTGGCGGCCAATATGGGCTGGACCATTGCCTGGGAGCCGGACAGCCGTGACTTTATCGGGCGCAAGGCGCTTGAGGCGCAACGTGCCGCCGGCGACCAGCCGAAGCTGGTCGGGCTGGTATTGACCGAGCGTGCGGTGCTGCGTGGTCACCAGAAGGTGCTGGTGCCAGGTGTTGGCGAAGGTGAAATTACCAGCGGCAGCTTCTCACCGACCCTTGGCTGCTCGATTGCCCTGGCCCGGGTGCCGGCGGCCACCGCCGAGCAGGCCCAGGTCGATATTCGCGGCAAGCTGCTGGATGTGCGGGTGATCAAGCCCGGTTTCGTGCGTCACGGCAAGGCCGTGTTCGAATAATCATTTTATTGTCCCTGTCGAGGATTCTTCCATGAGCAACATTCCCGCCGATCTGCGTTATGCCTCCAGCCACGAGTGGGTGCGCGTCGAGGCCGATGGCACTGTCACCGTCGGCATTACCGATCACGCCCAGGACCTGCTCGGCGATGTGGTGTTTGTCGAGTTGCCGGAGGTCGGTCGCCAGCTGAAGGCTGGTGAAGAGTGTGCGGTGGTCGAGTCGGTCAAGGCCGCCTCGGACATCTACGCTCCGCTCAGCGGCGAGGTGGTGGCGATCAACGAGGTGCTGGTGGATGCCCCGGAAACCGTCAATGGCGACCCCTACGGTGCTGCCTGGTTCTTCCGTATCCAGCCCGCCGACAGCGCCGAACTGGACAAGCTGCTGGACGCCGACGGTTACGGCGCCTCGCTCTGAGCCAGCGTCCGGCCAGCACTGCCAGCGTCGGCTGACGCTGGTGTTTTCTCAGGCCCCGTCATGCACGGGGCCTTTGTACTTATCCATGCGTGCAGGTGAATACCCATGAGTCACACCCCGAGTCTCCGCGAGCTGGAACAGACCGATGCCTTTATCCGCCGCCATATCGGCCCGGATGCCGCCGAACAACAGGCCATGCTGGAGACCCTCGGCGTCCCCTCGCTGGATGCGCTGATCACCGAAACCGTCCCCGGCAGCATCCTGCGCAGCGAGCCGCTGGCGCTGGGTGAGCCGCGCAGCGAGGCCGAGGTGCTGGCCTACCTGAAGGCGGTTGCCGGACGCAATCAGGTGTTCACCTCCTGTATCGGCATGGGTTACCACGGCACCCTGACGCCCAACGTGATCCTGCGCAATGTGCTGGAAAATCCGGGTTGGTACACCGCCTACACGCCCTATCAGCCGGAAATCGCCCAGGGCCGTCTGGAAGCCATTCTCAACTTCCAGCAGCTGTCGATCGACCTGACCGGCATGGAATTGGCCAGCGCCTCCTTGCTGGACGAGGCCACCGCCGCCGCCGAGGCCATGGCGCTGGCCAAGCGTCAGGCCAGGAGCAAGAGCAACCTGTTCTTTATCGACCGTGACTGCCACCCACAGACCATCTCGGTGGTACAGACCCGCGCCGAGGCCTTCGGCTTCGAAACGGTGGTGGATGATGTGGCCAATCTGGGCGCCCATCAGGTGTTCGGCGGCCTGCTGCAGTACCCGACCACCTGGGGCGAGATCCGCGACCTGCGTCCGCTGATCGAACAGTTGCACGCGCAGAACGCGCTGGCCTGCGTCTCCGCCGACCTGCTCAGTCTGGTGCTGCTGACGCCGCCGGGCGAGCTGGGTGCCGATGTGGTGTTCGGCTCGGCCCAGCGTTTCGGCGTGCCGATGGGCTACGGCGGCCCGCATGCGGCCTTCTTCGCCACCCGCGATGCCTACAAGCGCGCCATGCCGGGCCGCATCATCGGCGTGTCGGTGGACAGCCGTGGCAAGCGTGCGCTGCGCATGGCGCTGCAGACCCGCGAGCAGCATATCCGCCGGGAAAAGGCCAACTCGAATATCTGTACCGCACAGGTGCTGCTGGCCAATATCGCCAGCTTCTACGCGGTCTACCATGGGCCGGAAGGGCTGAAAACCATCGCCCGCCGGGTGCAGCGGCTGACCGCGATTCTGGCCGCCGGCCTTGAGGCCTGTGGCATCCGCCGGGTCAACCGGTACTTCTTTGATACCCTGACCCTGCAAGTGCCGGGTCGTGCCGCCGAGATTGCCGAGCGCGCCCGTGCTGCCCGCATCAACCTGCGGCTGATCGATGCCGACCAGTTGGGTGTCAGTCTGGATGAAACCAGCACCCGCGCCACCGTCGAGCAACTGCTGGCCTGCTTTGCCGGCGATGCCCACGGCCAGCAGATCGAGCGTCTGGATGCCGCTATTCAGGGCGAGCCGGGGATTCCGCAGGAACTGCAGCGCCAGTCGGCCTTCCTCAGCCATCCGGTGTTCAACAGTTACCACTCGGAAACCGAGATGCTGCGCTATCTGAAGTCGCTGGAAAACCGCGACCTGGCGCTGAACCATTCGATGATTCCGCTCGGCTCCTGCACCATGAAACTGAATGCCACCGCCGAGATGATCCCGATCACCTGGCCGGAGTTCGGCCAGCTGCACCCCTTCGTGCCGCGTGAGCAGGCCGCCGGCTACACGCAGATGATCGGCGAACTGGAGAGCTGGCTGCGCGAGATCACCGGTTTCGATGCGATCTGCATGCAGCCCAACTCGGGCGCGCAGGGCGAATACGCCGGCCTGCTGGCGATCAATGCCTATCACCAGTCGCGTGGCGAGGGGCACCGCAATGTCTGCCTGATCCCGACGTCGGCGCACGGCACCAACCCGGCCTCGGCGATGATGGTCAGCATGCGCGTGGTGCTGGTGGCCTGTGACGAGCAGGGCAACGTGGATATCGAGGACCTGCGCCTGAAGGCTGCCGACAATGCCGACAACCTGTCCTGCCTGATGATTACCTATCCCTCGACCCACGGGGTGTACGAGGAAGGCATCCGCGAGATCTGCCAGATCATCCACCAGCACGGCGGTCAGGTGTACATGGACGGCGCCAACCTGAATGCCCAGGTGGCCCTCAGCCGTCCGGCGGACATCGGCGCCGACGTGTCGCACATGAACCTGCACAAGACCTTCTGCATCCCGCATGGTGGCGGCGGTCCGGGCATGGGGCCGATCGGCGTCAAGGCGCATCTGGCGCCCTTCGTCGCCAATCACCCGGTGGTGCAGCTGGATGGCCCGCAGCCGGGCAATGGTGCGGTCAGTGCCGCGCCCTGGGGCAGCGCCAGCATTCTGCCTATCAGCTGGACCTATATCGCCCTGATGGGCGCGCGCGGCCTGCGCCAGGCCACCGAAGTGGCGATCCTGAATGCCAACTATCTAGCCAGGCGGCTGGGCGAGGCCTACCCGGTGCTTTACAGCGGCCGCAATGGCCGGGTGGCGCACGAGTGCATCATCGACATCCGCCCGCTCAAGGCCGCTTCCGGGATCAGCGAGGAGGATGTCGCCAAGCGCCTGATGGACTTTGGCTTCCATGCCCCGACCATGTCCTTCCCGGTGGCCGGCACCCTGATGATCGAGCCGACCGAGAGCGAGTCGAAGGCCGAGCTGGATCGCTTTGTCGACGCCATGCTGACCATCCGTGCGGAAATCGCCCGGGTCGAAAGTGGCGAGTGGAGTGCCGAGGACAACCCGCTGCACAACGCCCCGCACACCCTGGCTGATATCACCGGTGACTGGCAGCGCGGCTACTCGCGGGAGCAGGCGGTATTTCCGCAGCCCTGGGTGGCGGCCAACAAGTTCTGGCCGGCGGTCAACCGTATCGACAACGTCTACGGCGACCGCAACCTGTTCTGCGCCTGCCCGCCGCTGGAAGACTATCAGGCCTGAGGTGCACCCGCCCTGTCGCCGGGCTGGCGGCAGGGCTGGTGTTGTGGTTACCCGTGGGGGTAGAGTCAATGGATGGAAGACAGCGAGATCTGCCCGATGAAAAAATCCCCTGCCAATGCAACTGGCGCCGACAGCAACAACCAGCTGCGGCTGTGCCGGGTTGGCATAGACACCTACCGCGAAAACGTCGCCTACCTGCACCGTGACTGTGCCATCTACCGCGCCGAGGGCTTCCAGGCACTGGCCAAGGTCGAGGTGCGCGCCAATGGCCGGCGCATTCTGGCCAGCCTCAACGTGGTGGATGATCCGCGGATTGTCGAGTGCAACCAGCTGGGGTTGTCCGAGGATGCCTTTGCCCAGCTGGGGGCTGAAGAGGGACACCCGGTCAGCGTCTCGCCGGCCGAACCGGCCACCTCGATTCCGGCCTTGCACCGCAAGATTGCCGGCGAGCGCCTGAGTCGTGCGGACTTTGCCGGGATAGTCCAGGACATTGCCGAGCACCGTTACTCGAAGATCGAACTGACCGCCTTTGTGGTGGCCTGCAACCAGGGCGAACTCGATCGCGAGGAGGTGTTCTTCCTCAGTGATGCCATGAGCCGGGTCGGTCGGCGGCTGGACTGGCAGGAACACCCGGTGGTCGACAAGCACTGTATCGGCGGGATTCCCGGTAACCGTACCTCGATGCTGGTGGTGCCGATTGTCGCGGCGCACGGCATGCTCTGCCCGAAGACCTCGTCGCGGGCCATCACCTCGCCAGCCGGCACCGCCGACACCATGGAGGTGCTGGCACAGGTCGAAATGCCCTTCGAGCAGCTCACCGAAATCGTCCACCGACATCGTGGCTGTCTGGCCTGGGGCGGTACCAGTGACCTGTCGCCGGCGGATGATGTGCTGATCTCGGTGGAGCGCCCGCTGTCGATCGACTCGCCGGGGCAGATGGTCGCCTCGATCCTGTCGAAGAAGGTCGCCGCCGGCTCCACCCATCTGCTGCTGGATATTCCGGTGGGCCCCTCGGCTAAGGTGCGCTCGATGCCCGAGGCACAGCGCCTGCGCAAGCTGTTCGAGTTCGTTGCCGGGCGTATGGGGCTGACCATCGATGTGGTAATCACCGATGGCCGCCAGCCGATCGGCAGCGGAATCGGTCCGGTGCTGGAGGCGCGGGATGTGATGCGGGTATTGATGAATCACCCCGAGGCGCCCAACGACCTGCGCCAGAAATCCCTGCGTCTGGCCGGGCGCATGCTCGAGTTCGATCCCGATGTGCGCGGCGGCGACGGTTTTGGCATTGCCCGCGACATCCTCGATTCCGGCCGTGCGCTGGAGCGCATGCGGGCGATCATTGAAGCCCAGGGTATGCGCGATTTTGACCCGGAAAATCCGCCGCTGGCGGCGCTGGCCTTCGAGGTCCATGCGCCGGCCGCCGGCTGCGTGATCGGTATCGACAACCTGCAACTGGCGCGCATCGCCCGCAGTGCCGGCGCACCGCGCTCCCAGGGCAGCGGTGTCGATCTGCTGGTCAAGCTGGGTGAAAACGTGACTGCCGGACAGCCGCTGTATCGAGTGCACGCCGCCTATCCGACCGAGCTGGCGTTTGCCAGAGCCGCCTGCGAGCGCGCCTCCGGCTATACGCTGGGTGAGCGTGGAGAATTCAGTCCCCTTAATGTGGAGTTTTGATGGACGCACAACTCTTGTATCTGCCCGAGGAACGGGCCGCCGCCGAACGACTGGCCAGTGTCTGCGGGATTCCTGCCGCCGAAGTCAGCAGTCACCGCTTCCCCGATCAGGAGCTGCGCCTGACCCTGCCCTGGGCTGAGGATCAGCCGCTGCCCGAGACGCTGGTGCTGTACCGCTCGCTGGACCGTCCCAACGACAAGCTGGTCGAGCTGCTGCTGATCGCCCGGCATGCCCAGTCCCTGGGTATCCCGCGTCTGCTGCTGGTGGCGCCCTATCTGGCCTATATGCGCCAGGATATTGCGTTTAATCCCGGAGAAATCGTCAGCCAGCGCATTGTCGGACAGTTTCTTGCCGAGCTGTTTGACGGGGTGATAACGGTTGATCCGCACCTGCATCGCATCAGCCACCTGAGTGAGGCGATACCGCTGGCGGACGCCATCGCCTTGTCCGGTGCGCCGCGCCTGGCGGATCTGATCGGTCAGCGCCGCCAGCAGCCGCTGCTGATCGGCCCGGATGCCGAATCGGCACAGTGGGTGGAACTGGCGGCGGCGCGTATCGGCTGTGACTACGCGATATGCAGCAAGGTCCGGCATGGCGATCGGCAGGTCGAGGTGAGCCTGCCGGTGCTGGATGTCAGCGGCCGTCAGGTAGTACTGATGGATGATGTGGCCAGCTCCGGACGCACCCTGGCGCGGGCCTGCGAACAACTGCTGGTGGCCGGTGCCGCCTCGGTGGATGTGGCGGTGACCCACGCGCTGTTTGCCGGCGATGCGCTGCAGGAGATACATGCGGCCGGGGTCGGCGAGGTATGGAGCACTGATTGTATTGCCCACCCGAGCAATGCCATCGATATGTCACCAGTACTGGCCGAGGCCTTGCTGCGGCTACTGCGTTGAACTGACGCCATTGTCGGCGGTCTTCAGCTGGTAGTCGCTGATTGGCTGCGAGGGTACGAGATGATTGAAAAACTTTTCCAGAGCAGCCGCTATCTGGTGCTGGTGGCGGTGCTGACCTCGGCGGTTTCGTCGCTGATTCTCTATCTGCTGAGCATCAATGTGGTTGGGCATATGCTGCTGGATCTGGTGGAGCAAATACCAAGTGGCCCGGATGGCGGAAAGCTGGTTGCGGTTCGTCTGCTGAAAGTGCTGGATCTGTTGTTTATCGCTATCACCTTTCAGATCATCGCGGTCAGCCTGTTTCGGATTTTCATTACGCCGATGCGGGTAGAGGATAGCGCCTTCCTGCGTGCGCTGAATGTGAAAAGCTTCCACGATCTGAAGATAACCCTGCTGCAGGTATCCATGGTTATTCTGATGATCCTGTTTCTGGAGCAAGCGGTGGAGGCTGGCGGTTCGCTGGAAACCCTGTATTTCGGAATAGCGGTCGGGCTGGTTACCTTCTCAGCGGTATATGCCTGCAAGGC
This sequence comes from Halopseudomonas yangmingensis, assembly GCF_900114825.1. Taxonomy (GTDB): domain Bacteria; phylum Pseudomonadota; class Gammaproteobacteria; order Pseudomonadales; family Pseudomonadaceae; genus Halopseudomonas; species Halopseudomonas yangmingensis. The sequence continues at coordinate 40,646 of NZ_FOUI01000014.1, read as the reverse complement.
ACTGAAGTAGACAGGTTTCAGTTGCTCATCTGCTGCTGGCGTGCCCTGTGCACCAGTGCCTGAAACAGGCGGCGCTGACGGCGTTGCAGCAGCAGAAACTCCGGATGCCACTGCACGCCCAGCAGGAAGGGATGGTCCTTTGCCTCAACCGCCTGGATGATGTTGTCCAGATCGCGGCCACTGACCTGCAGTCCCTCGCCAACCCGGTCGATGGCCTGATTGTGCAGGCTGTTGATGCGTCCTTGCGAGGTTTCAAGTAATTGCTGTAGACGACTGCCCTCGGAAACCAGCAGGGTTTTCAGCGGCAGGACGGTCCAGCGGTTCGAGGTCATACGCCGGTGCGAGCGTAACTCTTGCAACAGGTTGCCGCCGCAGCGAGCGTTCAGCAGTTGTGCCCCACGGCAGATGCCCAGCAGTGGCAGGCGCTGTTGCAGCGCATGGTCGATGATCGCCGCCTCAAGTGCGTCGCGTTCAGGATCATGTCTTGGCTGTATTTCCGGCTCGGCGGCATACAGCACCGGGTCTATGTCGTGGCCGCCGGTAATCACCACGCCGTGGTGGCCGATCGTTTCCAAGATATCCCCAGGCCTGACCTGTATGGGCCGGGCGCCGTAGCGGTACAGGGCTGCCGCTACCAGCCAGCGTGGCGCCAGGGCGCCGCGACCTGGTCCGGTCACCAGAATGGTCGGACGCATCAGCCTGACCCGGTCAGCCACTGCTGTTCGACCTGTGCCGGCCAGTCATCCAGTAGTCGCATCAGTCCGCCGTCCAGATGCTCCAGACAGGCCCGTCGACAGGCGGCCAGTCGCTGTGGCTCAGCCGCCAGCCGTTCGACCTGCAGCCAGTCCTCCCAGGCATCGCGCACACCCCAGCCAGGCTGGTCGATACGGCAGTCGGGCAGACGGTAGTGAAAGGTCGGACGTGCCTTGATGCGCGAGTCGTCGATGGCGCGTGTAACCCGTTGCTCATCAAGGTGGCGAAACAGCGGCAGCATGTCGAGCGCCCGGTTGCGGGTCGGGTTGTATTGCAGGTAGTCGTCGATCAGGGTTGGCAGGTCCGGCTGGTAATTGTCGTCCAGCACCCGTTGCAGGTATTCTGCGGGGAAGGGGTCGACATAGCTGGTCAGGCGCCGGGTCAGGTCGATATCACAACGCTGGCGCAGCCAGTCATGCAGGCAGAGGAAGGCTTGCAGGTGAGCCAGCAGGCTGGCGGCAGAGCTGTCAGCCACCTCCGGATTGAGTTGCATGCCAAAGGCATTGGTCAACTGGTCGCCGGTGCCCTTGGCACCGGCCACACGCAGTCGCTCAATCAGTCGGTCGACCTGGGGCAGGCGCTCCAGCGGCAGTGGCGGACTGACCAGTTCCAGCGGCACCAGCGCCTCCGACAACCAGGCCAGTACAGCCTCCGCAGAGCTCATCAGCTCATCACTGAGCTGGTTGTTGTCGCGTTGTTCACGACCAAGCTGCTTGAGCAGCGCAAAGTCCAGCTCGACTACCCAGTCTCCGGCTGGATCACCAACGAGGGTCCGCTCGTAGCGGCTGCTGTGTTCTATCCGGCAGTCGAGAAAGTCCGCTGCCAGTTCGGCCAGCCGGTCGAGAGACAGGCCGTTCATCTCCAGTTCGACACCTATCCTGCGTTGTTTGCCGTCTTTGCCATGAGTGTGTGGCGGCATCGGGTAGTTGTGACTGTCCATGGGGCTCTCCAGTGTTACGACGGGCAGGCAGTAAGCATGCTGCATACAGCCGGTAACCGGTTGGTGTAGAATTGCCTTGTGCTCACTCCACAGGACAGTTCAGGGTCTTTTGTCATCAATGAGCAAAACCGCCGATTTTCGTGCCATAGAAAGGCAGCTTGCCGAGCAGCTGGCAGCACTTGAGCGCAAGCAGCCATCACGCCAGCCATTCTCCGAACAGTTGCAGACATTGATGCGCGAGTACAGCCTGTCTGCCGCTGATGTAGCGGCCATTCTCGAGTCCTCCCAAGACTGACATCTCTGCTGTGGCCGGGTCAAAGCCTCCTTCCTTCCTTGCGCGGCGACAGTGACTGTTGTCGGGCAATCTCAGGCCGCAGCTTCGTAGTTGCGCTATTGATTGTTTCATATTGTTACCGCCCCAAAGGTTTCATGCTGGCCGAATGCCGGTTATCATTGGGGTGTCATTGAATAAATCAATCAGAAGATAAAAGATTGGAGCAAAATACTATGGCAAACGAGCATGATGCCGCCGATGCCAGGCAGGCCACCGAGATGGCTGATGGCATTCCTGCGCCGACAGGGGCAGCCAACCTGATCGATACCGACTATGTGGTGGGTCAGGACAACTTTTCCGGTGGGATTACCATACGGCTGGATATACACAGCGTGGTGTTTCTGGTCTCGGCATTCAGCATCGTACTTTTTGTTGTACTGACGCTGGCACTCCAGGCGGAGGCTGCCGCCGTGTTTACCAGCATGCGCGGCTGGCTGACCACTAATCTGGCTTGGTTCTTCATTGGTGCTGCGAATATTTTTGTGGTGCTGTGTCTGGCACTTATCGTTTCGCCACTGGGCAGGGTTCGCATTGGTGGGCGGGACGCTACGCCGGACTTCTCCCGCCTGGGCTGGTTTTCCATGCTGTTTGCCGCTGGCATGGGCATTGGCCTGATGTTTTATGGCGTCTCCGAGCCGATGTCACATTACGCAACCGCCTATGCTGGTGTGTCGGTTGGCGAGGATGGGCTGCGCACCGACTGGGCACCTTTGGCAGGCGCCGCCGGTGATAGTGAGCAGGCCCTGCGGCTGGGCATGGCGGCCACCATATTCCATTGGGGGCTGCATCCCTGGGCAATCTACGCGATTGTGGCGCTGGCGCTGGCGTTGTTTTCCTTTAACAAAGGATTGCCGTTAAGCGTGCGCTCGATCTTCTATCCGATTCTGGGCGAGCGGGTCTGGGGCTGGCCCGGGCATGTGATCGATATTCTGGCAGTATTTGCCACCATCTTCGGGCTGGTGACCTCCCTTGGCTTCGGCGCCGAGCAGGCAACGGCGGGACTCGGCTATCTGTTTGGCTGGTCGACCGGCAATGTCACCAAGGTACTGCTGATTGTCGGCATCACGGCGATTGCGCTGCTGTCGGTGCTGGCCGGTCTGGACAAGGGCGTGCAGCGGCTATCGCAGCTGAATATGGGTCTGGCTTTTGCCCTGCTGTTGTTCATCATTCTGGTGGGACCGACGCTGGCGATACTGGGCGGCTTTTTCAGCAACCTCGGCAGCTACCTGACACACCTGCCGGCACTGTCGAACCCGATCGGGCGTGAGGATGCCAACTTCAGTCAGGGCTGGACCGCCTTCTACTGGGCCTGGTGGATCAGCTGGTCACCCTTTGTCGGCATGTTTATCGCGCGGGTCAGCCGTGGTCGTACGGTTCGTGAATTCCTGATTGCCGTCTTGCTGGTGCCGTCGCTGGTATCGGTATTGTGGATGAGCGCTTTTGGGGGCACGGCGATTGACCAGCTTGCCGGCAGCGGTTTTACCGCCGTGCGCGATGCCGCGCTTGAGCTGCAGTTGTTCGTGATGCTCGGTGAGTTGCCACTCACAGCCATAGCGTCTTTTATCGGCATCGTGCTGGTGGTGGTGTTCTTTGTTACGTCGTCGGATTCAGGGTCGCTGGTAATTGACACCATCACCGCGGGCGGCAAGGTCAATGCCCCGGTTCCGCAACGGGTGTTCTGGGTGATCATCGAGGGTGTGTTGGCGATTGCCTTGCTGCTGGGCGGCGGCCTGGTCGCTCTGCAGGCAATGGCAGTATCTACCGGGCTGCCCTTTACCCTGGTGCTGCTGGTTGGCTGTGTGGCGATCGTCAAGGGCCTGATGAGTGAGCCGCGCGACTAGCGCGGCTGTTCAGCTCCAGAAGTTGCGCACAGGCTGTTGCGGGTCGAAATGGGTGGCGACCTGTGCTTGCAGCAGTTCGGCAGTAGCCAGCGCATCGCTCAGGGCGTGGTGTGCCGGGTACAGCGGCAAACCGTAACGCAAGCGGCTGTCAGCCAGCCGGATCGAAGCGGGCTGGCGGCCCAGCAGCCGCGCCAGCATGCCCGGCTGACGCCTGCCTCGGTGCAGGCGGGCCTCCAGCTCCATGCTGTCGATCAGTGGAAACTGCAACCCCTCGGCAAAGCGCCGGCGCACTGCCATGTCGAGAAAACCGCGCTCAATGGTGCGGTAATGCACCACCATCACCTTCCCGCGTAACTGCTGCAACAACTCGTCCATGACCTCGTCAAGCGAGGGCGCCTGGCTGATCTCGCTGTGGGTGATGCGATGGAAGGTCACCGATTCCGGACTCAGTGGGGTGTCCGGGCGAACCACCCGGTACCAGGCATCGGCGCAGCGAATCCTCTGTAGATCAAAGGGCATCAGCCCGATGCTGACAATCGAGTGCCGGCGCGGGTCCAGGCCGGTGGTTTCCACATCCAGAGCGACCAGCGGCACTTCAGCCAATGGTGTGTCGGCTGACACGCAGCCACTCTGGTAAAAATCGCGCAAACCGGGCGCGCGGGCAGTCTGTCCAAGGCTGGCCAGCAGGCGCTGCCAGTCCGGGCCTCGCGGTTGGGGGGGGGGCGGCCTCACAACTTGCGTACCGCAGGCAGGCTGGGATAGCGGAAGCGCAGGAATTTCTGCGCATTGCTCAATACCTGGAAGGCATCCTTGAGGCTGTGGCGTTCGGCGGCGGAAATCTTTTCCGGCTCGATATCGTTATCCGGCTCGCGTCCCGCCTCGATATCCATGGCTTGATGACGTATCCGTACCAGACTGAGAAACTCCAGGGCATAACGCAATTTTTCCACTGACTCCGGCGGCATCAACTTTGTGGCGGCAATCGCATCCAGCCGTTCAAAGGAGTTCTGTGCCTTGCTGCCACAGGCCAGCGCATGCACACGGATCAGGTCGGTGAGGGGGGCGGTGCCACGGCGCTTGAGGTTGATGATGTTGTTCTGTTCGCCGTCCTTTTCCATCACAAAGGTGCGGAAGATTCCCAGCGGCGGTGTGCGGTTCAGCGCATTACGCGCCAGCGCCGCGAGGAATGGCTCGTTGCGTGCAGCCTGTTCGGCCAGCAAATCACGCAGGCTCTCTGCCAGCTCGATTTCGCCGGCTACCGGGTCCAGGTCGAAGAAAATGCTGCTGTTGAGCAGGGCTTCCGGGTTGGGGCGGCGAATCCAGTCGCTGAAATAGTTCTTCCACACGCGCAACGGCTGGCGCCATTGCTCATTGCTGGCCATGATGCCGCCCTTGCAATGGGTGTAACCGCAGGCGGCCAGACCATCACAGACGAACTCCGCCAGTTGCCGGAAATACTCGCCATGCAGCGCCGGGTCATAGCTGTCATCGAGGATCAGCGCATTGTCCTGATCGGTGACCACCAGTTGCTCGTCGCGCGCCATTGAGCCGTGGGCCATAAAGCAGTAGGGAACGGGAGCTGGCCCGAAGCGCTCATGCGCCAGTTCCAGCAGGCGCTGGGTAAAGCCGCGCCCGATGCTGGACATGGATCGACCGATCATTTGAGCAGTGGCCTGATCATTGACCATGCGGACATAGGTGGCACGCACATCCGGCTGCAGCGCCGCCAGATCCTCAATGCTGTGCTTGTTAAAGATGTTGGTAACCAGATACAGGCTGCTCTGGGTCTCGTAGCGGATAATGTCGGAGAGACTGATAACACCCACCGGACGCCGCCGGTGCAGGATCGGCAGGTGATGGATGTTGTGCCTGAGCATGCACAGCATGGCATCGAACACCGAATCGTCATCCTGCACGGTAATTGGATCGCGCGACATCACCTCGCAGATCAGGGTGCTGGCGGGCAGGCTTTCGGCTACCACCCGGGTGCGAAAATCACGGTCGGTGACAATGCCGACCATTTGCGGTCCCTGGTGCGCGATGTCAGTGCCCTCGGCCGCCACGACCATCAGCGAGGAAATGCTCTGCTCGGTCATGATCTGTGCGGCCTGTTGCAGGGTGGCATCTTCCTGTACGGTCACCGGCAGCCGATTGATCAGCGTGCGCACGCGGATGTTCTGCAGTTCGCTGGCTTTGCCCTGATTGGTGATTGCCGACTTCAGCGGTGACTGACCTTCAGCGCCAACAAACTCGGCAAAACCGTCGTGCTCGTCACATAACTGCTGGAACAGTACATCGGGAATAAAATAGATCAGCGTGTCTTCGATGGCGCGTACCGGAAAGCGCGTACGGTTATGCCGAAGCAAACCGGCCTGACCGAAGAAGTCTCCCTCACCCAGCCGGTTGTACAGATCCCCGTTGCGCCGCTGCACCTCAACGGCTCCGCTGCGGATGTAGTGCAAATCGGTAATCGGCTGGGCAAATTCGAGAATTTGCGTGCCCGCTTTGAAATAGCCGATCTCAACCTGTCTTGCGAGGTCTGCCAGCGTGTCCTCGGGCAGACCGTCGAAGGGCGGAAAACGGCTAAGATGGTCGCGAATCTCGATCAGTTCGACCTGCATGGCGGCCTCGTTGGCTGGGTGGGCAACACAGGTTAACAGCGGCCCGAGCCAAGGAAAACCTTGGGCTGGCGCAGACCAGGCCTTGGTCTCTAACCGTGATCCTGACCATGCTGCATCTGGTGCTGATGCTGGTGGTCCTGCTGATGTTCCTGCATTTGCGGCATGCTGTGCTGGCGAGGAGGCTGGTCGCCGCGGAAATTCTCGAAGTTCAGATCGGCATAGGCAAACAATCGGCCGCCATGACGCTCGGAAAACGCCTTGGCATCCGGGCGCGAAGAGAAGGGCGCCGGCGAATGGCCCATGGCCCCCGGCTGGTCATGACCGATCACATAGATCGCATCTTCTGCGGGCATCCAGGCATCGTCCGCCGGCTCGTGCCAGCTGGTGCGCGACAGGTCGTGCACCATCAGCAGACTGATGGCTGGCGCTGATTCCGGCTGCCAGGCCCAGGACAGCATGTCATGTACCGAACAGAAAGGCAGAATGCGGCCGTCGCGCAGGCAAGCCTGAGCCTTCGGACCCGGGTAGTTGACAATGGTCATGCCGCACAAGGCGCAGTCATGCTCATCAGTAAGAATCAACGGGGTGCAGCTGGCGGCCTGGTTGCCACCGTCGCCACTGCAGCCAACCAGTTTCAGTACCGGTACGCTGGCCAGCAGCAGGAGCATCTGTCGACGATTGATCATGGGGCTTCTCCTTGGGGAAATCAGCTCTTGCGCGCGGCGAACAGCGCCGCAGCCAGTGACAGGGGCACCAGAATCCAGCCAGCAAGAATCGCCAGCAAGCCGCCCACAGAATGGCTCTGGTCCTGGAATACACTCAACAGACCGCTACTGGCGGCACTTTCTTCAAAGCCCAGCAGGTTGACCAGACGGAACACATCGGTCGGGTTGATCAACAGCAGGAAGCGGAACAAGCCACCGTCGATCTTGCCTTCGGTACCTACCAGCATGCCCAGAAGCACCAGATCGTAGACCAGCACAAAGAGGAACCAGGTCAACAATGCCAGGCCGGCTGCCCGTGACTTGATCCGGGTGCTGACACTGATCAGATAGGCCAGCGCCAGAAAGCACCAGCCGAGCAGGATCGCACTGAGGATGAACAGACCGAAGGGGCCGGCCAGATTGGCGAAGGTGGCCTGTTCCGCCAGCAAGACGATCAGAACAGCTGCAATACCGAAGCCCAGTGCGGTGGACAGCGCCAGAATCAGTCCGTGGCCAAGGAACTTGCCTGCCAGCAGACCGCTGCGGGTCAGCGGATAGGTCAGCAGAAGCAGCAGTGTACCCTGCTCATCCTCGCCAACGATGCTGTCATAGGCCAGCAGCAGAGCGATCAGGGGGATCAGGAAAACCGCCAGGCTGGCCAGACTGACAATGGTGGTGGAAATGCGGGTAAAGCCGACCTCACCCGAGGCGGCAGCACCGAACCAGGCGAGTCCCATTGCCAGCAGCGCAAAGGCCAGGGTAATGGCAACTATCCAGCGGTTGCGCAGTCCGTCACGGAACTCCTTGCCGGCTACGATCAGAATGGCTTGCATCAGTGGGCCTCCGCGCTGCGGCCAACAGTGTCGAAATGGGCATACAGGGCATCCAGTGCCGGTGCCTGTACATTGATGTCGCTGATGCTGGGTTGCTGCAGCAGCAGGCGCAGGGCGTCCAGCTTGCTGGCGGGCGGCGATTCCAGCAGCAGTTGCTGGCGATCATGGCTGACCAGTTGCACGGCTATCTCTGCCAGCTGGTGGCCAAGGCGTGCGTCCAGTTCCTCGCCGCGAGCCTCTATGCGTAGCGGCAGACCAGCCTGCTGGCGCAGTTCATCGATAGTGCCGGTCGCCAGCAACTGACCCTGGCAGAGAATCGCCACGCGGTCGATGTAGGGTTCGACACCCGGTAAAACATGGGAGCAGAGAATCACACTGGTGCCCTTGCCACGCAGTTCATCAATCATGCCGTAGACATCCAGTACTGCCATAGGGTCCAGGCCCACGGTAGGCTCGTCAAGCACCAGCAAGCGTGGCTCGCCGAGCAGTGCCTGAGCCAGCCCGAGTCGTTGGCGCATGCCCTTGGAGTAGGTGCGCACACGACGATCGGCGGCATGCGCCAGCCCCACACGCTCGAGTAACTGGTCTGCCTGGCGTCTGTCGATACGCTTGAGACGGGCAAAATAGTGAAGTACTTCACGGCCGTTAAGGTTGTCATAGAAACTGACGTTTTCCGGCAGGTAGCCCAGCCGGGTGCGCAAGGTATGCGCATTGGCGCCACGCGGGTCCTCGCCGAGCACCTTTACACTGCCCGTGCTGGGCGCCAGTACACCAAGCACCATTTTCATCATGGTCGATTTGCCGGCGCCGTTGTGGCCGAGCAAGCCAAGCACTTCGCCGGGTTCAACACTCAGGGTCAGGGGTTTCAGCGCTTCGAGCTTGCCGAAGCTGCGACCGGCCTGATGCAGGCTGACAACTGAACTCATGAAACTTCCTCCAGGGAACGGGTAGGGCGCATCAGCGGGAAGCTGTCCTTGACTCCCGGCGGTCGCAGGACCGGGAAGGCGCGCTGCACCCAGCGCAGTAATTGCACAGCCGGGCTGTTCATCAAAACCCGGGCCATCGGGTAGGTCCACAGCAAGCGGTCGACGGCATCATTGGGTTCGTGGGCGACATCGCCAATGCCGTCGCTGTCCATATCCCAACCAACGTAGTCGGTCCAGAAGTTGCCTTGCCCGTCGTGGGACCACTCGCTGCCGCCGGTTGCCACATACATGACCTGGGAGCGGTTGTTGACCAGATTGTTACGGTAGATGCGGTTGTTGCTGGAGCCGGCAGTCAGGTGCACGCCAATGGCGGTGTTGGCCATCAGGTTGTCGCGGATCACGTTGCTGTTGGCGTTATACAGGAACAGCGCCTTGCCCTCGGCACCGGTAATCCGGACATCAGTGCCGGGTGATGTGCCGTGGTCGATGTTCAGGGCGGTATTGTTCTCGATGGTCGAGTTCTTCAGGTCATTCAGCAGAAAGCCGTAGTTCTGGTCGCCATCGGCATGGTTGCCGTGAACGTGCAGTGTGTGTGAAGCCATCAGCGCAAAGCCGGTACGGTTGCCCCAGGTACGGTTGCCGGCAATCTCGTTGAAGTGTGAAAACATGTAGTGCACGCCGTAACGCTGGTCGTGCAGCTGGTTGCCGATCAGCCGGTTGTTATTGCTGGCATCCATGTAGATACCGTCACGGGTCAGTTCGACGCGATTATTCTTGACGGTGGCCTTGCTGACGTTGAACAGGTGCAGGCCGTTGCCGCGATCCTGGGAACGCAGACTTACGTCACCACTGATATGGTTGCCCTCCAGCCAGCTGTCCTTCGAGGAATCCAGCCAGATGCCAAAGGCGCGGGCATAGATGCGGTTGTTGAGGATGCGTGCATTGTCAGCATTGCGGCCAACGAATATGCCTGCTTCCAGTTCGGCAATCAGCCGGCCGGCATTGCGTAGCGTCAGGCCGTCCACGGTGACATCCGGGGCCTTGACTGTGAGGATGCTGCCGGTGCCCTCGCCGTCAACAACAGCGTCGGGTTCAGCGGTCAGTCGAATGCTGCGCTCGATGACGATCGAACCGATATGTTCGCCAGCCAGCAAGTGCAGATGGTCGCCGTCCTGCGCTTCGGCCAGGCGTGCGGGCAACTCACCCGGAGCAACCTGGATGATGGCGGCTGACAGCAGTGTTGACCAGCCGATCAGGGCGGTCAGCAAGAAAGTCTGTGTGATCTTCATGTTTATGAAGACCGGGGGCATCCCTAACGGATGCCCCCGGTCAGATCTCCCGAGTGAGGATCAGGCTTCAACCAGCATGCGCCCGCCCATCTCCATATGCAGGGCGTGGCAGAACCAGTTGCAGTAGTACCAGAACACGCCGGCCCTGTCTGCGGTGAAGGTGATCGAGGCGGTCTGTTGCGGGCTGACCTCCATGCTCACGCCGTGGTCGACCATGCAGAAGCCGTGGGTCAGGTCCTCGATCTGGTCGAGGTTGGTGACGATCACGGTAACTTCATTGCCCTTCTTCACGGTGAACTCGTTGATGCCGAAGCTCGGCGCCACCGAGGTCATGTATACGCGTACCTTGTTGCCGTCGCGGATGATCTTGCTTTCGGTGTAGACGTCCACGCCGTCGGCCTTGGCCATGGCGATGGTGTCGGCGAAGTAGGGGTCGTTACGCTCCCAGATCTGCTTGGTCTTGATCTGGTCGCGACGGATGACGGTGGCATCATGCGGTTCGGCAAAGGTCGGGGTGTCGTGCACCAGTACCATCTGGTCACCGGAGATATCGATCATCTGATCGTTTTCCGGGTGCAGCGGGCCTACCGGCAGGTAACGGTCCTTGGAGAACTTGTTCAGCGAGAACAGCCACTTGCCATCAGCGTCCTTGGACTCCGAGAGGGTCGCATGGTTGTGGCCCGGCTGATAGTGCACGTCCAGCTTTTGTACGATGTACTCGACGTTCTCGCCGTTGTAGTTGCGTACCGCCTTTTCCATGTCCCACTTGACGATCTGGCTGTCGAGGAACAGTGAGGTGTAGGCAAAGCCGCGACCGTCATAGGTGGTGTGCAGTGGCCCGAGGCCCAGCTCCGGCTCGGCGGCTACCACATCACGCTCATCACTCAGTTTGCCGGCGAACAGGTCGTCGAGCTTGGCGATTTCGATCATGGTAACGGTCGGCGACAGCTTGCCGGCGGCGATGAAGTACTTGCCATCGGTGGAGGTGTTGCAGCCATGCGGGTTCTTTGGAACCGGAATGTAGCGGGTTACCTTGGAGCCCCGGCGACCGTTCACTACCGGCACCTTGGAGTCGCCGATGGTAGTGAAGTCACCGTTCTTGACGGCTTCCTCGATCAGGTGGATGTTGAATACCACCACCCAGTCACGCTCGGCGCGCATCTTGCCGGCCAGGCTGACCTCTCCCTCGGAGTTGTAGCAGGTAGCGGCAGCGTACTTGCCGGTGTAGTCGGCATCGGTGTTGTCGAGGTTGCCATCGACCAGTACCTGCCACTTGACTTCCATGGTGTCGGCGTCAATCGCGCTGTACATGGTGAAGTACTTGCTGGGATCGTTCAGGTCACGGCCGTCATTCGGCTTTGGCACCATGTACTCGCCGTTGGCAAATACATAGCCGGTACGCGGGGCTTTCTGCAGACGCAGGCCGTGAATCGCCTGGACGTTCGGTACAGTAACCATGGCGTCGGTCTTGAATACATCCAGGCGGATACGTGCGACGCGGGTGTTGGCCTTGTCGTTGATAAACAGGTAGCGGCCGTCGTGGCTACCGTCGGTATAGCTGACGTGCGGGTGGTGAGCATCACCGTTGAAGAAGCGGTGGCTGTCGCCCATGATCCGCTTGGATTCGTTGGTGTGGCCCCAGCCGGTGGCCGAGCAGTGGTTGAATACCGGAATGCGCATGATTTCGCGCATCGAGGGTACGCCATAGACGCGTACTTCGCCGGAGTGACCGCCACTCCAGAAACCGTAGTACTCATCCAGCTCACCCAGCGGGACGTGCGGGCTGTTGCCGGATTTTGCCGGGGCGGCGGTAGCCGGGGTGCTTTTCATCAGCATGCCGCCGGTGGCACCGGCTGCGCCCAGCAGGCCAACGGCTGCGGTGCCTCCGAGGAAGCGGCGACGGCTGGGGCTGTCGGGCTTTTGCTCGTCCTTCTTGATTTCGTCAGTCATGGTTGATTTCCTCTCTGCTTTTGATCGCTTGCCAGTGAATCCGGCGGGTTACAGCTGTTTGACCGGGATGTCGCCGACAACCTGATCGCGTGCAGCGGGTGCTGCACGTGATGCCTTTTGCCGCCGCTTGCGGCGTGCCACCAGCGGCGGGCATTTTTCGTCGTTCCAGTAGGTCACCTGGCAATCCAGGCAGTAATGGCATTCATTGGCGTTGATGGTGCCGTCCGGATGAATGGCCTGTACTTCACACTCGTTGGCGCAGATACGGCAGGGCTTGCCGCACTCGTTATGCCGCTTCAGCCAGTCAAACAGACGGATACGCGCCGGAATTGCCAGGCCAGCACCCAGCGGGCAGACATAGCGGCAGTAGAACTTGCGGTTGACGATGGAAATCAACAGCAGAACCACAGCGTAGAAGACAAAGCCCCACTCACGCTGGAATTTCAGCGAAATGGCGGTCTTGAACGGTTCCACCTCGGCATACACTTCGGCGGTGGCCATCGACTGCAGGGAAATCGCGAACAGCCCCAGCAGTACCAGATATTTCAGTGCCCAGAGTCGCTCATGGACGGCCCAGGGCAGTTCGATCTGACGGATTTTCAGTTTGCGTGCCGCCTCGTTGATCAGCTCCTGCATGGCACCGAACGGGCACAGCCAGCCGCAATACACGCCACGCCCCCAAAGCAGCAGGCTGACGGCCACAAAGCCCCAGAGGATGAACATCATCGGGTCCATCAGGAAGGTGGACCACTTGAAGTCGGTGAACAGCGCGTTGACGAAGGTCAGGATGTTCACCACTGACAGTTGCGCCAGCGCGTACCAGCCGATGAACACCACAGTCCAGATCAAAAAGCCGGTGCGCAACGTGTGTAGCAGGTTCGGGCGACGCGCCAGCCAGTCCTGGAACAGCAGGATCAGGGTCAGCACAAACAGGCCGATTGACAGTACAACGATATGCAGCACACGGTCTTCCCAGATAGATACCCACAGCGGCTTGCTGGTATCGCTGGCATCCATGGCTGATTGCGGTGCAGCCGGGTAATCAAAGAGTGCCGCCGGCGGGTCATAATCCATGCCAAAATTGACGAAGGCTGAATCCAGTGCGCCTATCTGGCGACGTACCAGCAGCTCCAGTTCCCAGTGGCGGCCAGGGTCGAAGCCGTGCTCGTCACGCACCACGAAAATATCCAGTTCGCTGAACGATGGCGTACCTTCGGCAACAATGTAGGGAGCGCGAATCAGGTCGGTGTCGCGAAACTGGATGGAACGGTCGCCTTGGTGCAGCTGGATGCGGTCGAAGATGCCGCCCCGCACAAAGCCGGACCCCTTGAATGAATAGCGTCCGTTGGCCATCAGCAGGATCGCGTGTTCGCCTTCCTGCAGGCGCCCCATGACCTGTTCGAAATGGTAGTCGCCGAGCAGGTTGCGGCCGATGGTCGGAGCATTCAGGTAGGCCGCATAGAGGTCGATAAAGGTGTCGCTCTTCTGCTCGGGCCGGGATACGTCAACCTTCTCGGCGGGTGTGCCGATAAAGGCCTCGTCAATTTCGCCGCGGGTCAGGTGTAGCAGCGAAATTCCGCCGCTGGCACGCAGCTGGTCCCAGCTGGCCGCCTCGAACTGGTCGCTGCGCACCAGTGCCAGCGGTGCCGCGCCGGCATCACTGACCAGGCCATGCCCCAGCGCTACTTCACGGGCACTGCGCATGATGCCTTCACCCATCACCACCACGGTCACTGTGGCACCGGACAGCGCATCGACATACTCGAAGCCTTCACGCTGGCGGCTGGACAGTCCGACACGCACGTTGTCGTGGATGCTGCGGCCAATGTACTGGTCAACGAACTCGGTCAGCTTGTGTTCGGGAATCCCCACCAGCATGATCGGCTCGCTGTGCTCCAGCACCTGCACACCGGTGACCAGACCCTGCATGTCCATACCGACACGCATGTTGACCGGCTTGCCGGAATAGGCCGGAATTGGCGCTACATCATTGGTCTCGAAGATCAGGCCGACTTGCTGGTCGCCCTGGAATACCGGCTGTGCCGGCGGTGTCCCGGTTACTTCCTCAAGGCGGTCGGCATCGGCAAAGAAATGGCTGAGTTCGAAGGCAGTGGCCTGCCCGCTGACAAGCAGGCTGGTGCAGATCAGTAACAGGGTTGGCAACAGCAATGATGGACGCATGTCGGCTCTCTTCAGGCTGCAGGTTCTGTGGCGGTAAGCCACCGGAAAAGCGACCGGGCGGAAAAGGCCGCCAGTCTCACGGAGGTGCTTTGCGTCGCGGCGCAAAACACGGATTGGTCGCTGTCAGGCGACCATTGCCGGAGAGCCTGCGTGGGGCAGGTATCCAGGCTGCTGCAGATCATTTGATGAATCCCTTCTGCTATAGTGCCGCAAGGTCTGGGGCAGACTTTGCAGCACTTGATTATTGGCAATCAGGTTATCAGTACCAAACCTGCGGTTATTTGACTGGGGTCAAACATGATCCCGAAAGCGACCATAGGTCGCAGGAGAAAAGAGATGAGTCAGGACAGTGTTGCCGAGCGCTTCAATCGCCCCGGTATTGCGCATGCCCGTTTTCTGTATCGCGAGTTCGCTTTTCAGCTGGATGGCATTCCCGAGCTGATCCGTTTGCGTCTGTATCGTCGTCTGGGAGAGAACTGGTTCGAGGTGGAGCAGAGCCACTATTTGCAGACCCCGGGAATGGCTTTGCCGGCTATGCCGGACAGTGCTGGCTATGATAACGAGCAGGCGGCACTGGATGAGGTGTTGGGGCAGTTTTCCGAGACCTGGCAGGCCGCCACCAAGGCCGGTCATGATCCCGATGCCGACTGGCTGTTGCCCAATCGTGATTTCCACTGATCGGGGTTGCGCACTTATCCGGGCTTTCCGCTAAGTGCGCGTTTGCCGGGGGCTCGTCCTGAGCCGCCGGCAATGCTGGCTGCCAGTCTTACGCGCTTTGCTTGATGGCTTGCTGTAGCAGCGAGAAGGCCCATTCGTCCATGCGGGTAATCTGCTCCAGGCTCACCTCGTGACCCAGTTCGTATTCCACCAGCTCAACCGGATGGCCCAGTTCAGTCAGGCGGTCACGGGCATGCCGAGCCAGTTCGATGGGCGTGTTTTCGTCGTTGCTGCCATGCAGTAGCAGAATCGGTAGTGTGGCATTGGCCGGGTGGCGTTCGGCCTGCAAGGTATCTTCCAGCAGTAATTCTCCGGCAAACATCACGGCGCCGGCCAGCGGCTGTGAATAGCGCAACGCACTGAACAGTGCCAGGCTGGCTCCCTGGGAAAAACCGCCGAGCAGAATACAGGTCGAGGGAATGCCGCGAGCGCACTCGTCATCCAGCAGGGTATGGATGCGCGCGGCATTCTCGCGAATACCTTCGACATCTTCGCCGGCTTCAGCCGGATCGCCTTTGATATCGAACCAGGCGCGCATCGGCATTCCGCCCCTGACGGTCACCCGGCGCAGCCCGGCGTTAGGTGCCAGATGGTGCAGCCCCAGTTCGCGACTTTGGTGCATGTGTGTGATGAACGAGTCCATGTCTGTCCCCGTAGCGCCCAGGCCATGCAGCCAAAAGGTGCTGGCGTAAAGCTCCGGGCGGGTATAGACCTCGATGCAGTCCTGTTGTTGTGCAGTTCTCATGCGTTCTCCTCATGTCGCAATGCGCGGATGGTAGCACGTCGTTGTTCGGCTCTGCGGGTATGCGGCGCCTTGCCGCTGTTCTCCATGCTCCGCAGAGTATTGCTGGCGCGACAAGGCGTCACATGTACAGACAAAGTTGATTTGCATCAAGCGCCCAAGGGCTTGGGCTGATTATCCTCACAGCCATATCAATGCCTCAAGGAGTCAGGTATGGACCTCCCCAAGCCCCGGTGGCTGTTGTCTCTATGTCTCATTGCTGTGGTACCTGCAAGTCATGCGCTGGACGAAGCGCGCCAGCAGACGCTCAAGCACCTGCTGGTCCAGGACTGTGGTTCCTGCCATGGGCTGTGGATGAAAGGCGGGCTGGGCCCGGCACTGACCCCCGAGGCACTGGCCGGCAAGAGTCGCGAGTATCTGGTGGGTACAGTCATTCACGGCCGGCCCGGCACCGCCATGCCGCCGTGGAAGGCGTTGCTCAGTGAAGAGGAAGCCGGCTGGATGATCGATCGACTGCTGCAAGGAGTGGAACCATGAAAGCCCTGATAAGTCTGGCATTGGCCAGTGTGTTGCTGAGCGGCTGTGCCCTGCAGTCAGGCCCTGTGGAAAGACCGCTGCGTGCTACCGGTGATTTGGGTCTGGTGATTGAACGGGCTACCGGCAGTGTGCAGATCGTTGAGCACAGCAACAACAGCAGCCTGGCGCGGATCGAGGGGTTGGGCGATCTGTCGCATGCCACGGCCGTGTTCTCGCGGGACCAGCGCTATGCCTACGTGTTTGGTCGCGATGGTGGCCTGACGCAGATCGACATGCTGCAGGACCGCATCGTCAACCGGGTGATCCAGGGTGGCAACAGTATCGGCGGTGCGATCAGCCAGGATGGCCGGCTGATTGCCGTGGGCAACTACGAGCCGGGCGGTGTGCGCGTGTTCGATGCGCAGACGCTGGACATGCTGGCGGACATTCCGGCCACGCCGATGCCGGACGGCAGCCGCAATGCGCGGGTGGTTGGCGTGGTGGATGCCCCTGGACAGCAGTTCCTGTTCAGCCTGTTCGACACCGGTGAGATCTGGCAGGCCGATTTCAGCCAGCCGACGGCACCGCAGCTGACCCGCTTTGAAAATATCGGTCGCCAGCCCTATGACGCGCTGCTGACCCCGGATGGTCGCTACTACATCGCCGGACTGTTCGGCGAAGACGGTCTGGCCAAGCTGGATCTGTGGAACCCGCAGCAGGGCGTCACCCGGGTGCTGGATGGCTATGGTCGCGGCCAGGAAGCACTGCCGGTATACAAGATGCCGCATCTGGAAGGCTGGGCACAGGCCGGCCAGCTGATGTTCCTGCCGGCGATCGGTCAGCACCGGGTGCTGGTGATGAATGCCGAGAACTGGGAGCAGCAGGCCGCCATCAAGGTTGCCGGGCAACCGGTGTTCGTCATGGCGCGTCCGGATGCGCGGCAGGTCTGGGTCAACTTTGCCTTCCCGGACAATCAGCTGATCCAGGTGATCGATACCCAGAGTCTGCAAGTAATCAAGACCATCGAGCCGGGCCCTGGCGTGTTGCATATGGAATTTACCCCGCGTGGCGAGCAGGTCTGGCTGTCGGTGCGTGACCGCAATGAATTGCAGGTATGGGACACAGAGACACTGGAGCTGGTGAAGACCCTGCCGGCGCAAACGCCGAGCGGCATCTTCTTCAGCAGCCGCGCACACCGTATCGGTCTCTAGGAGCCGCCCATGGACGATCTGACCCTGGCAATCATCGACGGCTTCCAGCACGGCCTGCCAATTTGCGCCAATCCCTGGCAGGCGATTGCCGAGCAACTGGGCTGTAGCGAACAGCAGGTGCTGCAGTGCCTGCAACAACTGGAGCAGCAGGGCGCGCTGTCGCGGGTCGGGCCGGTGTTCGAACACAGCCGTGCCGGCGCCAGCACGTTGGCCGCGCTGGCGGTACCCCCGGGACGCATCGAGGAGGTGGCAGCGCGCATCAACGCGTTGCCGGAGGTCAATCACAATTACCAGCGCGAGCACCAGTGGAACCTCTGGTTCGTGCTGACTGCCCCGGATCAGGCACACCTGCAGCGGGTGCTGGAAAACATCCGCCGGGACATCGACCTGCCGTTGCTGGATCTGCCGATGCTCACCGGCTATCGCATCGACCTGGGCTTTCCGCTGGGGCAGCGCTCGCGGGTGCCGGTATGAACGCCATGCAACAGAAGGCCCTGCGCGCCCTGCTGGAGCGCGGCTTGCCATTGGTCGAGCAGCCCTGGCAGCAGCTGGCCGGGCAGATCGGCTGCAGCGAGCAGCAGGTGCTGGAACAGGCGCAGCGCTGGCAGGATGAAGGGTTGTTTCGGCGTTTCGGGCTGGTACTCAAGCACCGGGCGCTGGGCATCGACGCCAACGTGATGCTGGTAATGGATATCGATGATGCCGAGGTCGACGCGCTGGGCCAACGCCTTGGGCGCGCCGCCGGCGTCAACCTGTGCTACCGCCGTCCACGGCGTCCGCCGCACTGGAATTTCAATTTGTTCTGCATGATTCACGGGCGTAACCGTGCTGCTGTCGAGGCCCGCGTTGCCGAGCTGCTGGAAGAGCATGGCCTGTCACGACGTCCCCACCAACTGCTGTTCAGTACCCGCGCCTTCAAACAGCGTGGTGCCCGCTACAGCCTGTCGGAGCCACAGCATGGATGAGTTTGATCGGCGTTTATTGAATCGCCTGCAACAGGGCCTGCCGCTGGTGCCGCAGCCCTGGCAGCAGCTGGCTGCCGAGTTGCAGTGCAGCAGCCAGCAGTTGCGCCAGCGGGTGCAGCAACTGCTGGACGACGGCACCCTGACCCGTTTCGGGCCGATGTTCGACATCGAACAGCTCGGCGGCGCCTTCACCCTGGCCGCGCTGGCAGTGCCCGAGGAACGCTTTGATGCGGTGGCCGCGCAGCTCGACGGTATGCCGGAAGTGGCCCACAACTACCGCCGCGAGCACGCCTGGAACATGTGGTTCGTGCTGGCTTGCGACAGCCCCGAGGGCATTGACCGGACTGTTGCGGCGATTGAAGCCGCCACGGGCCTGCCGGTACTCAACCTGCCCAAGGAGAAGACATTTCATGTCGGCCTGCATTTCGCCCTCTGACCTGCGCCTGGCGCGCCAGCTGGTCGAGCTTACCGAAGCCGGCCTGCCGCTGGTCGACGACCCCTGGCAGTGGATCGCCGAACACCTTGGTCTGGATCTGCAACAGACCCTGTCGTTGCTGCAGCGCTTGCAGGATAGCGGGGCAATCCGTCGGATTGCCGCAGTACCCAACCACTATCGGCTCGGTTACCGGCACAACGGCATGACCGTCTGGGATATTGCCGACGAACAGGTCGATGAGCTTGGTGCCCAGGTCGGCGCCTTGCCCTTTGTCAGTCACTGTTACCGGCGTCCGCGTCGCGATGGCTGGCACTACAACCTGTTTGCCATGGTGCACGGCACCGATGCCGCCGCCATCGAGGACTATCGCGCGCAGATCCGCCAATTGCTCGGCAGCGCCAGCCGCGCCGACAGCATGCTGGTGAGCAGCCGCATCCTGAAAAAAACCGGGCTGCGCATTGCCCGCCGCCGCGAGGAAACCACGCCATGATGAGAATCAGTCACTACCTGCGCGCATTGGCCGGGGTCAGCCCGCCACCGCGCGTCGCCAAACCCGGCAGCACCCGCCCGCCAGTGGTGATCTGGAATCTGCTGCGCCGCTGCAACCTGACCTGCCGGCACTGCTACGCCACGTCCGCCGACAGCGAGTTCCGTGACGAGCTGGATACTGCCGAGGCGCACCGGGTGATCGACGACCTGCACGAAGCCGGTGTGCGGGTGCTGATTCTCAGCGGCGGTGAGCCGCTGCTGCGTCCGGACATCTTCGAGTTGGCCGACCACGCGCGCGACAAGGGCTTCTATGTGGCGCTGTCGAGCAACGGCACGCTGATCGATGAAAGCAATATCGAGCGCATTGCTGCTGCCGACTTTGACTATGTCGGCATCAGCATCGACGGGCTGGAAGCGGTGCACGACGACTGGCGCCAGCTCAAGGGCAGCTTCGCCGCCTCGATGCGTGCCATCGACCTGTGCCGCAGCCGCGATATCCGGGTCGGCCTGCGCACCACCCTGACCCAGAACAACTATCCGCAGCTGGATGCGCTGCTGGAGCTGATGCGCGAACACGATGTGCAGAAGTTCTACCTGTCGCACCTCAATTACAGTGGCCGCGGTCGCCGTAGCCGTAGCATGGATGCGCACCGGCAGATGACCCGTGATGCCATGTGGCGGATTTTCGACCGCGCCTGGGAAGACGTACAGGCCCATCGCGATACCGATTTCGTCAGTGGCAACAACGATGCCGATGCGGTGCTGTTGCTGCAGTGGGCAGCGCAGAACCTGCCGCACAAGGTCGAGGAACTGGAAGGACTGCTGCGCGCCTGGGGCGGCAATGCCTCGGGAGCCGGGGTGGCGAATATCGACAATATTGGCGACGTGCACCCGGATACCTACTGGTGGCAACACAGCGTCGGCAACGTACGTCGGCAGAGCTTCCGCGAGATCTGGCTGGAGCGTCCCGAACCCTTGCTGCAGCAACTGCGCCAGCATCCGCGGGCGGTCACCGGTCGCTGCGGCGACTGCCGCTGGCTGTCGATCTGCAACGGCAACACCCGGACCCGAGCCTGGGCCGATGGTGACCTGTGGGCAGAAGATCCTGGTTGCTACCTGAGCGATGAAGAGATCGGCCTTGAGCCGGCGCAACGAATTCCCAGCGTGGCCCTCTAGGCCACCTGCCCGTGATGCTTTGATCAGTCAAGGAGCCAGTATGGCCCAGACAATACCCTTTCCGGCGTTGGCCGGAACCCCACTGGCGGCCGGCGAAGTAGCGCTGGTCGGCGCTGGCCCCGGCGATGCCGGACTGCTGACCCTGCGCGGCTGGAGCCTGCTGCAACAGGCCGATGTGCTGGTCTACGACCGGCTGGTCAGCCCGGAAATCATGGCTCTGCTGCCCGACAGCCTGCCGCGCCACTTTGCCGGCAAGGCCAGCGGTCATCACAGCATGCCGCAGGAGCAGATCAACGATCTGTTGCTGCAACTGGCCCGTGAAGGCCTCCGCGTGGTGCGGCTTAAGGGCGGAGACCCCTTTGTGTTCGGGCGTGGCGGCGAGGAAATCGAATACCTGCTGCAACATGGCATCAGCTGTCAGGTGGTGCCGGGCATCACCGCTGCCGCCGGTTGTACCGCCTACGCCGGCATCCCGCTGACGCACCGCGACTGTGCGCAGTCCTGCCAGTTTATAACTGGTCATTTGCAGGATGACGGCGCCCTGAGCCTGCCATGGCAGAGTCTGGCGGTATCCACCAATACCCTGGTGTTCTACATGGGGCTGGCCAGTCTGGATGAGATCAGCCGTCAGCTGAGCGCCCACGGCATGTCGCCAGAGATGCCGGCAGCGCTGATTGCCAACGGCGCGCGGGTCGACCAGAAGGTACTGCGTGGCACCCTGGCCACGCTGCCACGGCTGGCGGCCGAGGCCGGGCTGGTGCCACCGACACTGACCGTGATCGGCAAGGTGGTCGCGCTGTTTGATGACAAAGCCGTAAGTTTTCCCGCACGCCTGCTGGCGCAAACCCAGCCCGTGGAGGCATGCCCATGCGAGTGATACGTTCCCTGCTGCTGGGTGTCAGTCTGCTGCCGGTGCTGCCGCTGGCTGCCAGTGAGGCCTTGTATGTCCAGCATTGCCAGTCCTGTCATGGCGAGCAGCGCCTGGGCGGTGCCGGCCCGGCGCTGTTGCCGGTAAGTCTAGGCCGCCTGAAGCCGGATGATGCCCGCGAGGTGATCCGGCATGGCCGGGTTGCCAGCCAGATGCCAGCCTATGAGGCGCTGCTGGACAGCAGTCAGATCGATAGCCTGGTTGACTACCTGTACCAGCCGCCGTCAGTGCCGCCGGTATGGACCGATCAGGACATCCTGGCGAGCCATAGGCAACTGGTCGATCTGGCCAGCCTGCCAGATACCCCGCAGCACGGTGCCGATCCGCTCAACCTGTTTGTGGTGGTGGAAGCCGGCAATCACCATGTAGTGATTCTGGATGGCGACCGTTTCGAGCCGCTGGCACGTTTCCAGTCGCACTTCGCCCTGCATGGCGGCCCCAAGTTCTCGCCGGATGGGCGTTTCGTCTACTTTGCCTCGCGTGACGGCTGGGTTACCAAGTACGACCTGCACAACCTGACCATGGTCGCCGAGGTGCGGGCTGGGCTGAACACCCGCAACATGGCGGTCAGTGATGACGGGCGCTGGATAATGGTTGGCAACTACCTGCCGGGTAATCTGGTGTTGATGGATGCCACTAACCTGTCACTGATCAAACAGATTTCTGCCGACGGACTGGATGGCCGCAACTCACGGGTCAGCGCCGTGTATACCGCGCCGCCACGCCACAGCTTTGTGGTGGCACTGAAGGACGTGCAGGAAGTTTGGGAGTTCCCCTATGCCGGGGAGCCGGATTTCGTGCCGCGCCGGATGCCCGCTGCCGACTACCTCGACGACTTCTCCTTTACCCCCGATTATCGCTTCCTGCTGGCCTCCTCGCGCAAGGCCCATGGTGGTCAGGTGATCGATCTGGATAGCGGCGAGGCAGTGACCGATGTGCCCTTGCCGGGCATGCCGCACCTGAGCTCTGGTATCTACTGGCAGCGTGACGGGCGCTGGGTGTTTGCCACACCGAATATCCGACAGGGGCTGATCAGCGTGCTGGATCTGGAAAGCTGGCAATTGATTACCGAGATTCCTACCGAGGGTCCGGGCTTCTTTATGCGCAGCCATGCCGATTCCAAGTATGCCTGGACCGACGTGTTTTTCGGCCCCAACAGCGAGGCGGTGCATCTGATCGACAAGCAGACGCTGACGCTGGCGCATACCCTGCGACCGATGCCTGGCAAGAATGCCGCGCACGTTGAGTTCAGCCGTGACGGCAGCCATGTGCTGCTGAGTGTCTGGGATACCGACGGGGCGCTGCTGGTGTACGACGCGCGCACCCTGGAAGAGGTCAAGCGTATTCCGATGAACAAGCCGTCCGGCAAGTACAACGTCTACAACAAGATCAACTACGCGGAGGGGACCTCGCACTGAGCGAGGCCCCCGGCCCAGGGGTTACACCTTGGGCAGCGTAGCCAGCGCGGCGCGGATTGCCTCGTCCGGGTAGCTGTAGTTTTGCAGCTCACCGGCCAGGTACTTGTCGTAGGAGGCCATGTCGAAGTGGCCGTGCCCGGACAGGGTGAACAGGATGGTCTTCGCCTCGCCACTTTCCTTGCAGCGCAGCGCCTCCTGGATGGCCGCATGTACCGCGTGGTTGGACTCCGGTGCGGGAATGATGCCCATGGTCTTGGAGAACAGTACGCCGGATTCGAAGGTGCCCAGCTGCGGTACGGCCACCGCCTCCAGAATGCCCTCATGGTAAAGCTGCGAAACCAGCGCCGAATCGCCGTGGTAGCGCAGTCCGCCGGCATGGATGCCGGGCGGCATGAAATCGTGGCCGAGGGTGTACATCTTCATCATCGGTGTGAGGCCTGCGACATCGCCGAAGTCGTAGGCATAGTGGCCACGGGTCAGGGTCGGGCAGGAGTCCGGCTCCACCGCCACCAGCCGGATATCGCGACCGGCGGCCTTGTCGGCGAGGAACGGGAACATCATGCCGCCGACGTTCGAGCCGCCGCCACAGGGCGCAAAGATCACATCCGGGTAGTCCCCAACCTTCTCCAGCTGCTTCTTCGCCTCCAGGCCGATCACCGTCTGGTGCAGCAGTACGTGGTTGAGCACCGAACCCAGCGCATAGTTGGTGTCGCTGCGCGAGGCGGCTTCTTCCACCGCTTCGGAGATCGCGGTACCCAGCGAACCCTGGTTGTCCGGGTCGGCGGCCAGCACCCGGCGACCGGCCTCGGTATGCATCGACGGGCTGGGGATCACCTCGCCGCCCCAGGTCTGCATCATCGAGCGGCGGAACGGCTTCTGGCCGTGGCTGACCTTGACCATGTAGATACGCACCTGCAGGCCGAACATGCTGCCGGCCAGCGACAGCGACGAGCCCCACTGGCCGGCGCCGGTCTCGGTGGTCAGTCGTTTGATGCCGGCCTCGCGGTTGTACCAGGCCTGTGCCACCGCCGAATTGACCTTGTGCGAGCCGGCCGGGCTGACGCCTTCGTACTTGAAGTAGATCTTTGCCGGCGTGCCCAGTGCCTGTTCCAGCCGGTGTGCACGATACAGCGGAGCCGGGCGCCAGAGACGCAGAATCTCGCGCACCTCGTTGGGGATCTCGATCCAGCGCTGGCTGCTCATTTCCTGCTCGATGATCGCTGGCGGGAAAATCGCCTGCATCGCATCCGGCGTCAGCAACTGGCCGTCCGGCCCCAGATAGGGCGCCGGCGGGTTGGGCATGTCGGCCACCACGTTGTACCAGTGGGTGGGAATCTCGGATTCGTCGAGCAGGATCTTGGTGTCGGTCACAGTGGTCTCCGGTGCAATGACTATGGATGACTGGGCGCTACCGGGTGGCAGCGCGCCCTGTGCCAGCATTCTGCACCATTTTGGCGCTGAAACATTTGTCCGGGATCAGCTTTCAGTGGCTGGCGGCCTGTTCCAGTGCCGGCAGATCAACAATCTCGATACAGCCCGGCTGCAATCGCAGCACGCCCTGCTGCTCCAGTTCGCGCAGTAGCTGGTTGGTGGTCTGGCGGCTCAGCGACAGCATCTGCGCCAGACGCTCCTGGGTCAGGCGGATCTGCTGCTGGGTGGTGCGGGCATCGCCGTAGCCACGGGCAATCAGTAACAATCGCCGGGCCAGTCTTGGTCCCGCCGGAAGCAGACTGAGATCCTCGGCATTGTTGAACGCCAGGCGCAGTTTGTGGCACAGCAGCAGGGCAAACTCGCGCCACCAGTGCGGTTGTTCGGCGAGCAACTGCTGCAAGGCCGCCTGCGGAATGCACAGCAGGGTGGTCGGGCCGGCGGCGCGCACATCGTGGGTGCGCGGCTGGGCATCGAACAGCGCGATCTCGCCAAACCAGGTGACCGGCTCGGCCACCGTCAGCAGCACCTCGCGGCCCTCGGCATCCAGGGTGCCGACGCACAGCGCGCCCTGCAGCACGGCAAACAGATCGGCGGATTGCTCACCACGCGGAAACAGCAACTGGTTCGACTGTAACTGGCGCAGTTGTGCCGCCTGCAGCAGTGATTGCTGCAGCGCCGGCGGCAGATGGCGGAACCACAGGCTATTGTTCAGCAGGGGCAGCCATTGGCTGATCGAATCGGGCATGGGTGTCGGCTGGCTGACAGACAGGCAGTGAATGGACCGCCATCATAGCGGCAAAACAACAGGAGGGTGAGCTATGCAGGACGCCCAGAACAACCGGGTGATCGTGGTCGGTGGCGGGATTGCCGGGATTGTCACCGCGCTGGAGCTGCTTGAGCACGGCCAGCCGGTGACCCTGCTCGAGCGCGGCACGCGTGAGCGCTTTGGCGGGCTGGCCAACGAAGCGTTTGGCGGCATGCTGTTTGCCGGTACCGACCTGCAGCGGCGCAACGGCATTGCCGACAGCGCCGAGCTGCTGCGCGCCGACTGGTACCGCGCCGCCGAATTTGCCGAGGATGATCACTGGCCGATGCGCTGGGCCGACACCTACATCCAGCGCAGCACCAGCGATGTCTACCAGTGGTTGCGCAGCCATGGCATCGGCTTTGTGCCGGCGGTGCAGTGGGTCGAGCGTGGCGAGTTCACCGCACTGAATACGCTGCCGCGCTACCACGTGATCTGGGGTACCGGCTGGCACCTGACGCAGACGCTGATCAAGGCGCTGCTGGAGCATCCCCAACGCGGTCTGCTGGAGCTGCGCTTCGGTCACCGGGTCGAGCAGTTTTTCCAGCAGCAGGACCGCATCTGTGGCGTGCAGGGCGAGGCCGATGGCCAGCCGTTCGAGCTGCACGGACGGGCCGTGGTGGTCGCCAGCGGGGGCATCAACGGCAATCTTCAGCGGGTGCGTCAGGTCTGGGACCGGGCCCGCTATGGCGAGCCGCCGCAGCTGTTGCTGAACGGCTCGCACCCGGAGGCCGACGGCCATCTGCACGATCAGGTGGCCGAGCTCGGCGGTCGGGTGCTGCGCCTCGGGCAGATGTGGAACTACGCCGCCGGTATCCGCCATCCGCAGCCTCGCTTTGCCGATCAGGGCCTGTCGCTGATACCGCCGCGCTCGGCGCTGTGGCTGGACTGCCGCGGCCGGCGGGTCGGACCTCACCCGATGATGAGTGGTTTTGATACCCATCAGCTGTGTGGCCGGCTGGGCCGGCTGGAGGACCAGTACGGCTGGCTGCTGCTGAACCGGCGCATCCTGCTCAAGGAAATGGCCATCTCCGGCTCCGAGGTCAACCACGCCTTCCGCGAGCGTGACAGCCTGCGACTGATTCGCGAAATGCTGTTCGGCAACCGGGCCCAGGCAAGGCTGCTGCTTGAGCAGTGCCCGGATGTGCTGAGTGCCGACAGCTACGAGGCGCTGGCGCAGCAGATGAATGCGCTGGTCGGCAATCACAAGGTCAGCGCGGACCAGCTGCGCGCCAGCGTCGAACCCTATGATGCGATGATTGCGCGTGGCCCGCGCTTCCATAACGACGCCCAGTTGCGCCGCCTGCGCCAGCTGCGCAACTGGCGCGGCGACCGCCTGCGGCTGCTGAAGAACCAGCCGATCAACGACCCGAAGGCGCTGCCACTGGTGGCGATCCGCGTCATGCTGCTGTCACGCAAGAGCATGGGCGGTATCGAGACCGACGTGCAGTCGCGGGTGCTGGACGCCGCCGGCCAGCCGATCCCCGGCCTGTATGCGGTGGGTGAGGCCTGCGGCTTTGGCGGTGGCGGCATCAGCGGCATCCGCTCGCTGGAAGGCACCTTCCTGTCCGGCTGCATACTCACCGCACGCATCGCCGGTCAGGCGCTGGCCGGCATCAGCGCTTCTTCCCCAACCCTGCCTCAAGGACCCCAACAATGAAAAAGACCGGCGCCTGGCTGCTGCGATACGCCCTGGAACAGATAGGTGTGCGTTATACCTTCGGCATTCCCGGTGTGCACAACACCGAGCTGTACGATGCCCTCAACAGCAGCGAGCAGATCACCCCGCTGCTGGTCACCCACGAGGGCGGCGGCGCCTTTATGGCCGATGCCATCAGCCGCACCACCGACAGCCTCGGCACCCTGCTGGTGGTGCCGGCGGCCGGCCTCACGCATGCCGCCAGCGGGATTGGCGAGGCCTATCTGGACGGCATTCCGATGCTGGTGCTGTCCGGCGGCATCCGTACCGACTCGGCGTTCCGTTACCAGCTGCACGACATCAACCAGCAGCAGCTGCTGCAGGCGATTACCAAGGCGCAGTTCAAGGTTGAATCCCAGGCCGAGCTGGTGCCGACCCTGTTCGAGGCGGCGCGGATTGCCCTGGAGGGCGAGCAGGGGCCGGTTTTCGTCGAGATTCCGATGAATATCGGGATTTTCTCCGCCGAGATTGCCGAACCGCTGCCGACCTTCAGCGCGCCGACCCCGCCGCCGCTGGACCAGGCCGGGCTCGACGGCCAGCTGGAGCTGGCCCAGCGGCTGTTGCAGAGCGCCAGGCGGCCGGGCATTTTCGCTGGCTGGGGCGCACGCGACTGCGAGGCGCAACTGATCGAGCTGGCCGAGCGCCTCGGCGCGCCGGTGGCCACCACCCTGCAGGGACTGTCGGTCTTCCCCGCCAGCCACCCGCTGGCGGTCGGCTTCTCGTTCGGCCCGCACGCGGTCCCGGCGGCGCAGAATGCCTTCGCCGAGTGCGACTGCCTGCTTGCCATCGGTACGCGCTTCTCGGAAATCCCCACCGGCAGCTTCGGCCTGCCGGTGCCCGAGCAACTGATCCATCTGGATATCAATCCGGCGGTGTTCGACGCCAACTACCCGGCCAGCGTGCGTCTGCCGGGTGATGCCGGCCAGCTGCTGGCGGCGCTGCTGGATCGGCTGCGCAGCAGTCAGGCCGAGCCCCGCGACAGTCGCGAGCTGCAGGCGCGCATCGCCGCCGACAAGCAGGCCTATCTGGACGAGTGGTATGCGCACAAGGGCAAGTTCGAGCGGGTCAATCCGGCGCGCTTCTTCAGCGGCCTGCGCGCGCTGCTGGCGGATGACGCGATAGTGGTAGCCGACGACGGCAACCACACCTTCCTCACCGCCGAGCTGATGCCGATCCTGCGCAACCGGCATTTCATTTCACCCACCGATTTCAACTGCATGGGCTACTGCGTGCCGGCCAGCATCGGCGCCAAGCTGGCGCATCCGCAGCAGCAGGTGGTCGGTATTGTCGGTGACGGCGCCTTCCTGATGACCTGCATGGAGCTGTTGACCGCCAGCAGCAACCGCCTCGGCGTGGTGCAGTGCGTGTTCAACGATGGCGAGCTGTCACAGATCTCCCAGGCCCAGGAAATCCCCTACAACCGCAAGGTCTGCACTGTGCTGCCCAAACCCGACTTTGCCGGCGTGGCCCAGGCCACCGGCAGTGCCTATCTGCGACTGGACAACGACCAGCAGATCGACTCGGTACTGAAGCAGGCGCTGGCGATTGCCGAGGGCGGGCAGCCGGTGGTGGTCGATGTGCGCATCGACTATTCCAAGCGCACTCGCTTTACCAAGGGCATAGTCGCAACCAACCTGAAGCGGCTGGATACCGGCACCAAGCTGCGCTTTGTCGGCAGGGCGCTGCTGCGGCGGGTGACTGGCTGAGGTTCAGGTCCCGCAAAAGGTTTGCTGTACCTGCTCGTGGGGCAGCGGCAGCTGGCACCAGGGCGCGCAGCCGGGGCGGCTGGCATAGGGCTGGCGCAGCTGCTCCAGCAACCCCAGCAGCGGTTGCAGGTCGTCGCGTTCGGCAGCCTGCAGTGCCCGCTCCACCTGATGGTTGCGGGCAATCAGTTGCGGGTTGTGGCGGTTCATCAGCGCGCTGGATTCGGCCAGTGACTGCGCCTGCTGGCTGCGCCGCTGCTGCCAGCGCTGCTGCCAGGCAGCGAATTCTGCGCTGTCGAACAGCGGCTGCGGCGGCAACTCGGCGAGCGCTGCCGGGTCGCCGCCAAGGGCGCGGAAACTGTTGGTGAAGTCGGCCTGCTGCGCCTGCAGCAAATCCAGCCAGTCCTCGATCAGCGCGGTATCCTCCGGCTGCGCCTCGAACAGCCCCAGCTTGGCGGCCATGCCATCCAGCCAGTGTTGCTGGTAAAGCCTGGCGTAGTCGGCCAGTGCCTGCTGCGCCAGTTCAATGGCGACTTCCTGCGACGGATCCAGCAGCGGCAGCAGTGCTTCGGCAAGGCGGGTCAGGTTCCACTGGCCGATGCCCGGCTGGTTGACCCAGGCGTAGCGGCCCTGCTCGTCAATCGAACTGAACACCTGACGACGGTTGAAGGCATCCATAAAGGCACAGGGGCCGAAGTCGATGCTCTCGCCGGCAATGCTCATGTTGTCGGTATTCATCACCCCGTGGATAAAGCCGACCTGCATCCAGCGCGCAATCAGCGCAGCCTGGCCCGCCACCACCGCCTGCAGCAGCGCCAGCCAGGGATTGTCGGCCGCGCGGCAGTGCGGGTAATGGCGCTCGATGCACCAGTCGGCGAGCGCCCTGACCAGCTCGGCGCCACCCCGGCGGATGGCATATTCGAAGGTGCCGACCCGCACATGGCTGGCCGCCACCCGGGTCAGTACCGCGCCGGGTTGCGGCAGCGGGCGCAGCACCGTATCGCCGCTGGCCACCACCGCCAGACTGCGCGTGCAGGGAATCCCCAGCCCGTGCAGCGCCTCGCTGATGATGTACTCGCGCAGCATCGGCCCGAGTGCCGAACGGCCATCCCCGCGTCGGGAAAAGGGCGTCATCCCCGAACCCTTCAGCTGAATGTCGTAGCGCTGGCCGTCCTGCGCCAGCTGCTCGCCGAGCAGCACCGCGCGGCCATCGCCAAGCAGGGTGAAATGGCCGAACTGGTGCCCGGCATAGGCCTGTGCCAGCGGCTGGCTGCCAGCGGGCAGGGCATTGCCGGCCAGCACGGCCACACCCTCAGCACTGTCCAGCTCGGCAACGGACAAACCCAGCGCCTCGGCCAGCGGCTGATTCAGCAACAGCAAACGCGGGGCCGGTACCGGCACCGGTGGCTGGGCCTGATGCAGGCTGTCGGGCAGGCGTGCGTAGCTGTTGTCGAGGTTCCACATGGCGGGCTCCGGGTGGCTCAGGGCAGAAGGCGGGAATCACTGCGGGGCATTGTGCAGCAGCCGGTGCCGGCGCGCCAAACCGTCTTGGCAGCACCCGGCAAAAGGCGCAGTATTTGCGCTGCTGCCAACCGGATAAACACTGCCAGGCATGGCGCCATTCCAACAACAAGATAAATCCGGAAAGCCGCTTTGCAGCGATTTTCCCGCCGTCTGTC
This sequence comes from Halopseudomonas yangmingensis, assembly GCF_900114825.1. GTDB lineage: Bacteria > Pseudomonadota > Gammaproteobacteria > Pseudomonadales > Pseudomonadaceae > Halopseudomonas > Halopseudomonas yangmingensis. The sequence goes on along the minus strand of NZ_FOUI01000014.1, from coordinate 10,359 downwards.
AGGGAGACAGGATGCAAGCCCCCTCCGCTATCCAGCACCGTGAACACGCAATGGATAACCTGCGCGCGCTGATGATGTGGCTGGGCATTGTCCTGCATTCGGCAATCAACCATATGACCGGGCCGCAGATCGTGCCCTGGCGCGACGCCGCAACCACCCAGCTGGCCGATCTGCTGGTGGTGGTGATTCACAGTTTCCGTATGCCGGTGTTTCTTATCATCGCCGGCTACTTTGTCGCCTTGCTGGTCGAGCGGCGCGGTGCCCGGCAGATGCTCGGGCATCGACTGCGCCGTCTGGCGCTGCCCTTTGTGCTGTTCTGGCCGGTGATCTTTGTCGCCACCGCGTTGCTGGTGATGCTCTATGTGCACCGCGCCGAACTCGGTCATTTCGGCCTGCAGCCGGATCTGGTGCCGGTGCTGCCGGACGCCCCGCGCATTGCCACCATGCATATGTGGTTTCTCTACCAGCTGAGCGGGCTGGCGTTGCTGACCTTCGCCCTTCTCTGGCTGGCGCCAAGGCTGCCCGCCGCACTGCGCACGCTTACGCCTGGGCTGTTCCATTGGCTGGCCGAGCGCCCCTGGGGGTTTGCCGTGCTGGCCCTGCCGCTGGCATTGATCGGCATGCAGTACCCGCATGCGGTGCTGGTGGTCAACGGCTCCTTTGTCCCGCCGCTGGCCGAATGGCTGTACCACGGGCTGTTCTACGCCTTCGGCTATTGCCTGTATCAGCAACGGCAGAGGCTGCTGGCTGGCTACAAGCGGTTGGCCGGTTATTACTTCTGGGGCGGCTTGCTGAGTTGTCTGCTGGCGCTGCTGCTGCTCGACCAGTTGCTCAGGGGCGCCTCCGGCTTTGCCCTGCAGCTGCTGACCGCCTTCAGCTACAACGCCACCACCTGGCTGTGGAGCTTCGCCCTGATCGGCCTGGCGCTGCGCTACCTGAATCGCCAGCATGCCGTGCTGCGCTACCTCGCCGACAGCTCCTACTGGGTCTATCTGGTACACATGCTCGGCACCATTGGCTTTGGTGCCTTGCTCTACGGGGCGCCGTTGCCGGCCGAGCTGAAGATACTGCTGAATATCATCGCCACCACGCTGGTCGGGCTGGCCAGCTATCAGCTGCTGGTACGCAATACCCGGATTGGCCAGTTGCTGAATGGCAAGCGCATAGCGCCGGCAGGTAAGGCGGGGCATCTGTCGGCGGGCTGAACAGCCGGCAGAAATCCGCCCACTGTCGCCTTTGCCGCTACAATGCCCAGTCAGGTACTTGCACCGCATCTACACAGGAATAACCGCATGACCAGCAGCCAAACCCCGGTGATTAAAGACACCCGCTTTGGTGTGCTGGCACCCAAGCACAGGGCCGTCACCTGATATGAGCTACAAACCGCCCTTCACCATTACCGCCGAGATTCTGAATCTGGCACCCGCTGTTTTTGTCGCTGCCGCTGGAAAGTGTGATCAAGGAACACCAGCAGCAGTACTACCAGGCCCTTGAGCAGGCGGATCGGCAGGCTGATAGCACGCCTTTTATCCACTTTATGTTGTCGGTGATTGCGCAAACGCTGGCACAAAACGCCCCTGTAATCGCCTCTGCAAATGCCCCTGTAAATTGGCAGGTGGACGTGAGCGGGTTGAAAACCCCGGACGCCATTGTGGCCTTGCTGACCGAAAATCCTGAATTAACGCGCCAGCAACTGGCCGATGCCATCGGCAAAGACCTGCGTACCATTGCCCGTGCGCTGGCCAAACTGCAACAAGCCGGAAAAATAACGCGAATCGGTTCGGATAAAACCGGCCATTGGGAGGTTCACCTGTGACGGATCGCAAGCCATTCGCACCCTTGCATTGTGAGTACGGGCGCTGACACAGTACCTTGCTGGCAGCCTACAAAAAGAGATGGGAAGGCAGAAGCCCTATACCTGCCCGCAATGCCGGGTTTACAACCGCACCCTGCAACAAGGAGGTTGTCATGAGCAATAGCATCGAGATCTACCAGTCTGAAGATGGCCAGGTGCAGCTGGAGCTCCGGCTGGAGCAGGAAAGCCTGTGGCTGACCCAGGCCCAGATGGCCGAACTGTTTCAGGTCAAGCCGCAAAACATCACCATGCACCTGAAAAATGTCTTTGCTGACGGGGAGTTAGAGGAGGCGGCAACCTGTAAGGATTTCTTACAGGTTCAGGCGGAGGGCGGCAGGGAAGTCAGGCGCAAACGTAAGTTCTATAACCTCGATGCCGTCATCTCGGTCGGCTACCGGGTCAATTCGGCCCGCGCCACCCAGTTCCGCATCTGGGCCACCCGAACCCTGAAGCAGCATCTGGTGCAGGGCTATACCGTCAACCGGCGCCGTCTGCAGGAACGAGGCATCGAGTTCGAGCAGGCCGTGCGCCTGTTGTCGCGCACCCTGGCCAACCAGCAGCTGGTCAACCCCGAGGGCGAGGCGGTGCTGTCGGTGATCAGCGACTATGCCCGTAGCTGGAGCCTTTTGCAGGGTTATGACGAGCAGAGCCTCGGTGCGCTACCCAACAAGCAGGCCAGCATGCGGGCGCTGGGGCTGGATGAGTCGCTGACCGCAATAGCCGCGCTGAAAAAGACACTGATCACCAAGGGCGAGGCCACAGAACTGTTCGGGCAACTGCGCGGTGACGGTCTGGCCTCGGCGCTGGCCACCATCGAGCAGGGCTTTGGTGACGAGCTGTTTTATCCCAACGTGGCCAGCCGGGCGGCCCATCTGCTGTATTTCGTTATCAAGAATCACCCGCTGGCAGATGGCAACAAGCGCAGCGGGTCGTTCCTGTTTTTGTGGTATTTGCGCATCAACCAACACCTGTTGGCCAGGCCGGTGGAACAGCTGATCAATGACAATACTCTGGTGGCACTGGCACTGCTGGTGGCCGAAAGCCAACCCGACCAGAAGGCGCTGATGATCCGGCTGGTCGAGCACTTTATCCTGCTGAAGGCGGATAGCTGAGTGAGCCCGATACGAGACAAGCCCCCTTTTACCCTCACCTCCGATATCCTCAATCTGGCGGCCGATATCAGCCAGCAGGTGGGGCGGCTGGATGCCAGTTTGTTAAATGCCTCACCGCAGTTACGCAAGCAAAACCGCATCAAAACCATTACCGGCACGCTGGCCATTGAAGGCAATACCCTGACGGAAGAACAAATCACCGCCATTGTGGAGGGCAAGCCGGTGCTGGGCAGCGTGTGCGAACTGGCCGAGGTGAAAGGCGCCATTGTCGCCTATGATGCGCTGCCCCGGTTTCAGCCAGCCAATCTTGATGACCTGCTCGCTGCCCATGCCTGGATGATGAGCGAGGTGCTGCTGGATGCCGGCGCGTTTCGCAATAAAGGGGTAGGTATTCATAAAGCCGGGGTGATGCAGCATGTGGCGCCACCCGCGCATCAGGTAGCGGGCTTGATGGCGGATTTGGCGGGGTGGCTGCAACAGGCCAACGACCACCCGCTGATTACCAGCAGCGTGTTTCACTACGAATTCGAGTTTATTCACCCCTTCAGTGATGGCAACGGCCGCATGGGCCGACTGTGGCAAACCCTGATCCTGTCGTGCTGGCACCCGCTGTTTTTGTCGCTGCCGCTGGAAAGTGTGATCAAGGAACACCAGCAGCAGTACTACCAGGCCCTTGAGCAGGCGGATCGGCAGGCTGATAGCACGCCTTTTATCCACTTTATGTTGTCGGTGATTGCGCAAACGCTGGCACAAAACGCCCCTGTAATCGCCTCTGCAAATGCCCCTGTAAATTGGCAGGTGGACGTGAGCGGGTTGAAAACCCCGGACGCCATTGTGGCCTTGCTGACCGAAAATCCTGAATTAACGCGCCAGCAACTGGCCGATGCCATCGGCAAAGACCTGCGTACCATTGCCCGTGCGCTGGCCAAACTGCAACAAGCTGGAAAAATAACGCGAATCGGTTCGGATAAAACCGGCCATTGGGAGGTTCATCTTTGACGGATCACCAGCCTTTTGCTGATACGGTTGTCCCAGGTGTGCTGGTGGTTGTGGGTATCTATCTGCTGCTGCAGTGAAGCAGTCTTAAAGGGAGTTTTGAATGGGATTCAAGGTAGAGCCAGTCACGCTGGCGGGTGAGCATGTGCGGCTGGAGCCGCTGTCGCTGGCGCATGTCGAGGGTCTGTTTGCCATCGGCCAGCAGCGCGAGGACTGGGCCTACCTGCCGGTGCCTGGCCTTTGCGCAGCAGCCGATGCACGGCAGTGGGTGGAGCAGTCACTGCAGCTGGCCGAACGCGGGGCGCAGTGCCCCTTTGTGCTGGTGCACCCGGCAAGCGGGCGGCCGATGGGCAGCACGCGCTTCATGAATATTCGTGAGCGTGATCGCGGACTGGAAATTGGTTACAGCTGGCTGGGCCGGGATTATCAGCGCACGGCGGTGAATACCGAGGCCAAGTACCTGTTGCTCAGTCATGCCTTCGACGCACTTGACGCCCTGCGTGTCGAGCTGAAGACCGACCTGCGCAACCTGCGATCACAGCGGGCCATCGAGCGTCTGGGTGCCCGGCGTGAAGGGGTATTTCGCCGGCACATGCTGGCCCAGGATGGCCATGTGCGCGACTCGGTGTACTACAGCATTACCGATCTGGACTGGCCGGGTGTACGGGCCGGACTGCAATCCCGCCTGCAGCACACTACTCCAGCAACGCCACCGACTTGATCAGCGCAAAGACCGCCAGCCCCGGCGCCAGTTGCAGTTGCTCGACGGCGCGGCGGGTGACTTCGGCCAGCAGCAGCTGGCCGTCGGCGGTGCGGCAGGACACCAGCTGCTGTGACGGGCGGATCGGGTCGATGCGTTCGATGCGTACCGGCAGGTGGTTCTGGATGCTGATGCGTTGCGGGTCGTCGAGGGCCAGGCTGACATCCTGGGCGCGAATATGCAGGCGTTGCAGCTGACCGGGCCGGGATGGCTGACGGCTGCTCAGCCACAGTCGCGATGCGGCCGGGCCGAAGGCGCGCAGGCCGTCAGCCTGCGGCTCGCCCAGTTCGCCGAGCAGGATGCTGGCGGCGCCCTGATCGGCGAACAGCGGCGAATCCGGGCGGGCCAGTGCCTGTTGCAGCGACTCGATGCACTGGATGCGCCCGTCCTGCATGAAGACCACGCGATCCGCCAACCGCTGCACCTCTTCCGGGGCATGGGTGACCAGCAGCATGGGCACGCCGGCCTCCGTCGCCAGCCGCGACAGGAACGGCATGATCTCGCGCTTGGTCTGGCTATCCAGTGCCGACAGTGGCTCGTCCAGCAGCAGCAACTGCGGGCTGGTCAGCAGTGCCCGGCCAAGGGCAAAGCGCTGGCGCTGGCCGCCGGACAGCTGGTCGATGCGCCGCTGCAGCAGATCCTCAATCCCCAGCAGCGCGCACACCTGATCCGGGTGCAGCCGGCGCAGTGCCTCGGGGGTGCGCCGGTAGCCGTACAGCAGGTTGTCGCGGGCCGACAGGTGCGGCAACAGGCTGGGTTCCTGAAACACCAGACCGATGCGCCGGCGATGCAGCGGCACAAACTGCCGGCCATCCTGCCAGCACTGCCCGGCAAACTGCACCCGCGCGCCGCGCACCCGCTCCAGCCCGGCAACAATCCGCAGCAAGGTGGTCTTGCCGCAGCCGGATCGGCCGAACAGCGCGGTCACGCCCTGCAGCGGCAGTTCGGTATCGACCTGCAGGCGAAATTCATCGGCCAGTTGCAGCTCGGCGCTGATCCGCAGGTTCATGGGCGCACCACCTGAAAGCGCCGGCTGATGCCGTAGACCAGAAACAGCGTGACAAAGGCAAACAGCAGCAACAGCAGCGACAGGCGATGGGCCGCGGCATGGTTCATCGCCTCGGCATGGTCGTAGATCAGTACCGAGAGCACCTTGGTTTCACCGGGAATGCTGCCGCCGAGCATCAAAATCACCCCGAATTCACCCAACGTATGGGCGAAGGTCAGGGTGGCGGCAATCACAAAGCCGCCCTTGCTCAATGGCAGCACCACGCTGACAAAGCGGTCGAACCCGCTGGCGCCGAGACTGCTGGCCACCTCCAGCGGGCGCCGCCCGAGCGAGCTGAACGCCTCGCACAGGGGCTGCACGGCAAACGGCATGGAATAGATCACCGAGGCCAGCAGAATGCCCTCGAAGGTGAAGGCCAGGTGCGGCAGGCCGAAGCGCTCCAGGGTGCCACCGACCCAGCCGTGCGGGCCCAGCGTCACCAGCAGGTAAAAGCCCAGCACCGTCGGCGGCAACACCAGCGGCAGAGCCACCAGCGCCTGCACCACGCCGCGCAGGCGCGAGCGGCCATGCGCCAGCCACCAGGCCAGCGGGGTGGCCAGCAGCAACAGGATCAGCGTGGTGTACAGGCACAGTTTGAGGGTCAGCTCAATCGCCTGCCAGTCCGCCGGGCCGAGTCCAAGAAGATCCATCAGGGTTGCTCACCCGGCAGCAAAAAACCGTAGCGGCGCATGATCGCGTGCACCTCGGGGCTCTCGATAAACGCCACAAAGGCCTGCGCCTGCGGCTTGTCGGCAGCGCGCCGGGTAATCACATAGCCCTGCAGCAGCGGGCTGTGCAGGGCATCATCGATCAACAGGTAAGGATGCTCGGCCAGCCCCGGCGCCATCGCCAGCGACATCGCGATGATGCCGACCTGCGCCGCACCGGACTGGGCCATCTGCGCCGCGTGGGCGATGTTCTCGGCAAACACCAGTTTCGGCTCAACCGCCTCCCAGACCCCGGCAGCCTGCAGCGCCTGCTGGGCACGCAGCCCGTAGGGGGCATGTGCCGGCTGGGCAATGGCGATGCGCCGGATCGCCGGGTCGCTCAGCTGCGCCAGGCTCAGTTGCCCGGCATCCAGCGTATTGCTCCACAGCACAATCCGGCCCAGGGCATGTACCTGCGGTTCACTGCTGGTCAGGCCGCGCTCATGCAACTGCTCGGCAAAAGCGATATCGGCGGCGAACAGCAGGTCGAAGGGCGCGCCGTTGATGATCTGCGTGGTCAGCTTGCCGGACGAGCCGTAGATCACCTGCACCTGGGTATCCGGCTGCTGTTGCTGCCAGAGCGCGACAATCTCGTCGAGGGCAAAGCGCAGGTCGGAGGCCGCGGCAATGCGCAGCGACTGGGCCAGCAAGGGGCCGCTGGACAGCAGCAGGGTCAGCAGCAGGGTGGCGCGGGCAAGGTATTTGAGCAGTGACATCGGCGCTCCTCGGAGCCGGGTTGAAAGGTACCAGGTGGTGGCGGGTAAGACGCAGCTTAGGGCCTTACGCAGGGCAGTGCAATTGCCAGTCATTATGATAGCGGGCTGTCACTCGGTGTCGCCTCGGCCTGCAGCCCGGCTGCCTGGCTAATGTCAGCGTCCGGCTGCACCGATGCTGCATCCTCCAGCGCCAGATAGCGCCGCAACAACGCCTGCTCAATACGGCCCTTCCGGCGCGCCGGCACCGGGAACCGCACCAGCAGATCAATTTCATCGGGCTTGGGAAACAGCAGCGTCACCCGTGGCTCCACCGAAGGCACATCCAGCCCCTGGCGCCGGCCCAGACGAACCAGATGCTTGCGCGCCGCCTCGATAAACTCCTCACAGACCTCATTGGCAGCCTGTAGCAGATGCCGCTCGGCACGCGCCCAGTCATCCTTGCGCGCCAGCGGCAGCACCGTGGTGTGCAGCACATAGTCCTCGGTAAAGCTCTCGTTGATCACCGCCTCACTGAGAAAGATCGAATTCGGCAACACCACCGCCCGCCCGGTCTGCTGGTGCGACAGCTGCTCCGGGCCAATTTCCAGAATGGTCGTGGTCAGCACGGTCAGGTCGATCACATCGCCGCGCAGCTTCTTTACCTCTATACGGTCACCCAGATGGAACATCCCGGCACTGGAGCGCAACACCCCGCCGGTAAAGCACATCAACAGCTCCTTGGTCGACAGGATGATCGCTGCGGCAAAGGCCACCACCGACAACGCCAGGGTGCGCAACTGGTCGGCCCACACCACCACCAGCAAAAACACCCCGGTAATCACCGCTACATTGCGCGCCATCACCAGCCAGCGCCGCTGCGACTCATGGGTCGACCAACTGACCCGGCGAATGCTCGCCGCTGCCAGCCGCCAGACAATGGTCAGCGCAATCACCAGCAGCACGCTGCTGATCAGCTTGCCGAGGAACACGCTTTCAGTCAGGTTGTCGAGCAGGTTATCCATAAACAATCACCGGCAGATAAAGAAGGAAGCATAACGCAGGATAGTGCCCGAACCCCGGCAGGTCATGCCAGCAGTCTTCAATGTCACAGCCGCAAGCCTCAACGTCACTCCTGCGATGCTCAATGCCACTCCCGCGATGCTCAATGCCGCTCCCGCGATTTTCATCGTCACTCCCGCGAAGGCGGGAGCCCAGTAAACCCAACCCCCACACCCACGCACCCTTGGCACCGGCAGCAAATAAATGCACTATCGAACCAACTGCCAGCGCGCAGCCCTCCTGAGGCATGGATGCCACACAACCCCGCATCCCACCCAGGCCCGGCCACGCTGGTTAGATCGCATGCACGGTTTATAACCGCACGCGGTATAACATGCGAGGTTTGCGGTTTGATTGGCACAGGCTTTTGAAAGTTATTAGGTTTTTGGTGTTGCTGTGCTGGGGATAGATCGCGTGTTAGTACTGCGTGCTAGAAAATATCAATGTTAGCGATATTGCCAAGCAGCGTAGAGTTCTAATTCAACCAAGATGGGGAGCGACGATTTATGAAGAAGTTTGAAAGCTTAGAAGATATTGCACATGCGTTGGGAGATGGCGGCCCGTTCAATCCAGACATAGAATACGAGACCGTCGAAGACCTTGTCGATGCCTTGGTAGACTTGGGAAATACCGATAAGGTTTTTGCACTCCACGATGATCATCTGGGATTAAAGGGTGACCTTCCTGCTGACTTTCTCAACACTCCGTTAAGTGAAGCTGATAAGCCGAAATTTGAGTCCGCGATAGAAGCTGTGATTGAGCAGGCGGATATAATTATTCCCCTTTCCGAACGGCAACTATCTGAAGACGACCTTGAAGAAATAAGGGAAGACAAATTGTATAGGGGTGAAGATGTTGACGACTAGGATCTGTCGCTAACAAAGCCAAGCACGGCGACGGCTTTTTCGTTACGGCTTCGCCTTCACTGCAAAGCCGCGCGTGTTGGCGGCGTTATGCCTAAAAGGAGTCGACATTGAATTTCTTAAAGTATGATCTTGGCAATCTCAAGAGAGGCGAGGTGGTTGAGGTAACTTTGTCTAGTGGCGCGAATGTTCGGCTGATGGATAGCTCTAATTTCAGCAGCTATAAGAACGGACGGAAACATAGGTTCTATGGTGGTTTAGCGACGAAATCACCAATACGAATAGCAGTTCCGAATTCTGGCCACTGGTATGTTGCTGTTGATATGCAAGGATTGCGCGGCAGTACAAATGCCTCTGTTCGTGTTGTGCCCGGGGCCTTGCCTGAAATCCAGGAACGCCCGCTTTCTGAAGTACCGAGTTTGCTGCGGGACAATGTTCCGCCTCCTACAGAAACTGGTGGAGAGACGCATGATGTATTTATCTCTCATGCGTCAGAAGATAAAGATGAATTTGTTAGGCCACTTGCCAACGCATTGATAAATGAAGGCCTGAACGTTTGGTACGACGAAATGACGCTTAGGATTGGAGATAGCCTAAGGCAAAAAATAGACAAAGGCTTAGCTAATAGTCGCGTTGGGCTGGTAGTTCTTTCCCCTTCGTTTATTTCAAAGGGCTGGACCAATTACGAACTTGACGGAATCGTTACGCGCACCGTCTCCGGCGAGCAGGTTCTACTGCCAATTTGGCATAACATTACAAAGCAGCAAGTCGTTGATTATAGTCCGTCTCTGGCTGATAAAGTCGCTAGGAGCACCGCTACTCATACTATCAATGAAATTGCGGCTGAAATCGCTGAGCTTATAAGGTCGAGGGCATAACAAATTGCTGCACTCGGAAAAATTACTCGCTGCGCTCGCAATTTTCCGGTGAGCAAGGGCGTTATGCATTCCTGGAGAAAGTAGTTGAAAAGGATATTTCCGCTGTTAGCAGTAATCGTCGTCACAATGATATTAATCTCAGATATCGGATTGATCATAAAGTACTATCAAAAACCAAAAGCATATGCACTAATGGAAAATATTTCATTTGTCCATTATTTTTTCTTACATAGAAACGGATATCAGTTCGCACTGACCAAGTCATTTTTTTCGGCTCTATTATTGGCTATGTGGCTATGGCGACTAATCTATCCAGCAAAGGTATATGCGCTCGGATATGCCACATTTCTGTATTCGTTTGTCTGGGTTTCAATTGGCGTTCTTGT
>NZ_FOUI01000029.1 GCF_900114825.1 Halopseudomonas yangmingensis | reverse complement strand
TGTTTGAATTCAGGGGTAAACGTACGTCGCTTTCTAGTCATCGAACACCTCTCAATGGCGAGCATTGTCGCCTAAGTGGGTGTCCGGTTTCATTAGACCACTACATTTCCCAATCCACGCTGTCATCCGGACAGGGCCGAAGAGTGCCGGTACTCGGTGTCAGCGCCAATTGCCGCGCGCGGCGCTTGCCGTGCCAGTTGAGACCGTATTTCTCATCGGCATCGGTGACGGTCTGGTCACCCACCAGCGCCTTGAGCACATCCACGTTCACCGCCGTGCCGTTCGGGCCTTCAGTAATGAGCGCCGGGAACAGGGCCTTGAGCTGGTCGATGTTGCCCGCCACCAGATCGGCGGACTGGGCCTCGGGGCTGTTGATGTCGATTTTTTTCATGGTGGTTCCTTAATCAGTCTGCCAAAAGGCGTCTGCCTGCCAGTTGTCCGGCAGGCCCATCGCTGGCTTTGCTATGTCGGGATATTCGTTCAATACATCGGCCAGGCGCTGGTGCCAGTGGGTATGCGGGCTGACCTGCTGCATTAGGTGGTGCAGTATTGCCAGCACCACGGCAATGCGGGTGTGTTGACTATTCTGATGTAGGTAGCCCGGCCATATGACGTTGGCCTGCTTTGGCTGTTCGGGCTTGATGCCCAGCTCACGGTTCCACAGCCGGGCATGGTGGGCGCAGATGTTACGCACCACGGTCAAGGTATGCAGCCAGGAATCCAATAATGGCGCTGGCACGCTCAGACGCTGGCCTATAGCTTTCCGATCACTGTCTTTGGCAAGCCCCCGATACAGATGGGACAGTTCACCCAGGCTCAGCTCTTCGAGCATGGCCCAGCCGGGCATCAGGGCGGGTGTGTTGTAATTCAGTGCATAGTGGCGGGCGTAACTCTCTTGGGCACGCCGTTGCCTTAGTGCTGCTTTACGCGCCTCACTGGCGTGCGCGAGCCTGTCGATACGATTGACCTCGCGCTGGTAGTCCTGCAGGGCTTTTTGTTGGGCGCTCTCGATGGCGCTCAACAAGCGGGCATGGTCATAGCCGTTTTTGAACAGATCTCGCTGCTGATACCAGTGCGCACCATAGAATGGCCCCATGTGGTTGGAAATAGCCGCTCTGGCCGCGACTTCAACTCGCTCAATGGCATCCATCACCAACAGTCGCAGGCGACGGTCGAAGTCGTACAGTTGGCTGAGCCGGCGAAATCCGGTACCGGGCAAGAATGCGTGATCGGGATTATCAGCTACCTGAAAGGGACGCATGTAGGGCGTAAGACGAAAAAAACTGACGGCTTCGAGAAAGAGTGCGGCTCTGGCTTCATCGTGGATTGACAGGCCACGCGCTTTGAGCAGAGCGATTTGTTGGGCAACGGTAATTGCGGGTTTGTTGAATGGCCTCATGCCGCTCCCCGCTTTCTGCAGACAATAAAAAACCCGCACGATTTGAGCGTGTCTGCCGAAACAGTCATAGGCTTGGCGGGTGTATTGCCGCAAAGTATAGGCAGTGCCTGCCTGCAGGACAAGGCCGCACGGGCATGAATTTGTCGGCGCCGCGTCACAAAGCCCCCCTTACGGCGGCCAACTCGGCCTGCACACGCTTAAGCATCAGGTTCAATTCCACCTGACGTGCCAGTTGTTTTTCCTTTGCTGCCTGCGCCCGCAGACGGCTGATTTCTGCCTCAAGCCGCTCACAATCTGCCAAGGCTTGGCGTCGCTTTGCGGCCTGTTCTGGGGTGGTCGATGCTTGATAACTGCCGGTCAACCGGGCAGCGAGCAAGGCCTGGAGGCAATCGACCCAGCCTTGATATAAGGCGTACAGGGTAACTTGGGGCTGGCGCATAATCGACAGGGACTGAACAAAGGCCGACTCTGCGGCGGTAGCGGCTTCTGCTGCATTCGGCGCACCAATCTCGGGCGGCAAGCCAGGGATTGTTAACGATTGTGGGCTACCGTCGAGCACCACCTTGTCGGCCTCGTTCTGTGCCCAGCGCTTGTGTGCCAGCGACAGGGTTAGCGATTGCCCTTCCATCATCAGCAACAGCACCGGATAAGGCACGGCTCGGTGCACCAGCTCGGCAAGCCGCGACTGACTGGCAGGTTTAACGACACCCCGCACAGTCACTGCCAGCACAGCGATCTCCAGGTATTCACGCAACTCATCCCGGTAGTCAGGCACACCGATGGTGTTGGGCTTGAGCGCGGCGACCCATTGGATCTCTTCGATAGCCTCCGTAATCAGGCGCTTGTCTGCCACTGTGGGGGCGCCGTTCTCCAGCAGCAATTTCTTGGGGACGCGCTGATCCACCCGGCAACCCTCGGGCAGGTGCAAGGCTTGGATAAGGGTTTGCGCCGAAAGGGTTGATGCGGGGCTGGCCGTCATGGCGTCTCGCTCTCTGGCAGGATCGCCATAAACGCCACCACCTCGAAGTCATTGCTGCCGGCGAACTCACCTTTGATGGCGTGGGTGCCGCCCGGCGTGAACAAGCTGGCGACGGCGCGTTCCTCGTTCTTGCCAGCAACCGACGCAACCGCTGCGGCAAGCAGCTTCTGGGCATGACGCATGTCTTCCCCTTGCCTGGTCGCCTTGTCGAACCGGGCACAGGCGCCCGTGTCGGGTGTTTCACGGCCCAACGCAAGGCGCTTGAGACGGTCGAGGATACGCTTGGCTTGCGGGTAAGGCAGCAACACGGCACCGTCGTCACCGACATGAACAAGGTAGTGCGGCGCCAGCGGGTAGTCAGACTCCTTGGCTTTGTGGGCCGCCGGACCACAGGCTTGCAGGCAAAAGATCACGCCCGGCGAAATATCGGCATCCAGGGTGGTGGTGACGGCATAGGCGCCGAGCGGCTGGGTGTCGAGTTTGCCGGGGTGCGCCTTCAGGTACTGTGCCAGATCGATGCGGAAGTCGGTCAGGGTCAGGTCGGTAATTGACACCCCGGTGGACAGGTCCTCCATGTCGATGACCGTATCCTGCAATTTGAGCAGTTGCTTGCGCCGGTATTCCAGATCGTTCATCGGGTTGCCGGATTGCTGTTCAATCAGGTTTTCCTCGCCGGTGGCAGACACGTCGAGCAATACCATGCGGCCGCTGACCCGCTGCTCCAGGTTGATGTACTCCTCCAGCTCCATGTTGGGCCAGAAGTTGACCAGCTGGATACGCTCGTTAGGCGAGCCAATACGGTCAATACGTCCAAAGCGCTGGATGATACGCACCGGATTCCAGTGGATGTCGTAGTTGATCAGCCAATCGCAGTCTTGCAGGTTCTGGCCTTCGGAAATGCAGTCGGTGGCAATCAGCAAATCGATCTCGCCTTCAGCGGCGAGCTCTTCTGGGCGCTCCTTGGCACGCGGGGCGAACGCGGACAGCACACCGCTCATGCTCTTGCGCAAACCGGGCAAGGTAGTCTGTATGCCGGCGCTGCCGGTCACCAGCGCGGAATCTATACCCAAGGCACTCTTGGCCCAGGGGGAAAGCTGCGCGTAAAGGTAGTGCGCCGTATCCGAGAAGGCGGTGAATACGATGATCTTGCGGTTGCCGCTGTTAATCGGCTGGCGGCACTTGTCATCAATCATCTGGCGCAATGCGGCCAGCTTGGCATCACGGCTGGCATCGACCTGCTTGGCAGCGGCCAGCAGAGTGGCCAGCCGGTTGCGATCTTCGATCAAGTCCTGTTTCCAGCGGACCAGGTCAACATCGCCAAGCAGCACCTTGACCTTGCGCCCAACCAGCAGGGCCTCGAAAGCCGGGTCGTCTATATCGACGTCGGCGATGTCGATTTCCTCGAGCTCAGCATCATGGGCATCGATATGCGCCAGTGTTGCCTCGACATCCTTGAGCTGCCGCTGAACCGTCAGCGTGAACGACGACACTGCGCTTTCCATGCGCTTTAGCACATTGACGCGAAGCAAGTGAATCAGGCTCTCTTCGCGGTCCACCTGGCGGAAGAAGCCCTCGCCGCCGCGAACCTGCGTGCTGTACTTGGCGTCATAAGCCGCCTGCTTATGCGGCAGGACGTAGCGCAGGGGCGCATAACTGGCCAGGGTGAGGCGGCGGATTTCCAGATTGATATCGCGGATGGCGCGAAATTCGCCGGCGAGGTCAACATCCGCCTTGATGTTGATGGGTGCAAGACGATCCGGGAAACGGCCGGTTTCGCTGGTGCCGTAGTATTTCTCGATGTGCCGCCGCGAGCGAGCGATGGTGAGGTGGTCCAGCAGCGTGAAATAGTCGAATCCCAACATTTCAACCAGCTTCGATGGCGTCTTTTCGGACTCGTCCATCGCCAACCAACGGTTGAACTGGGCCTGGGCTTTGCGGGTGGTCGCCTCGATACTGGCGATGCCGTGCTCCAGCAAGGCGGTGTCATCGCCTTCGGTGACAAAGGCGATCTGATTGCGCAAGTCTGCAAGCCGGTTGTTGACTGGCGTGGCCGACAGCATGAGGACGCGGGTCTTGACCCCTTCCTTGATGATCCGACGCATCAGCCGGTCGTAGCGCGACTCCTTGCCCTTGTGTGTCGCCTTGTTGCGGAAGTTGTGCGACTCGTCGATCACCACCAGGTCGTAGTTGCCCCAGTTCACGTGCGACAGATCGATGTCGCCTGAGGTGCCGCCGTCCCGTGACAGATCGGTGTGGTTCAGGACATCGTAGTTGAAGCGGTCCGCCGCGAGAATGTTGCGCTTGTCGTTGGCCTTGTAGAGTGTCCAGTTGTCGCGCAGACGCTTGGGCGCCAGCACCAGAACACGATCGTTGCGCAGCTCGTGGTATTTGATGATCGCCAGGGCTTCGAAGGTCTTACCGAGGCCGACGCTGTCCGCGATGATGCAGCCACCGAAGCGGTTCAGCTTGTCGATGGCGCCCACTACGCCATCACGCTGAAACTTGAACAGCTTCTTCCACACCACGGTATTGCGGATACCGGTAGCGGACTTGACGATTCGGTCCTCGTCCATTTCATCACCGCTTTCACGAAACAGGTGATGCAATATCAGTGTGTAGATAAGATAAGGGTCACGGTGCGCCCCCAAGGCACGCATTGTCTCTGCCAGGGCAATGCCTGCTTCCGGCTGGTCATGCAAGACATTCCAGTGCTGATCGAACCAGGCGGCAAGCTGTGCGGCTTCTGCAGGGGACTCAGAGGCCTGAATAAGGCTCAACGGATTGCCGGGGGTCAGCCCAAGCCCATCCGTGGTCAGGGCGAATGATCCCAACACCACTTGCACAGGTGCGCCGTCCGGCCCAGACATAACTGCCGCGCCCTGAGGCACTGCGCCGGCTGCCCGGCGCAATTCCACCTTGTTATCGATCCATTCAGCACATTGGTTTGCCAGCCAGCGCGCTTGTAGTCGATTGCGCGCAGATCGGTCGCCTTCGCCACCCAGTAGCCCCAGCTTTTCATCCTCTGCCGGCAGGATCAATTGCACACGCTCCAACTCTGCCAGTGCCTTACGCAATTCGGCAAACGCGAACAAAGAGAACGAGGGGGTCACGCAACTTAGGCGATTGCCTTTGGCAAGGTTGGGACTGATCAGATCGACAACCCGGTCTGCACCCGTGTTTTGGATCAACTTCATCGGCAGCGTCCTTACTTCAGCGCACGGTTTGGTCAAGCATTGATGACGTTGGATTCAAGTCCTGGGCATTGTGCAAATGGTGGCTTGGTCCTGGGGCATCGATGGATCGTCCGTATCAGTATCAGTTGCACCTGACCTGCTGTTAGCAAATAGAGAAGCAGCGACGGGAGCAACCTTCCAATGGTGATTCAGAGCGTGACGGCAAGCCACGCGACGACTGGTATCAGTTTGCCTCATAAGAATCGACATGGCGACCCTGAGAAAAATCAGCAGGAGTTTCGAGAACAGTACGCGCGCGCGCGAGGCCGAGGGACAGAGGTATCCAAGCAGGTATCCACGGAAACGCAGTACGCGTGGACTGTTAATCGGCAAAGCAAGTTAACAGCGTTAACACCCCAGCGCGGGCACGTAGCTCAGGTAGATGACTTGGTGTCGGACTCACCTGCGCGTTGGCCTGGCACCACGCAGTTGGTTCGCACTCAGGTTCGCACCCTATAGCGTGCGTATCTATGTCGCAAACTGATTGTACTGGCCGATCAAAACCGCACCGAAGGAACAGATGTTGAGGCTACCAACAGGCCGAAACATAGCTAGGGAAACGCTGCACAAATCAGCCATCCACCTGAGTGTCCAGCCCCGAGTATAATCACCAGACACTGCCACTACCTCAGCCAAGCCACCCGATGAAGCAGATCACCTTCGCCCAAGCCGAGCATCAGAACAAGAAAAAGGTTACCCGCCGGGAACGCTTCCTGGC
>NZ_FOUI01000028.1 GCF_900114825.1 Halopseudomonas yangmingensis | reverse complement strand
GCAGCGAGTAGAACAACTGCAGCAACTGCGCCCGCATCAGCTTCTCGGGGGCGATCGAGGCGCGGCCGGTGTCGGCATACAAGGTGTCGAACAGGGCGCTCATCCGCTGCAGAGCGGTGTCTGCCAGCTTGCGGATGGCGCGCAGTGGGTGAGTCGCTGGCACGAAGTCATCGAGCTTGGCGACAGTGAACAAGGATTCCTGAGTGATATCGGCGCCACGCATGGAAATCGGGGTTCCCGGCAGATTGGAGCCGATATCGTAAACCTTACACGGCAAAGTCAGACAGGCCGTAGGCGAATTTCAACAGGCTGCTATCTCGGCCTTGCAGTAGAGACTGTTTCCCGGGTATTTACCCGCTTCCAGCAGATGGGGCTGCTTGCCGCCAACGGCAAACAGATTGAAATTCTCGACCATGCCCAGCTATGCACGCTGGCCGGTGGTCTTGGCGACTGATCCAAGCGCGAGCCGAACCATGATCTTTGATACCTTTACCATCAAGTCACGCGTGCGTCCTGTTCCGGACTTTCCGAAACCCGGTGTGATGTTCCGTGACATTACACCGCTCTACCAGTCGCCAAAGGCCATGCGTATGGTGGCCGACAGCCTTATCCAGCGTTATGTAGAAGCGCCCATTACACACATAGGCGCGCTGGATGCCCGCGGTTTTCTGTTGGGTGCAGTGCTTGCCTATGAACTCAACAAGCCACTGATCCTGTTCCGCAAGGCAGGCAAACTACCGGCCGACACCCTGAGCGAAAGCTACGCTACCGAATACGGTGAGGCGGAAATCCAGATCCATGCTGACTCGCTTGAAGGCGGGGAACGCGTATTGTTGCTGGATGACCTGATTGCCACGGGCGGCACCCTGCTGGCTGCTGCGCGGCTGGTTCATCGCATGAATGCCGAGGTGGTCGAAGCCGCCGCCATCATTGATCTGCCGGATCTTGGCGGCTCGCAGAAACTGCAGGATGCCGGCATTCCGGTGTTTTCACTCTGTGCCTTCGGCGATAACGACTGACCATTCAGGGGCTGTAACATCAGCCCCAGCAGGCCCAAGATGACCCATACAACCGCCCTGCCCCATTGGCGCCAGCGCCTGGGTACCCTGATAGAACGTCCACGCGTACAGTTCAGCATCATGACGCTGATTCTTGTGAACGCCGTTATTCTCGGACTGGAAACCGTACCTGAAATACGTCAGCAATGGGGGACCCTGTTGTCCCGAGCTGACCAGATCATCCTGACACTCTTTGTAGTAGAGCTGGTCCTGCGTTTTGTTGCTCACGGATGGAGGCTCTTGCGTGACCCGTGGGGTCTGTTCGATACGCTGGTAATCACCATTGCGCTGATTCCGGCCAGTGGTCCGCTGGCGGTATTGCGTGCATTGCGAGTGCTGCGGGTGCTGCGTTTGATCTCGATAGTGCCGAGCATGAAGATCGTTGTTCAGTCGCTGCTCTCTTCGCTGCCGGGTATGGGCAGCATTGTCGCGTTGCTTGGCCTGATTTTCTATGTTGCCGCCGTCATTGCCACCCAGTTGTTCGGTGAACAGTTCCCCGACTGGTTTGGCAGCCTCAGCGCCAGCCTGTATACGCTGTTCCAGGTAATGACTCTGGAAAGTTGGTCGATGGGCATAGTGCGTCCGGTGATGGAAGAGTATCCGCTGGCGTGGCTGTATTTTGTGCCTTTTATCCTGATAGCCACCTTTATGATGCTCAACCTGTTTATCGCGGTAATCGTGGACGCCATCCAGAACCAGCGTGAGCAGGTGGCTGCCCAGCGTGCGGAAGAGCAGTTGCTGCACCCGGAGCCTGATCAGTCACCACATAGCCACGTGCATGCACATTCGAGTCTTTCTGGCGTCAATCAGGAGTTGTTGCTGGAAGAGGTGCGTCACCTGCGTGATGAATTGCGTGAATTGCGCAAGCAGTTGAAGGCTGACTGACCTGTCGGGCTGGATACCTGCCCCCCAGTTGCTTATGATCCTTCCTGACAACAAGAACGGCAGACAAAAATACGACTGCCAAGAGGATCCGCGTCATGCCAAAGACCGCACTGCCACCGGAAACCCGTCTGCTGCTGATTGACGACCACAAGATCTATCTGGATGGTCTGAGCCTGACCCTCGGCACCCTGGCCAGTGGCATTATCATCGATCACGCAACCAATGCCGCCGATGCGGAAACCCTTATCAGCAGTCACCCTTACGATCTGGTGCTGCTTGACCTGCAGTTGCCTGACAGCAGTGGCCTGGTCTTGCTGCAGAAATTACAGAAAATCGACCCGCTGGTTCCCATCGCCATTATTACCGGCAGTAATAGCGCCAGCGACCTGGAAGCCACCCTGCAATCAGGCGCTGCTGGCTTTATCAGCAAGACCGCTGATGGTGATACCTTGCGTGATGCCGTATGCCGGTTGTTGTATGGCGAGCAGGTGGTGATCGGTGATGACAGCCGTCACCGCGTGCGTGAACACGGGGCGCGTGAGTTGGGTATAACCCCTCGCCAACTGCAGATTCTTGAT
Organism: Halopseudomonas yangmingensis; assembly: GCF_900114825.1. Taxonomy (GTDB): domain Bacteria; phylum Pseudomonadota; class Gammaproteobacteria; order Pseudomonadales; family Pseudomonadaceae; genus Halopseudomonas; species Halopseudomonas yangmingensis. The sequence continues at coordinate 5,514 of NZ_FOUI01000028.1, read as the reverse complement.
TTGCTGGCTGAGGGCTTGCCGAATAAAAGCATTTGCCAGCGACTGTGCCTGTCGGAAGACACAGTCAAGACCCATCTCAAGGCGATCTTTGGCAGTCTTGGTTGTCACAACCGCACCGAGTGCGTAAGCATTGCCAGACGCCTTGGACTGATCAGCCAGTAGTGCCGCCAAGCAAGGGCTGAAGTTGCCGTCGCAGACGTGCCGGCAATACCGGTTTGTAGAGCATCTCAACATCCGCGAGTCGGGCCTGTTCGGTCAGGGTGTCGCTGGTATCGGCAGTTAGCAGCAGCGCCGGCCCGCTATACAATTCTGCCGAGCGCAGCGCCCGTATCAGCTGCAAACCATCCAGGTCACCTTCCAGTCGATAATCACTCAGTAGCAGGTCAACTACCGGAAACGGTCGTAACTGCAGTAGCTCCTGCGGGTCGGCAAATGCCTGTACCGAGCAGCCCCATTGGCTCAGCAGGGCTGACAGCGCTTCGCGGTTGATCCGGTCGTTTTCAACAACCAGTACACGCCCTGCCAGCCGACCTGCACGCAAGGTCGGCTCTGCAATCTCTTCACGCCACTCGGCCTGCGGTACATCAAACCAGAATCGTGCGCCCTGCCCTGGCCGTGACAGCAGTCCTGATGGGTATTCGAGCAAGTGCAGCAACTGCCGACAAATCGACAAGCCCAGACCAACGCCCTTGTCGAGTGTGCGAGCAGGGTTTCGTAACTGGGTAAACTCCTCGTAAATGCGCTGCTGGTCCTCTTCGGCCATGCCGCAGCCATCATCCACCACGGCCAGCCGTAACCTGTCCTCGACGGGTGTCACCTCAAGACGAATCCGGGTTGCTGAGGCGTGCACCAGTGCATTGTTGAGAAAGTTGCGAAGCAAGCGTTCAAGCAACACCGGGTCGCTTAATACAGCAGCGCGGACTGGGCACAAGAGTTCCAGAGAAACCCCGCGCGGCAAAGCCAGATGCTCAAGACTGTCGATGATGCGCTGTAAAAAAGGTTGCAGATTGAAGCGTTTGAATTGGGGCTTTACCATGCCGACACTCAGGCGCGACATATCGAGCAGTGCATTAAGCATTTGCTGCAGCAGTTCGGCCGACTCGGAAAGACGCGCAATGGTTTGACGTGCCTGCGGCTGGGTAACTTGCTCGTCCAGGTGCTGAATGAACAGTGACATGGCGTGCAATGGCTGGCGAAGATCATGGCTGGCCGTTGCAAGGAAACGGGTCTTGCCCTGGCTTTCACGCTCGGCTCGCTGGCGGGCTGCATCGAGCAATCGCTCACTGAGGTAGGCGCTGCGCAGCATGTGCTCGTACATGTAGGCACCGATACTGCCAATCAGGGTGAACATCATCAGGAACAGGCCGTTACTGATCATTTGTACGCGCCCGGTTCCGGCAATCCAGCTGGCCAGCAGAAAGCCCAGAACCAGCATCCAGGAGCCCAGCACGGCATGGCGTGCCGGCAAGCCAATCAGGAATAATCCGCAAAACAGGATCAGATACAGCCCGTCATGGGTAACCGGTACCCGGGTTTCACTGACACGCGCCAACACTATCACCAGCGAAACAATAATGCCGGTGACCGCATAGGTGCAGGCAGAGACCAGAAAGGCAGATTTTGCAGCCACTTGCTCAGGTCGGTTGCTGTACCAGAGTGCAAAGCAGATCAGCAGCAGTGCCAGCAAGCGCCCGCCAAGCGTCAGGGGCAGGATTTCCTCTGGCAGGTAAGCCACATCCAGCCACATGAAAAACAGCATGAAACTGATAGCCGATATAGCAACCAGACGCGCCCTGCCGGCCATTTTTACATGCATGTAGTGCAGGAAGCCGGGCTCCAGTGCCTGACTGAAGCGCAGACCGGCAAAGCCTCTGGATTGCGCCATCAGCGCCGGTTCGTCAAGTTCCTGCATACCAAGGTCTCGCACGGTTGTTAGTTGTTGTTATCGCTGCGCCAGCCAATCACCAAGCGCCTGTTTCCCGGCAACAGAAAAGCCCAGCCCCAAACGTGTTCGGCGCCAGAGCACATCCTCGGCATTCACTGCCCACTCGCGGTCATGCAGGTAGTGCAACTCAGCCTCGCTCAGACCTTCGCCAAAGTCCCGGCCAAGAGATTGCAAACTTTTATGTTCGTGCAAAAAAGTATGACACAGGCTGCCGTAGGTTGATGCCAGACGCAGGCATAGTGGCGCGGGTAGCCAGGTATAGGTCTGGCGTAATTCACCTGCGAAAGCTTCAGGGTCGAGGATGTCGCCACCAGGTAATACGCTGTTGGCAGTCCAGTCCGCGCCCATGGCTGGAAACCATGGGCGCAGGCGCTGCATGGCAGACTCGGCCAGGCGCCGGTAAGTCGTCAGCTTTCCACCAAATACACTAAGCAGCGGAGGCTGTCCCGGCTGCCCCTGCAGATCGAGGTGATAATCACGGGTAGTGCGCGAAGCGCTGCCGGCGTGGTCATCCAGCAAGGGCCTTACACCGGCAAAGCTGTGCAGTATGTCGGCAGGCTGAAGTTGCCGTTTGAACCAGGCGTTTACCACATCCAGCAAGTAACGCTGTTCCTCCTCAGTCGCCACAACGCTCCCCGGATCATCCGTATGATCGACATCGGTAGTGCCGATAAGGCTGTGGCCGTCCCAAGGCAACACAAAGACCACGCGACCATCGGTATGCTGGAGTATGTAGCCGTGATGGCCGTTGACCAAGGGAGGAACCAGAATGTGGCTGCCGCGCACCAGCCGCAACCGGTGCGGTGCGGGTTCATGCAAAACCTCGGCAAACAGCCGTGAGGCCCAGGGGCCAGCGGCATTGACCAACGCGCTGGTCTGATAGAAAAGGCGCTGTCCGGCAGCATTCTCCAGTTCAACATGCCACCCGCCCGCCACGCGCCGTGCCTGCACACAGCGGGTACGCGTCAGTATGCTTGCCCCCTGCTGGCGAGCCTGCAAGGCATTGACCAGCACCAGGCGGGCATCATCAACCTGGCAGTCGTGATATTCGAAAGCGTGCTGTATGTCAGGCTGCAACGGGCCATCTGGTGGCAATTGCAATGCCTTGCTCGCGGGCAGTTGCTGTCGACGCCCCAGGTGATCATAAAGAAACAGACCTGCCCGCAACAGCCATCGTGGACGCAAATGGGCACGGTACGGCAGAACAAATGGCAAAGGCCGCACCAGGTGCGGCGCTTTAGCCAGCAACACCTCGCGCTCCGCCAGCGCCTCGCGCACCAGACGAAACGCATAGTGCTCAAGGTAGCGCAGGCCACCATGGATCAGCTTGCTACTGGCCGACGAGGTGTGTGCGGCCAGATCGTGCTGCTCGCACAGCACGACTCGTAGCCCGCGCCCAGCTGCATCGTTGGCAATACCTGCACCGTTGATGCCGCCACCTATCACCAGCAAGTCGCAGCTATTGCTTGTGTGCTCTGCATCAGCCCGGATCATGCCGCCCCCGTTGTTCTTTGCTGCAGCATACAGTGGCTGACTGGCAGTGCAAACGCGCTTGACAGTCAGTCTGTTCCTGTATAACCAGCAGTTTTCTGCTATGCATGAGTGTATATCTGCCTTGGCTGTTGTACGTAGCCTTCATGGAACGAACGAATATGCTCTCGAACGCAAGGATATATGGTCTTCCAGCCGTGCTGCTGGTGTGTTGTCTGCTGGCGCTCTCCAATGCCACGCAGGCGCAAACTGTGCGGGCAGCCGTCTACGAGAACCCGCCCAAGCTGTATATCAACCAATCCGGCCAGCCCGACGGCATCTTTGCCGCTGTGCTGGAAGCCTTGGCCGCAAGCAATGACTGGCAGCTTGAGTGGCAGCCCTGCCAGTGGCAACAGTGCCTGCAGATGCTGGAAAACAGTGAGCTGGATCTTGTACCTGATGTGGCCTGGAGTGAAGAGCGCAGTGCCCTGTTTGACTTTCACCAGATACCCGTATTGCACAGCTGGTCGCAGATCTACCAGGGTGATGGGCCGTTGCTGCAATCAATACCCGAACTGCATGGCAAGCGACTGGCTGTGCTGCAAGGCTCGATCCAGCAACAGCACTTGCAACGGCAGGCGCTGGAGTTCGGTACAGAGATAATCTTCGTTTACGCTGACAGCTATCAGCTGGCTTTCAACGCGGTACAACGCGGTGAAGCCGATGCGGCCGCAGCCAATCATACCTTCGGGGATTTGCAGGCTGAAGTCATGGGCCTGCGCCCGACCCCTATCATGTTCCAACCCAGTCGCCTGTTTTTTGCTACAAGCCGGGGGCGTAATTCCGGACTGCTGGAACAGATAGACCAGCAATTGCAAGGCTGGCGCAATGATCCGCAATCGGTATATTTCAACATCCTCAGGGACTGGCAGCCCGACAACAGCACCATTGTTGCACGCATACCGCCAGTGATCTGGTGGTTGGGTGCTCTTCTGTTGGGCCTGTTACTTCTCACGCTCGGGTTCAACCTGTTGCTGAGGTATCGGGTACAAGAGAAAACGCGACACCTGCACCATAACGAGCAACGTGCGTATTCCGGCGAACGTGACCGGTCATTCCGGGGATCGTGACCGATTTGCACACGGCCTTCACGCTGGAACGGGTTTTGTACTCTGAGCGGTCACGATGGGTCAACCAGCACCGTGTTTTGAGCGTTGGCCTTTCTCAGTGATTCCCCCTTCAGATTGAGTCGATGGGCTCCGTGCAGCAGTCGGTCCAAGATGGCGTCGGCGAGCGTGGCGGAGCCGATGTAGTCGTGCCAGTGTTCGGTAGGTAGCTGGCTAGCAATGAGGGTTGAGCCTCGTCCGTGGCGATCCTCAATCACTTCCATCAGATCCTGTCGTTGCTGGGCATTGACCTTCTGCATGCCCCAGTCGTCCAGGATCAGCAGATCGGTTTTCAACAGCTGCGTCATCAGGCGGGCGTAGCTGCCATCACCGTGGGCGATCCGTACTTGCTCGAACAGCCGCGGCACCCGTAGGTAACGGACGGACAGCCCTTGGCGACAGGCTTGATTGCCGAGGGCGCAGGCCAGCCAGGTCTTGCCGCAGCCGGTGGGGCCGGTGATGCACAGGTTCAGCGATTGCCTGATCCAGTCACAGCTAGCCAGGCCCGCCATGCGCGAGCGCTCCAGACCGCGCGGGTGGAGGTAATCGATGTCTTCGATGCAGGCCGGCACGCGCAAGCGGGCAGCCTTCAGTAGCCGGTCCAGCCGGCGGTTCTCCCGGTGCAGTACTTCCCGGTCCACCAGCAGGGCCAGTCGCTCCTCGAACGCCAGATCGTGGGTTTGCGGTTGTGCTCGTTGCTGTTCCAGGGCGTCGCACATGCCCGTTAGCTTGAGGTGGCGCAGGGTGTTGAGTGTGTTGTGAGTCAGCATAGGTTTCTCCGGGGTCAGTGGTAGTAATGCGGGCCACGAACGTTGGTGTGCGCCGGCAGGTCGGTCAGGTCACGCTCATCGTCGGCCAGAGGCAGCGGGAACTGGTCCAGCCCCTGTTTCAGGATCGAGGTGATGCTCTGGTAGCTGGCCGAGTTGATCGACA
>NZ_FOUI01000027.1:6987-8915 GCF_900114825.1 Halopseudomonas yangmingensis | reverse complement strand
CACTGGCAAGCCCAGTACGAGGTGTTCAACCAGTACGACGACCGCGGCCGCCTGAGCCTGCACACCCGCATCAACCTGAGTGAACAGCAGCAGCCCTACGCCAACCAGGGTGCCAGCCGCAGCTGGGTCTACCAATATGACTACCATGATGTCGCGCAGACCCTGCTCAAACAGGTGCGCATCACCGACCCCCGCCAGCAGCTGTTGGCCGAGCAGTCAGACCCAGGCGCCCAGATCGCCTACAGCCAACTCGACTACGACGCCCAAGGACGGTTTATCGCCAGCACCAACGCCCTGGGTCACCGCACCCGCTACAGCCACCACCACGCCAACGGTCGGCCTGGCCGAATCCTTGACCCCAACGGTCTGGACACCCGCCTGCACTACAACGCCCAGGGCCAGCTGAGCCGCATCGAGCGGCGCGGCGAGCACACCAGCGAAGTTGTCATTGACTACCTGGCCAACGGCCTGCCGAACAGCCTGCGCCAGGCAAATGGTCAACACCTGCATGTTGAATACAACGACGCCCGACAGATCACCGGCCTGCTCAACGGCCAGGGCGAACGCATCAGCATCACCCCCAACCGGGTCAGCGGCAGCTGGGAGCAGCTGAGCATCCATGACCGCGATGGTCAGACCACCCAGCAACAGCAACGCCAGCACGACGAACTGGGTCGGGTCATAGCCCTGCTGGGTAACGCCGGCCAGCATACCCGCGTACAACACGACAAAAGCGGCAACGCCGTGCGTATAGACCAGGCCAGCGACCAGGAGCCCAGCGGCCTGCTCAGCACCGTACAACAGTATGACAGCCTCAACCGCCTGACCCTGCACATCGACCCGGCCCAGGGCGAAACCCGGTTCGACTACGACAACCGCGGCCGTCTGACCGAGGTTATTGCTGCCAATGATGCGCGCACCACCTACACCTACGACGGTCTCGGCCAACTGCTGCAGGAGCACAGCCCGGATACCGGCACCCGCGTACACCACTATGACACCGCCGGACAGCGCATCAGCAGTCATCGCCTTGGCGAACCTGAGCACGCCGTACGCTACCATTACGACCTGCTCGGCCGCCTGACCCGTATCCAGCACCCTGACCCGGTCGACGACATCCAGTACATCTACGACCAAAACGGCACAGAACACGGCGCCGGCATTGGCCGCCTGACGCGCATCGTCGACCGTCACAGCCAGATCGACTACCGCTACGACCGCCACGGCAACCTGCTCAGCGACACCCGCACCCTCCACATCGACGGCCAGACCCACGTCCAGCGCATTGCATACAGCTACACGGCAGGCAACCAGCTGGCCAGCATCACCTACCCGAATGGCCAACGGGTTGACTACCACTACCAGCATGGCTTGCCCAGCCGCATCAGTTTGCGCAGTGGCCGGCAGCATCAGCCGCTGATTACCGACATCCAGTACCAGCCCTTTGGTCCCGTGGCGCACTGGACCAACGGCAACGGAGCAAGCCAGCACCTGAGCTACGACCTAGACGGACGCGTCAGCAGCATCCGCGTCACCGACAGCGGCCAGCACGTCCTCTGGCAACAGGCCTACCTCTATGACCGGCAGAACAACATCACCGGAATTAATCGCGAGGAAGGGCAAAGCCATCAACAGCAGCGCTTCAGCTACGACCTGGTGCAGCGCCTGATCCACGACCAGGGACCCTACGGCGAACAGCAGTTCGACTATGACGCGGTAGGCAACCGCCTGAGCCAGGTGCAGCGCAGTCAGGACACCAGCGAAGAGCAACGCATTGACTACCACTACGAGCCTGCCAGCAACCGGCTGATCGGCACCCGTGACAGCGCCCTCATACTCGACAGCGCCGGCAACATCCTGCACGAAAGCAGCCAGCAACAACGCGACTACCGCTACAACGCCCAAAACCGGCTCAGCGAATACCACGA
>NZ_FOUI01000027.1:0-6522 GCF_900114825.1 Halopseudomonas yangmingensis | reverse complement strand
TACTACAACTACTTCCGGACCTATGATCCGAGCATGGGGCGCTATACGCAGAGTGATCCGATTGGGTTGATGGGTGGAGTCAATACCTTTGGGTACGCACAAGCCAATCCGTTGATTTTTATAGATATTTTTGGGCTTTGTCCAACAACGAGCATCCGTCGGGTTCCGGGAAGCAGCACCTTTGAAACTCAAGTCTTAGATGAATATGGCCACCCCAAGTTGTTAATTTTGCCAACATCTGAAGAGGCCACTGTCGGAATCCCAATGAAAAGCGTGTTAAAACGTTTCCTCCCCGCGAGAGTGGCGGAAGCGCTTAGCGATGTCGCAGACTTGCAGTACGGTTATAGGGTTCACGCTGAATATGAAATATGGCAGGAGATGGAATATGTGGAGGGCGTTATTTATGACACACGGCCGGGTGCAAAAATCGGGGACATAGTTTCCGGCCCATTCCCTGTTAGCCCGGGAATTCGATCAACCGAAATATTCAATTACAGACCAACAGGAATTAAGCATCGAGAAGTGATTTGGAAGGTATGCGCTGGCGGGCATTGTGAGACGTTTGGAGCTTGGGACTACTAATTGATGAGAAAAATTGCATGTGTGGGTATCGTTGTCGCTATTTTTGCAGGCTGCTCTGATGAGTATCCCGCTGCGGAAGTGAATTATCTAAATTCATCTGACAGAATAAAAGATCAGCAGATGACTGCGGCTGCAAATTGGGTCGCTCGGCAGAGCGGGATGGAGAATTACCAACATATTCATATACTTAAATCGAATGAGGAAAGGATTAGGATGACCCTGAACCTAAAGGAACTGCTTGTTCGCCCGGGCTTGAAGGTTGTTTCTGTGGGGTGCGAGGATATAACAAGTTGTTCTGAGGTATTAGGTGTTGCGCTTGCTTTAGCGTTGGAAGAATATAACGATGGCCGAACGATAGTCTTACCCCGGTTCCTTCCTGCGCCGACCATAAAAGATGATGAATCCGGTTTTATTTTTTCATATTACGAAATAGAAAATTTCTGGAGGTGAAAGGCATGTTGCATCGGCGGGTTCTGGTGGTAATACCTCCGGGGGTAGCACAGACCCATCGCGTAGCGTGTTCTTGCACTTCGTCGATGGATTCAAACAGATAATGACCCAATCAGTCGTAGCGCACCGTGCGGTTGTAGCGCTCGACGTAAGCATTCTGCTGGGGTTTGCCGGGCTGGATATGTTCTAGGCGGATACCACGCTTCTCTGCCCACAGTACAAGCTTGCTGCTGATGTATTCAGGGCCGTTGTCACTGCGAATTGACCGAGGTTTGCCACGCCACTCGATGACCTGATCCAGTGCGCGTACCACCCGCTCTGCTGGCAGTGATAGATCGATATCCATGGCCAGGGCCTCGCGGTTGAAGTCGTCTATCAGGTTAAACAGACGGAAGCTGCGGCCGTCAGCCAGTTGGTCATGCATAAAGTCCATTGACCAGCACTGGTTGATCGCCTCTGGTACCGCCAGTGGCTCTGGTTTCTCACGCACGATGCGTTTGCGCGGCTTGATCCGTAGGTTCAGCTCCAGCTCCCGATAGATCCGGTATACCCGCTTGTGATTCCAGCGATAGCCTTTTACGTTGCGCAGGTACAGGAAACACAGGCCAAACCCCCAGTTGCGTTGGTTGTGCGTAAGCCGGATCAGGTGATCGGCGATCTCGGCATTTTCCGAAGACAGCCGAGGCTTGTAGTGATAGCAGGTCGTGCTGATACCAAACGACAGGCATGCTAATTTGATACTGGCCTTGCCTGAACGAACCGCCTGCTGCGCCATCTCGCGCCGCTGAGATGGCTTTACCACTTTTTTGCCATGGCCTCCTGGATGATCTCGGCCTTCACGCGCTCTTCGGCGTACATCTTCTTGAGGCGACGGTTCTCATCCTCCAGTTCGCGCAGCCGGGCCATCAATGAAGCGTCCATGCCACCGAACTTGGCGCGCCACTTGTAGAAGGTTGCCGAACTGATGCCATGCTCGCGGCAAAGCTCAGGGACTGGGCTGCCGGCTTCGGCCTGCTTAAGGATAGCGATGATCTGGCTGTCCGAAAAACGCGATGTCTTCACGCAAAATTTCCTTGATCCGATTAGGAGAAAATTCTACTTCTGACGAGCACTGATTTCAGGGGGGATTACCAGGGCACTGATACTCGACAGCGCCGGCAACATCCTGCACGAAAGCAGCCAGCAACAACGCGACTACCGCTACAACGCCCAGAACCGGCTCAGCGAATACCACGAAAACGGCCAGCTTAAGGCTCGCTACCACTATAACGCCCTGGGTCAGCGGATCCACAAGGCCGTCATTCAGGATAACGGCAGCGAACAGCACACCCTGTTCCACTATGGCCTGCAGGGTGAGCTGCTGGGCGAAACCCAGCTCCACGAAACCCCCCGTAGCCGCCCTGGACAGCAGCGAGCAAGACGCCACACCGCAGATAGCCTGGCTGCACAGCGACCACCTGCTGACCGCACGAGCGGCAACGGACGCCAACCAGAATCTGATCTGGCGTTGGCGCAGTGATGCGTTCGGGGTCGGCGAGGCCGAAAGCCTGACCGCAACGAACAACCCGGCAGCCCCGAACCTGACCCTGAACCTGCGCTTCCCTGGACAGTACCACGACGAAGAAAGCGGGCTGTACTACAACTACTTCCGGACCTATGATCCGAGCATGGGGCGCTATACGCAGAGTGATCCGATTGGGTTGATGGGTGGAGTCAATACCTTTGGGTATGTGGCGGGTAATCCTATAGCCAGGTTTGATCCATTGGGGTTGCTGATTGTGTATCCGGATAATGACCCCGATTTTAAGCGCGATGTAGAGTTGGCACGGCAATATCTGCCACTTTTAGATCAGTATTTTAGAGAGTTAGATATGTTGGATGCTGAGCTTCATCTAATCAGAATTGGAAGGGGTGACAATCCTAGATTTCAAGAGGAGTTGCTAGATATTGAACCCTGCGGAACACCAAGCGCATTTTCTGAGCCAAGTTCAATTTTCTGGAATCCAAGAGAAGGGAACAAGATTCTTGATGGCACTGGAAGTATTCAGTCACCCGCATTGATATTGTTGCACGAATTTGCTCATGCTCATCAGTACATGACGAACTTTGATGCATATGATCGCGACAAGCGGAATCTGCGCAATGATGGCTATACCGATGACGAGGAGTATAGAGTAATCACTGGCCCGGAAACGACGGCTGCGACCGCTGCTGGCGAGCCGACGCGGACCTGCCATCGATTTCCAGATGGAGACTCTAGGACATGTACTGCGGCGGAGTACAATATGCAATCCGTTACCCATTCTTTAAATGGACAATAAAGTGGAGGTGTTAATATATGATAAAGAGTATATTGATAACGCTATTTGCTTGGAGCTTTTGTTTTTCAAAATATGCATTTTCTGGTGAAGAATGTGATCCTTATAGCTTTCCTGTAGGGTGCCTCGGACAGTCTGCAGAAGTTATTAGTGATTATGGTTTTACACCCTATGCTAGGCAAATCGATCAATATAATTTGATTAGCACTTCTCCTGATGAAAACCCTTTGGGGCTTCATGTTGTTGTTTTTGTAAAAAATGAGATCATATGTGCCATTAGGTATTCAATCAGCACCCATAAGTACTCAACAAGCATGATCGAGTTTGACAAGATTAAGGAAGGAGTGATTAGTGAGCATGTTGATTCTTCTTGGATTGATTACTCAAGTGAGTCAAGTCATGGCGCTGGAAAGATATATAACGATGGTGTCACGAGAATTAATATATCCCGTGCAAGCATATTATTTGTTAACTTGTCAAAGTGTGATTAAGTGCATCAATGCCCAACCGTATAAATAACGTCTGGTTATAGAATCGCCCCGTAGCCGCCCTGGACAGTCCCGAGCAAAACGCCGCCCCGAGCATCGCCTGGCTGCACAGCGACCACCTGCTGACCGCACGAGCAGCAACGGATGCCGACCAGAAGCTGATCTGGCGTTGGCACAGTGATGCGTTCGGGGTCGGCGAGACAGAAAGCCTGGTCGCAACGAACAACCCGGCAGCCCAGAGCCTGACCCTGAACCTGCGCTTCCCCGGCCAATACTTCGACGAAGAAAGCGGGCTGTACTACAACTATTTCCGGACCTATGATCCGAGCAAGGGACGCTATACGCAGAGTGACCCGATTGGGTTGATGGGTGGAGTCAATACCTTTGGGTATGTGGCTGGTAATCCTATAGCCAGGTTTGATCCATTGGGGTTGCTGATTGTGTATCCGGATAATGACCCCGATTTTAAGCGCGATGTAGAGTTGGCAAGGCAATATCTGCCACTTTTAGATCAGTATTTTAGAGAGTTAGATATGTTGGATGCTGAGCTTCATCTAATCAGAATTGGCAATGGTATCCAGCCAGGTTTTCGTCCAGAGTATCTTGATTATGACGATTGTGGGAAACTAAATGCCGCGTACTCTACGCCAATTGAGATTTTATGGAACCCGAAAGAGGGTAATAGGATTCTTGATGGCACTAACAGCATTCAGTCGCCAGCACTAATTTTACTCCACGAGTTTGCACATGCTCATCAATATATGACGAATAAACAAGTCTATGAAAGAGATTACGATAGAAAAAGAGACGACGGTTATACCAATGATGAGGAATATAGGGTAATAACGGGTCCTGAAACAACTGCTGCGCACGCTGCTGGAGAGCCGACCCGTAACTGTCACAGCTTTCCCGATGGCAGCGATAGAAAATGCACTGAAGCAGTGTATGAGGATGTTTCTTCTGTCACTTACTCAGTAAATAATCAAGTAGATGAAGGTAAACAAATAATGAAAGAAACAATAACGGTTCTTCTGTTTATTTGGACTTGCTTGATCACAGGAAAATCATTTTCAGATGAAAAATGTGACCCCTATAAACTTCCTGGAAAGTGTCTTGGGCAGCACATTAGTGTTATTGATGAATACGGCTTTGCACTCGATCCAAGCCAGAATCGCCATTTTCAGGGGCTAAGTACTTTTCCTAATCAAAATCCATTGGGGCTTAATGTTAGAATCCTTGTTAAGGATGATATGATATGTGTAGTTAGATATTCTCATATCACCGGAAGATATTCGATAAGCATGGACGATTTTGAAAAAATAAAACTTGATATAATAAGTCGTTATAATGAGTTTTCATGGGTGGAGCACTCTGATAGTTCAGGCTATGGGGTTGTAAACATATATAACGATGGCAAGATCAGAGTAACTATTAGCCGTTATCATGTAAATTTTTCTGATTTGTCTGGCTGTGGTAGGTAGAGTCAAGAATGTTCTTTGATTGAGTGTCGACTTGGCTTCCTATGTTTTAATAAATTGTTTGCTAGACTGTTTATATGGATATAATTTTTGATTTACCTCGCTAATCAAGTTTGGTAGCCATGAGGCTTATGGTTTTTACAATTATAAAATTTTGTTTGGTTCGATATGCAAGAAAAAGACTAACTAAAGCCGGGAATATGAGATGTTAAGGGTTTTAGGGGGGCTATGCTTTTTCTTGACATTTTTAGCGCGTGGCGATGACGGGTGTAATGTTTTCAACAGTCCTGAGCAGTGTTTGGGAGAAAGTCCTACGGTGCTGAATAACGTGGAATATGACGTGCGTGGGCACGGGCGTGGGACTCGATATACAGTTAGCCCAGAAAACAATCCACTTAGGTTGCTTATCTGGGTGGATACTTATAATGATGCCATATATAGCGTAAGGTATTCATATACCACCTCTAGATACTCTGCAACTCTCCCGGAATATAACGAATTTAGAGATCAAATGCGGCTCATAAGGCTTTCGGATAGCTGGCTGCTCAGAAAATCTACAACGGGTACGTATGATTTTTTTGAGGATGAGAAGGTAAAAATTGCCTTATTTAATAACTCAGTTGTTTTTTATTCAAAATTACATGCTCCGCAGGCCCCTTAACCTGCTCAGCGACACCCGCACCCTCCACATCGACGGCCAGACCCACGTCCAGCGGATCGAGTACGGCTACAGCCATGGCAGCCAGTTGACCAGCTTGACCTATCCCAATGGCCAACGTATCAGCTACCAGTACCAGCACGGCCTGCCCAGCAGCATCAGCTTGCACACAGGCAAGCAGCAACAGACCCTGCTCAGTGATATCCAGCACCAGCCCTTCGGCCCCATGGCCCAGTGGACCTACGGCAACGGACTGACCCAGCGCCTGTCCCATGACCTGGATGGGCGCATCAACGCCATTACCGTCACCAACAGCAGCAACAACGCCATCTGGCAGCAGGCCTACCAGTACGACCGGCAGAACAACATCACCGGCATCGACCGCAGCGAAGGCCAGAGCCGCTACCAGCAACAGTTCGGCTACGACCTGGTGCAGCGCCTGATCCGCGACCAGGGCCCCTACGGCGAACAACAGTTCGACTATGACGCGGTGGGCAATCGCCTGAGCCAGGTGCAGCGCAGTCAGGACACCAGCGAAGAGCAGCGCA
>NZ_FOUI01000026.1 GCF_900114825.1 Halopseudomonas yangmingensis | reverse complement strand
AGGGCAATGGCGCCAATGACAATCAAGTACTCGGTGAAGGTCGCGCCGCGCAGTGCACGACGGGCCAATAACAGCCGGGGCATGGGCAAGTCCTTATGCAAGTATGTATTCAAGCAATCGAAAAACAACGAGGTAAGCTATTACGAAGCCAACCCCGACATCAGGGGAAACACAACGCCTTGTTAATTCACTACAACGTCAAGTTCAGCCTCAGCTGCAGCCACGGGCTCCATCACCTTGGAAATAATCCGCGCTTCAACACGTCGATTCCCTGTTGCTGCAACACCTACACGCAGCGAAGCTTGGGGCAGCGCATAACCATAAGCCGCTACGGATAGCTTAGACGGCGCAATCTGGTACTCCCTGATCAACGCACGCTCTACAGCCTGTGCCCGAGCGCCCGAGAGCAACAGGTTGCGCAGCAAGCCACCATTAGTGTCTGCATGACCAATGAGCATCAGCGACTTGTCCTGATCTTCGCTTCGAATACGCTCAGCAAGTTCAGCTAGCCCCCGAATACTGGATGGGCTTAGTTGAGCTGAACCAGGGCTGAAGAAAGGAGTGGCAAAGTCCACTTCGACTACTGTTGAGGCGTCAGCCACACGCATAAGCATATGATCAACCAGGACTCTGGTCTGACCACCCAACTCATTCACATAAACAGCAACATACGAGCGGTCACCGGATACGCCGGCAAAATAGTACTGGGTTACATCACGCCCACCGATCAACGTGGACAGATAAAGACGCCAGGCGGCTGACTCACCACATTGCTCGCGCTCACAGCTGTAGATTTCATCAAAACCACTACCCGTCAGCGACTCGACAATATCGGTAAACACACCGTAGGAACGAACATGAGCGGGCAAGTCATGGATTTCCCTGAACAGGTCACCACGAATGTACTCCATGCTCTCGGGGCGGTAACCCTTACTAAAATTCTCGTCAGATTCAGGCTGATAGATCATGGGGCCTTTGGCAAATTCAAACCGCCCTCCTTCGGATACATTCTGATGTACCCGCCCACGCTCAAGCATTTCAAGATCAAGCTGGACTGCTGTTGCCGGTGTTGAAATAAGACCGGACAGCAGGACTGCTGCCATTACCCTGCCAAGCTGTTTCTTAGAATGCATATGCTGCCCCCTTGCATCATCTGAGATTATTATCATGAAGCACGACATCACTTTGCATGCGTACTGTCGCTTGTGAAGTGACTGCAAGGTAATACCCGCCTCTCATCTGGCCAACAGCGTTGCAAGCACGTTGTTCTCGAGAGCCACCCAAACCACTGACCCCTGAAACGACCCTGTTGACCAACCGATCAAGCAAGGGTGTTTTCAACTGATAGCACCAGAAGGTGCTGATTTTGAAAATATTGGCATCCTGAATATTGATAGGCAGTGTCCGACCATCAATAACAACACTTCTTGTAGTCGTAGGGCGCCATCTCAGATTGTCATTGGCCATAACCTGACGGTTTCGCATGACGCCATCACCAGGAATGGCCAAACGCCGAGTTTCCCTGAAAGCCTCAAAAGTAGTGCGTGTAGGGCTTATTATGCGCACCGGCTCAGCAGTCGACTTCAACAACGCCAGCATTGCGTTAGTTGTGATTAGCGCCTCGGCATAGGCAGCAGGGGACGTAGAGCCTTTCATGTATAACGGCATCATACCTCTGGCGAGCTTGTTTTCAGTTTGCGCCAGTAAAGCGTGTTGCATGGCACCGGTTCTGGCGGCCTGAAAACTAGCCACGTTCAAGGTTGACCGCATACGAAATACAAAAGCTGTTTCGATGATAGCGAATGTCAGAATAAAGAAGACCGGCAACATATAGAGGAGCTCGACAGTGGTCGCACCTCTTATTCTTGCCATAGACGGCAGTCGCATCAGTGTTGCATCCATGCGCATCATATCTTGCCTCAAAACCCGCTATCTTTAACGGCACCAAGAGACTGCTGCAAACGTACCAAGGCTTCATAATCCTGACTACCCGGTACTGTGCTGCCAAGTCCAGCCTCGATATTTGAGCGGGCTTGCTGCATGCGTGTTAACGCAAGATTGTGCCAAGCCTGGCCATTTCTTGAGTCGTAGCGCAGGGTCTGCTCATATGCATGGACTGCGGCATCAAAGCGTCCGGTACGGTAGAAGACATTGCCCAACCTTAGCCAGGCTGTCACCGTATCCGGGTAACGCTCGGTAATGGCATGCAAATGGCGCTCAGCATCAGCCATGCGACCATCGCCATAGGCGACCTGGGCCAACCCCATGAGCTCTTCAAGACCCTGACGTTGCTGCTCAACGCTCGGCGTTGCTGCACAACCCAGCAACGTAACAAACAAACACGAAACCACGAGCCACTTAGTCATAACACCAACCTTCTTCCTTCCAATAGGCCCAGGCGCACTGCGCTTCCAGCAGCCACTTCCAGAACATGGCTGCTGCGGTAACTCGCGGCACAGCGCCATGGCTGCAATTCGTGAACCACTTTAAGAACTCGCCCTGAGGCATCGAGAAAAATCGCATCAATAGGAAATCTCATGCCAAACATATGAATCGACTTGCAGTTACGAAAAAACATGCCGTGTTCAGGCGCTAGTGACTTGCGCCCAAGCAATCCTTTCGCTCGTGCCCAAAAATTCATCGGTTCAAAAGCCATAAGAATGACGTCTCCATTCTCGGCACAGCGCAGCGCTTTAAAGTTCATACATAAACTTCATCAGAATCGGGAATCCCAGGATGATGAACGTAGTGGGGAATATGAATGCCACCAAGGGAAAAATCAGCTTCACTGGTGCTTCCAGTGCCAGCTTTTCCGCGCGCTGGAAACGTTCTACGCGACGCTGCTCGGCTTGTATACGCAAGGTCATACCGACACTTGAACCCGTTTTTTCCGACTGAATCAACGATGACACAAGCGCATTTATTTCTCGTATCTGCAGCCTGTCCGCAAGCAGGCGCAGCGCATCTGCTCTGCTCATGCCGGCCTTGATATCACGTAAGACCCGGTGCAACTCGACCTTGAGAGGTCCATCAGGCCCCTTATCAACCGCCTGAATCAATGCGCCGTTCAAATTCAGGCCCGCCTCGACAGCCATGGTAATAAAGTCGAGATAAATACTCAGCGAACGAACGATATCCTTTTCGCGCACTTTCTTGCGGTCGCTGACGGAAAGGTATGGAAAGAAAAACCCTAGCAGCGTCATGGATATCAATAGAAATACTGATTCGACCTCAATGCTGGACAACCCAAAATACGCGAGCGAGAAAAAGAAAGCCGCACTGATTATCTGCAGACCAAAAAACTGTTCAGGTGACATCAAATATGACAGGCCAGAGCGACTGAGTGCGGCCCTGATTTTCTCAAGCAACTCTACCGGAAGCCGCTCTCCAACGTGGACGGCAATAAAATCTGCCAACGGCCAGATGAGCTTCAAAAACCTTGGCAAGGGGTCCATATAGCGGCGATCCGTTTCCGGAATACCCCTGAACAGACTGCTCAAGGACACAACCAGCATAATGGCCGCACACACGCTTATCCCCGCGATGAGTAAGGGCAGTATTTGATCAGACATCGATATTCACAATTTTGCGGATGAAGACGTAGCCCAAGGTAACAAGGACCAGGATAAGTGATATGGCAATCCAGCCCGCTGGCTCATGAAACAAACGTGACATATGTACTGGCTCCATATGATAAAGAACAACCCCAAGCAAGAATGGTAGCCCTGTCATTACCAAGCCTTGCAGCTTGCCTTGCGCGGTAAGGGCCAAAATTTTTCCCTCCATTTCTCGCTTGCGTCTAATCGTACTGGCAACACGCTCAAGAATTTCCGACAAATTGCCGCCCACCTCACGGGATATCTTCATGGCTGCCGCGATCATGTCCATTTCATTGGAAGGAACACGAGCAGCCAGATTATCCAGTGCCTTTTCGAAAGCCACACCAACCCTCAGCTCACGCAATAACAACTCTAGTTCTTGCGCTAATGGCGGGGCATCTTCCTTGACTGTGACCTCCAAAGCTTGGTTAAGGCTAGATCCTGCTTTCATCGACGATGCGATGGACAGCAGCGCATCAGGCAACTGATTTAGCACTTTATCCAGGCGCTTTTTCTTGATAACCCGGTAGAGCATTTTGGGTGCAGCCAGAAGCAACACCGCTACAATCAATGCCGGAATAAGTGACTGGGTAAGCAACAAGGTGAAGAGGAAGCCTATCAACAGCATCAGCACGTTCAGGAAGTACAATTTTTCCGGCTCAATAAACAGGTAGAGTTCGGAAAGGCTCACCTTGGCTTCGGCAGTAAACTGCTCGCGATAAGCTTCGGCAGCACTGCTGGCAACGCGCAATGCAGCAAAGGTCACCACTGTGACGGAAATGGCGAACAGGAGTGCAGCAATCAGCATGCAACGCATCTCCACAAATAAACTGCATTGTCCGCAGTATGCAAAACACGCTGCTTATTAATGCGCATGTGTTGCCCCTGCCTCAAACATGCTGATATCCACATTGATACCTCGCTCACGCAGATTCTCGTAGATTTCCGGCACCTGCCCTGTCGCTATCAACCGACCCTGGATGCGGCCATCGGCATCACGTCCTGATTGTTCAAAGCGGAAAATCTCGCCCATCTGCAAACGACCGTTCTCTATGCCCGAGACTTCTGTCACGCTGGTAACTTTGCGGGCCCCACAACTGAAGCGTGTCTGTTGAACAATCAAATGAACCGCTGACGATATCTGCTCACGAATCGCCTGAACCGGCAGCTCCATACCCGACATCATGACCATCACCTCCAGACGGGAGATGCAGTCGCGAGGACTATTGGCGTGGATTGTTGTAAGTGAACCGTCATGCCCCGTATTCATGGCCTGAAGCATATCCAGCGTTTCACCACCACGACACTCGCCCACAACAATCCGGTCTGGGCGCATACGCAAACAGTTTCTTATCAGATCCCGAATGGTGACTGCACCTTTGCCCTCCTGATTAGGCGGACGCGCCTCAAGTGAAATAAGGTTGGGCTGAAAAAGCTGAAGCTCGGCTGCATCTTCCACAGTGATGATACGTTCGTCGTCAGGAATAAAGCTCGAAAGCACATTCAGCAACGTAGTTTTACCGGAACCGGTTCCACCCGATATCACAACGTTGTATCTATGCAAAATCGCTGCACGAAGAAACTCAACCATAGGCCGACTAATCGAGCCATAGTCAATGAGGCGTTCAGCGGTAAGCGGCTCCTTGGAAAACTTTCGAATAGTAATGCAAGGTCCCTTCAAGGACAGCGGAGGTATTACTGCATTGACCCGCGAGCCATCCTTGAGTCGGGCATCAACCATGGGCGAGCTCTCGTCAATGCGGCGGCCGAGCGGCGCCACAATTCGCTCAATCGCAAACATCACCGCCTGATCATTGGTAAAGGTGATATCAGACTTGTATAAGCGACCAGCCTTCTCAAAGAAAATCTCATCAGCACAGTTGACCATGATTTCACTGATGTCATCCTGCGCCAGCAATCCCTCGAGGGGGCCCAGGCCCACAGACTCGTTAAGCACTTGCTCAGCCAACTCATCACAGTTCAAGCTCACAGGAATCTGCTTGTGCAGAGTCACCATGACCTCGCCCAACAACTCCGAGGTCAAACGACGGAGTTCAATGTCAGTCATTTCAAAGGTATTCAACCGACGGAGATCCATCTGCTCCAACAGCAGCTTATGAATTTTTTCTCGCCACTCCTGGGCCAAGCGCATTTGCGTATTGTCAGAATAACCTAGAGGCAGCAAACCACGCGATTCAGACCCAAGGCTCATCTCGTTATCCATGTCGCTGCCAGACACAACCAGGCCAGTCTGCGCGGTCAAAGAGTCGTGACTAGCCGCCATAACTGCCCGAGAATCAGTATGCATTCTTACTGTCAAACGGTAGCCATGAATACCAATAACATCAGTTTCATTTAACGGCCCATAATCGCTAACCTTCTCACCGTTAATCTGAACACCGCTGGAGCTACCAAGATCGGTAATGTATAGGCCATCATCCCGCATGGCTAATTCAGCATGCTTCTTGGCTACTTTCCACCCGTAAAGCACGACCAGACAATCAGGGTCCTTGCCTATCAGGCAAGACCTGGAAGTACATACGACACTGTTTACCTTGGTGCCCTGCTTGGTACTGATAGCGACCTCAAACATACGATACAGTCCCCTCAGTCCAGAAGATCAATGCGTGTTGAGGAGTCCTGCATCAGCGTGCGCATATGCTCATAGCCCGCTGCGAAAGGCTCAGGCATGGCCTGAGGAGCAGTAACAATCTCGGGAGTAACCAGTATCACCAGTTCACGACGATTCTCGCTCTCTTCCCGAGCCCGGAACATCGCCCCTAATACCGGCAAACGTCCCAATCCGGGAACAGCGTCCCTAGACGACGCCTTGTTAGTCGTCAGCAGACCAGAAATGATAATGGTCTCCCCGCTTTTGACATTGATTACTGAGTCAGTACGGCGTGTCAGCAAGCCGGGCACGCTGCCTACCGATGAGCTCAGATCGATTGAGCTGACCTCCGCCTCAATCCCTACCATGATATTTCCGGCAGCATCTGCGGTTGGCTCAATCGACAGTTGCACCCCATAATCGCGAAAGTTCACCACCGGATTGCCGTTGCCATCAACTGTCTGATAAGGAAATTCGCCACCGGACAAAAAGGTAGCTGACTCCCCGCTCCGGGTTGTCAATACTGGTTCAGCGAGAGTCCAGGCACCACCCGTTGCTTCCAGCAACTGTATGGTTGAGAAGAGTGCCGAAGAGAAGCCAACAAAGGGATGAAAACTCTTGTTATTGGCGGGCAAAACATCGAGCAACTCTCCCCAATTTGTATTACCGCCAGCTGGAACCAAACGGTACACATCATTTGAGGCGAGAGTTCCTACTGCGCCCACCATAGGGCCTTCCGCAGCGTCCGCCCAACGGATACCAACCCGTTTGCGGTACTGCTCGTCAAATTCAATCATCTGAGCCTTAACCCTGATCAATTGACGCATTGGCACTTCAATCGGTTTAACCATAGACAATATGCCTGGCAAAGCCTCGACAACACTTGCATAACTTTCCATCAAAGATGGATCAAGCTCACCTTCAATAATGATCATCCCATCCACTGATCTGGTACTGAGACCAGGAAAAGCTGCCATTACTGAACGCGTAGCCTCAAGACGACGATGAACATTGCCGCCCTGAACATTGATTCTGAAACGCTCCATACGCATGCCTGGCTTCCATAAAAACAGGTCGGTTTCACCGGCCGCAGTTGGAATCAACAAAAGTTCGCCCGAATCCAAAACCGACACATTCAGCACACTCTCGTTGCCTACTGCCACCCGCTCAATCTCACCAACAGACAAGCTCCTGACTTCACCGACATGCAAATCGTAATACTGCATATTCGCATGCCCAAGAGTCGGCAACAGCAGCAGTGCAAAGAGTACAAGCAAACGCTCAGAACGGCAGACAGTCCATGCAGACATCATCATTTCCCTTACACATCTTGGAATTAGTTTTCAATCGAGGCGCCAATTGGCACACTTTTTTGCGTATATCTGAATGCACTGAGGCCAGACGACTCCCTGGAAACAACCATCGGAACCAGAACGCCACCTTGCCCTGTGGAGCCGGTGTAGTATTGAACGCTTTGGCCCTGCGCCAGTTGCCGCCACAACAGACTCTGAGACAGCAACTCCTCACCATGCATGGTTTTGTCATCCGGGCTGCGCAGCATGAAAACCAGATCACCGAGACTTTCAGCAAGAGCAATTCGTGCTGCATCCTCACGGGGCACACCAATAGTCACCGTGGCATACTGATCAAACTCATGCATATGAGGCACAATAAAATCCTGCTCTCGAGACCTCAGTGAGTCATTACCCACAGATAAAATCTTTACCCGCTCTCTCAGCAGCACCAGAGACTTTTCATCCTTGGCTCCGCCGGTCAACTTGGGCTCATCGGTCAACAGAAACAGGTCAATATAATCGCCGTTAGCCAGCATGCCCGCATTGCTGCTCAACTCTCCCACTTGAACAGTGACAGCCCGCTCCCCCCTGTCCAGCAACTCAGAAAAGCGCGAAACCGCCTCACCCGAGACAAAATGACTTAAAAGCGGTTCACCTGGAGACATTTCGACGCTGACAACCTGCCCTTCGAATAAGTGGAAGTCGTCTGGTCCAACTGCTGACGCAGAAAGATGTTTCCCGGGAATATCGGCGATCGCCATGTTATGTCCTCCCACGACATCACCTGGACTAACCGGGGTTAACGCTACAACAACCTGGCGGACAGCCAGACTCCCACCGAGCAACCGCTCACGCAACGAAGCCTCCTGAGAACTCAAATAGCTATTTGAAAGCCAGAAAGCCAGCCCGCCAGCGACCAACGCCAAAGCAAGTACGCCCCAAGACCAGGCCGATTTCTTATTCATAAATACAGCCCTGTCTCACAATGACATCGATGACGCATGCATATAGGCGGAATGCTCAAGCTTTATGGCATCGATCAACAGCTCCACTGCGTTCTTTCCCGAGAACACAGGCGCCAATACAACCGCCACAAAAAAAACCAAACCAAGCGCATATTCAACTGCTGCACTACCTCTCATTTTGATGCGCATATCACCTCCTAGTGATCAAAATTGCCACGACCATTGTTCCCCGCCCTTCAGGTACGAATGCAATATTCAGTTCATCATTGCGTCGATTCAGCAGCATTGCTCTCCCGGCTGCTTGAACGGGTTCGCCACTGCCAGATGCAGGCACGACTTCACGCCATCCTTCCTGGTAAAAACGACGCTGATAAAAATCGTAAGTACGCTGTAAATTGTGGTTGCTGTTAATCACCAAAGTACGGCTATAATTGCTGCCATCCACTGATTTAATATCGTTGAAAACCGTGCTCTGCGGCAGCATTGGAAACCCTTCGCCCAAGGTATCCGAAGGTCTTACCCTAGGATCAAAAAAGGCTGTCGTAGACAAAGTACCCTTTGCGCCCATACCGGTATCTGCCGCAATATCAACGGTCAGAAGATAGTCGCCATCTCTGTGCGCCAGGATGTAACGATCTCCCATGTCCGTTTCAACTACCCGATCCCCCCAGGTGCCACGGTAAAACTCAATTACCCGAGCCCGAGGCTGCGTAGAGTTGAACTCAACAATCCGCATCGGCACACCGTTAAACTGCATGTCATCTGCAACAATTTGCACATGCATGAAGGGCGCTACCGCAAAATCCGGGTAATTACGCGCCTGAACCGACCATGAAAAACACATGATCGCCAGCCCCAATAAAACAATCAGACTTTTCAAGGTAATCATTCCAAATACTGAGTTGGAACCTGGTCCGGATCGATGTAGCCAAGCTCCAAGCGACGCGCCACCCTAAATGGTCCAATCGCCAAAGCGCCAGTCAATACATTTTCAACCGGCTCAAACATGCCCAGCGGAGTCAGCCCCTCAACACGCCTGCGAACATGGGTAGGTCCACCCGCATTCCAACTGTCAGTTACAAGGGTAACGCTGCGACTCATTTGCAAATTCAGACTAGCAAGTTCAGGCATACGCGCCGGATTGTGCAGCGACAACGAAGCAGTCGCGGTATGCGCGCCATTCGCACCTAGGTCAAACCGGCTAAAATAGGGCAAACCAAGTGAAGAAAGACTATTCACGGCACTGTCCAGCGCACCCGTCGGGCCAGGAACTGCATGTTCAGTAGTTGTGGCACCCAGGTAAATCAATGACGCCCCACCCCCGCCAACTTCTCTGACGATTGGCTCGTACACTCCATTTTGGCCATAGTGGTAGTTCAACAGCGGATCAATTTGAAACTCGTTCAAGGCTCTGGCATGGTCGGTAAAAATGGGCTGTTCTCGGGTAGCGAATATTCTTGTTTGAGCTTCCGAGCGCAGCACAGCGTCTGACTTGATGTTATGAACCGGCGACCACCCGCTGGCATTGCTGCGCCAAACAGTCCGTTCCCAAGCCACATAGCGCGCTGCCACCTCAAGTTTCTGCTTGGACTCCAAGTACTTGCCCAGTGTCAGCACCAGAATGAAGCTGGGAATCAATACCAGAATTGCAGTCACCAAAAATTCTGCCAAAACCTGGCCATGCTGCAATTTGTTAAACGAAACCGGCTTGCCTAGCATGCCCCTACCTCTGCCTCAGCTGAGGATGCGGATGACTTGGGGCGCCCGGCAGGCCGACATGACGTGGGTCGAACTGAATGCAGTGGTTGTAAACAGCCAACGCTGTTTCTGCATCACTAACTCCCCCACTACTCATCTCCAACATCATCGTTGACATCTGATAACCTGGACTAGTTTCGGCCAGGGCATCAGGGCCAATCATTAACAAAAAGTCGCGGATATATTTATAACGAAACTCTTTTGGCCAGGGATCATTTTCAGGGAAAAACTCGGTACGTGCCCGCCGCGCCTGAGCGAACCACAAATAACAGTCATCATCCTTTTCAACCGCAAGCACAAACAACTCTTCATCAGTAAGTGCAAGCAGCGCAATGCCATCCAAAGGGTCACTAGCCTTGACGAAAGAGCTGCTGCCCAATGCCAAGAGAAACGACAGGCACAAAAATCTCGATTTAAAAGAAGCACGCATCATCTTCAGTTAACCCCACTCAGCAATCTGGCCCGCAGCATTTCTGAAGCACTCGGTTCAATCAGCCTGACCTGCCAGTAAGGGTTGTACATGTTTCCATGCTCAATACGACCGTCTCTGCGCGACCACAGGTTTCTCGGCCTTGAAAAATAAGCTTCAGCCTTGGCAACACCTGTCAACTGATCGCCAGCCAATCCGCCTTGCTCCTGCACATCCAATACTGTTCCGGCTGTCTGCCCCGGAATTGAGTCAACAAAGTTTTTTCGTGTACCCAGCCTCGCCGCCTCCTTGACAAGGTAAATGACAACGCCTTGGGTACGACTTGTATCTCCCGGACGCAAGCCCCTGTTGTGGGCAGGATCATTGTTCTCATGGAAATCACGATAACTGCGCAAGCCAGAAATATTGGTCAGGTTATTACCCCTATCCATAGCCTGAGCCAACCTCGCCGCCCGCGGGTTAGCCCAACTATTATTCCACCGTCCGCTTCTGCGATAGTTGTAGTCGTCATTCTCATCAAGCGCGTGAGCAGCACCCCACCCAAGTGGGAGGACCTCGTTCCAGCGCAAGCGCCAACGCGGCGGTGTCCCTCTCCACCCGTACTGGCCAAACCAAAAGCTCTCGGTATCCATAGAAGTCCAATCCCAGCCCAGCCTATTGCCCTGCTGATGCATGGTTAACTCGGTACCACCGTATTTATCTATCCTCGCTCGGTATATCCCGACCCCAGCATTGAGCCAACGATCATTACGGTTGCGGGTAAACTCATCTCGTGAGCGCATGATCAGCGCTGTTTTTTCCTGGAAGCGGAACCGATTCAGATTATCAATCCGCCTGCCCTGCCCAAGGTTTGGCGAATTTTGGCGAGTGTGGTTTCGCCAGGCATCGGCAAAACTAGATATTGACATTACAGTATCTGCAACACCGAAATTGATATCCGGATCATTAGCCTGTATCACTCCAGCGATTGACCCAAGAGCTGCCACATAAGCTGCTTCATGGTAAGTCTGTTGTGCTCTGGAAAGAACACCTATCACACCCTCTGTAACGCTTATTCCGGCAGTTGCCAAACTATCAACCAATGAACTTAATTGCACCGCAAACTGCCTGACAGTTTGGGTAACCTGCTTGATGAGAGGCCCAATGCCAGGTATCAAAGCGGTAAATGTGGCCACCCTATCAAGGTTTATCGCTTCCTGCTCCAGGAAATTAGTCCAGGATGCGAGTGCAACCAGCTGCCCAATAGCAGCCTGATTGGCAACCATTGCTCGATTGGTGTATGCAGTAAAATTTAGATCGCGAGCCAACAGCGCAGCAGCGCTATGGGCGGCCGCATCGGAAGTGTTCTGTATTCGTATCCTTTCCGAGGATACTTGCCCCACATCGAACATCGAAAAGGCAGCAAGCGCAAAAGCCACGAATAACAGCATTGTAAAAATTGTCGCATAGCCTTTTTGCCTGGCCATTCGCTGCATCAACATACGCTGTCATCCATAACTTTTGCGGCAACTCACCCCCCCCCCTTAAATCCAAGAGGGAACAATAATCAGTTTCCGCTGCCTGCCGAAATACTAGAGGCGGTTTGATCGTAGTTACCAAGGTTAGTCGACTGGTTAGCTGCACCCTGTGCACTACCAGCAGTATTCCTGGCTGCACCTATGTTTGCAGTGGCACTTTGTCCAGACATCTCGTTAGCCATCCCCGCAACCTGATGCCGAATGGTTTGACCAAACATGCTGTATACACCAATCGCAGCAACTGCAATCAAGGCGGTAATAATGATGTACTCGGTCATACCTTGGCCAAGCATCTTCTTTTTCAGAAAAATTCTTTTCATTATCCATCCCTCTTATTTAAGACACGAGTCCTGTGCAGAGATTTTTTGCAGAAAAAGCAAAAAAACCAGTGGAAAATCAAACAACCATCATCTTACTATTCAAGAAGCCGAGTCAGGGCCGCCGAAATATCCACCACACGTCAAAAAAAGATTTCCTTCTGCATCACACATCAACTGCAAAATAAAAGCTGCCGGATTTAAACCTAAATTTTCTCAACCTGCAAAAAAAAATCCTAAAAATGCGAACCACGTCACAAACTATAAATCTCTGTCATGCCTATATTCAGCCTCCCCAGCCATCAAATCAAACTCACGCTTACTAAAGACCTTCACATATAAAGAAAGCAGTGCGAACCGCATCACCCTTATAGGTGTTGCGCATTGAAATACTCAACATACAGCATTAAAATAGTGAGCATCAACTACCCGCAATTCAGCTATCTTGATTTAACCGTTAAACATCCATCTGCAAAAGGACTTGCCCATGCCCCGGCTGTTATTGGCCCGTCGTGCACTGCGCGGCGCGACCTTCACCGAGTACTTGATTGTCATTGGCGCCAT
>NZ_FOUI01000021.1 GCF_900114825.1 Halopseudomonas yangmingensis | reverse complement strand
TTTGGCGGTTCATCCCCGCGGACGCGGGGAACGCACTTAGAGTAACTGATTGTTCCTTAAAGGAAAAATCAGCACCTATTTTTCTACCAGTTTTTCTTGTTAAAGATCACTGCTTTCCTGAGGCTGGAAAGCGACCAAATACAGACCGTCAAACTCAACTGGCAGGCGTCGATTTGGTCCTAGCGTTTGAAACTCGTAGCCAGATTCATGATTACTCGCCCAAGCCATGACCACATTGCCATCTTCATGGCCTTCGCTTAGCTGCTGCCAGATCATTTCGCGGGTACGTCTGGAAACATTGCCGATATACACACCTGCGCGAACTTCCAGCAGCCAAATGGCCATTCGGCCACGCAGGCGTGGCGGCACGTTCTCTGTGACTACAACCAGAAAGCTCATTACTGCGACCGGTGCCCGGCATCGCCAAGGCTTTCTGGATTAGGTATAGCGGGAGGGACGGACTCAGGCGGTGCTTCTGGGGTTGAAATACCGCCTGAAGCCAATACGTCTTCAATGGTTGGAATAATTTTCCCCAGAATTTTGCTGGTGCGAAAAAGATCCCTGCAAGCCAGTCTCACCTCACGCTCTGGTTGCATCGTGGCCTTGGCGGCAATACGAAAAGCCAGTGGCACGACCGTTTCGAATTTGAACAGGTCTGCAATGTCATAGACGAAGGACAGGGGTTTGCCAGTATGGATGAAGCCAACAGCGGGAGCATAACCTGCCGCTAGAACGGCAGCCTCAGTAATGCCGTACAAGCACGATGTTGCTGCGGATAGACAGCGATTCGGAACGTCTGCAACATCCCACTGCTGGCGGTCATAGTTGCGCGAACGCCAATCCACACCATATTGCCGGGCCAGCAGCTTATAGGTTTCGCGGACCCTGGCTCCCTCAATGCCTCGCAATTGCTCAACACTACGTCTGGCTGGAGCAGGCTCGCCAAAACGCACTTCGTACATTTTGCGTACCACTTTCAACCGGAGGTCATCGTCCAGTGCCAGTTTGGCTTGGTATAACAAGCGATCTGCACGGGCACCGCCCGGCTGACCGCTGGCGTACAAGCGCACGCCGGACTCACCCACCCAGACCAGCAAGGTGCCGACAGTCGAGGCCAAATGCACGGCTGCATGGGATACCCGTGTGCCGGGTTCCAACATGATGCACGCAACCGAGCCAACCGGGATATGCATGCGTACGCCGTTTTTGTCGATCACGACGAAGGCGCCATCCAGCACATCAATCTGACCATACTGGACGAAGATCATGGAGACCCGATCCTTCATGGGCAAAGGCTTCAGTGGCGGTAGCAGTGTATTGCCGGCCATGCCTAGCCCTCTTGGTCTGGCGATCGGAGCAAGTCCGGGGTCTTGTCCTGCAGTATGCGCATTTGCCGGATAGCCAATTCGTTAAGCCTTGCCAACCGTTCGTGCTGAGCTACACCCTGCTCTATAAAGTGGGCGTTCATGCTTTCGAGGTTGGCCAGACAAACCAGTTGATGAACATTGGCATGATCGCGGATATTGCCTTTCAGCGCGGAATTGCCCTCGCGCCACTCCTTGGCGGTCACGCCAAACAACGCCATATTCAGCAGATCAGCCTCGCTGGCATAGACGCGACTGATCTGCTGGGCAGTCAGGGTATCCGGTATCAAATTTTCGCGAATGGCATCGGTATGTATCAGGTAGTTCACCTTGGCCAGATTGCGCCGGATATCCCAGCCCAACTGCCGATACTCCTGCTCCTTGAGCCGTTGAAATTCCTTGATCAGGTAAAGCTTGAACTCAACCGAAATCCAGCTGGCAAATTCGGACGCGATATCTTTCTGGGCGTAAGTTCCGCCATAGCGGCCAGCCTTGGATTTCAGACCAATCGCATTGGTCTTCTCAATCCATTGCTTGGGGGTCAAGGTGAAGCTATTAAGGCCAGCCTGTTTTTTAAAGTCATCGAATTCGATGACTTTAAAATCGGGGTTATGGATTTGCTCCCAAACCCCCAGGAACTCGATGGTGTTACGGTTACGTAACCAATTACCGAGTATAGCCCCGGTTCGCTCCGCATTCTTGTAACGCGCAATATCGGTAATACAGATGTATTCAACACCGTCCCTGGTATCGGTACTGATGTCCTGCTCCAGAACACTCAATTTCGCTTTCATCTTGTGCTCTCCTTCCCTGTGTTGAGCCATATCGCTTCAGTCCACACGTTTGACCAGCAACAGCCCACAGCCAAAGCCCTTGCTGTGTCCAACCCCGTCGAGCAGTGCCCGGCGCAATTGTTCAGGGTCTGTAACCTGGGCAATGCCCTGATAATCAAACGTGGAAAAAGCGATGTGTTTACCCTTACGCTTCAACCGCTGCTGGCGATAACCGTTTTGCATAAGACTGTCAGCACGCAAATCCAGTCCCCAGCGTTCTACCCTGTCTTGTAGCCATTCCCTGCCTGCTGCTTCCAGCCGCTCAGGTAGTGCCGATTTTTCTGTGCTGGCAAGCTGCTTGGCGTGCATCAGCACATCATGACGCTGTGATCGGCCATTCTCCCGGCGCACGCTGACGGTGGGATTGGCACGCAGATCGAACCGCACCCAATCACCCTCGGCCAACTCAGGCGAATAGGCTTTGCTCTGGATATGGAATAACCCCGCATCGGCCTGTGGTGGTCGTGCTGAAACCACATAGAAGCTTTTTTCATCTTCAAGACGGCGAAAGACAAAGTCACGCGCAGCGCCATCGCCCGGGAACAGACGCCAGATCAACGCATGATCCCTGTAGGCTTCACCATGGCGCGACAAGTCACGCAGCCAGGCATCGTGACGCGGACTGCCGAGCAGCCTAACAAGCGAGAAATAATGGCTCATGACTGCCCTCCATCATTCAGGGCCACCCACTCGCGGCGCGGTGCAAATTGCCAGCGGCGACGGGAGAGTGGCTGATCGTGTCGTTGGGCCTCAAAGCTCGGCGCCATGCCTGCAGTCATCCCGTCTTCCCAATAGTATCGCGCGGCACCGGGACGCAGTGCCTGTTGGTCCTGTCGACTTGGCCAGGCTTGCTCGGGCTGATAGCGATCCAGCAAACCCAGCAAGGAAGGCAACTCCAGATTGTCGAATACTTCACGCACACTGCTGGCGGCAAGAATTTTGGGGGCCAGCGGCAAGGCAAGCGGGCAGGATTTGCGCCCCAGATACAGGGTAAAGTGCGGCTTGCGCAGCGCTTCGGCCAGGGAGACCAAATCCACCGGCGCACCGGGCAAGGCTTCCACAGCAATCAATGCGAGGCTGTCACAGCGGTATTCACGGGTCGACAGAATGGTATCGACTTTGTCGGCAGCCAATTCCTGACGACGTGAGCGAAACTGAAACTTGCGCGGCGGCACGCCTACCTGAACCGTGTGATAGTCACGCAAGGGCGAGCCCACACATTCCAGCTTGATCGCAAAGCGGTAACCGTCCGCAAGCGCCTGCTGAGCGGCATCATCATGCCGCTCAATACCCAGCGCTGCGCCCAGCAAGCCGAGCAGCGCCGAGCGCGAGGGTTGTACCGCCGAGTGTCGCGATTCGCCCACTGCAATCTCGCCCCAGCTGGCCAGAGGGCCATAGAGTCGCAGCAGTAGATAGTCAGTCATGGCTTACTCCGCGGCGACAAAATCAAGCAGGTCGGCCACTGACCCTTCACCCGTCAGCACATTGAACTGGCAGCGGCTTTCGGCGCAGGCTCCATAGACCTTGTCCATGTTGTCGCGCACCTGTTGCAAAGCAGCAACGGCATCACCGGCATAGTCTGTGCCGGCCACCGGTTTGACGAAGGCCAGTGACAGAGAGCGCGGCTGATCAGTGCCTTTCTCGGCCAGCGCAAAGTGGGCGAAAGCCCGGCTGGCGAAGCTGTTTTGCTTGCCGCTGGGCCCCACCTTGAGCGCCGCTTCAGTCAGAGCCCGCATTGCCTTTTGAGTCAGCACTTCATCGCCCCCCAGATTCCGTTTCAGCAGATCGCGGTCGATGCAGATGTACTGGTAGAACACTGCAGCGGCGAAACCGGATTCACCGATATGCGCAGCGCCAGGATCATTGCGGTTGAGATCGTCAACTGCGGTGAAGTAGTCATCCTCAATAGCCGATGCGTGCACGCCGATGGCATGAGCTACCTGCACTGCGGCCTCGCCGTTGAACTGTGTTTTGGAGGCCAGCATACGACCAAACATGGCGATATCCACCGCTGTCTGGTGGTGCAGCAGGGTATCCAACTCCTCATCAGTTGGGCCGCGTTTTTCCTCGGCAAGGGTGGCCACCAGTTGATCCAGCGAAGCACGCTCTTCAGGCGCGATATGAACCAACTGCTCGATTTCCAGTGGATTATCCTTTTTCGCAGCCCCGTAAACCTTGGCGATTTGTCCAGCCCACTCACGCGCCTGCTTCTCAGTCACGCCAGCCCCCAGCAGGGCCTCAAAAGCCTCAACCCCCAGGCGTTTTGTGCGTGTACCAATAGTCCCAGCCAGATGCTGCTGAAACAGTTCCGAGGTACGCCAGGCGCGTTTGAGGCTTTGCGAGGACACACGCAAGCGTTCAACACCACCGAGACGCGCGGTTTTCGGGTTGCCCAGATCATCACGGTTAAGATTGGCTGGCGGGTAGGACGTCAGTAGGTGCAATTGCACAAAACGAGTCATTTGGACATCTCCTTGTTGAATTCAGGTTCTTTGGCAGCTGCCCGGTCCCGGGCGCTCAAATAGTAGTCATAGGCCCAATGAAATTTGACCCCGTTGCTCGCCTGAGCAGCAGACTGGCCCTGGTCTATCTGCCAGCTCAGCAGGTCATCAGCCAGACGTGCCACATCGGTCTTGCCCCCGGCCAGTTGCAACGCTCGACGCCAATGCAGGAAAAGCTCCTGCATCGCCGTGCCGCGCAGCATGGCCCTGAAACGCAGTTCGCTCATCGGTGGGCGCTCGGCATCAGCAGCCTGCCCGAGATGTATGGCGAGACTTTTGCCATCACGCCGGTCATCTTTGACGTTAGCCAGCACCCCGGCCACCCAAGCCATGCGCTCGTAGCTCAACGAATTATCAGGCAGCGGGCCTCGCTCACCATTGAGTGCAACCAACCGGTGTGCCAGCAGCAGGGTAGCCGCTTGGGCAAGCAACTCATCGGCATCGGCGCAGCGGCGCAGTTGTGCCCGCTCACCCCGCCCCATGGCAGTCAGCTCGCCGGGTATGGGTTCATCACCCTCGGCGCGGGGCTGCAAGGCGCGCCACCAGTCGCGCACCCAGCGCTGCTGGGCCTCGTTCAATCTGGGCTTTCTCGGCTTCATGCCTGCTCCTTGAGATATTGATTAACGATTGTCCACAGCGGCTTTTGTGCCTTGCCCGTATTCAGCTCTTTGGCCAGATCAGCTCGGGCCTTGACCACACGTTGCATGTCCATATCTTCCAGCGGACCGCTCAGCACCCAGTGGTCAAACAGACTTAGCACCAGACGACGCGTGGCCTGCAGCCAGGCTCTGTAGATCGGTGCCAACTCGGCCTCGCTGTCAAAATCGAGCTTGCTGAGCCGCTCCAACACCTGATAAAAGGCCGTCTCAGAGCTCTGCCAAAAACTTTGTGTCACGGCAGGCTCCTGACCGGC
Source organism: Halopseudomonas yangmingensis (assembly GCF_900114825.1). Lineage (GTDB taxonomy): Bacteria > Pseudomonadota > Gammaproteobacteria > Pseudomonadales > Pseudomonadaceae > Halopseudomonas > Halopseudomonas yangmingensis. The sequence goes on along the minus strand of NZ_FOUI01000021.1, from coordinate 15,378 downwards.
ATCGCCCGGCCGGCGAAACCAGGCCGCTTTGACCTGTTTGTGCAGAACGGAGGCCATGTCATTGGCCGAATCCAGCACCGGCTTGACGCTGCGGGTAAACTTCCGCTGAACGTCAGGTGCCACGCCGTGTACCGGCAACAGACTGTCGTACCAGCACAGCGCTTTCATGTTCGACATATCGAAACCGAAACACCACAAGCGCACGTTCAGGTTGCGCGGTTTGGCATTGAAGTAGCGGACAACCTGCGCGGCATCCGGCTGGTGATCTTCATTGCCCAGCACCAGGCCCAACCAGTCACGGTAGCCACGCCCGGCCTGTCGCCCCTTGATCGAGAGCGGCGGCTTTTCTCCTTTCGAGTCCAGACTGTAGGGTGTCAGCGGGTGAGTCCATGTCCCGGTGTAGTTGGTGCCACCATGGCGGGTACGGTAATGACGGATACGCTTTACATTCTGGGCACCGCATACCGCGCAATCCCCCTGATCCAAGGTGGCTGCATCCAGGCGAATGCGCCGCGGCATGCTCCAGTACGCCTGCAAGGGGTGCACAGACTCCGGCGGCGTACCCTGACCCTGCTTGTCATCGCTGGTGCGGGTTGCTGCCAGCCAGGGCAATACGTCGCTGAGCATCTTGATCGGCGGGTGATCGAGTGCATCAAGGGGCAAGACGTTGAGCCAGAGTTTTTCCCAGAGCGTCGCGTTCTGTTCGGTTGGCACCAGCAAGGTCGTCAACGGCCCACCACCACGCAGCGAGGTCCGAATGCCTCGCCCGCCAGAGGGCGCGTTCAACTGCATGGTGAGCAACGCCTGGGTAAAGCAGCTCTCGCACATGCCGTGCTCAACCGCCGGTTTGTTGAAATACTGATTGCTCGATGAGCCGGCATCAATCAACAGCTCCAGCACCGGCAGTTGATTGACGTCATCGGGCAAGGTCAGGTCCTGCATAAAGGCAGGCCCTGAATTTTCCAGCAAGAAGGCGTCGCGGTAGGGCTCGAAAGCCTCTGCCAGGTCATCAGCGGTAGGTGGGTTGGCATAGCGATCACGCCACTCCTGAATATCCTCTGGCGCGTAGGCGGTTTGCAGCAACCCGATCAGAAACTGATAGAGCGCACCACGGAAGTCGGGGCGTGGCGCAACCAGCTCTAAACAGTCTTCTAGCCCTATCTGCCCAATAGCTATCGGCTTCAGCGTGCCATCACGATGGCGGCACTGCAGCCAGGTATCACTTAACAAATCCATGAGCGGTCCTCATCCATTTCACACCTTCATGTCCAGGCAACAGATCCTCACCAACTCAGCCCCTGTTGCCTGTCATAACGCATATCCAGCACCCGTCCTTTTTCATCCAGCACCTTGCCGACCAGAGCGTTTCCTGATGCCACCAATGGCAAGATAAAGGCAGGCTCTTCCAGCAGCCGATAGCAGTTACGCAATTGTTCCAGTGGCGCGGCAAACTGTTGCTGCCAGTCCGGTGCCAGCTCGCGGGCACGATGGGCGGCAATACGTACAGCGGACTCTTCCCAGGGATAGGCTGCATCGGCGCACAGTGGCTGCAACTCACCATCGGCCCACAGCGCCAGATACAGCGTCCGGGTTTCATCGCCAAGGCGCGTCGGCACGACATGGTCTTCATACCAGCGGGCACTGCTGTCAATGCAGTAGCCCTTGTCCAGGCGCAGGCCGTTGAAATGAGCCTGACTCTGCATGGCCATATCTTTTCCTAGCTGGTCTTGACTGGCTTTTTTCAGTGCATCCGGCACATCGTCAACTTCACTGCCATACACCGCTTCGACCAGTTCTCGCACAGCGCCGGTCTGCCCCTGTTCACCCGGTGTCACAATACAGCCCGCTTGCAACAATGCCCGCGCGCCCAGCCAGAGCCGACCTGCATCCGGGTAGACATAGCAGGCCTTGGGAAACAAACCGGCGTACCAGTCCGCTGGCGGATTCTCGACTGGCTCCGGGGTCAACAGGTACAACACTGGGGGTTCGCGCCGCTCGACCGCATCAACAGCCAGGTCACCGCCGGCCTGCCGCGCATGGCGCTGCAACCGTCCTGCACGCTGAATCAGCAAATCAACCGGCGCCAGATCAGAGACCATCAGATCGACATCAAAATCCAGGCTCTGCTCCAGCACCTGGGTGCCCACCAGCACCTGCCCGGCACGCACCTGTCCGGTCGAAGACTTGCCAAAACGGGCCAGCACCTGTGCCTCGATATCCAGCCGATGGCCCATGGCGAAGCGGCTGTGGAAGAGTATCCGCTGCTCTTCCGGCAGATGCTCAGCCAGCAACTGACTGGCCCGACGCGCATCGTCAACGGTGTTGCGAATCCAGCAGACGCAGCGACCGGCCCTGGCTTGGGCAACTATCAGCTCCACCACGGACGCCTCATCGTGCAACGGACGTACAGACACACTTCGTCGCAGTTGCGGGCGCGTTTCGCAGGCGTGGCTGTTCAGGAATTTGCCGGCCTGTGTAGCCAGCGGATAGCGCCGATCATCAACAACCGTCTCAGCCGTTACGCCAAGCCCGAATCGATAGGCCGCCAGCAGTTCTTCGCGGGTCGCCAATGGCAAGGTGGCCGAGAGCAGTATCACGCTGCCACCTTGCCGGGCATGCGCAATCAGCAGGGTTTTCAGTACGGTCATCATGTAAGGGTCGTAGGCGTGCACCTCATCCACCAGCAACACCTTGCCCGCCAGCCCCAGCAGGCGCAGGGACTGATGCCTGGCCGGCAGTACGGCAAGCAGGGCCTGATCCAGCGTACCCACCCCAACCTCAGCCAATAACGCTTTCTTGCGGTTGTCCGCCAGCCAGGCATTGCACTGAACACTGGCCGAGCCCTCGTCGGACTGATAACGGCAATCCTCCGCCTGTTCAGCATTTTGCAGAATACTTTGCCTGAAGCCCTCAATAAGCTGACGCGCACCGTGGGACAATATCAATGACGGTTTTGCCTGAGGTTCATAGAGCCGGCGATACACCCCTCCAACCCGTTGATACATCTGATTCGCTGTCGCCATGCTGGGCAGGGCGAAATACAGGCCATGGGCCAGATTGGCTTGCATCAGCCGCTGTGCCAGTATCAATGCCGCTTCGGTTTTGCCGGCCCCGGTCACATCTTCCAGTAGAAAAAGTTGCGGCCCCTGTTCCAGCGGCACTGTGGCTGCATAGGCCTGCAAAGGCGTCGGTTCGCGTAGGTAATCAAACAACTCCAGCGGCTTGGGCCAGGGTCGCAGCGGCTGCCACCCCAAGCCGGATGCGCTGACCGCATACGTAGCCTGCTGCCGGGCCAACGCCCAGTATTCCGGCAATGGCATCGGAGTGCTGCGATAGGGAAAATAACCCTGATTCGAACCCAACCAGTCGGCCAATACCGCCAACCCGGCCAGGCGCCAGGCATGCCGCCTGAGTATCTTCAACTGCTCGCGACCAGGCACCGGCAAATCGGCCGGGAGCATCCAGCCAGCCAGCGTGTGCACAAACTCACGGGCCGCGAGCCGATCGGCACGCAGGAAAAAATCAGTGAGCTCCAGCGCGGTCAGGCCGCCATCGGCCACCTCTTCCGGCGGTTTGCCATGATGACCGACCACGCTGCGCACCCATACGGCCCAGAACTCGTGCTCAGGCTGCGGTAGATTGTCTATGGGGTCGTCAGCGGCAAGATCCTGCGACCAAAGCAGCCAACCCAGCGTATCGTGTCGCCGGTCGTAGCGTTTGCCGGGTTCAGCCGGAACCAAATCCGGCGAAAGATCGGGTACCAGCCCCTGGAAGGCTCGGGCGAACTTGCCCAGATCATGCAGTGTGAGGAAAAAGGTGAACAACGACTCGACTTGAGGTTGTGTCCAACCCAGCTCTTCGGCCAAAGGCTTGAGCGAAAAAGACGGCAGGGCGGTCAGCGCCTGGCCGCAGGCAGCCACATCGAGGGAATGATAAGCAAGCAGGTGATACGCCGGTCCCTGCCCTGCCAAAGGCGACGCCTTACCCCAATATGCAAAGCAGTTTATTTCAGTCATTGCATCCACATCCCTGTCTGACCTTCAGAGATGTAGCAGCTGCCCAGCCTTTCCACAAGCAATCCCTCGTCAAAAGCACTGCAACAGATTGTCGCAGCCATTGCGACAATGTATGTCGCACGTGGAAAGCAGGTAAAAATGCCGAAATACTTTTTTCAGCGCAAAAAAAAGGGGCGGGATAACCCGCCCACTCTTCAGTCCATTTAGCTGTCCATTGCCCAGTCATCCTGACTCAACATCCTGGTAAATCCCTGGCCCAACTCCCTGTCGAGCAGCACATCCCTTGCGCTTGGGTGTGATATTAGCGGCTACGAAAAAGCATTCAACCCCACCCAAGCGGGTGACACAAAACTAATGGATATTGTTTTATTGATATATTTCAATCAGTTACCAATTAGCAGCCATGAAAAACCTCTGGCAACCCACAGCACGTGACGACATTCGCTTACAGCAGCTGTAGGATATCTCTTACAGAGACGACACCCTATTCTTGCCAGCGATCAGCCGCCGCACGGTCAGTATCCCGCGCATCCACCCAGCGTGGGCCCTGCCCGGTGTCTTCCTTCTTCCAGAACGGCGCACGGGTTTTCAGGTAATCGATAATGAAATGGCAGGCTTCAAAGGCCGCCTGGCGGTGCGCCGAGGCCACCCCGACAAACACGATGGGCTCACCCGGCTCCAACCGTCCGACCCGGTGCAGCACCTCGGCACGCAGCAGCGGCCAGCGCTGGTTGGCCTCGTCGATAATCTTTTGCAGGGCCTTCTCGGTCATGCCGGGGTAATGCTCCAGCAGCATGCCGGCAACCTCCTCGCCATCATTGAAGTCGCGCACATAACCAACGAATCCGACCACCCCACCGACCCCGAGTCGCTCGCCATGCAAGGCGTTGAGCAGGGCGCCGGGGTCAAAGCAGGCTGTTTGTACCGTCACACCCATATCAGCCTCCAGTCACCGGCGGGAAGAAGGCAATCTCGTCGCCATCCGCCAGCGGCTCATCCAGCCCGACCATTTCCTGGTTGCGTGCGCACATCAGTCTGGTCTCATCCAGCACCGCCCAAGCGCCGCCGCGCTGCAGCAGGTGGCGACGCAGGTCGTCGATAGAGTTCCAGCCGGACTCCAGCGCCAGTTGTTCCTGATCCAGCCCGAGCGCCTCACGGTAACGGGCAAAGTATTGCAGGGTCAGCATCAGGCCTCCTCGGCGCGGTAATCGCCGCTCTTGCCGCCGGACTTTTCCAGCAGGCGGGTGGCTTCAATCTGCATGCCCTTGTCGACCGCCTTGCACATGTCATAGATGGTCAGTGCCGCAACGCTGGCAGCGGTCAGGGCTTCCATTTCCACCCCGGTCTGGCCGGCCAGCCGGCAACGCGCAGTGATGCACACCTGATCCGGTGGCAGCGCCTGCAGCTCGACCTTGACGCTGGTCAGCAGCAGCGGGTGGCACAGCGGAATCAGTTCGTGGGTACGCTTGGCGGCCTGGATACCGGCGATGCGGGCGACGGCAAACACGTCGCCCTTGGGGTGGCCACCGGACTGGATCATATCGAGGGTTTCCGGGCGCATGCGCACCCGACTTTCGGCAACGGCTTCGCGGGCGGTGACGGCCTTTTCGGTAACGTCGACCATGTTGGCACGGCCCTGGGCGTCCAGATGGGTCAGCATGGGAATTCCTGTCAGTGAGTCAGGCCCCTACTCTACCCAAATACGCCGCCCTCGGCAGTACCCGTCATGGGGTACTGTGAGTCACTGATTGGCTGGCAAACGCGACAGCGGGTGACCTGTTGTGGACCGTCGATGCCCTGGACGGGCATCGCCGAGCTTACATGGATGTATTTACAGCGTGTCCACAACAGGTCACCCGCTATCGCGTCCTCACGGATCCCTAACGCCGCAATACATCCGGCGGTGTCAGGTAAGCGCTGCTCTGGCCATGCAGTTCCTTGCGCTCATCAATCTCGATGCGCGCCACGCTGCGCAGGTGCACCTCATCCGGGCCATCGGCGATGCGCAGCGCCCGGGCGCCAGTCCACAGATCGGCCAGCGGGGTGTCCGGGGTCAGGCCCATGGCGCCGAAGATCTGCATGGCGCGATCGACCACATTCGACAGCATGCCCGGTACCACCGCCTTGATCATGGCGATTTCCTTGCGGGCCTTGCGCGCGCCCACCGCGTCGATCATCCAGGCGGCCTTCAGCACCAGCAAACGCGCCTGTTCGATTTCCATGCGCGAACGGGCAATCCATTCGGCGATGCTGCCGTGCTGGTGCAGGTAGCGGCCAAAGGTCTTGCGCTCCTGCGAACGATCAATCATCAGCTCCAGCGCCAGCTCGGCCATACCGATGGCGCGCATGCAGTGGTGAATGCGCCCCGGTCCAAGGCGCGCCTGGGCCATCATAAAGCCGTCACCCTCGTTGCCCAGCAGGTTGCCTACCGGCACCCGCACATTGCGCAGCAGCAGTTCACTGTGGCCCTCGGGGGTGACGTGATTCATCACCGGAATGTTGCGCAGCACTTCCACGCCGGGTGTATCCATCGGCACGATAATCATGCTTTGCTGACGGTGCGATTCGGCATCCGGGTCGGTTTTGCCCATCACGATCAGGAAGGCACAGTCCGGGTGCGAGGCGTTGGTGATAAACCATTTGCGGCCATTGATCACATAGTGATCGCCATCACGGCGAATCAGCGTCTGAATATTAGTGGCATCCGACGACGGCACATCCGGCTCGCTCATGGCAAAGGCCGAGCGGATCTCGCCATGCAGCAGCGGCTTGAGCCAGTGCTGGTACTGCTCGGGCGTGGCGAACAGGTGCAGCAGCTCCATGTTGCCGGTGTCCGGGGCGTTGCAGTTGAACACTTCCGAGGCCCAGTGCACGCGGCCCATGATCTCCGCCAGTGGCGCATATTCCAGATTGCTCAGCCCCTCGCCCGGCTCGTCCTCGCGCAATGACGGCAGGAACAGGTTCCACAGGCCCTCCTCACGCGCCAGCGCCTTCAGGTCATCCATAAAAGACACCGGATACTGCCCGGCCTGCACCTCGCGCTGCCACTCGGGAATGCGCGGCACTATGTACTCATCCATAAAGAAGCGCACACGCTGGCGCATTTCCTCGGTTTTCGGGCTGTAGGCAAAATCCACGGGATACCTCCGGGAGACAGAAATCGGCTGTGATGAAGATAGCCTATGCCTGCCGGGCAGCGCCGAACATCTTGCTTCAGCGGCTGAATCGCTCCGATTCACCCAGCCAATGGAGAAATTGACATCAATCAATTATTCTCGTCGCGGCTTGCATTTTACCCGGCAGGCCCCACTACAGAGACTTCGGATGAGCGCGCTGGCAAAACCGGCACAGATAGCCAAAATCTATCCAACAGCAAGAACTTTTCAATTTTGCTTATTGAAAAATTGCATCTATCATCCCCGTTGTCTTGAACACACCCCTCAATCATTCAAGGATAAGGAGCTTTCAATGTCCGTAATCAACACCAAGGTCAAGCCGTTCACCGCCCAGGCTTTCAAGGACGGCAAGTTCATCACCGTGAGCGACAGCGATCTGGCCGGCAAGTGGGCCGTGTTCTTCTTTTACCCTGCCGACTTCACCTTCGTCTGTCCGACCGAACTCGGCGACGTGGCTGACCACTATGCTGAATTCCAGAAGATGGGCGTAGAGATCTACTCGGTATCCACCGACACCCACTTCACCCACAAGGCGTGGCACGACAGCTCCGAGACCATCGGCAAGATCAAGTACACCATGATCGGCGACCCGACCATGCAGATCAGCCGCAACTTCGAAGTACTGCGTGAAGATCAGGGCCTGGCCAACCGCGGCACCTTCATTGTTGACCCGGAAGGCGTCATCCAGGCCGTGGAAATCACTGCGGAAGGTATCGGCCGTGACGCCAGCGACCTGCTGCGCAAGGTCAAGGCTGCCCAGTACGTTGCAGCCCACCCGGGTGAAGTCTGCCCGGCCAAGTGGAAAGAAGGCGAAGCCACTCTGGCTCCTTCGCTGGACCTGGTCGGCAAGATCTGATCCCGACCCGCTAACCCGGCCCGTTGCAGCGCTGCTGGCGCTGCTCCCGGCGGGCCGGGTTTTTCATGCCTGAATTTCAGCTTTTATCGAGGGACACGCCACATGTTGGACGCCAATCTCAAGAAACAACTGGACACGTACCTGCAACACATCGTCAAGCCGATCGAGATCAGCGTGTCCGTTGATGACAGCCCCAAGGGCAAGGAACTGCACGACCTTGCCGTTGAAATTGCCGAAATGTCGCACAAGATCGGTCTGGTATCTGCGAATAACCCGCGCACCCCGAGCATGTCGATCGGCCCGGCTGATGAAAAGCCGCGCATCACCTTTGCCGGTCTGCCAATGGGTCACGAGTTCACCTCGCTGGTGCTGGCGCTGCTGCAATCCGGCGGGCACCCGTCGAAGGCCGACCCGGCGCTGCTGGAGCAAGTGCGCAAGCTCGAAGGTCACTTCCACTTCGAGACCTATATCTCGCTGTCCTGCCAGAACTGCCCGGATGTAGTGCAGGCGCTGAACCTGATGGCCACGCTGAATCCGAACATCAGTCATGTGATGGTGGATGGTGCACTGTTCCAGAACGAAGTAGAAGAACGCCAGATCATGGCGGTGCCGAGCGTGTACCTGAATGGCGAACCCTTTGGCCAGGGCCGTATGAGCCTTGAGGAAATCGTTGCCAAGGTCGACACCGGCGCGTCCTCACGCAAGGCCGAGGAGCTTAACCAAAAGGCGCCCTACGACGTGCTGATCGTCGGTGGCGGCCCGGCGGGTGCGGCAGCGGCCATTTATGCCGCGCGCAAGGGCATCCGTACCGGTCTGGTGGCCGAGCGCTTTGGCGGTCAGGTGATGGATACCGTGGGTATCGAGAACTTTATTTCGGTGCCCTACACCGAGGGTCCGAAACTGGTCGCTCACCTGGAACAGCACGTCAAGGAATACGACGTCGAGGTGATCACCAACCAAAAGGCCAGCAGCCTGGCCACTGATGAGCTGATCCGTATCGGCCTGGAAAGCGGTGCCACCCTGTCGGCACGCAGCGTGATCCTGGCCACCGGTGCGCGCTGGCGCGAAATGAACGTGCCCGGCGAGCAGGAATACCGTGGCAAGGGCGTGGCCTATTGCCCGCACTGCGACGGCCCGCTGTTCAAGGGCAAACGCGTGGCGGTGATTGGTGGCGGCAACTCGGGTATCGAGGCGGCTATCGATCTGGCCGGCATCGTTGAGCACGTCACCGTGCTGGAGTTCGCCGATAGCCTGCGCGCCGATGAAGTACTACAGCGCAAGGCTCGCTCGATGGGCAACATCGAGATCATCATGAATGCACAAACCACCAAGGTACGCGGCGATGGCAGCAAGGTGGTGGGCCTGAGCTATACCGACCGGGTCAGCGGCGACAGCCAGGACCTGGATGTGGCCGGTATCTTTGTGCAGATTGGTCTGATCCCCAACGCCGAATGGCTGAAGGATTCCGACCTTAACCTGACCCGCTTTGGCGAGATCGAGATCGACAGTCGCGGCGCCACCAATATCCCCGGTGTGTTTGCCGCCGGTGATGTGACCACGGTGCCGTTCAAGCAGATTATCATCGCCATGGGCGCTGGCTCCACCGCGGCATTGGGCGCCTTTGACCACCTGATCCGCAGTTCGGCCGAGTAATCACGGCACGTGCCAAAAGCCCTGCACAACCTGGTTGTGTGGGGCTTTTTTGCCTATCCCGGCAACCAGAGCTTTTCCAGATTACGGATATTCCAATTCTCCGGTTGCTCGCGGCCAACAATCCGATCAGCACAGCCATCCTGGGCAAGATCCAGTTGCCACACCGGTATTTTTTGCCGCAACCGTATCGAGTAAAAAACGCTGACCACCGGCTTGAGCAAGGCCGCCGGATTTTGTTCCACCACAACAGCCAGTTGCTCCGACCCTAGCCGCACCAGCGAGCCTACCGGATAGATGCCAAGCATGGCCACAAACTGCTGCAGCAATCCCGGATCAAAGTGTCCCTTCCAGGCCGCCATGCGGCTGAGTGAAACCGCCGGATCCCAGCCGGTCTTGTAAGGGCGGTTGGAAGTGATGGCATCATAGACATCGCAAATGGCCCCCATACGTGACAGCAGGCTGATCCCGTCTCCCGGCAAGGCCTCCGGATAACCGCTTGCATCCATCTTCTCGTGATGGTGCAGACAGACGTCCAACACCTCCTCCGGCACACCCGGCCACGATCGCAGCAACTCCCAGCCCTGTCGCGGATGCTGGCGCATCACGCCGTATTCCTCATCGGTCAGCTTGCCCGGCTTGTTGAGGATGACATCGGGTGTCAGCGCTTTGCCCATATCGTGCAACAGACCGGCCAGACCGGCCATGCGCACTGTATGTTCATCACAGCCATGCTGGCGCGCCAGACCTATCATCAGCGCCGCAACCGCTACCGAATGCAAATAGGTGTACTCATCCTTGCCTTTGATCCGCGCCACGCTGACCAGGGCATGAGCGTTACGGGTTACCGAAGTGGACATCTCGTCAATCAGGTCATGCAGGCCTTCAACCTCCATGGTCCGGCCAAGCCGGGCATCCTGGAACATCTGCACCACGGCACGTTTGCCCTTGGCAAATACCTGGCGTGCACGCTGCAGCTCGTCCTGAAGGCCAATAACACCAGCCGCCTGTTCAGCAGCTACTACGGACTGTTCAGACTCATCCTCAGCAAAGTCTGCTATTCCGGCTCTGGAGGAGGCGTCTTGCTTTTCATCTGCACCAACCACATCCAATCCGCGCGTAAGATCAATCACCAGTTCACGTATGCTGCTGGTCAGAATTCTTTGCAATGTCTGCTCGTCATCAACCAGCATCCGGCTACTCCAGAACGGATGTTCCAGCCATGAACCGTTGAAACTGTGAACATACATTCCAATCCGTAGCTGCTCTCGGCGAATGGTTTTGAAACGCATGCAAAACCTCTGGACAGAAGGTCACTCGGAGGGGGTGGGACTAACGCCGAAGCAAATGATATCATTCGGACATCAAGGATAGTAAATCTTGACGTCGGTCAATATCATGCCGCTGCAACAGCGGAATACTGCCTCCGACAAAGCCTAACAATAATCCCATTCCAGTCGAACCCGGCACACCCTCAAGTGTTGCCATTTCTTTCCATGCATCCGGGAATCCCTAAATGCTGCAACTGTTGTATACGATGACAATCAAGACCCGACTCATTCTGCTCGCATCGGCACTGGTCTTCATGATGATTGGAGCAGGTTTGATTGGGTTGGCGGGCATGCAAGGCAATAATCAGGCATTGCAAAGGGTTTATAACGAATCCCTGGTGCCCACCGGACTCATTAGCGAGATCATCAACCTCATGGGTGAAAACCGTGCCCAGTTGCTGCTTTCGCTGCAGCATGATCCGCAAAGCCACCATTTCAATCTGCATGACCACCCGCTGGATGTCCATGTCCAGCGCATTGAGCAGAACGCCCGTGCGATTGACCAGCTCTGGCGGCAACTGCTGGCTGTTGAAATGACCGCCGAGGAGCGCCAACTTGCCTCGCAGTTGCAACAGGAGCGCAACCACTACGTCCAAAACGGCTTGCGCCCGGTTATCAATGAAATGCAGTCAGGTCGCTTCATTGAAGGCAACCGGCTGCTGCTTACCCAGGCCGAACCGGCATTGCGCAGCGCCAAGACAACCGCAGACAAGCTGCTCGAGGTTTATCTTGCCGGAGCCATGCATGAATACGAGGAAGCAGAACGTACCTTTAGTGCCACCCGCCTGCTGATGGTCGGACTGGTTCTTGTCGGGATACTGGTTGCCGCTGCTTCGTCATGGGTCACAATCCATGGCATCAACCGCAGCGTACGCAACCTTCAAGAGGCCAGCAGCGCCATGGCCAACGGTGACCTTCAAATCGAAGTCAACAACCCCGGCGCCGACGAGTTGGCACAGATAGGCCACACCTTCAACAGCATGGCCAGAAGCATCCGTCAAAGCATGCAGCAGGTGGCCAGTGCCACCGGCCAATTGGCTGCCGCCTCGGAGGAAACCTCTGCCATCAGCGTACAAACCGGCAGTGGTGTCCGCCAACAGCAGGCAGAAACCGACCAAGTGGCCACCGCCATGCAAGAAATGACCGCCACCGTCATGGAAGTTGCCCGCAATGCAAGCGGTGCAGCCGCAGCCGCGTATGAAGCAGACCGTCAGGCACGCGAAGGTCGCGAAGTGCTGGCACAGAGCATTCAGGCAATCGAATTACTGGCCGAAGAAGTAGAACGGGCTTCGGGTGTCATCGAACAACTGGAGCAGGATAGCGATGCCATCAGTGGCGTATTGACGGTCATCCGCGCCATTGCCGATCAAACCAACCTGCTGGCACTGAACGCTGCTATCGAGGCGGCGCGCGCCGGTGAGCAGGGCCGGGGCTTTGCCGTCGTAGCCGACGAGGTACGCACACTCGCCTCGCGCACCCAGGACTCCACCAGCGAAATCCAGCAAATGATCGAAAAGCTGCAGGCCGGTGCCGGCCAGGCTGTTAACGTGATGCAGCGCAGTTGCGAGCAGGCACGCAGTGGCCTGACTCAGGTATCCACTGCGGGTAACAGGTTGCAAAGTATTACTGCGGCGGTCACCACCATCAACGACATGAACACACAAATTGCCTCAGCAGCAGAACAGCAAAGCGCGGTCGCTGATGAAATCAACCGCAATCTGATCTCTGTCAGTGAGATCGCACTCCAGACCAGCGAGGCCGCCCAGCAAAGTGCCTCGACCAGTGAGGAACTGGCTCGGCTGGCCAGCGACCTGCAACAGGTTGTAGCCCGATTTCGTTGCTGATCGATAACGGCTGAGGGTCTACACTGTGCACAGGGTCTTGCGCCCTGTACAGGCCCCTTTCAGCCACTGTCAGCGAGAACACCAGCACGCCCATACGCCTAGGCTTCAGCCAGAAAATTCTTCTAGCAGCGGCATTGGTGGTGATCACCGCCTTTGCCGGCTTCACCACCTACAACGACTACCTCCAGCGCAAGAACCTGCAGGACAGCCTCCAGCCCTATCTGAACGATGCCGGCAGTCTGACTGCCAGCAATATCAGTAACTGGTTGTCCGGTCGTATCCTGCTGCTGGAAAATCTGGCAAACACACTACAGCAACGCCCGACGCATCAATATCTGGATGAGCTCAACAGTCCAGCCTTGCGCAGTACTTTCGAATTCAGTTACCTGGGCAGCGCGCAGGGTGAATTCTTTATTAGCCCACCAACTGATCTGCCGGACGACTACGACCCTCGCACCCGCCCCTGGTTCAGCGAGGCGCAACGCCAGCGCAACACCGTATTGACCCAACCCTACATGGATGCCTCAACCGGGCAGCTGGTCATGACCATTGCCACGCCTTCGGCAGCCGACGTGGTTGCAGCTGATCTGAGTCTGGCAACGCTTTCCGGCATCATCAATGCGCTCGACTTCAACGGCATGGGCTATGCCTTTATGCTCAACGAAGAGGGCCGGATACTGATCCACCCCGAGCAGGCACTGCAAATGAAGACACTGGCGGAGCTCTACCCCGGCAGCGACCTGCGCCTCAGCCGGAATCTTTACAGCGCAACCCTTGATGGCGAGCCGCGACTGCTGACGTTCATTCCCATTGAAGGCCTGCCCGGCACACGCTGGTTTGTCGGGCTCTCGGTCAGTGAGGCGAAAGCCTATGCCAGCCTCAGGCAATTCCGTCTGTCGGCACTGGTTGCCACCCTGGCAGCTCTGACAGTCATCATGCTGCTGTTGAGCTTGCTGATTCGCCTTCTGCTCAAGCCTCTGCGCAGCCTGGGGCAGACCATGGACGACATTGCCCAGGGTGAAGGTGACCTGACCCGGCGCTTGCCGGTGCTCAGCCAGGATGAATTTGGCCGACTGGCACAGGCATTCAACCTCTTTGTCGAACGCATCCAGCGGTCACTGACTCAGGTATCAGCCACCACCACCGAGCTTAACGAAGTTACCCTGCGCGTTCTGGATGCCTCCAACGCCAATATGGCAAGTTCCGACGAGCAGTCCGCCCGCACCAACAGCGTGGCCGCCGCGATCAACGAGCTTGGTGCTGCCGCCCAGGAAATTGCCCGCAATGCCGGCGATGCCTCCCTTCAGGCTGGCGCCGCCCGAGAACGTGCCGACCAGGGCAGTCAGGTCGTTGAAAAAACCGTTACCGCCATGCAACAACTCTCGGCAAAGCTTGCGGTAACCGGTGAAAATATTCTGACCCTGAATCACAGCAGCGAGGAAATCGGCCGCATTCTCGACGTGATCCAGGGCATCTCGGAGCAGACCAACCTGCTGGCCCTCAATGCAGCCATTGAAGCCGCCCGCGCCGGCGAGGCAGGACGCGGCTTTGCCGTGGTCGCTGACGAGGTAAGGAATCTCGCCCATCGCACACAAAGTTCAGCGCGGGAAATTCACGGCATGATCGAAGAGTTGCGCAGCGTTGCGCAATCCGCAGTCAGCGATATGGAAGAAAGTAGCCGGCTGAGCCAGCATGGCGTAGACGTTGCCAATACCGCAGGCACACAACTACAACAGATTACAGATGCCGTCGGTGAGATCGACAACATGAACCAGTCGGTGGCTACCGCCACGGAAGAGCAAACCAGCGTGATCGAGAATGTGAATGCTCCCCCTCATCATGCTGCGCATAGATGAGGGGCTTCCTGCTCTCGCTGCCAAAGCGTTGAGAGCGTGACCGGCATTCTCGGTTTGCCGGGGGAGCTTTTGTCCTCCGGCAACTGCCCGTCCTTGCGGCGGGTCAGTTTGAGTTTCCAGGCCCAGTAGCGGGCTGCGATGTTGTAGCTGGCATTGAGGTCGCAGTTGTACTGCTTGCCTGTGCTGAAGGTGGCCAGCTCGTAGTGCTTGGCGTCACGCTTGAGTTTCCCTGAGCCGTCGAATGCCCAGGATGAAGTGCCCCGCGCATAGACATACTCGACTCGGCCACCAGTCTCGGCAAACTTCGCCTCGATCAGTGTTGCCAGCCGCCGATGTAGCCAGCCGTGGAAGCGCTGGCGCAGCATCGAGCGCTTGGCGCCGGCCTTGGGCCTCCAGCCTTTCAGGTTCTCCAGCCTTTCAGGTTCTCCAGCACGATCACATCCGCCCCATGCGCCAATGCGTACTGCACCAGATGCTTTGAGGTGAGCTGTGCAATCTGCTCATTGATGTGTCGCGCCTTGCGGTGCAATCCAGCGCAAAACCCCTTGGAGAGCTTGGCCGTTTTGCGGGCTTTGCGGCGTATCAGCAGGCCGCGTTTATTGCGGCGGTCTATGTCCGCAGCCGGATGAAAAAACCTCCGGGCTACGAC
>NZ_FOUI01000015.1 GCF_900114825.1 Halopseudomonas yangmingensis | reverse complement strand
ATCGGGTTTTGAGAAAACCCTAAACTTGGCTCAGTCGTACAAATAAACTCATGAATTCACAGAGTTACTTGTGTCGACTGACAATCTTGCGATCATCAATTCTCCCACAAGCACCCACACGAATTACTTGATTCCAGATTGTTAAAGAGCGATTCGGTCAGCGCTTTGGCTCAACCAAGGCCGCGCATTTTACGCCAGCCCTACATCCTGTCAAGCGTTTATTTTCGAGAATCCGGTAACTTACACACCCTCGAAACCGCTTGTCCAACCCGCCTGGCTCAAGGCCTTTAGCGTGTCAGGGAGGCGCATTCTACAGCAGTTTGAACCGCTGTCAACACCTCATTTTGCGCTTTAATCAACACCGCCGATCCAAGCACCTGGAGAGCTACATCACCCTCCCCAGTGAGCGGCGCATTCTACACCACTCCGCTGATCCGTCAACCGCTTAAATCTAAAAAAGATTTGCAAGCCATTGATTCTAAAGCGCTTTAACAAGACGCCCCGATCAGCGAGAGGCGCATTATAGGCGAACCAACACAGCCGCCAACCACATTCTCTGCTAATTGTGGAAATTTGCCTTGATCCAGCTCAATCCCCACCCTCAGCAGCTGCCTGACGCCCCTTCCTCCAGCGCCAGCCTGCCAGCACTGGGCCTGATGCGCTGTACACAATAAAGATCAGCCAGAGTATCCGTGAAGGATCAGTAGAGATGATGGCAAAGACCAGCACCACCAGCAGGATTACAAAAAATGGTACTCGCCCCTTCAGATCCAGGTCCTTGAAGCTGTGGTAGCGAATATTACTGACCATCAACAGGCCTCCCAGCGCAGTAAGCACGCCGACGAGCAAACCAATATCCTTGCCATCGATACCGAAGTCGCTCAACGCCCACACCATGCCGGCCACCAAGCCTGCTGCCGATGGACTGGCCAGACCGGTAAAGTAGCGCTTGTCCTGGGTATCTATGTGCGTGTTGAAACGCGCCAAACGCAATGCGGCGCCAGCCACATAGATAAAAGCGAACACCCAGCCAGCCTTTCCCAAATCATGCAATGCCCAGCTGAAAGCGATCAATGCCGGTGCCACGCCAAAGGCAACCATGTCCGACAAGGAGTCGTACTCTGCCCCAAAGGCGCTCTGGGTGTTGGTCAAGCGCGCTACCCGCCCATCTAGCCCGTCCAGCACCATGGCGACGAAAATGGCGATGGCTGCATGGGTAAAATTTCCATCCATCGCGCTGACAATGGCATAGAAACCGGAAAACAGTGCTGCCGTGGTGAACAGATTGGGAAGCAGGTATACGCCTTTGTGCCTGATCTTTTTGCCGTCTGGTCCTGGCACTTCCTCAATATGCTCGTCGATTGGCAGCAGGCTTAAGGGATCGTCCGTGGCGCTGTTTTTTTCCTGCTCATGCATGTCGCTCATATCTACACCTGATTGCTGAAACCAAAAACACAGTGTGGCAACTCGACCGACAGTTGGCCAGCCCGAGACACTTCAGACAAACAAAAAGCGCGGCCTAAGCCGCGCTTTTTGGAGATACCATCGATCAGTTCTTGCTCTTGTCGACGATCTTGTTGGCAGCGATCCACGGCATCATGGCACGCAACTTCTCGCCTACCACTTCAATGCCGTGCGCGGCATTGTTGCGACGGGCAGCAGTCATCGATGGGTAGTTGTGAGCACCCTCAGCGATGAACATCTTGGCGTATTCACCGGACTGAATGCGCTTGAGTGCATTGCGCATGGCTGCACGCGACTCTTCGTTGATAACTTCAGGGCCAGTAACGTACTCGCCATATTCGGCATTGTTGGAGATCGAGTAGTTCATGTTGGCGATACCGCCTTCGAACATCAGATCAACAATCAGCTTGAGCTCGTGCAGACACTCGAAGTAGGCCATTTCCGGCGCATACCCGGCTTCAACCAGTGTTTCGAAGCCAGCCTTGACCAGTTCGACAGCACCACCACAGAGTACAGCCTGCTCACCGAACAGGTCGGTTTCGGTTTCGTCCTTGAAGGTTGTCTCGATAATACCGGTACGACCACCACCAACACCTGATGCATACGACAGCGCAACATTCTTGGCGTTGCCGGAAGCATCCTGGAAGATCGCTATCAGATCAGGAATACCGCCGCCACGAACGAACTCGGAGCGCACGGTGTGTCCCGGCGCCTTGGGGGCGATCATGATCACGTCCAGATCCTTGCGCGGCACGATCTGGTTGTAGTGAATGGCAAAACCATGGGCAAAAGCTAGAGTCGCACCCTGCTTCAGGTTCGGCTCGATCTCGTTGCGATACAACTGCGACTGGAACTCGTCCGGGGTCAGGATCATTACCAGATCGGCAGCAGCTACTGCGGATGGTACATCACTGACTTTCAGACCATGGGCTTCTGCCTTGGCCACCGAAGCAGAACCTGGACGCAGACCGACAGTCACATCCACACCAGAGTCCTTGAGGTTGCAGGCATGGGCATGGCCTTGCGAGCCATAGCCGATGATGGCAACTTTTTTGCCCTGGATAATGCTCAGATCACAGTCTTTGTCGTAATAGATTTGCATGGAATTCCCCTGTTGATTGGTGCAGGCCTCGTGGGCCTGCGGCCTAATGGATTCAGATACTCAAAACCTTTTCACCACGCGCAATACCGGAGACGCCGGTACGCACCACTTCAATGACTGAAGTGGGGCCGACAGCTTCAATAAAACTGTCCAGCTTGTCTGATGTTCCTGTCAGCTGCACTGTGTATACGCTGCTGGTGACATCGACAATCTGGCCACGGAAGATATCAGTCGTGCGCTTGACCTCGGCGCGCTGGGCTCCGGTGGCCTTGATTTTGACCAGCATGAGCTCGCGCTCTATGTGGCTGCCTTCGGACAGATTGACCAGCTTGACCACCTCAATCAGCTTGTTGAGGTTCTTGGTGATCTGTTCGATAACGTCGTCATGCCCCTTGGTTGTCAGCGTCAGGCGTGACAGCGTGGGGTCCTCAGTCGGCGCCACAGTCAACGTCTCGATGTTATAGTTGCGCTGCGAGAAAAGGCCAACAACCCGCGACAGGGCACCCGGTTCGTTTTCCAGCAGTACGGAAATGATATGTCTCATGATCAGGTTCGCTCCGTCTTGCTCAGCCACATGTCACGCATCGCCCCATCCTTGATCTGCATTGGATAGACGTGCTCGGAGGTATCCACGCAAATATCCATGAACACCAGCCGGTTCTTGAGTGCAAACGCCTCCTGCATGGCACCCTTGAGGTCTGCGAGCTTTTCCACGCGCATGCCGACATGGCCATAGGCTTCTGCCAATTTCACAAAATCCGGCAGCGAGTCCATGTACGAATGCGAATAGCGACTGTTGTACTGCATGTCTTGCCACTGACGAACCATGCCCAGAGCCTGGTTGTTCAGGTTGATGATTTTCACCGGCAGGTCGTACTGAAGACAGGTCGACAACTCCTGAATATTCATCTGGATGCTGCCTTCGCCGGTAACGCAGGCAACTTCGGCTTCAGGGAAGTGCAATTTGACGCCCATGGCCGCTGGGAAACCGAAGCCCATAGTCCCGAGACCGCCGGAATTGATCCAGCGATTTGGCTTGTCGAAACGATAGTACTGGGCTGCAAACATCTGGTGCTGCCCGACGTCGGAGGTGACGTAGGCATCTCCGCCCGTCACGTCCCACAAGGCCTCGATGACGGCTTGCGGCTTGATGATCACACCATCGCCACTGTCATAAGGAAATAGTCCGCGATTACCGCGCCACTCGTCGATCTGCTTCCACCAGCTTGCCATCACATCCTTGGCAGGGCGCAGCGAATGGTCGCGCGCATTGGCGATCATTTCAGCGAGAACACCGTCAACCGGCCCTACAATCGGCACATCAGCCTTGATTGTCTTGGAGATAGACGCCGGATCGATATCAACATGGACGACCTTGGCATTCGGGCAGAATTTGGCAGCGCCATTGACAACCCGGTCGTCGAAACGCACACCGACAGCCACGATCACATCACTGTGGTGCATGGCAACGTTGGCGACATAACTGCCATGCATGCCAAGCATGCCAAGGAACTGGCGATCAGTTCCCGGATAGCAACCAAGCCCCATCAGGGTATTGGTGACAGGAACATTCAACTCGCGGGCCAGCTCGGTCAGCTGCTGTGAAGCACCACCAAGGATAACGCCACCACCAGCATAAATAATCGGACGCTTGGCTGCGGCAATCAGCTCCATGGCCTTGCGGATCTGGCCTGAATGGCCACGCAATGCAGGATTGTAAGAACGCAGCTTGACCTTCTTCGGATAGCTGTATTCGTACTTTTCTGCAGGATTGGTCATGTCCTTGGGAATATCTACCACGACAGGGCCCGGGCGACCGGTCTGCGCAATATAGAATGCCTTCTTGATAATTTCAGGAATTTCGCGCGGGTCCTTGACCATGAAGCTGTGCTTCACGATTGGCCGAGAAACACCGACCATGTCGGTCTCCTGAAAGGCATCAGTACCTACTGAAGTGCTTGGCACCTGACCCGATATCACTACCATGGGAATCGAGTCCATATAGGCGGTAGCAATACCAGTAACTGTGTTGGTAGCCCCTGGACCCGAGGTCACCAAAACCACCCCGGCCTTGCCTGTGGCACGGGCGTAACCATCAGCCATGTGCGCTGCCGCCTGCTCGTGGCGCACCAGTATGTGCGTCACGTCATCCTGGCGGAAAATCGCATCGTAGATATGCAGAAGGGCACCACCCGGGTACCCGTAGATATACTTAACACCCTCGTCACGCAATGCGCGGACGACCATTTCAGCGCCGGATAAAAGCTCCACTTTGAATCACCTCTAGCATGCCGTCCATTGCCATGGACAGCCGGATACCTGTTTGTTGCTCGGCAGCGCAGTAGCAACGGTAGTTGTACTGCATCAGCTTGACTACGTGCATCGGAGACGGTACGTCTTGGGTACTGATACCGCCTCACCCAGCGCGAGGTAGCGCGTGCGGGTGCCAGGCCGGGAGCAGACGGGTCGCCTTCCCGGATTGAGCATATGAAGCCAGCCGTTATTTGTTGAACAACGGCACCTGCCTCATGAGAACCCCAAATTGTTTACACTCAGGGCGCACAAGTCAAGCAAGGCATCACTTCCTCGAACATTTTACTGCTACGCAGGCACTTAATCCGGCCAACCGCTGTGACTTTGTGCACAGCACCGCCTGCAGATGATTGACTCCGCAGCCGGCTACTGAAAGACTGCCATTGGAGACTTTTCAGGAATACCTACATGTTGAAGAAACTCACCCTGTTGTCTATGGCATTGCTGTTCTGCGCCAGCTTGCAGGCAGCACAGATGTACCGCTGGATCGACGATCAAGGCGTCACCCAGTTTGGCCAGAACCCGCCGACCGACCGTCCCTATGAAGCTGTTGGCATTCGATCTGCACCGCCGCCAGGCGGCTTTGTAAGGGCGCCAGCACCGGACATCGACGTAACACCCCAGGATCAGGGTAGCGCTGAAGAGCGCGCCGCAAGGGCCGCGCGCGAAAAGCGACTGGCAGAGGAATGCGGAAAGCTCAGAGAAAACCTGCAGTTACTACTGGACAATCCCCGCCTGCGGCGCACAACAGAAAGCGGTGAAGTGGTGCGTATTGACGAAGAAGAGCGTCAGCAGCTTATTTCTGAAACTCGCGAACAAATCCAAGAGTTCTGCAACAACTGACCCTCTGACATTCAGCCTGCCAGAGACAAGCCGGCCAGGTGCCGGTCTATCCTCTGCAGGCTGGACAATACCCGCCGTGGAGAGGGCTGCAGCGCCTGCTCACCCATGGGGGCCAGAACAGCCTGTGGAAGCTGCTGCCGCCGTCTCGCAATCTCACGCATACGAGGCAGGAACACCCACTGCAGCCATTCTTCAAAGCCCAGCGTATCCACACAGAATGGTGCAAGACTGGCCAGACGCTCTGCTACCGGAGGCGTCGCTCCCCACAACCCCTCGTCGCGCAACGCCTGTTCCAGCTCATCGAGCAGTACCAGCAAAACACCATGGGCTCCACTCACGAATCCACCCGTGCGCGCCGGCGGGCATCTGCGGCACCGGGGGCATCGCCTTGACGCTCACGTGCCTGCGCCACCAGCTCCCACAAGCCGGCCTGTAATGCAGGCCTTCCACTTGCATAGTTCAATCCGCGACGCGCCAGCTGTTCGGCCTGCGCAGTATCACCCTGATTCAGACGGACTTGCGCCAATCGGTAAAACACCTGGGGTTCACGTGGTGCTATGCGCATTGCACGCTCAAGACTCGACGCTGCGGCATTCAGATCACCATTACTCTCCTGCTGCCGTGCGCTAGTAAGCAGCGCCAGAACCGGCCCATCCAGACGCTCGTCATCCTGAAGCGGCGAAGTTCCGCCCGCGGGGGTGAAAATGCTCTCACGCCCGGTCTCAAGTACCGGGGCAGACTCAAGCGGAAAGGAATCGACAGCTCTCGACTGACCAGCATCATCCGGCACCATCACCACCACCGCTGAACCGGCTTCCTGACGCAGCGCAGAAGAGGCAGAAGCAGCAGAGGAAGATGCTGGCGCAGCAGTCGCAAAACGCCCCTCCTCGTTACTTACTGTTCGTCCGGCATCAACCACTGGCGCCATTCCGCCGGTACCGGCACAGCCTCCAAGAAACAGCAACGCCAGCGAAACCGGCACACTCCAAAAACGCATGGTCTTTCTCCTATTGCAGCCAGCCGCGGATCATATCAAAAACCTTGCGACCCTCTCGCATCACAGGCTCGGTGTCCAGCAATGGGCGACAGCCGGGGCCTGGCAACGGCTGATACCCCCTGTGAAATGGCATCTCTACCGCACCCGGACACCCCTGATCACTTCCCAATCCGGTCAATGGGTCAATCCAGGCCATCACGATATTTTCCGGCAGACGGTCCGAGAGGCTCTGGGGGCGCGCCTCGCGCATGAACGCAGTCCATACGGGCAGAGCGCCCGTAGCGCCAGTCAGCCGTGTACGGTCGTTATCGTCCCGGCCGATCCAGCTGACTGCCAACAGATCGTCGGAGAACCCCGCAAACCAGCTGTCTCGCAAATCGTTAGTGGTTCCTGTCTTGCCCGCCAGACGAAGTGAAGATGGCAGCTGGTTGTAGGCAGAACGCCCGGTTCCCTCACGCATCACACGGCTCATCGCTTCCTGGATCAGGTACACACTGGCACTGTCGAACTGCTGATGGATCTCAAGGGGATAGCGATGCAACGGATCGCCTTCAGCCGTCAATACATTGCGGATAGCACGCATCGGCGTACTGAATCCACCACTGGCAACGGTCTGATACATCTCGGCAACCTGCATCGGCGTCATGGCACCAGCGCCGAGCAGCATTGACGGATAGGCTGGCCAACCATGCTTTACCCCCATTCGCTCAACCGTACGCAGCACATCCGGCACCCCTAGCTCGACCCCGAGCCGGACCGCTGCCTGGTTGTAGGAACGACTCAGCGCCTGATGCAGCGGCACCATTCCGTGACTCTGACGATCATAGTTCTGCGGCGTCCAGGTCTTGCCAGGCTCAGCCTCCAGCGTAATTGGCGAGTCGTCCAGAATACTGCTCAACGCGTAGCGCTCGGGGCGCTCCAGCGCAGCCAGATAAATTGCCGGCTTGACCAGCGACCCCACTGGCCGGGAAGCGTCCAGGGCACGATTGAAGCCCGAGAAGCGCGGGTTACGGCCACCGACCAGCGCCAGCACTTCTCCATTCTGCGCAGCGGTAACCACCATGGCACCTTCAAGTTGTTCGTCGCCCAGCCGGCGCAAGGTGCCCTCTACGGCCTGTTCTGCCTTACGCTGAAGTAATGGGTCCAGGCTGGTAAAAATACGCAACCCTTCACTGCTCAGATCCTCGTCACGGTAATCAGCACGCAATTGACGCTTTACCATATCCATAAAAGCAGGATAACTGGTATCAGCCAAGCTGCCGCGCTCAGTCACGTCCAGCGGCCTCTCCAGCGCCTGGCGGGCTTGCTGCTCACTGATAGCTCCCTGTTCAGCGAGCATCTGGATCACCAGATCTCGCCGCGCCTTGCTCCGCTCGGGGTGACGGCGCGGATTGAACAACGACGGCCCCTTCACCATACCCACCAGCAACGCCACCTGATGCAGCTCCAGTTCATGCAGCGGCTGTGAGAAATAATACTGGCTGGCCAGACCAAATCCGTGGACTGCACGACGGCCATCCTGACCAAGAAACACTTCGTTCAGATAGGCCTCAAGAATTTCTTCTTTGGGGTAATGCAGTTCCAGCAGCACTGCCATGATCGCTTCTGTTCCCTTGCGCACCAGGCTGCGGTCACTGCTCAGGAAAAAGTTTTTTACCAGCTGCTGGGTCAGCGTGCTGCCTCCCTGCACCACAGAACCGGCCGTCATGTTGACCCAGGCGGCACGAGCAATCCCCTTGGGGGATACACCAAAGTGCTGGAAAAAATCACGATCCTCAACAGCCAGCAACGCTTCCAGCAGATAGGGAGGCGACTGATCGAGGCGAATCAGGATCCGGTCCTCATTGTGCGCCGGATAAATCCCCCCGATCAGCAGCGGCTCCAGCCGCGCCATCACAGGATCATGCCCGCCCTCCAATGCTGCGATTCGCTCACCATCAAAACGCAGGCTGATTCGCTGGGCCGGCTCATCCCCCTCAAAAAAGCGGAATCCGCGCGTATACACATCAACCCTGCCAGCTGACACACTCATCTGGCCGGGTTGGCGCACATTGGGGGCCTGGCGATAACCAAGCGCGGCCAGTTCTGTCAACAGATCCTCACGCACCAGCCGCTGCCCTGCATAGAGTTCCAGTGGCCGGGCAAACACCTTGGCCGGCACAGCCCAGCGCTTGCCGGAAAATTTTTCCTGCACAACTGCATCAAGATAAACTGCCAGCCCTGCCAGCAATACCAGTCCCACCAGCGCAAGACGCGCGGTCCACCAGAACAGCGCCCGTCCCCAACGACGCGAAGCGCCGCCCTTACCCCTGCCTGTTCTTCTACGCTTGCCCATCATCTGCCTTCTGTATGTTTGAACGGCCGACAGCCGTACCCCTCAACGCTGGATTGCATCAGGCCAGCCCTTCATAATGCCTGAATTGATTACCAGCAAGGACTCCCCGTGAACCAGACCTTCGTCAGCGCGCTGCAGAATCCCGAGCTTTTCCCGCACCCCGTCAGCGGTTTCGAACTGATCGAAACCCATATTTCCTGGGTACTGCTGACCGGCGACTTCGTTTACAAGATCAAAAAACCGGTCAACTTCGGCTTTCTCGATTATTCGACGCTGGAGCAGCGCGCCCACTTCTGCAAGGAAGAACTACGTCTTAACCAGCGTCTGGCGCCGGACCTCTACCTTGCGGTTATTCCTGTATACGGCAGCGCTGAATCTCCAAGTCTCAAGCCTGACGGGCAGCCCATCGAATACATGGTAAAAACCCGCCAGTTCCGCCAGCAAGACCTTCTTGGCAACCTGCAGCGCGACGGCCTTCTTCAGAACTGGCACATAGACCAACTGGCTGAACGGCTGGCAGCCTTCCACGCAGACATCCAGACCGTTGCCGCTGACGCACCTCAGGGGCTGCCGGAACAAGTGCATGCTCCCGTCACCCAGAACTTCGAGCAGATTCGCCAGCTGATCAATCAGCCCGACCAGCTGTCTCGTTTGCAAACACTGGAAAACTGGGCGAATACTACCTTCGATCGGCTGCATGCCCAACTGCAGCAGCGCCGGGATTCGGGGTTTATCCGTGAATGCCACGGTGACATCTATCTGGACAATGTCACGCTGGTCGATGGTCAAGTGACCCTGTTTGACTGTATCGAGTTCAATGAAGATTTTCGCTGGATCGACACCATGAGCGACGTCGCCTTCATGGTAATGGATCTGCGCGACCGCCAACTTGACCGACTGGCGAACCGATTTCTCAACCGCTACCTGGAAATCACCGGCGATTATGCCGGGCTTGCCGTTCTCGATTACTACATTGCCTATCGCGCCATGGTCCGCGCCAAAGTAGCGCTGTTACGCCTGACCCAACCTATTGATGAAGCCGGTCGACTCGAGGTGATGCAGCGCTATACCGGCTATATCAGCCTGGCCATGGCATGCTGCACCCGCAACAAACCTCTGGGACTGATCATGCACGGGGTTTCCGGATCAGGAAAAAGCACGCTGGGTTTGCAACTGGTTGAGCAACTGGGCTGCGTACGACTGCGTTCCGACATCGAACGCCAGCGCCTGTTTGCCGATCACAAGGAATCCGATCGCTACTCCGCCCAGGCCGGAGATGCCGTCTACCAACTTCTGGGCAGACTTTCTCAACTGGTACTGGATGCAGGCCGTAATCTTCTGATCGATGCTACGCATCTGCAACAACGGCAAAGACAACTGGCACGTGAACAAATTACCGCCAGCTCAGGCATTGCATTGATCCTGCATTGTCACGCCCCGCTGGAGCAACTGGAGCAGCGCATCCAGCAACGCCAGCAACAGGGCGAAGATCCGTCGGAAGCCGATATCGACATCCTGCACAAGCAGCTGGCCGCTCTCCAGCCACTGGTATCGGACGAGCAGGCCATCAGCTTGGATGCCAACCAGCCCTTGGTCAATCTGTTGCAAGAAATTGGCAAACGCCGTGATGCTGCATGCGTGACCAGCAACAGCACGGAGAAATAGTTCACATTGGGCGGGATCGAGGATTGGCAAAGCGGTAAAAGGGCTTTATGTTTCCTAGACGGAAGACCCTACAGGAGTGGTGTCGATTGCCTCTCTGGCAGCCACCAACACGGACCTGAACATTCAAACAAGGAATTCGCCCATGTACCTGATTGGTGAGCAGCCCCCGTACGCAGAAAAACTGATCCAGGACTTGCAGCAGATTCCAGCCCGCCTGCTCGCCGATCTGGCTCCCTGCGACGAGCCCATTCATATCGATGCAGCAGATGACATCTACAAGGTAATCAATCACAGCAAGCTCTATTTGCTTAAAAGCGGCCTGCTGCACGCCACCATTGACGGCAAAACCTTGTTCTATTTGCAGGAGGGCGACCTTATCGGCCTGCGTCAGGGACTCAACGCAGCACCCTGCACCTATCTGTGTGAAGAGCCCATGGAGTTGCTGCCCTACGACCGGCAAACCCTGTTCAGTCATATTCACGCCAACAGCCAACGTCAGGAACTGTTTACCCAATACATTCTGGGGCAGGCGGCATTGATGTCGGATGCGCTGGCCCGCACCAAGCCCGCTGAAATACGTCCAGCTACCGGTTTTCGCCATTTTGAGGCAAATGCCGAACTGATCCGCCAGGGCGACGAGGCCGATCACGTTTTCATCATTACCGAAGGGCATGCCGAGGCCTTCGTCAACGGCATCAAGGTGGGCGATGTACAGAAGGACGAGATTTTCGGCGCGATGGCGCTCTTCACCCGTGAAAAGCGCTCCGCCACGGTCGTTACCAGCATGCCGACCACCGTCATGATGATTCCCAAGGAGCAGTTTCTCGCGCTCATGCAAAGCAACCCGCGGATCGCCCACAGCCTGATCGAAAGCATGGCAAGGCGTATTGACCTGATGAACAAGGAACTGACGCATTTCAAACAACTCGCCGCCGACGGGCAGGCGAGTGAAAAATAACTCAGCAATAGTATTGACTATTAAACGATAATCATTATTATTAGCAACAAGCCATCGCGAGATGGCCCGGATAACGGATTGTCGCGAGACGAACGGTTATCTCCTCATCAGGCTAATCACGGATTTATGCCCGCTTACAAGCGGGCTTTTTTTTGGTTCTCAATCCGCCTCGGCCATACCCGCACAATAATCCTGCTCAGGTTGTGCTGGCGTGATCCAGACAAAATCCGCCGGGAAGCTGTTCGGCAAGGCTTCTCCGGCCTCAAGCAATACGATGACCAGTGGGCGCGGTTGATCCTCCGGCCAATACAAGGGCACGCCCAGGTCGTGCCGAACATGAAAACTTCCGGCAACCAGCATGGCAGGCACCGGCGCAGTCAACAGAGCAGCAGCCATGGCCTGGTCTCGCGCTTGCTGAATTGCCAGCATCGCTTCGACTTGTTTTGGCGGCAATTCGCGGCAATGCGAAGCGGCAATAGTAGCGCGCAAGCCATCCAGTGCCTCATCGGCATACACTGGCAGCAATGGCGGCGGTTCACGGTAAAGCTGGCCAATCAGCGCCCTGTCAATGTTCGCTGGATACAAGCCAACCCCCTGCTGCAACCCCCAGCGCAATAAGGGCGCATAGGCCTGCCAGTTCCACCCCGGACTCCAGTCAAGCAGCTCGTCCAGATCAGTGCGCTGCGCCGCACTGGCGTCCAGCTGCCGCAGCGCTGGTTGCTGGGCTGGCGTCAGCATTTCGAGCAACAGCGCCTGCTGCATGCGCCGCTCATGCAAGGCCTGCAGCAACCAAAACTGCAACGCCTGATGGTCAGGGTTATCATGCCGCTCACCGACCAACAGCCTGTCTGCCTCGGCCACACGCCGCACCAGCGCCTGTGCATCCAGCCACTGGCCATTTGAGATATCAAGTGCCTGCCCCAACCTCGAATGCTGCAAACCCTCGCTGCCCTGCCATGCTGGCAAGGGCTGGGCCAGACACTGAAAGCCAGCCAGCAGGCAAGCCATTAGCAGTAAGGGACGCATCGCTCTTCTCCGTATTGTACGATCACACCGGTGACCCGTTAGACCGGCCAAAGACCCGCAGACTGACTCAAACAGGACCATTGGAGACTCTACATGAGCACTCAGCCCGCCGACAGCCTGCGCCTGTGCAGTCTGGACGAACTACCAGACCCGGGTAGCCGGGGATTTGACATTGACGGCATAAAACTCTTTGCCGTGTGCCACCAAGGGCAAGTCCGCCTGTATCTGAACCGTTGTCCGCACAGGGGCATTCCGCTGGAGTGGCAGCCCGACAGCTTTCTCGACAGCTCTGGCCAATTGATCCAGTGTGCCACCCACGGCGCTCTGTTTTTGCCTGAAAGTGGTGAGTGTATTGCCGGCCCCTGCAGCGGTCAGTCGCTTCAGTCTCTGCACCATGAGGTGCATGACAATGCCCTGTGGTGGCGGCGAAACTAAGTCGTCTGTCAGGCGATCACTGGCAACAAACCGGCCAGTCGCAATCCGTCCGGCTCAGGGTTGAGCGCCAGCGCAAGAAGCTCGACACCGGTCTTGTCAGACTCGCGCAACAACCGCGCGTAATGCGGATCAAGCCCTTCAGCCGGACGGACCTCGCTGATACCGCTGCGCATGACACAAAACAGCAAGCAGGCACGACGTCCGAGCGAACGCTGGCGCATCAGCTCACGCAAGTGCTTTTGGCCACGCAAACTGACGGTATCGGGAAAGCCGCCAACGCCAGCTGAGAGCGCCAGGGTGACGCTTTTCACCTCAACCACACACTCTCCGTCAGCCCCGTCAAGGAGAAAATCAAAACGGCTGTCGCTGTCTTCAAGGCGCACCTCCCGACGAATACCGGAAAACCCGGCCAGCGGCTCGATCAGCCCTGCCTGCAGCGCTTGCTCCACCACCCGATTGGCTCGTGCACTGTGAATGCAGGCCCAGCCACCCTCCGCGCACTCAACCAGCTCCCAGGTACCTGGCAGTTTACGGCCCGGCCGGGGCTGCACACTTACCCACACCTGGCTGCCTGGCTCGGCGCATCCCAGCATTGATCCGGTATTCGGGCAATGCAGTGTCAACTCACGGCCGTCGTCCAGTTGCACATCAGCAAAAAAACGCTTGTAACGGCGCAACAGAACCCCGTGCTGAAGCGGTGCATCGAAAGGAATCAGCATGCGTATTGTTGCAACCCCAGTCGCAAGCGCTCGACCGCCTGCTCGAGCCTGTCAATTCCCGTGGTGTAGGCAAAGCGCAAATGCTGACGAGTGCGATGCTCACCAAAATCCAGCCCGGGGGTAATCGCCAGATGCCGGGTTTCAATCAGGTGTCGACACAGAGCCGCACTGTCGTCAGCTACGCCTGAACTGTCTGCGTACAGATAAAAGGCACCTTCCGGCACATGGGGAATATGCATCCCCAGCTCGCGCAAGGCTGGCAGCAGGAAGTCGCGGCGCTGCCGAAAAGCCTCCCGACGTGCCTCGCATATTTCCCGTGTTTGCTCGGTAAAGGCGGCCAGCGCTGCCCGCTGCGCCATGTGCGGTGCACAGATATAGAGGTTCTGCGCCAGTTTTTCCAGTTCCGCCACGGCCGCTTCCGGGGCAATCAGCCAGCCCAGTCGCCAGCCGGTCATTCCGAAGTATTTGGAGAAACTGTTAAGTACAAAGATGTCGTCATTTACCTCAAGGGCAGACACCGCGTCACAGCCGTAGGTCAGCCCGTGATAGATCTCGTCAACGATCAACTCGCCGCCGAGCCGACTGACAGTTGACGCCAATCCTGCCAGCTGCTCCCGCCCCATCAGGGTGCCTGTCGGATTGGCTGGCGATGCTGCCAGCACCGCCCGGCAATCCGCATTCCAATGCCGCTGCAGCTGCTCTGGCGTCAGTTGCCAGCCGTTCTCTGCCGAGGTTGGAAGCATCAGTGCACGCCCTTCGACCAGACGCAGGAAGTTGCGATTACAGGGGTATGACGGGTCCGCCATAACAACCTGCTGCCCGGGATTTACCAACAAGGCACTCACCAGCAGCAGCGCCGCAGAACCACCGGGCGTCACTATCACCCGACGCGGGTCAATATCCAGCCCATGTCGCTGGCGGTAAAGGCCGGCAATCGCTTCACGCAACTCGAACAAGCCGAGTGCTGGCGTATATCCGGTACAGCCATCCGCCAGTGCCCGTTGCCCAGCCTGGATGATGGGGATTGGTGTGGCAAAATCCGGCTCGCCAATTTCCATGTGGATAACATCCTCGCCGACGGCCTCAAGCTCTCTGGCTCTGGCCAGCACCGCCATTACATGGAACGGCTGGATATCCTCGATTCTTTCTGCCCAACGACTGCGCATCGCTATTCTCTCGGAGAAAAGGGCCAATGATACCTGCGTCGACCAGTCCGGTGGCAAAGCGGCCTTACCATAGGGCGGCAAACAGTAGCGCTGCCTGCAAGCTTCTGGTAGCTTTGCCGCCTTGCAGCCGAAGGCCGCAGCCCTGCCGGACCGTAAACACCCCCGGCAGAACAGGATGATAGAGCTCAAGCAAGCGCAATCGCGGCAACGCGACCTGTACGGACAAGTGCCTGCAGGCGATGCGCTGACCAATAGTGAGGCGGTTCTCATGCCCAGCAAAAGCAAAAAAAGTTCGATGTTGATCCGCGGTTTCGTGCCCTACAAGGAAAAGAAGGGCGAGGAATACATGAATGAAAACCAGCGCGCCCACTTCGCCGGCATCCTGAACACCTGGAGGCAGGAGTTGATGGAAGAAGTCGACCGCACAGTCCACCATATGCAGGACGAAGCGGCCAACTTCCCCGATCCGGCTGACCGTGCCAGCCAGGAAGAGGAGTTCAGTCTGGAGCTTCGTGCCCGCGATCGCGAACGCAAGCTGATCAAGAAGATTGATCAGACCCTGCAACGGATCGAAGAGGATGATTACGGCTACTGCGACTCCTGCGGCGTTGAAATCGGCATCCGCCGTCTCGAAGCCCGCCCGACCGCCACCCTCTGCATTGACTGCAAGACACTGGCGGAAATCAAGGAAAAGCAGACCGGCAACTAACCGGTCGCGCCCGGCCGCCACCTGGCGGCCGGCTCCCTCCCCGCCATGTCTGACACCCCCTATCGCGGCCGCTTCGCCCCCACCCCCAGCGGCCCATTGCATTTCGGTTCCCTGCTGGCAGCCCTGGCCAGTTTTCTGGATGCCCGCCAGCAAGGAGGCACCTGGATGCTGCGCATGGAAGACCTTGACCAGCCCCGAGTTCAGCCCGGCGCGGCCGACAGCATCCTGCGCACCCTGGAGCACTACAACCTGTATTGGGACGGGGATATTCGCTGGCAAAGCCAGCATTTGCCACACTATCAAGGGATACTTCAAGGACTGCTCGATTGCGGACTGGCCTTTGTCTGCGACTGCAGTCGTAGCCAGCTATCGACAACAAATGGCATCTATGACGGTCACTGCCGTGACCGCAAGCTCGGCAACACCGCTGATCGCGCTGTCAGGTTGCGCGTCGACAACGCCGAAACCGGCTTTACCGACCGGCTGCAAGGACCTTTCAGCCAGCACCTCGAGGCGGACGTGGGCGATTTCGTGATCCGTCGCCGCGACGGAATTATCGCCTACCAGTTGGCCGTTGTTGCCGACGACATCCAACAACAGATCAACCAGGTGGTACGCGGCGCCGACCTGCTCGACTCAACCCCCCGCCAGCTATGGTTGTACCAAAAGCTTGATGCCAGGCCGCCACACTACCTGCATATACCGCTAGCCATGCGCTCAGACGGCAACAAGCTGAGCAAGCGGCTGGGCTCGCCGCCACTGAGTGACAAGGGCGCAGCCCAGACACTGTTTCTCGCCCTGCAAGTCCTGCAGCAAGCACCTCCAGCCGAGGCCCAAGGGACACCGGTCAGTGAGCTTCTGGAGTGGGCTGTCAGACACTGGAACCCGCACCGCCTGCCGGCTTGCACACAACTGCCTGCCGACATACTGCCCACACACCTCGCCTGAGCACAGACCCTCTGCGCCTTTGCCTTGGCAAGGCGTGCGCGGGTCATTACCATGCAAAATACACTTACCCGGCATAGGCGTCTCCGATCCCGCATGTACATCTACCGTCTGGTGCTGCTGCTGGTCATTGGCATCTATCTGTTCTCTCCCGCCATCATGGATTGGTGGATAGATCCACAGGGTGCCTGGTACAGGCCTTATCAGCTTTGGTTGATTCTGATCATCGCCGGCATCCTGCTGCAGAGCCCTAAAGATGCCGACGAGCTTTGACCTCAGCCTGCTACTGCTGATCAGCGTTATTTACCTGCTGCTGCTGTTCGGCGTGGCCTGGCTTGGCGAACGCCGGCATATGCCGGCCGGCTTGCTGCAGCACCCGCTGATCTACACCCTGTCGCTTGGCGTATATGCAAGCGCCTGGACTTTCTATGGCTCGGTTGGCCTGGCGCACCAGTACGGTTATGGCTTTCTGGCCTCCTACCTCGGTCTCTGTGGTGCCTTTTTGCTGGCACCGGTATTGCTCAGCCCGATTCTGCGCATAACCCGAACCTATCAACTCTCGTCGTTGGCAGACCTGTTCACCTTCCGCTTTCGCAGCGCCTGGGCCGGAACCCTCACTACCCTGTTCATGTGTATCGGTGTGCTGCCCCTGCTGGCGCTCCAGGTACAGGCTGTAGCGGACTCGGTCATGCTCCTGACCAACAACCCCGCCCAGGACTCGGTAGCTCTGGGCTTCTGCCTGCTAATCATCCTGTTTGCCATCCTGTTTGGCGCACGGCATATCTCGACCCGTGAAAAACACGAAGGCCTGGTACTGGCGATCGCCTTTGAGTCGCTGGTCAAGCTGATTGCCATTGGCGCCATCGGACTGTACGCCGTCTATGGCGTGTTCGACGGCCCAGCCGACCTGCAACGCTGGCTGGGAAGCAACCAAGAGGCCTTGCGCAGCCTGCACACGCCGCTGCAGGAAGGGCCATGGCGCACCCTGCTGCTGCTGTTCTTTGCCTCGGCCATCGTCATGCCCCAGATGTACCACATGGCCTTTACCGAGAACCTCAATCCGCGCGCCATGGCCACCGCCAGCTGGGCACTGCCGCTATTCCTGTTAGTCATGAGTCTGGCAGTGCCTCCCATTTTGTGGGCAGGGCTGGAGCTGAATGTCAGCAGCAACGCCGAATACTTCACGCTTGGCATAGGTATACATTCCGGTGCCGACTGGCTCTCCCTGCTGGCATTTGTCGGCGGCCTCTCAGCCGCCAGCGGCCTGATCATCGTGGTCACCCTGGCCCTCTCCGGCATGGTCCTCAACCATGTCGTACTGCCGCTCTACCAGCCCAGTGCCGACAACAACATCTACCGCTGGTTGCTATGGACACGGCGCAGCCTGATCGCCGCAATTATCA
Source organism: Halopseudomonas yangmingensis (assembly GCF_900114825.1). GTDB lineage: Bacteria > Pseudomonadota > Gammaproteobacteria > Pseudomonadales > Pseudomonadaceae > Halopseudomonas > Halopseudomonas yangmingensis. Next base: position 64,996 of record NZ_FOUI01000015.1, on the reverse strand, counting down.
TGGCCGCCTGGGCCTTCTACCGGCTTCTAGGCGCCGAGCAGGATCTGGCCAATCTTGGCGTAGCCTCCTTTGTTGCCACCGTACAGTTCCTGCCGGGAGCGCTGGCTGTGCTTTTCTGGCCACGGGCCAATCGTCGCGGATTTATCGCCGGCTTGGCTGCCGGGATGCTGATATGGACCATTACCCTGCTGCTGCCCCTGGTTACCCAGCTATCATCGCTCAGCCTTGCTGGCTGGCAGCTGGTATTCGATGCCGACACCTGGCACCTGGCTGCAATCAGCTCTCTGAGCATCAATGTGCTGGTTTTTGTACTGGTATCCCTGTTTACCCACACCAGCAGCGAAGAGCGCAGTGCCGCCGACGCCTGTTCGGTAAACAACATCAGCCGCTCGCAACGTCTGGAGCCAATTGCCGGCTCACCCCAGGAATTTGCCCAGCAACTGGCCAAGCCGCTGGGCAACAAAACGGCACAGCGGGAGGTCGAACAGGCCCTGCGCGATCTCAACCTGCCTTTTGACGAGCGTCGCCCCTACGCGCTACGACGCCTGCGTGACCAGCTCGAAGCCAATCTGTCGGGCTTGATGGGGCCAGCGGTAGCCCAGGACATCATGGAAACCTTTCTGCCGTTCAAAACCGGGCATAAAGGCTATGTCAGCGAGGACATCAATTTTATCGAGAGCCGGCTGGAGGACTACCACTCACGGCTGACCGGCCTGGCTGCCGAACTGGATGCCCTGCGGCGCTTCCACCGGCAAACCCTGCAGGATCTGCCAATGGGTGTTTGTTCGCTGGCCAAGGACAACGAAATTCTTATGTGGAATCGTGCCCTGCAGGCGCTGACCGGAATCACTGCAGACAGCGTGATAGGTTCACGGCTGGATGACCTGCCACCACCCTGGAACCAGTTTCTGGTGCAGTTCGTGGAGGACCAGGAAGGCCACGCCCACAAACAGAAACTGCAGCACAACGGTCGCACCCAATGGCTCAACCTTCACAAGGCTGCCATTGATGAACCCGGCAAGAACCTCAGTGCCGGACTGGTACTGCTGATCGAGGATCAAACTGACACCCAGATGCTTGAAGAAGAACTGGTACACTCAGAACGGCTTGCTTCGATCGGGCGACTGGCTGCCGGGGTAGCCCATGAAATCGGCAACCCGATTACCGGTATCGCCTGCCTGGCACAGAACCTGCGCGAGGAATACCCGCAATCGGAAATCCGTGAAGCCGCCAGCCAGATCATCGAACAGACCCACAGGGTATCCCGTATCGTGCAATCACTGGTCAACTTCGCGCATGTTGGCAGCAGCCATCACAGTGCAACCGAAGCGGTTGATCTGGCCGCCTGCAGCAATGAAGCCATCCAGTTGCTGTCGCTCAATCGCGACGGCCCCGAGGTCAGGTATGTTAACCTGTGCCAATCCGAACATCAGGTAATGGGTGATAGCCAGCGTCTGGTACAGGTATTGATCAACCTGCTGGGCAATGCCCGCGATGCAAGCCAGCACGGCGACAGCATCACCCTGCGCACCCGCCAAACCGAGCACCATGTACTGTTCGACATTGAAGATCAGGGTAGCGGCATAGACAAGCACATCATGGATCGACTGTTCGAACCGTTCTTCACCACCAAGGAACCCGGCAAGGGTACCGGCCTCGGACTGGCCATGGTTTATTCGATCATCGAAGAACATTACGGACAGATCAGCGTGGAAAGCCCCGCCGATCTGCAGAAACAGCGCGGCACGCGTTTCACTCTGACACTGCCGCGCTTCAGTGACAGCAGCGTGGTCAGACTGAACGCCTGACGGCCACCCGAGGTAAGCATGGCAAAGATTCTGGTTGTTGAAGACGAAAGCATCATCCGCAGCGCACTGCGGCGACTTCTGGAAAGACACCAGTACAGTGTCAGCGAGGCTGGCTCGGTACAACAGGCCTGCAGCGAGAACAACCTCAACGATTTTGACCTGATAATCAGCGACCTGCGCCTGCCCGGCGAGCCTGGCACCGAAATGATTCGCCGCGCACCGGACACCCCGGTGCTTATCATGACCAGCTATGCCAGTCTGCGCTCGGCAGTCGATTCGATGAAGCTTGGTGCTGTGGATTACATTGCCAAACCCTTCGATCACGAAGAGATGCTCAAGGCTGTCAGCCGGATCCTCGATGAAGCCCGGCGCCGTCACAGCGCAGCTCCCACCCCTCCCCAGAGCAAGACAGAAAAGCCCACAGGCACTGACGACCAGCAGGAGCTTGGCATCATCGGCAGCTGCCCGGCCATGCAAACCTTGTTCAAACGTATTCGCAAGGTAGCTCCGACCGATTCAACGGTACTCATCCAGGGAGAGTCAGGCACCGGCAAGGAACTGGTAGCCCGCGCCCTGCATCAACTGTCCCGACGCGCCAAGGCGCCCCTTATTTCGGTCAACTGCGCCGCCATTCCGGAAACACTGATCGAATCGGAACTGTTCGGCCATGAAAAGGGGGCCTTCACAGGCGCCACGGCCGGACGAACCGGCCTGGTCGAGGCGGCTGACGGCGGCACATTGTTTCTTGACGAAATCGGCGAACTGCCACTGGAAGCCCAGGCCCGACTGCTGCGTGTATTGCAGGAAGGCGAAATTCGCCGGGTTGGATCGGTACAGTCGAGCAAGGTGGATGTGCGACTGGTCGCGGCCACCCACCGCGACCTCAAGACCATGGCGCGTCAGGGACTCTTCCGTGAAGACCTGTATTACCGGCTTAACGTTATCCAGCTAGGACTGCCGCCACTGCGCGAGCGTGGTGAGGATGTCATGCTGATCGCCGAAGCACTGCTGGGCAAGGCAGCCGCCAACATGCAGCAACACGGACTGCATTTCAGCCCGGAAGCGGCGCGCTCCATCCGCCAGTACAGCTGGCCAGGCAACGTCCGGGAACTGGAAAACGCCATCGAGCGAGCGGTTATCCTCTGTGATGACACGGCGATTTCTACTGACCTCCTGGGCATCGAACCGGATAACGACCGGGCCAGCCTTGCCACCAGCGCGTTGCAGACCATGCAGCGTGGCAGCACCTCAAGCAACCCGGAACCAACTGAAAACCTGTCGCTCGAAGACTATTTCCAACACTTCGTGCTTGAACACCAGGAGTACATGACCGAAACCGAGCTGGCGAACAAACTCGGCATCAGCCGTAAATGCCTCTGGGAACGCCGGCAGCGCTTGGGCATCCCACGCAAGAAGGCCAGCAGCCACTGACCCGGGTGTTACCGCCAAAGTGTTACCGAACACACCCCCATCGGTAACACTTATCCTGTCGAAAGGTAACACCCGCACACAACCTTCCTCGCCCCAAAACCTCGCAAATAACATAACCCATTGATTCTTAACATTTTCCAAAAGTTGGCACGGCAAATGCTATATGTCTGGCACAACAAGAATAAAAACCACAGAAAATAACAAGAACAACATTCAGCTCCACGCATAACAAAAACAAGATGTGCGCAGCTCGGCAAGCCGATTCTTTTGGAGAACAGGCCGGCGTTGAAGCGACAGAAACCGTAGAAAAATAAAAGTTGCCAAAGCAACACGGGGTTTCCGAAGCAAACAGACCGACCCATGCTTCCAAAGCAATATGCTTGTTGTTGACCGCCCGGGACGGGCCCATACGATGCATTGCATCGGCGTCATAACAACAACAATACAGCTCATAAGAAGAACAAAAATAATCGATTAGGGGGAGCCATGGCTCCCCTTGAGCTTTAACACCCTCCCCCGCAATTCGAATCCCACTCCAATTCAGGCTAGAATACAGCGCCTCGTAGACTGCGCATCGCCTTTGCCGGCATTCCGTGACATCATGCTCGCAACCCGACCCGCACGTCGCTGCCTGGAACTGACCTAGCCGGTGGAATATCCAGCCCATGATTCGCAAGCTGCTGCAAAAACTGCCTTTCCCTTTTGGTAGACCCGCTCGCCGACGCACAACGCCACTGGTAATCCCCTCCAGTCAGCACTCACTGCGCCGAGAAGAGATCAGCCGAAACGCCGTCAGCGTTGTTGAACGCCTCCAACAAGCCGGCTATCAAGCCTTTATGGTTGGTGGCTGCGTGCGCGACCTGCTGCTTGATGTAACTCCCAAAGATTTCGACGTAGCTACCAGCGCCACGCCCGAACAAGTCAGGGCCACCTTTCGCAACGCACGCCTGATTGGCCGCCGGTTCCGTTTGGCACACGTCTACTTCGGCCGTGAAATTATCGAAGTAGCGACCTTCCGCGCCAGCCACGGAGGCGATGACGACGCCTCCAGCACTGACGAGCAATCCCGCCAAAGCGATTCTGGACGGCTATTGCGGGACAACGTTTACGGCACGCTGGAAGAAGACGCGCAGCGTCGCGACTTCACCATCAACGCACTGTATTACGACGTATGCAGCGGACACCTGCATGACTTTGCCAACGGCTTGCACGATGTTCGAAACTGCCAGATACGCCTGATAGGAATACCCCAGCAACGCTATCAGGAAGACCCGGTACGCATGCTCCGGGCAATACGTTTCGCCGCCAAGCTGGACTTCGAGATCGAGCCGCATACCGCCGCCCCCATCAAGTCACTGGCTTCCCTGCTCAATGACATTCCAGCCGCCCGTCTGTTCGATGAGATTCTCAAACTGCTGATGTCCGGACAGGGCGCCGATACCTTTGAGCTGCTTCAACAATACGGGCTCTTTGCACCGCTTTTTCCGGATACAGCCAACGCTGTTTCACAGTCTCCCGATCATTACACACGCCTCCTGCGCCAGGCCTTGCACAATACCGATGAGCGAATCCGCCAGGACAAACCGGTAACCCCGGCATTCCTGTTTGCCGCCCTGCTGTGGCCTTCCATGCAGGCGCAGCTGAATCGGCAACTGGATCGGGGTACACCCTTGATACCGGCACAGCAGCAAGCTGCCCAGGAAGCACTCAGCCGGCAATGCCTGCGCACCGCCATTCCCAAACGCTTCAGCCTCCCCCTCAGAGAGATCTGGGATCTGCAGCCACGCCTTGAACGGCGTGTCGGCAAGCGTGCTGACCAGCTTCTTGAGCACCCGCGCTTTCGCGCCGCTTACGACTTCCTGCTGCTACGCGAAGCGGCCGGTGAACGCACCAACGGCCTCGGTGAGTGGTGGACCCGCTACCAAGACGCCAGCGACGAGCAACGCCGAAAGATGATTCGAGAACTGGACGCAGGCAGTGACAAGCCGGCACGCAAGCGTCGCCGCCGGCGCAAACCGCGCTCGACAGCAGATAACAATCCATGATCACTTGCTATATAGGTCTTGGCAGCAATCAGCAGGAACCACTGTTCCAGCTGCAACAGGCATGTCAGGCGCTCGCCGAGCTCCCTGATAGCCGCCTGCTTGCCTGCTCATCGGCCTACAGTAGCAGCCCGCTGGGGCCGCAAGACCAGCCCGACTACCTTAACGCCGTTGCCTGCCTGCAAACCCGGCTCGAGCCTCTGGCGTTGCTGGATGCCTTGCAGGCAATCGAGCAGCATCAGGGCCGAATCCGCAAAGATCAACGCTGGGGACCAAGAACGCTGGATCTTGATCTGTTGCTGTACGGCGACCAGCAGATCGAACACGCCCGGCTTCAGGTGCCGCACTACCACATGCACACTCGTGACTTCGTATTACGCCCACTGCTCGAACTGCAACCGGACTTGCACCTGCCAGACGGCAGCAACCTGCAGCAATTTCTGGCGCACTGCGCAGATCACCAGCTACAGGTCAAAACAGTAGCGCTATGGCCCAAGGCTGCAACGGATGACTGCAATCCGCAGTCGACGCCACTATAATGGTGCATGCCACCCGCCTGACAGGCTGACTGACTGTCTGTGGTGGCGGCGCTGCAGGAGCATTACCCATGCACCCCGACATCAATCATACGCAGCCGCACAACAGCTGCTCATGTGGAATCCGCCATGCCTGAAGTGACCCTGACCACACTAAACAAGCTCAAGCAGACCGGTGAAAAGATTGTTTGCCTAACAGCGTATGACGCCACCTTCGCGCACCTTGAAAGCCGGGCCGGCGTAGAAGTTATCCTGGTCGGGGACTCGCTCGGCATGGTGCTTCAGGGCAACAGCAGCACTGTCCCGGTCACCATAGAGGACATGGTCTACCACACCCGTTGCGTCAGTCGTGGCAATCAGGGTGCGCTGATCATGGCCGACCTGCCTTTCATGAGTTGCGCCACTGTCGAGCGAGCACTGCAGGCAAGCACCGCGCTGATGCAGGCCGGCGCGCACATGGTCAAACTTGAAGGTGCCGGCTGGCTGGCCGAAACTGTTGGAGTCCTGGCACGTAACGGCATCCCGGTATGTGCCCACCTGGGCCTCACCCCGCAGGCAGTGAATGTGCTGGGCGGCTACAAGGTACAGGGCCGCGAGGAAGCTCAGGCACAGGCGCTGCTGGATGACGCCCTGCTGCTGCAGCAGGCCGGCGCTGCCATGCTGCTGCTGGAGTGTGTACCAGCCCCATTGGCCGGCAGAATCAGCAGCGAAGTACGCATTCCGGTGATCGGCATTGGCGCAGGTAACGCGACTGACGGACAGGTACTGGTTGTACATGACATGCTTGGCCTGTCAATCAGCGAGCGCATGCCACGATTCGTGAAAAACTTTATGCAGGGTCAGCCCAACATCGCCTCGGCAATCGCCGCCTACGTCAACGCGGTGAAGCAGATCGAATTCCCCGCCGCCGAACACGAGTTCTGACATCATGAACACCCTGCACAGCATTGCACAGGTGCGCGCGGCAATCGCCCGCGCCCGCGAGGAAGGCAAGCGTATCGGCCTGGTCCCCACCATGGGCAACCTGCACCAGGGCCATCTGGCACTGGTAGAAAAGGCGCTGCAGCGAACCGACTGCGTAATTGTGAGCATCTTCGTCAACCCGCTGCAGTTCGGCCCGAACGAAGACCTGGACAGCTACCCGCGCACCCTCGCCGAAGACCAGCACAAACTACTGGAAACGGGCGCGCATATGGTCTTTGCGCCAAGTGCCAGTGAAATCTATCCGCAAGGCATGCAAGGCCACACACGCATCAACGTACCGCTGGTGTCTGACGGCCTCTGTGGTGCAAGTCGTCCCGGCCACTTTGAAGGGGTGGCGACTGTTGTTGCCAAACTGTTCAATATCATCCAGCCGGATCTTGCCGTTTTTGGTGAAAAAGATTTTCAGCAACTGGCAGTCATTCGCAAGATGACCCAGGACCTGTGCTTGCCGGTACAGATCCTGGGCGAACCCACCGTGCGCGCCGAGGACGGGCTGGCATTGTCTTCACGCAACGGTTATCTGGACCAGCAGGAACGCGCACTGGCTCCCGAGCTGTTTCGCAGCCTGCAATGGCTGGCAGAACAGCTGCCCCGCAGTCACTCGCAGCAGACCTTGGTCACGCAGGCCGCAGAGCGTATCGAAGCCGCTGGAATGCGCGTTGACTACCTTGAACTGCGGGATGCCGAGACACTGGATACACCCACACCAGATAGCCGCGAACTGGTGATACTGGTGGCAGCCTTCCTCGGAAAAACCCGCCTGATCGATAACCTGCGTATTGCGCTGGGCTGAAACGGCTACCGCTTTACCCCTTGCGACGGCGAAACGCTAGGTCAGGCACCGGCTCTCTATCTGAACATACACTTCCCTGCACAGGAGTCACCCATGCATGACGTCGTAATCGTCGCCGCCACACGCACCGCCATCGGCAGTTTCGGCGGCCAGTTCGCCGCCATCCCAGCCCACCAGCTGGGTGCCACGGTAATCCGTCGACTGCTGGAGCAGACCGGTATTGACCCGGCCAGTGTCGACGAGGTGATTCTCGGGCAGGTGCTGACCGCCGGCTGTGGCCAGAATCCGGCTCGTCAGGCCGCCATCCATGCCGGTCTGCCGCACAGCGTGCCGGCCCTGACCCTGAACAAGGTCTGCGGCTCGGGCCTCAAGGCCCTGCATCTGGCTGCCCAGGCAATCCGCTGCGGCGATGCCGAGATCATCATTGCCGGCGGCCAGGAGTCCATGAGCCTGTCGCCACACCTGCTGCCCACCTCCCGTACCGGCCAGCGTATGGGCCATGGCCAGTTGCTCGACAGCATGATCCATGATGGTCTATGGGATGCTTTCAACGATTACCACATGGGTATCACCGCGGAAAATCTGGTGGAGAAATACGCCATCAGTCGCGAGGAGCAGGATGCCTTTGCTGCGGCTTCCCAGCAAAAGGCCGTAGCCGCGCAGCAGGCCGGGCATTTTCGCGCAGAAATCACCCCGGTCAGCGTTTCCCAGCGCAAGGGCGATGCGCTGCTGATCGACACTGACGAACAACCACGCGCCGGTACCACCAGCGAATCCCTCGGCAAGCTGCGTCCGGCATTCAAGAAAGACGGCAGCGTCACCGCCGGCAATGCTTCCAGTCTGAACGACGGTGCCGCCGCAGTACTGCTGATGAGCGCCAGCAAGGCCGCCGAACTGGGACTGCCCGTAATGGCTCGACTGGCCGGATGGGCGAATGCCGGCGTCGATCCGGCGATCATGGGAATTGGCCCGGTGTCCGCTACCCGCCGCTGCCTGGACAAGGCCGGCTGGCAGCTCCAGGAACTGGATCTGATTGAAGCCAACGAAGCCTTCGCGGCTCAGGCACTGGCGGTCGGCCGCGAACTGCAATGGGATCCTGCTCGGGTGAATGTCAACGGCGGCGCCATTGCCCTTGGACACCCGATTGGCGCCTCCGGCTGCCGGGTGCTGGTCAGCTTGCTGCACGAAATGATCCGCCGCGATGTTCGCAAGGGGCTGGCGACGCTGTGCATTGGGGGCGGCCAGGGCGTGGCGCTGGCTATCGAGCGCAACTGAACAGGTGATCAGTCAGGTGCTGTGGCAGCAAACTGCTGTAGCACCTGATAGCGCGAACCCGCCGGGGTAGCATGGCTCTGATAGAGGCAAAACTCGCGGACGTTGAAAGCCGGCAGATGCATCCTGGCATGCGCTTCGATAAACCCCTGCGGGGCCTTCGCCCGGCGCGGCAGGCGCGCCAGGGTTACATGCGGTCGCCACGGCCGTGACTCGGACGGAAGGCCCAACCGCCCAAGACAGTCGGCGGTCTGCCTGTGCAACACCCACAGCCCCTCACAGGCCGACACCCCGGCCCACAGAATACTCGGACTGCGCTGGTTGACGAAACAACCTGCGCCGTTTACTTGAAGGTCAAAAGCGGCAAATTTCAGCCCCTGCAGGGCCGCTATAAGCGGCCCGACCAAGCTCTCAGGCTGGTTGCCGAGAAAATGCAGCGTCAGGTGCAATTGTTCCGCCGTTTGCCAGCGGGCGCCGGCTATCTCTTGCTCAAGTTCCAGCAGCTCAGAGGTGGTCGCCGGAGGAATCCCCAGCCCCAGAAACAATCGGCTGGTTGGCTGAGCCAACTCAGAAGCCATGCCTACTCAGCCCGCATCCGCCACAATGCAATTGCGCCCGCGCTGTTTGGCCAAATAGAGCTGACGATCAGCCTGTTCGACAAAGCCCCGCGAATCAGCGCCATGCCTGGGCATCGCCGTAGTAATGCCCATGCTCAGGGTGACGATCTGCCCCGCACTGGATGCAGCGTGCTCGATCTGCTCCTTGAACAACAGCGCCCGACAGCGTTCGGCGATCACCAGTGCGGCCTGGGCATCCGTCTCCGGCAACACCAGTACAAACTCCTCGCCGCCATAGCGCGCAAAGAAATCCCGTGGCCGGGTAGCGGCTGAACCAAGCGCAATAGCCACGCGACGCAGGCAATCATCGCCGCGCACATGACCATAATGATCGTTGTACTGCTTGAAGCAGTCTATATCGAACATGATCAGGGAAATCGGCCGCTGGTTGCGCCGGGCTTTGCTCCACTCGTCTTCAAGCACCGAATCGAACATGCGCCGGTTGGCTACCCCGGTCAGGCCATCGCGGAACGACAGCTCTTCGAGCTCCTTCTGCAACTCGATCAGCTTGTCTTCAATGCGTTTGCGCTCGGTAATATCGAACATAAAGCCGACCAGCGAATCCACCTGGCCATCGGGTTTACGCACCACATGCACAACATCACGAATCCACACGAAGTGGCCGTCTCTGTGCAGTGCCCGGTAATCAGCCTCATGATCAATGCCGCACTGGGACTGACTGACGCAATAGTTCACCGTCCACTCGCGATCCTCTTCATGCATCCGCTCGGCCCAATCGTTAACACTGACCCAACTGGATTGTTCCCAGCCAAGCAATGCTTCGATCTGTGGGCCGATATAGGCAAACTGCATGCTTGCCCAGTCGATCTTCCAGGGAATCGCACGGGTCGACTCCAGCAAGGTCTTGTAGACCATGCTGTCCGGCTGCATTCCGTCATTTACCTGTGGCGTATCCATACAGCGCCTCCCGAAAACCTGTTCACCCTATTCAGTGCGTGCGCGGGCAGAAGATGACCGGATACTCAAGAATCAATGCCAGGCATCAACCAGCTCGCTGACCTCGACGCCAGCAACTTCCGGACGTTGCTGAAGCCACGCCAGCACCGCCTGGCGATCTTCCTCGCTGACTGAACCACGGCCAGCACGGCAAATGAATCCGCCGGTAGCCCAGCCGCCAAACTCCAGTCCACGGGGGACCAGCACGTCTCCAATAAATGCATCGACCAACCCCTCTGCCGCCGCATCATCAAGTGGCTGAGCTGGTTCAATGGAGAAATTGAAACCCATTTCCTGGAATTCACCGACGCGCATTTTCTTTCTCAGGCGGCGGCTACGTTGTGTAGGCATGAAGTTACCGTATCAGTAGTGGATGTACTGACACTTTAGCCTGAATGGAAAGGGAATACAGCCCGTACGGCAGAACACCGACGTATGGGTCAAGAGCTGGATGCAGTGACGTAGATCTCAGATAACCTGGTCGCTGACTATCATGCCATGCAGTACATGGCAGGTCAGCGCGCCACGACGCAGGGTCAACGGAGAGCGTCGGGTAAGCTGCCAACCACACGCCAGCATTTCGTCAATATGCCTGCGCAATGCATTGAAGCGACGCTGCTGGCGTGTACCCAGATCTTCTACCTGGAAGCCTGCAAGAGTGGAAGCAGTGCCGTTTGGCGGCACCTGAGTAACGGGAACAGCTGTACGGGAACGCGAAGCGTGCATGACTTACCTCCCCAAGCATCTGGTTCGTGGCGATTGACGCTAAACCGTATTAAACAAAAACACCTTGATTGCCATCAAATACCAGGCTACGCCTGTCACCATATTTATACAATCCATGCCAAACAGCCATTACTTGTACAAAAATTACAGACCACAAAAAACCCGGAACATGTCCGGGTTTTTTGTGCTTACAGCAAACTCAGACGCCGGAAGCTTCAGCCGCCTCGACATCCTTGATCGACAGCTTGATGCGGCCACGATTGTCGACGTCAAGCACCAGCACTTTCACTTCCTGGCCTTCCTTGAGCACATCGGTGACTTTCTCGATGCGCTGGTTGGCGATCTGAGAAATGTGCACCAGACCGTCCTTGCCGGGCAGGATGCTGACAAAGGCACCGAAGTCGACAATGCGCTCGACCTTGCCGGTATAGATCTTGCCGATTTCCGCCTCGGCAGTAATCTCGTCAACACGCGCCTTGGCGGCATTGGCGGCATCCTTGCTGGCAGCAAAGATCTTGACCATGCCATCGTCAGTAATGTCGATCGAAGCACCTGTCTCGTCGCAGATACCGCGAATGGTCGCACCACCCTTGCCGATCACGTCGCGGATCTTCTCCGGATCGATCTTCATGCTGAGCATGGTCGGGGCGTTGGCTGACAGCTCCTTACGCGATTCCGGCAGTACTTCGTTCATCTGCTTGAGGATGTGCAGACGGGCCTCATGGGCCTGCTGCAGAGCGATCTCCATGATTTCTTCAGTGATGCCGTTGATCTTGATGTCCATCTGCAGTGCAGTGACACCCTTCTCGGTACCGGCCACCTTGAAGTCCATGTCGCCAAGATGGTCCTCGTCACCCAGGATGTCGGTGAGGACAGCGAACTTCTCGCCTTCCTTGACCAGACCCATGGCAATACCGGCTACCGGTGCCTTCAGCGGTACACCAGCGTCCATCAGTGCCAGCGAAGCACCACACACCGAAGCCATCGAGCTGGAACCATTGGACTCGGTGATTTCCGAGACCACACGGATGCTGTAAGGGAACTGGTCCATGTCCGGCATGACTGCCGAAACACCACGACGAGCCAGACGGCCATGGCCGATTTCGCGACGCCCGGTACCGCCCATCCGACCACACTCGCCAACCGAGTAGGGAGGGAAGTTGTAGTGGAACATGAAGGGATCTTTCTTCTCGCCTTCCAGGGTATCGAGCAGCTGCGCATCACGGGTGGTGCCCAGCGTGGTGACTACCAGCGCCTGGGTCTCGCCACGGGTGAACAGGGCCGAACCGTGGGTACGGTCAAGCATGCCAACTTCGATATTCAGCGGGCGCACTGTGCGGGTGTCACGGCCGTCAATACGCGGATTGCCGTTGACGATGTTCTCACGCACTACGCGGTACTCGATTTCACCGAAGGCATCCTTCACCTCACCGGCGGCAAACTTGCCGTCTTCCTCACCGGACAGCGCGGCAATCGCCTGATCACGCAGTTCGCCAAGGCGGGCATAGCGATCTTGCTTGATGGTGATGGTGTAGGCCTTGGCGATTTCGGCACCGAACTCTGCACGGATGGCACCCAGCAGTGCAGTATTTTCAACCGGAGCAGTCCACTCAAAGGCCGGCTTGGCGGCTTCGGCGGCGAGCTCCTTGATGGCCTGGATGGCGGTCTGGAATTCCATGTGGGCGAACAGCACGGCACCCAGCATCTGGTCTTCGGTCAGCTCCTGGGCTTCCGATTCAACCATCAGAACGGCGTCTTCGGTACCGGCCACAACCATGTCCAGACGGGAAGTCTTCAGCTCTTCGTAGGTCGGGTTGAGGATGTAGCCATTGTTCACATCAAAGCCGACACGGGCAGCACCGACAGGGCCGGCAAACGGCAGATTGGCTATCGCCAGGGCAGCCGAGGTACCCAGCAGGGCGGCAACATCCGGATCAGTGGTGCGGTCGGTGGAGACCACGGTGCAGACAACCTGCACTTCATTCATGAAACCTTCGCTGAACAGCGGACGGATCGGACGGTCGATCAGCCGCGAGGTCAGGGTTTCCTTCTCGGTGGGACGGCCCTCACGCTTGAAAAAACCGCCGGGGATACGGCCGGCGGCATAGGTTTTCTCGATGTAGTGTACCGACAGCGGGAAGAAGTCCTTGCCCGGATCGGCCGACTTGGCGGCGACCACGGTACAGAGCACGCTGACAGCATTATCGATGCTGACCAGCACGGCGCCGGAGGCCTGACGGGCAATACGCCCGGTTTCGAGGGTAACGGTACTGTTACCGAACTGGAATTGCTTGATGACCGGTTTCACGGTTGCTTCTCTCTCTTCTCTTTACTTGCCTTGTGGCGGAATCCTGGGCATGGGCGGGTATCGGACCCGGACATGTCCAAAGGAAGCCGGCACCACCGCCTGCTGGCGGCTGTGCCGGCTTCAGGGCATGCATCAGCGACGCAGGCCCAGACGGCCGATCAGATCGGTATAGCGGGTGGTGTCCTTGGACTTCAGGTAGTCCAGCAGCTTGCGGCGCTGGTTTACCATGCGGATCAGACCACGACGGGAATGGTGATCCTTCTTGTTGTCCTTGAAGTGCCCCTGCAGCTTGTTGATGTTTGCAGTCAACAGAGCGACCTGGACTTCCGGAGAACCGGTATCACCTTCGCCACGCTTGTACTCGGTTACGATTGCAGCCTTTTCTTCAACGCTCAGTGCCATGATGCATTTCCTCTGAGGTAACAGGCCGGGACGCTGTCCCGTGTTTTGTAACGAGGAATGACCGTGCCTGTTGACAGCCACCCTCGGTGTGACCCTCCCGGGTCGACATCAGACATCACCGCTGGCGGTGATGCACAAACTCATTCAGTAAAGCGTACCAGACGCTTTGGCGCCACGCGGGCATCGTCGGTCATCTCACCGATGCCGATAAATCCGCTCCCAGGCGCATACAGCCTGACCGTACCGAACGCTGGCGCTCCGGGCACCCTGACCGCCTGCCCGTGGTTCAGGTAGTAGGCAGTCTGTTCGGTCAGCTCAAGGGCCGGAAACTGCCCAAGACCGCTATCCGAAGGCAGCAGCAAATGATCCAGCGCCTCGGCGCCGCCCTCGGCATGCAACTGTTCGAGTTGTGCCAGAGTAATCTGTTGCGCCTGATCAAACGGCCCAGCCTGAATGCGCCGCAATTCGGATACATGTGCGCCGCAGCCCAGCGCCTCGCCAAGGTCCTCGACCAGACTGCGGATATAGGTACCCTTGCTGCAATGCACCTCCAGCCGAAGTCGATCACCCTCCAGGCCAAGCACACGCAATTGGCTGATTCTAACAGATCGCGGCTGACGCTCCACCGTTTCGCCGGCACGCGCCAGCTTGTAGAGCGGCTGACCATCCTTTTTCAGCGCCGAATACATCGGCGGCACCTGCTGGATATCCCCGCTAAAACGCGGCAACAGTGCTTCCACCTGGGCCAGATCAATATTCACCGGGCGTACTTGCAGCACGTCACCCTCGGCATCGGCGGTGGTGGTAGTGATGCCCAGACGCGCCTCGGTGACATAGGCCTTGTCGGCATCCAGCAGAAACTGGGAAAACTTGGTCGCCTCGCCCAGGCACAGTGGCAGCACCCCGGTGGCCAGTGGATCAAGGCTACCGGTATGTCCGCCCTTGTTCGCATTGAACAGCCAGCGGACCTTTTGCAGGGCCGCGTTGGAGGTCATGCCAAGCGGCTTGTCGAGAATCAGAATGCCGTCAATGTCACGGCGCTTGTTGCGTTTGCCGGTCACCCGTTACTCCTGCTCGCCCTTGTCGTGGCGCTTATCCTCAGCCACTGCCTGCTCGATCAGACTGGACAGGTGTACGCCCCGGCGTACACTCTCGTCGTAGTGGAAATGCAACTGCGGAATACTGCGCATTTTCATTGATTTGCCGAGCAGCATGCGCAAAAAGCCAGCAGAATCCTTGAGAATCTCAAGATTCAGTTCGATATCCTCGGCACTGTCCTTGCCCAGCAGGGTAAAGAACACCTTGGCATGTGCCAGATCGCGACTGACATCGACCGCCGTCAGGGTCACCATGCCCAGACGCGGATCGCGCACCTCGCGCTGGATAAGTTGCGCCAGTTCGCGCTGCATCTGATCGCCGACCCGCTGGGTACGGCTGTATTCTTTGGCCATAACAACCTCTAAAGCTGCAAGCTGCAAGCTGCAAGCTGCAAGCTGCATCAGTATGGGGCAGCCTCGCAACCTGTGCGTGCCCCCGGAAACGGCAAACGGCAAGCGCACACGACAGCCTGTATCTGCCGTCGGCCGCTTGCCGCCTGGTACCGTCTTACAGAGTCCGTGCGACCTGAATGCGCTCGAACACTTCGATGCGATCGCCGACGCGTACATCGTTGTAGTTCTTCACGCCGATACCGCACTCCATGCCGTTACGCACTTCGGCAACGTCATCCTTGTAACGACGCAAGGATTCCAGTTCGCCCTCGTAGATCACCACGTCCTCACGCAGCACGCGGATAGGACGATTGCGATAAACGATACCTTCGATAACCATACAGCCGGCCACCGCGCCGAATTTCGGCGAACGGAACACGTCACGTACTTCAGCCACACCGAGGATCTGCTCGCGTACATCGCTGCCGAGCATGCCGGTAAGGGCCTTTTTGACGTCATCGATGATCTCGTAAATGACGCTGTAGTAGCGCAGATCCAGACCTTCATTTTCAACCACTTTACGTGCCGAAGCATCAGCTCGCACGTTGAAACCGAAAATCACCGCATTGGAGGCCAGCGCCAGGTTGGCGTCGGTCTCGGTGATACCACCAACACCGCCGGATACCACCTTGACCTGCACTTCGTCGTTGCCCAGATCGGACAGCGAGCCCTGCAACGCCTCCAGCGAACCACGTACGTCGGCCTTGATGACAATATTGAGCGCCTTCTTCTCGCCCTGCCCCATGCTTTCGAACATGTTCTCCAGCTTGGCTGATTGCTGGCGAGCCAGCTTGATCTCGCGGAACTTGCCCTGACGGAACAAAGCCACTTCGCGGGCCTTGCGCTCATCGCCTACCACGGTCATCTCGTCGCCGGCATCCGGTGTGCCATCCAGACCGAGAATCTCTACCGGAATCGACGGACCAGCTTCCTTGATCGGCTTGCCGTTCTCGTCAAGCATGGCGCGTACACGACCGTAGTTGAAGCCAGCCAGCACCACGTCGCCCTGACGCAGGGTGCCGTTCTGTACCAGCAAGGTAGCTACCGGGCCGCGCCCCTTGTCCAGACGCGACTCGATTACCACACCCCGTGCCGGCGCCGAAGGCTGGGCCTTCAACTCAAGCACTTCGGCCTGCAGCAGAATGGCTTCCAGCAGCTCATCGATACCGGTACCGACTTTGGCCGATACATGCACGAACATGGTGTCGCCACCCCACTCCTCGGGGATAACCTGACGGGCTGCGAGGTCATGCTTGATGCGGTCAGCGTCAGCCTCGGGCTTGTCGATCTTGTTAACCGCCACCACGATAGGCACACCGGCTGCCTTGGCATGCTGGATGGCTTCTTCGGTCTGCGGCATCACGCCATCGTCCGCCGCCACCACCAGAATCACGATATCGGTGGCCTTGGCACCACGCGCACGCATGGCCGTAAAGGCGGCGTGGCCGGGGGTATCGAGGAAAGTGACCATGCCACGATCGGTTTCGACGTGATAGGCACCGATGTGCTGGGTAATGCCGCCAGCCTCACCGGAAGCAACCTTGGCCCGACGAATATAGTCGAGCAACGAGGTCTTGCCGTGGTCGACGTGACCCATGACGGTAACCACCGGCGCACGCCCCGTCAGCTCGCCTTCATGGCTCATCGACTCGGTCAGCTGGTCTTCAATATCGCTCTCGCGCACCAGCTTGACCTTGTGACCCATATCCTCGGCAACAATCGCCGCTGTATCCTGATCCAGCACCTGGTTAATAGTCACCATGGTGCCATTCTTGAACATGTACTTGATAACTTCTGCGGCCTTGATCGACATCCGCTGGGCCAGTTCAGCCACAGTGATGGTCTCGCCGATAACTACTTCGCGCACAATGGGTCCCGTGGGCTTCTCGAACCCATGCTGATTGCGTTTCTTGGCCTTGAGCTTGCCACCACCACCGCGGCGGCGATTCATGCCATCTTCGTCATCCATGATACGGCCGCTGTTACGCGACTTTTCCTTGCCCGCATGTCCGCCAGCACGCTTGCGGTTGCGCTCTTCTTCATCTGAGCGCAACGCTTTGCGACGGGCCTCTTCCTTCTTGCGGTTGGCTTCGGCAGCAGCCTGTGCGTCTGCCGGGGTAACTTCCGGCACTGGCACCGCAGGTGCTGGCGCGGAAGCGGGGGCGGACTCAGCGGCCGCGGGCTGCTCCACCTTGGCGACAGGCTCAGGCTCTGACTGACCTGCCTGCTTGCTGGCTTCGAGCGCCTGGCGTGCTTCTTCTTCAGCCTTGCGCCGCGCCTCCTCGGCCTGCTGGCGTGATTCTTCAGCAGCACGCAGCTCTTCCAGCTCGCGCTGGCGTTCGGCTTCCAGCTCGGCAGGATCACGCTTGACGTAGGTACGCTTCTTGCGCACCTCAACGTTCACGGTCTTGCTGCCGGCGACCTTGAGGGTGCTGACGGTTTTGCGCTTAAGGGTAATCTTGCGCGGCTCCACCACCGACTCGCCATGGGATTGCTTCAAATGAGCCAGCAAGCGCTGCTTCTCATCATCAGAAACCTGCTGATCGGGGCTGGTTTGCGGCAAACCGGCTTCCTGCATCTGCTGTAGCAGACGCTCAACCGGAGTGTCCACCACCTTAGCCAACTCTTTGACCGTTACTTCCGCCATTCATATCTCTCCTCAGTCGGGCCCTTGCGCTCACGCATGGTTGTCTTGTGCAACCGACCGTTACTCGAACCAGGGCGCACGGGCTGCCATGATCAGGGCGCCGGCACGCTCTTCATCAATACCTTCAATGTCCAGCAGATCGTCAATCGACTGCTCCGCCAGATCTTCCATGGTGACAATGCCGCGAGCAGCCAACTGGAATGCCAACGCACGTTCCATGCCTTCCATTTCCAGCAGATCGTCTGCCGGCTGTGCCTCTTCCAGCTTTTCTTCATTGGCGATCGCACGCGTCAACAGGCGATCCTTGGCACGTGCCCGCAGCTCAGTGACGATATCTTCGTCAAAGCTATCAATATCGAGCATTTCTTCCATGGGTACGTAGGCAATTTCCTCCAGCGAGGTAAAGCCTTCGTCTACCAGAACCTGTGCCAACTCTTCCTCAACATCCAGCTCTTCCACAAAATGCCGCAGCACATCGCCTGTCTCGGCTTCCTGCTTGGCGCGAATGTCCGCCTCGCTCATCACGTTCAGCGTCCAGCCGGTCAACTGACTGGCCAGCCTGACGTTCTGGCCGCTGCGGCCAATCGCTTGGGCCAGGTTGTCTTCTGCAACCGCCAGATCAATGGCGTGGGTATCTTCATCCACGATGATCGAGGCAACCTCGGCCGGAGCCATGGCGTTGATAACGAATTGAGCCAGGTTGTCATCCCACAGCACGATATCCACGCGCTCACCAGCCAACTCGCCCGATACGGCCTGAACCCGCGAGCCGCGCATGCCGATGCAGGCACCCTGCGGATCGATACGCTTGTCCTTGGAGCGCACAGCAATCTTTGCGCGCGACCCAGGGTCACGTGCAGCACCCATGACCTCGATCAGCCCCTCGGAAATTTCCGGCACTTCAATACGGAACAACTCGATAATCATTTCCGGACAGGCACGGGACAATACCAGTTGCGGGCCGCGATTCTCGGTGCGGATTTCCTTGAGCAAGGCACGAATACGCACACCGCTGCGGAAGGTTTCACGGGGAATCATTTCCTCGCGCGGCAATACAGCTTCGGCATTGTTGCCAAGATCGACAATAATGCTGTCACGCCCTACCTTCTTGACGGTGCCACTGATGATTTCACCAAGACGCTCGCGGTAGGCATCAACCACCTGGGCACGCTCGGCCTCGCGAACCTTCTGTACAATCACCTGCTTGGCAATCTGCGCAGCAATCCGACCGAATTCGACCGACTCGATCTTTTCTTCAACAAGATCGCCGATCTGCAGTGCAGGGTCACGCTCCTGAGCCTGGTCCAGGGTCAACTGCAGATCAGGATCATCAAAATTCTCATCGGCAACCACTATCCAGCGGCGAAACGAATCATAGTTGCCCGTGTGCCGATTAATCTCGACACGCACATCAACTTCGTCCTCGTAACGCTTCTTGGTGGCTGTAGCCAGCGCCAACTCCAGTGCCTCGAAAATCACACCGGGCGGAACGCCCTTCTCATTGGAAACGGATTCCACAACCAGCAGCACTTCTTTGCTCATCGTATGCCTCGCCTAACGCATCCATAGGGGCCGCTAGTGCCCGTAATAATTCAGAACCGCGGGATGATGTTGCCTTTATCAATACTGTCGATCGGCAGCAGATATTCATGCTCGTCAACCAACACCACCACCTCGTCACCTTCGACGCCGCGAATGATTCCCTGAAAATTGCGCCTGCCTTCATAGGGCGTACGCAACCGGATACGTGCCTGCTCACCACTGTATTGCGCGTATTGCGCCAATGTGAACAGTGGCCGGTCCATACCCGGTGAAGAAACCTCAAGAGTGTAGTCGCCCGAAATCGGGTCCTCGACATCAAGAATCGCACTCAACTGGCTACTCACCAGGGCGCAACCATCAACCGTGACACCCTCGGGGTGTTCGATATAGACACGCAGCAGCGAATGCCGCCCCTGCGAAAGGTATTCGATGCCCCAGCACTCGAAGCCCAGAGCCTCGACTGCCGGGGCCAGCATGTCATGCAATTGTGCAAGTTTGCCGGACAATGTTGCAGCCTCTGTTTCACGCATCAATAAAAAATGGGCCCTTGGCCCATCGAACTCCGGCTCGCCGCGGCCAGCACGGTTTCCGGACAGCTAACAAAAAGCCCCTCATGAGGGGCCTTGTTCTGGTTGCGGGGACAGGATTTGAACCTGCGACCTTCGGGTTATGAGCCCGACGAGCTACCAGACTGCTCCACCCCGCGTCAAATCTTGGGCGCACATTATACTGCTGATACGCCGCACAAGGCAACCGAACATGCCTGAAATGAAACAGGGCCTGCAAAGCAGACCCTGTATTTGGTGCGGAAGATGGGACTCGAACCCATACACCCTAAGGCACTACCCCCTCAAGATAGCGTGTCTACCAATTCCACCACTTCCGCGAAACCTTGCTTACTCAACCTCTGGCACTTCACCACCCGCCGGAGCCTGTTGCTCAAGAACAGGAATATCATCACTCAGGGTTGGCTGCTGAACCTGTACCTGCGGAACCGGAAGACCGGCATCACGCTCACCCCCTGCCTTGGCGCTGGCATAATACGCCAAACCCAACGAAGTGACAAAGAAAACTGTCGCAAGAATTGCAGTAATTCGGCTCAAAAACGTGGTTGACCCCTGACTGCCGAATACAGTACCGGAAGCACCCGCACCAAAGGAAGCACCCGCTTCGGCACCCTTACCCTGCTGGATAAGAATCAAGCCAACAAGGGCAATGGCAACCATCAGATGCAGCACAACTATCAGCGTTTCAATCATCACATTTATCCTGCGGCACGTGCTATCGCACCAAATTCTTCTGCATTGAGGGAGGCTCCACCTACCAGCCCCCCGTCGATATCCGGCATACCGAATAAATCCACAGCATTGTCAGCCTTGACACTGCCGCCATAAATAATCTGCACACAACCTGCCTGATCGCTGTCGAGCAGAGCCAGTCGCCCACGAATCATCGAGTGGACATCCTGAGCCTGTTCTGGCGTAGCTGTCAGGCCAGTACCTATAGCCCACACCGGCTCATAGGCCACAACACCTTGAGCCAGACCGCCCACACCAAAAACCTCCAGCACCGCCTGCAATTGCCTGCCAACCACATCAGCAGTCTGCCCGGCTTCCATCTGCTCTCGGGTTTCACCGACACAGAGTATCGGACGCAAGCCGCACGCAAGCGCCGCAGCAAACTTGCGGCATATCACTGCGTCGGTTTCACCGAACAAGGTACGCCGCTCTGAATGCCCGACCAGGACGAACTCGCAGCCAGCATCGCGTAATTGCGATGGAGAAACCTCTCCGGTCAGTGCGCCCGGCTCAGCCTGCCACGCACAGTTTTGCGCAGCGAGCCGAATAGGAGAACCCTGCAAGGCTTCGCCGCACTGCTGCAAATACAGGGCAGGCGGCGCTACTGCCAACTCGACAGCCTCGGGCCATTCCTGTCCATTCAGCCCCAGCAACAAGTCCTCTACGGACTGTCGTGTGCCGTGCATTTTCCAGTTACCGGCTACCAGCGGACGACGCATGCAAACCTCTCCGTTCAAGCGGCGGCCAATGGTACCCAAGTTGCCTTCGCGGCACAACAGACACTCACGTTCAGACTGAGCAGCAAACCCGCACCTGATCAGCCAACCAGGCAGCTTCACGCTCGACCTGGGCAGCATCCTGGCCTTCTACCATGACCCTCACCAGAGGCTCGGTACCCGAAAGACGCAGCAAGACCCGACCATTGTCACCCAGCCGCGATTCAGCTTCGGCCACAGCATCAATTACCCGCGCATCCGATACAGGGCTTGCACTTCCGGCGGCGTAACGGACATTGATCAGTGTTTGAGGACAGAGGGTCATGCCGCGACAGGCCTCGGCCAGACTCTGGCCACTGCGCTGAAGCGCCAGCAGCACTTGCAACGCGGCAATAATGCCATCCCCGGTACTGGTATGGTGCAAGCAGACAAGATGCCCGGACGATTCACCACCCAGAATCCAGTTACGCTGCTTCAGTGCCTCCATCACATAACGGTCGCCAACCTTGGCACGCACCAGCTCGACGCCTTGCTCACGCAGCGCCAACTCCAACCCGAGATTGCTCATTTGCGTGCCTGCCACGCCACCACGCAGCAAACCGCGTCCGTGCAACTCCATGGCAATCACATACAACAGCTGATCACCATCGACACTGTTGCCCAGGTGATCAACCATCAACACGCGGTCACCATCACCGTCGAAGGCAATACCCATATCCGCCCCTCGATCCAGTACCGCCTTGCGCAGCGCAGCCAGATCGGTGGAGCCACAACCCTGATTGATATTCAGCCCGTCCGGCTCGACGCCAATCACACTGACCGAAGCGCCCAGCTCACGGAAAACGCTGGGCGCCACCTTGTAGGTAGCACCATGCGCACAATCGACAACCAGCTTCAGGCCCTTGAAGCTGGTACTGGTCGGCACACTGCTCTTGCAGAATTCAATGTAGCGACCAGCCGCATCCTCAACCCGCACCACCTTGCCGAGTGCCGCCGAGGAAACCACCTCCATAGGCTCATCCACCAGCCGTTCGATTTCCAGCTCCAGGTCGTCTGGCAGCTTGCGACCGCTGGCGGAAAAGAACTTGATGCCGTTGTCATAAAAGGGGTTGTGCGAGGCGCTGATGACAATGCCGGCATCGGCCTGGAAGGTCCGGGTCAGATAGGCAATCGCTGGCGTTGGCATGGGTCCAAGCAGCTGTACATTGGCACCGGCTGCGGACAAACCCGCCTCAAGCGCGGACTCGAACATATAGCCGGATATCCGCGTGTCCTTGCCGATCATGATGCGGCATCCATCGTCCTTGCGAAAGGCAGTACCAATGGCCCAGCCCAACTTGAGCACAAACTCAGGGGTAATCGGGTGAGTACCGACCCGACCACGGATACCGTCGGTGCCGAAATAACGTTTTTGCATGCGTATAATCCCTGTACTGAAAGGCGCGCTCAGCGGCGCGCCAGTATAGCTTCGGTCATGCGCAGCGCGTCGACTGTCGGCGCCACATCATGAACCCGCAAAATCCGCGCACCAGCCTCCACCGCCAGCGCCGCCAACGCAAGCCCCCCAGCGAGACGCTCGTCTACCGGCCGGCCTAGCAACTGTCCGATCATGCTCTTGCGTGACACCCCGACCAGCAACGGCAGATCCAGCGGCGCCAGCTCCGGCATATCGGCAAACAACTGCAGATTGTGCTCCAGTGTCTTGCCAAAACCAAAGCCCGGATCGATCAACAGACGCTCGCGGGGTATGCCGGCCTGCTGGCAAAGCCTTACCCGCTCTTCGAGAAACGTGCCGACTTCGTGCAACAGGTCATGGTAAACCGGCGACTGCTGCATGACCTGTGGCTCACCCTGCATATGCATCAGGCAGACTGCAAGGCCGCTATCAGCCGCGGCCTGCAGCGCACCCTCGCGGCGCAGGGCCCGCACATCATTAATCAGCCCTGCGCCCACAGCAGCGCCCGCGCGCATCAGCTCAGGCGTACTGGTATCCATGGAAATGATCACATCAAAACGTGCGGCAATCGCCTCGACCACCGGCAACACCCGATCCAGCTCCTGCTGCAGGCTGACCGGTGCCGCACCCGGGCGGGTCGATTCGCCACCGATATCAATCAGGCTGGCGCCCTCGCTGATCATCTGCTCAGCTCGCAGCAGCGCCTGATCCAGATTGTTCCAGCGTCCACCATCGGAAAACGAGTCAGGGGTGACGTTCAGGATACCCATGACCTGGGTACGGGAAAGATCAAGCTCCCGGCCGCCACAGGGCAGGCGGGAGCTACGGGATTGTGGAAGCATTGACTCAGTGCTCGCCGGCTGGCCCGCCGATGCCGCCCGGATCGCTATCCGCAGCACCATCATCCACACTTGAGTCTTCACTACTCACCGCGCCAGGACCAGCCTTGTCATCACCTGACCAGTCCTTGGGCTCACGTGGAGCGCGCCCATCCATGATGTCGTCGATCTGATCGGCGTCGATGGTTTCGTACTTCATCAGTGCTTCAGCCATCAGATCCATCTTGTCCCGATTGTCGTGCAGAATTTTCTTCGCTGTGTCGTAACACTCGTCGATAATCCGGCGCACTTCCTGGTCAATCGCCTTGGCGGTTTCGCCGGAGACATTCGAACCACCACTACCGCCCATACGGCCCAGGTAACCCTGATCCTCGTCTTCGGCATACAACAGCGGGCCCAGCTTCTCGGACAGCCCCCATTTGGTCACCATGTTCTTGGCCAACTGGGTAGCACGCATGATGTCGTTGGATGCGCCGGTAGTGACGCCGTCGAAGCCCAGGGTCATTTCCTCGGCAATACGACCACCGAACAGCGAGCATATCTGGCTCTCCAGGGCGCGCTTGGAAAGGCTGTAGCGATCTTCCTCGGGCAGGAACATGGTCACGCCCAAAGCACGGCCACGGGGGATGATCGAGACCTTGTAGACAGGGTCATGCTCGGGCATCAGGCGACCGACAATCGCGTGACCGGACTCATGATAGGCGGTATTCAGCTTTTCCTTGTCCGACATGACCATCGACTTGCGCTCGGCGCCCATCATGATCTTGTCCTTGGCCAGCTCGAACTCCTTCATCTCCACCAGACGCTTGTTGGCGCGGGCGGCAAACAGTGAGGCTTCGTTGACCAGGTTGGCCAGATCGGCACCGGAGAAACCGGGCGTGCCACGGGCAATATTGGCGGGCTTGACGTCATCGCCCAGCGGCACCTTGCGCATATGCACCTTGAGAATTTGCTCGCGACCACGGATATCCGGCAGCCCCACAACCACCTGACGGTCAAATCGACCGGGGCGCAGCAACGCAGGATCCAGCACATCAGGGCGGTTGGTGGCTGCCACCACGATAATGCCGTCATTCGGCTCGAAACCGTCCATCTCTACCAACAACTGGTTGAGGGTCTGTTCGCGCTCGTCATGACCGCCGCCCATGCCCGAACCACGATGACGACCGACGGCATCAATCTCGTCGATAAAGATGATACAGGGCGCATGTTTCTTGGCCTGATCAAACATGTCACGCACACGACTGGCACCGACACCGACGAACATCTCGACAAAATCGGAACCGGAAATGGTGAAGAACGGCACCTTGGCTTCGCCAGCCACTGCCTTGGCCAGCAAGGTCTTGCCGGTCCCCGGCTGCCCAACCATCAGCACGCCACGGGGAATATGACCACCAAGACGCTGGAACTTGCCGGGATCACGCAGGAACTCGACCAGTTCGCTAACCTCTTCCTTGGCCTCATCACAGCCAGCAACGTCGGCAAAGGTTGTCTTGACCTGATCTTCCGACAGCATGCGCGCCTTGCTCTTGCCGAAGCTCATCGGCCCGCCCTTACCGCCCGCACCACCCTGCATCTGGCGCATAAAGAACATGAACAGGGCAATGATGATCAGGATCGGGAAACTGGCAATCAGCAACTGGGTCCATATGCTCTGCTGCTCCGGCTGCTTGCCTTCGACAATCACATTATTGTCGAGCAGGTCACCAATCAGGCCGCTGTCCTGGATTGCCGGACGCACTGTCTTGAACTCGCTGCCGTCGCGGCGCTTGCCGTTGATGATGAAGCCATCCACGGTTACCCGCTCGACCTGGCGATCCTTGACCAGTTCAAGAAATTCCGTGTAGTTCAGCGCACGCGCTTCGGGCGTGCTGCTGAAGTTGTTCATCACTGCCACCAATACCGCAGCAATGATTAACCACAGAATGAGGTTCTTCGCCATGTCGTTCAATTCACAACCCTCTTGTCACGCCGCCGGGGCACGCACGTTCATGATTCTATCCATACTGAGACAGGCCTACCTTACACCAGTTCGCCACCGTCCGGCAGAAAGGCCTGTGTAACGCCCTGTGTATTCAGTCCTGCGGACGCTCGCCCTTGAAGCCGCGCGCCAGCAGATAGGTTTCCCGCGAGCGGTCACGCGAGGCACCGGGTTTGCGGGTCAGCAGTTTGTCGAACTGCTCACGGATCTGCCGGTAATAATCGTCAAAGCCTTCGCCATGAAACACCTTGATCAGAAAATCACCACCAGGGCGCAGCACTCGTGTCGCCATATCCAGTGCCAGCTCGCACAGGTACATGGCGCGCGGCTGGTCAACCGCTGGCGTACCACTCATATTGGGGGCCATATCGGAAATCACAAGGTCTACCGGCTGATCGCCAATAGCCTTGAGGATCTCCTCGAACACCTGATCCTCGGTGAAATCACCCTGAATAAAGGTCACATCCGGAATGCTGTCCATTGGCAATATATCGGAAGCGATCAACCGCCCCTTTTCGCCCAGCACCCGACTGGCCACCTGCGACCAGCCGCCCGGCGCCGCCCCCAGATCCAGCACGGTCATACCGGGCCGTAGCAGGCGATCCTTCTCCTGGATCTCCAGCAGCTTGTAGCTGGCACGCGAACGGTAACCGTCCTTTTG
This sequence comes from Halopseudomonas yangmingensis, assembly GCF_900114825.1. GTDB lineage: Bacteria > Pseudomonadota > Gammaproteobacteria > Pseudomonadales > Pseudomonadaceae > Halopseudomonas > Halopseudomonas yangmingensis. Next base: position 38,490 of record NZ_FOUI01000015.1, on the reverse strand, counting down.
CGCCTTCTTGACGTAGGGGTCGTCGAAATGTTCTTTCAGCCAGCCCTTGCTGGTCTTGGATCGAGCCACGGAATACCTCATGCAGCGGATCGCTCCGCCGGTTATACTTGGCACTTTCACTCATTCATGGGAAAGCAGCAGAAACATTATGGCGCTCAGCTCGGCACAGAAGAAAGACCTTAAGCGCATCGGCCATCATCTCAAGCCGGTGGTCATCGTCAGTGAACAGGGCGCCAGTGAAGGCGTGCTGGCGGAACTGGAGCGTGCGCTGAACGATCACGAACTGATCAAGATCCGCCTCAGCGTTGCCGACCGCGACGCCAAGCAGGCATTGATCACCCAGATTTGCCAGGCCAGCGGCGCCGAATTGGTGCAGGTGATCGGCAAGATGGCGATCCTGCTGCGTCGCAGCAAGCAGCCCAATCCGCAGCTGTCCAACCTGATCCGCTTCAAAACCCTCTGAAGCGACTCAGTTGCCGCGCTCATCCGGGCGCGGCTGCAGCACCAGCACCAGACCGGCAAAAGCCAGCACCAGAAAGCAGAACATCTGCCAGTACAGGCCGTCCTTCCAGAACCCGGCCAGAAAGAACGAGCCGGCACTGACCAGCACCAGCACCAGCAACTGCCCACGCAGATCCTGCCACCAGCGCCGGCCTAGCGCACTCAGCAGTACCAGCCCCTGCAACAGCGCACAAACAGCCGCAAAACCCACCAGTAGCGGATACATGAAGCTGCCGATCTCCTCGATCAGCAAGGGCGCCAGCCCGAAACGCTCCAGCGCCGGCAGCAACACGAAGTGCAATACCCAGACACCACCGACCCACAGGGTCTGCGCCAGTTGCCAGGCGATTCGCCCTCCGCGCAGATTGCTGCCGGCCGTGGTCACAGGTGTTGTACCTCGACAACTTCATACTCGACCACACCGCTCGGAGTCTGCACCGCAGCGACATCGCCCTCGTGCTTGCCGATCAGCGCACGGGCAATCGGTGAAGTAACCGACAGTTTGCCCTGCTTGATATCAGCCTCGTCTTCACCAACGATCTGGTACACCACTTCCTCGTCGGTATCCACGTTGGCGATGGTCACTGTGGTGCCGAAAATCACCTTGCCGGTGGCCGGAATGCTGGTCACGTCGATCACCTGGGCGTTACCCAGGCGACCTTCGATATCCCTGATCCGCGCCTCGACCATGCCCTGCTGCTCACGCGCCGCATGGTATTCAGCGTTCTCCTTCAGGTCACCCAGCTCACGCGCCTCGGCAATTGACTGGCTAAGCTGCGGGCGTACCACACTTTTCAGGTGCTTCAGCTCTACTTCCAGGGCTTCGGCGCCCTGTTTGGTCATTGGATACTTCATCTCAGATACCTGCGTGCAGATCCTGGAGGCGACGTACTGTCTTCTCCGGGCCGAATTTCAGTGCCATGCACACCGCCTGGCCACCGGCCAGGGTGGTGGTCGAATAGACTTTGTGCTGCAGCGCACTGCGACGGATCGAATAGGAGTCGGCAATCGACTGGCGGCCTTCGGTGGTGTTGATCACCAGGCTGACCTGATCGTTCTTGATCATGTCGACGATATGCGGACGCCCCTCGGTTACCTTGTTGACCCGGCGCACGGCTATGCCGGCCGCCTCGATAACCGCTGCAGTACCGCTGGTAGCGACCACCTCGAAGCCCAGCTCGACCAGCTGGCGGGCCAGCTCGGCAGCATGCGGCTTGTCATCCTCACGCACACTGAGGAAGGCACAGCCGCCGTTCGGCAGTATCTCGTTGGCGCCCACCTGCGACTTGGCAAAGGCCTCGGCAAAGCTGTCGCCAACGCCCATCACCTCACCGGTGGATTTCATCTCCGGGCCAAGGATCGGATCGACGCCGGGGAACTTGGCGAACGGGAACACCGCCTCCTTGACGCTGAAATACGGCGGCACCACTTCCTCGGTAAAGCCCAGCTCCTTGAGGGTTTTGCCGGCCATCACCCGGGCGGCGATCTTCGCCAGCGACTGACCGATGCACTTGGATACGAAGGGCACAGTCCGCGAGGCGCGCGGGTTCACTTCGATGACATAGATGGTTTCGCCCTGCACCGCCATCTGTACGTTCATCAGACCGACCACGCCGAGCTCCAGCGCCATCTTGCGCACCTGCTCGCGGATCTGGTCCTGGATTACCGCCGGCAGCGAATAGGGTGGCAACGAGCAGGCCGAGTCACCCGAGTGCACGCCGGCCTGCTCGATGTGCTGCATGATCGCGCCGATCACCACGTCGGTGCCATCGGACACCGCGTCGATATCCACCTCGATGGCGCAATTGAGGAAGTGATCGAGCAGTACCGGGCTGTCGTTGGACACCTTGACCGCCTCACGCATGTAACGGCGCAGCTCGTCTTCCTGGTAGACGATCTCCATGGCCCGGCCACCGAGTACATAGGACGGGCGCACCACCAGCGGATAACCAATGGTCTTCGACAGGGCGATGGCCTGATCCTCGCTGCGCGCGGTGGCATTCGGCGGCTGCAGCAGATTCAGTCGCTCAACCATCTGCTGGAAACGCTCACGGTCCTCGGCACGGTCAATCGCCTCGGGACTGGTACCGATGATCGGCACCCCGGCCTCTTCCAGCGCCCGCGCCAGCTTCAGCGGGGTTTGGCCGCCATACTGCACGATCACACCCTTGGGCTGTTCGACGCGGACAATCTCCAGCACGTCTTCCAAAGTTACCGGCTCGAAATACAGACGATCGGAGGTGTCGTAGTCGGTGGAAACGGTTTCCGGGTTGCAATTGACCATAATGGTTTCATAACCGTCTTCGCGCATCGCCAGTGCCGCGTGTACACAGCAGTAGTCGAATTCAATACCCTGGCCGATGCGGTTCGGGCCACCACCCAGCACCATGATCTTCTCGCGGCCGCTGGGATTGGCCTCGCACTCTTCCTCATAGGTCGAGTACATATAGGCCGTATCGGTGGCAAACTCGGCGGCGCAGGTATCTACCCGCTTGTATACCGGGTGTATCTTGAGTTTCTGCCGGTGGCTGCGCAGGCTCTTTTCAGTCACTGCCAGCAGTTCGGCCAGACGCGCATCGGAGAAACCCTTGCGCTTCAGGCGGAACATCAGCGCCTGATCCAGATCGGCCAGACCCAGGCTCTTGACCTGCTCTTCCTCACTCACCAGATCCTCGATCTGCACCAGGAACCAGGGGTCGATCTTGGTCAGGGCAAAGACTTCATCACGGCTCATGCCGATTCGGAAGGCATCGGCGACAAACCAGATACGCTCGGCACCCGGCACCGTCAGCTCTCGCACCACCTCGGTACGCGCCTCGCTGTTGGCCGGATCAACCTTGGGATCCAGACCGCAAACACCCACTTCCAGACCACGCAGGGCCTTGTGCATGGATTCCTGGAAGGTACGCCCGATGGCCATCACCTCGCCCACCGACTTCATCTGGGTGGTCAGGCGGGCATCGGCATTGGGGAACTTCTCGAAGGCGAAACGCGGGATCTTGGTCACCACGTAGTCGATCGCCGGCTCGAAGGAGGCCGGCGTGCGGCCGCCGGTGATGTCGTTCTGCAGTTCGTCGAGGGTATAGCCGACCGCCAGCTTGGCAGCGATCTTGGCAATCGGGAAGCCAGTGGCCTTGGAGGCCAGCGCCGAGGAACGCGATACCCGCGGGTTCATCTCGATCACCACCATGCGCCCGGTATCCGGGCAGATGCCGAACTGCACGTTGGAGCCGCCGGTTTCCACACCGATCTCACGCAGTACCGCCAGCGAGGCGTTACGCATGATCTGGTATTCCTTGTCGGTCAGGGTCTGTGCCGGCGCCACGGTGATCGAGTCACCGGTGTGCACGCCCATCGGATCGAAGTTCTCGATCGAGCAGACGATGATGCAGTTGTCCTTCTTGTCACGGACCACCTCCATCTCGTATTCCTTCCAGCCGATCAGCGACTCGTCGATCAGCAGCTCCTTGGTCGGCGACAGGTCCAGACCGCGGTTGCAGATTTCCTCGAACTCTTCACGGTTGTAGGCGATACCGCCACCAGTGCCACCCATGGTGAAGGACGGGCGGATGATGCAGGGGAAGCCGAGCTGATCCAGTACACCGTAGGCCTCTTCCATGTTGTGCGCGATACCCGAGCGCGGACACTCAAGGCCGATGGACTTCATCGCCTTGTCAAAGCGCGAGCGATCCTCGGCCTTGTCGATGGTGTCGGCGTTGGCACCGATCATCTCGACGCCGTACTTTTCCAGGACGCCGTGCTTTTCCAGATCCAGCGCGCAGTTCAGCGCGGTCTGCCCGCCCATGGTCGGCAGCACCGCATCCGGGCGCTCCTTCTCGATAATCTTCTCCACCGTCTGCCATTTGATCGGCTCGATGTAGGTGGCATCGGCCATCGCCGGGTCGGTCATGATGGTGGCCGGGTTGGAGTTCACCAGAATCACCCGGAACCCCTCTTCCTTCAGCGCCTTGCAGGCCTGGGCACCGGAATAGTCAAACTCGCAGGCCTGGCCGATAACGATGGGGCCGGCGCCGAGGATCAGAATGCTTTGAATGTCTGTACGTTTTGGCATGGTCGTCTACAAATCCTTGGATGCTCAGCGGCGCGTGGCCATGGCCTCGATGAAACGGTCGAACAGCGGCGCAACATCGTGCGGGCCGGGACTGGCTTCGGGGTGACCCTGGAAGCTGAAAGCCTGTTTGTCGGTGCGTTCAATACCCTGCAGGGTGCCGTCGAACAGCGACTTGTGGGTAGCGCGCAGGCAGTCCGGCAGGCTGTCCTCATCCACGGCAAAGCCATGGTTCTGACTGGTGATCATCACCACCCCGCTGTCCAGATCCTGAACCGGGTGGTTGGCGCCGTGGTGGCCATGGCCCATCTTCACCGTCTTCGCCCCGGAGGCCAGCGCCAGCAACTGATGGCCCAGGCAGATACCAAACACCGGGATAGCGGTGTCGAGGATCTCGCGGATGGCCGTAATCGCGTAGTCACAAGGCTCCGGATCACCAGGGCCGTTGGACAGGAACACACCGTCCGGGTTCAGCGCCAGCACCTCGCTGGCCGGGGTCTGTGCCGGCACCACAGTCAGGCGACAACCGCGCGCCACCAGCATGCGCAGGATGTTGGTCTTTACCCCGTAGTCATAGGCCACCACATGGTAGGGCAGCTCGGCAGCCGTGCGTTCCGGATGGCTGTCACTGGCCAGCTCCCAGACGCTGGAGCGCCATTTATAGGGTGCCTTGACTGTAACCTCCCTGGCCAGATCCATGCCCTTCAGTCCGGGGAAGCTGCGCGCCAGCTCAAGCGCACGCTCCTCGCTGAGGTCATCACCGGCCATGATGCAGCCGTTCTGCGAACCCTTTTCACGCAGGATGCGGGTCAGCCGACGGGTATCGATACCGGCAATCGCCACCACCCCATTGTCCTTCAGGTACTCCGGCAGGGTCTGCTTGAAACGCCAGCTACTGGCCAGCAAGGGCAGATCGCGAATCACCAGACCGGCGGCATGCACGCGATCCGACTCGACATCCTCGGGGGTGACGCCGGTGTTGCCGATGTGCGGGTAGGTCAGGGTGACGATCTGGCGGGAATAAGAGGGGTCGGTAAGTATTTCCTGATAACCGGTCATGGCCGTATTGAACACGACCTCGCCGACGCTATGGCCGTCGGCACCGATGGCCTCACCGCGAAACACGCTGCCGTCGGCGAGGACTAGAAGAGCTGGCTTGGACAAGAAAACCTCCGATTGTGCTGGCGCTGCTGACAAAACTCGGGCTGCACAAAAGCGGGAATGGGGTGTCAGGCACCACATCCCGCTGCAAGGCATTGTCAATTACGCGCTGGATAGACAGATCAGCTCGATAGTCTACCGATCAACGCAAGAAATTTCCAGCACCAACGCGTCTGCGGTCAGACGTACCCCCCGACCTGCGTGTTTCATCACATCTTCATCTGTGGTACAACGCCTCATGGCGTCGACCATGCGCACAGAACAGCCTTGCCGGCGCACATGGCAGCGATGCCAAAACAACAAGAAACGCTAAGGATTGGGGAAACGAACATGGCTCTACAGCTTTCACGCCTGATACTGCTGGCACTTTTCTGCTTCGCCCCACTGGTTGCGCAGGCCGTTGACCTGCAGCGACTGCAGGCCATGCACGAATTCCGCAGCCAGGGCTATACCGCTGCCACCTACCTGCTGATCGACAACAACCTTTACGAAAAGATTCGCGAGCCAGAAAACCGGATCCGCTACAACGAAGCGCTGTCCAATATGGATGCCGCCCTGCGCACACTGGGCATGCCCGCCGAACTGTCCGCGCTCAAGGCCAATTTGCAGCTGACCATCCGCGAACTGGAAGGCCAGCCTGAAGAAGAAGCCCACTTCAATCTGTCTACCGTCAACCGCATCATGCAGATCCATGGCCAACTGGATCGCATGGCTGAGAGCGAGTATGCAGGAATGACCGAAGGAGCTCCTGCCGAACTACTGACCCTGCATGCCCAGAGCCTGGAAATCAGCCAGATTCTGCTGCTGTACCAGAACAACATGTTCAGCTCGGTTGGCGTCTACTTTATGGACAACGAGGATGGAATGTTCACCATGCTCGACAACCGCATCACAGAACGAGCCGGCGAACTGCGCAAGCTGTTCCCGGATCTTCAGGCCCGGCTCGAGCGCCTGGACAAGCAATACGACTTTATTCGTCCGCGTCTGCTGAAGTACTACGAAGACTGGGTACCCTCAATGGCGGCCTTCTACCTGCAGCGCAACACCCGCATCCTTGACGAACTGTCACGCGAACAAGTCAGAGTGTCGAGTCTGGCCCAAGGCTGACAAACCTGACCCACAAAAAAACCGGCCTGGCCGGTTTTTTTGTGGGTCCAGATCGCACCGGTCAACGCAAACCCAGCACGTCCTGCATATCGAACAGGCCGCTGTCATGGCCCTGCAACCACAGCGCCGAACGCACTGCGCCGCGAGCAAAGGTCAGACGACTGGAAGCCTTGTGAGTAATCTCCACCCGCTCGCCCTCGGTGGCAAACAGCACGGTGTGATCCCCCACCACATCGCCGGCACGCACGGTAGCGAAGCCGATGGTGTCGCGCTCGCGAGCGCCAGTCTGGCCCTCACGACCATATACCGCCACCTTGCGCAGATCACGCCCCAGCGCTTCGGCCACCACCTCCCCCATGCGCAGCGCAGTACCGGATGGGGCGTCCACCTTGTGCCGGTGATGCGCCTCGATAATCTCGATATCGGCATCCTCACCCATGACCCGCGCCGCCATATCCAGCAGCTTCAGGCACAGGTTGACGCCAACACTGAAGTTGGCCGCCAGCACAACCGGAATATCCCGCGCGGCGTCGGCGATCTGTGCCTTTTCCGCCTCACTGAAACCGGTAGTACCAATCACCATGGCCTTGCCATGGACGCGGCACAACTGCAGGTTGACCAGCGTGCTGCTGGGGTGGGTGAAATCGATCAGCACATCGAAATCGCCCAGCACCTGCTCCAGACTGCCGGCAATCACCACACCAAGGCGACCGACCCCAGCCAGCTCGCCGGCATCGGCACCCACCAGACTGCTTTGCGGACGCTCGATGGCGGCGCTCAACTGCGCCCCTTCGGTCTGGCCAATGGCCTCGATCAGCGCCTTGCCCATGCGACCGGCTGCGCCAATAACCGCTATCCGTCTCATCTTCGCTCCGCTCAGAATTTCATGTCTTCAAAGAAGTTCTTTACACCCTCGAACCAGCTCTTGGCCCGTGGCGACTGATTGCTGCCCTCGGCCTCCAGGGTGCCACGCAACTCCTCGAGCAGTTCGCGCTGACGCTTGGTCAGGTTGACTGGCGTCTCCACCACCACGCGGCACAGCAAATCACCCGGCGCACCACCGCGTACCGGCGTCACACCCTTGCCACGCAGGCGGAACAGCTTGCCGGTCTGCGCCCCCTCGGGGATCTTCAGCTTGACCCGGCCATCCAGGGTCGGCACTTCCAGCTCGCCGCCGAGTGCCGCATCGGTAAAGCTGATCGGCACCTCACAGTACAGGTTCTTGCCATCGCGCTGGAAGATCTTGTGCTCGCGTACCGAGACCACCACGTACAGATCGCCGGCCGGACCACCATTGACACCCGCCTCGCCCTCACCCGCCAGGCGGATGCGGTCACCGGTATCGACCCCGGCCGGGATTTTAACCGACAGGGTTTTCTGCTCCTCGACGCGCCCATGGCCACGGCAGTCGCCACAGGGGTCGGTGATCATCTTGCCGCTGCCATGGCAGCGCGGACAGGTCTGCTGCACCGAGAAGAAACCCTGCTGCATGCGCACCTGACCGTGTCCGCCACAGGTAGTACAGGTGACCGGGCTGGTGCCCTTTTTGGCACCACTGCCACTGCAGGTCTTGCACTCGACCAGTGTCGGCACCCGGATGGTCTGGCTGGAGCCGCGTACCGCCTCCTCCAGATCCAATTCCAGGGTGTAGCGCAGGTCGCTGCCGCGCTGGGCACTGGAACGCCCACGGCCACCGGCTGCGCCGCCAAAGATATCGCCGAACACATCACCGAAAATATCCGAGAAGTTGGCGCCGCCACCAAAACCACCGGCACCGCCGCCCATGTTCGGGTCGACACCGGCATGCCCATACTGGTCATAGGCCGCACGCTTCTGCGCGTCGGTGAGCACTTCGTAGGCCTCGTTGGCCTCCTTGAATTTTTCCTCGGCTTCCTTGTCGTCGGGATTGCGGTCCGGGTGGAACTTCATTGCCAGCCGCCGATAGGCCTTCTTCAGCTCGGCTTCGCTGGCACCGCGCTCGACACCCAGAACCTCGTAATAGTCACGCTTGGCCATCGTTCATCATTCCTCTGCCACGCTCGGGCAGCACAAACGGCAACGCGGGAGCCAGTCCCGCGTTGCCGTGCTGCATGCTTCAGGGCCGCCAGGCGGCCGGGACCTTACTTGTTGTCCTTGACCTCTTCAAACTCGGCATCGACAACATCATCCGCGCCGTCGCTACCAGCATCCGCTTGCGCCTCACCCGGCTGGGCAGCCTGCGCCTGCTCGGCGTACATCTTCTGCACCAGCGGTGCCGACGCCTCGGACAGGGCGTTGATTTTCGCCTCGATATCGTCCTTGCTGTCACCCTTGATGGCCACTTCAAGGTCGCTCAAGGCGGCCTCGATGGCAGACTTCTCGGCATCAGTCGCCTTGTCACCTGCTTCCTTCAGGGTCTTGCGGGTGGCATGCACCAGCTGGTCACCCTGATTACGCGCAGTCGCCAGCTCCTCGAACTTGCGATCTTCCTCGGCATTCGCCTCGGCATCACGCACCATCTTTTCGATTTCCTCGTCGCTCAGACCGGAAGAGGCCTTGATCACGATCGACTGCTGCTTGCCGGTAGCCTTGTCCTTGGCGGACACATTAAGGATACCGTTGGCGTCGATATCGAAGCTAACCTCGATCTGCGGCACACCGCGCGGCGCCGGCGGAATATCGGCCAGATCGAAGCGACCCAGCGACTTGTTCTGCCCGGCCTGCTTGCGCTCACCCTGCAGCACGTGAATGGTAACGGCTGTCTGGTTGTCATCGGCAGTGGAGAACACCTGCGACTTTTTGGTCGGAATGGTGGTGTTCTTCTCGATCAGTGCAGTCATCACACCGCCCATGGTCTCGATACCCAGCGACAGCGGGGTCACGTCGAGCAGCAGCACGTCCTTCACGTCACCGGCCAGTACCGCACCCTGGATGGCGGCGCCCACGGCAACTGCCTCGTCCGGGTTGACGTCCTTGCGCGGCTCCTTGCCGAAGAACTCGGTAACCGCCTTCTGCACCATCGGCATGCGGGTCTGGCCACCGACCAGAATCACTTCATTGATCGCCGACACGTCCAGACCGGCATCCTTCATGGCTACGCGGCACGGCTCCAGACTGCGCTTGACCAGATCCTCGACCAGCGACTCCAGCTTGGCACGGGTCACCTTGACGTTCAGGTGCTTGGGACCCGAGGCGTCTGCAGTGATGTACGGCAGGTTGACATCGGTCTGGGTGCTCGAAGACAGCTCGATCTTGGCCTTCTCGGCAGCCTCTTTCAGGCGCTGCAGGGCCAGCGGATCATTGTGCAGATCAACGCCGTTTTCCTTCTTGAACTCATCGGCCAGATAGTCGATCAGGCGCATGTCGAAATCTTCACCGCCGAGGAAGGTGTCACCGTTGGTCGCCAACACCTCGAACTGGTGCTCGCCATCCACTTCGGCAATCTCGATCACCGACACGTCGAAGGTACCGCCACCCAGGTCATAGACCACGATGGTCGAGTCGCCACGCGCCTTGTCCATGCCGTAGGCCAGTGCCGCAGCGGTCGGCTCGTTGATGATGCGCTTGACTTCCAGACCGGCAATCCGGCCGGCATCCTTGGTCGCCTGGCGCTGACTGTCGTTGAAGTAGGCCGGCACAGTGATTACGGCTTCGGTAACCGGCTCGCCGAGGTAGTCTTCGGCAGTTTTCTTCATCTTCTTCAGCACTTCGGCGCTGATCTGCGGCGGCGCCATCTTCTCGCCACGGGCTTCGACCCAGGCATCGCCATTGTCGGCCTTGAGAATCTTGTAGGGCACCAGCTTGATGTCCTTCTGCACCACATCCTCGTCGAAACGACGACCGATCAGACGCTTCACCGCAAACAGGGTGTTGTGCGGGTTGGTCACCGACTGGCGCTTGGCCGACTGGCCAACCAGGGTTTCACCGTCGTTGGTGAAAGCCACGATTGACGGCGTGGTGCGACCGCCTTCGGCGTTCTCGATCACCTTGGCAGTGCCGTTTTCCATGATGGCGACGCAGGAGTTGGTGGTTCCCAGGTCGATACCGATAATCTTGCCCATCTGTGTTCTCTCCGAAGCTGAGTGCCGCGCCCGGCGGCCGGGTTCAATCTGTCATGCCCACTGAATGGGGGCGTTCAAAACAATTTCAAGCCTGCTCGTCAATGTGGGGTGCCGGCGCGCTGGGCGCCTTGCTGACCACCACCATGGCCGGGCGTAACAGCCGACCACTGAGCGTGTAACCTTTCTGGAACACCTTAAGCACGGTGTTCGGCTCACAAGCCGGGTTCTCCTCCATGGCCATTGCCTGATGCAGCTCCGGGTTGAAGGGCTCACCGTGCGGACTCACTTCAGCCACACTAAAGCGCGACAGGGTATCGAGGAACATTTTCAGGGTCAGCTCCATGCCTTCGTGCATCGAACGCAGGGCTGGATCGTTCGGATTCGACAACTCGATACCGCGCTCCAGACTGTCGAGGACCGGCAACAGGTCACCGGCAAAACGCTCCAGGGCAAACTTGTGCGCCTTCTCCACATCCTGCTCGGCACGCCGACGCACATTCTGCATCTCGGCGGCGGCACGCAGCGCTTGATTACGCGCCTCGTCCAACTGCGCCTCCAGCTCGGCAATGCGGTCCAGCTCGGGCGTGTGTGTGGCAGCGTCCAGCCCTTCAGGCTGCTGATCGCTGTTCATCTCGTCGGTCATGCTGTGCTCCTGTAAAAACCTGTCAATCCACCGATCTGCGGACATAACCCGCAGCAATGCGGCTGTATATGGGGACGATGCGGACAGCTTCAAGGGTTTGTCGAGCGGACTTGTCGACAACCTGCAACTACTGTATAAAAAGCCAGACAAAGCCTACCGGGAGCTGGCCATGCTGATACACCTTGCGGTCAACAATTACGCCATCGTCGACCATCTGGATATCGAGTTGAGCAGCGGCATGACAGTCATCAGCGGTGAAACCGGCGCCGGCAAATCAATCATGCTGGATGCCCTGGCGCTGACCCTGGGTGACCGTGCCGACAGCGGCGCCGTACGCCCCGGCGCAGACAAGGCGGACATTCTTGCCACCTTCGATGTACGGCAGATCCCGGAAGCGCAGCAATGGCTTGCCGAGCGCGATCTTGATACTGACCAGCAGCAGGTGATCCTGCGCCGGGTAATCACCGCAGAGGGACGCTCGCGCGGCTACATCAATGGCAGCCCTTGCCCGCAGCAGGACCTCAAGGCCTTGGGCGAACTACTGATCGACATCCACAGCCAGCATGAACACCAGTCGCTGCTGAAAACCGATACCCACCGCCGCCTGCTGGATGAATACGCCGGTGCGGTGGAATTGGCCCGCCAGGTGCAACTGGCCGCGCAACGCTGCCGGCAGACCGAACAGGCCCTGCAACGCGCCAGCACCCTGGGTGACGAGCAACAGGCGCGCCAGCAACTGCTCAGCTACCAGCTGGAAGAGCTGGACAACCTGGCCCTGCAGGACGGTGAGCTGGACAGTCTGGAGTCCGAACAGCGACAACTGGCAAATGCCGAACAGATAGTGCACAACTGCCAGCAGGTCATCGACCTGTGCCGCGAAAGCGACAGCGGCAGCGTACTGCAGGCGCTCAACGCCAGCCTCGGCCGACTCACCGCACTGGCGGAACACAGCCGCCACCTTGGTGAGGCCCATGCCCTGCTGGCCAGTGCGCAAATCCAGGTAGAGGAAGCAGTTGGCGAGCTGAGTCGTTACCTCGACCACTTCGAGGCCGACCCACAACGCCAGCAGCAGGTCGAGGAACGTCTCGGCAGCATTTACGAACTGGCGCGCAAGCACCGGATACAACCGCAACAGCTAGCCGCCCTGCAACAGCAGATGCTCGACGAACTCGACAGCCTGCAACAGCAGGATGCCGATATTGAACGCCTTGGCGAGGAACTGGCCGCCTACCGTCAGCACTACCAACAGTTAGCTCAGCAGCTGTCCGGCATTCGCAGCGAGGCCGCCGCACGCCTGGCGGCGGCGGTCACCGAGGAAATCCAGCGTCTCGGCATGCCCGGCGGGCGCATCGAAATCAGCCTGCAGGAACTGGCTGCCGATAACCATCCGCCGCAGGGCCTGGAGTCCGTGGAATTCATGGTCAGCGCCAACCCCGGCCAACCCGCCAAACCCTTGGCCAAGGTGGCGTCCGGTGGCGAATTGTCACGTATCAGCCTGGGCATCCAGGTAATTACCGCACAGACCTCACGGGTACCCAGCCTGGTGTTCGATGAAGTGGATGTAGGTATCGGCGGCCCCACCGCCGAGATTGTCGGGCAACTGCTGCGGCGCCTGGGCAATCGCGGCCAGGTAATCACCGTGACCCACCTGCCGCAGGTTGCTGCACAGGGGCATCAGCACCTGTTCGTGCGCAAGGAGCAAGATAAGAACAGCACGCGTACCTGTATAGACAAACTCGACACCGATGGCCGGATCAAGGAAGTGGCACGCATGCTTGGCGGCATCGACCTGACCGAGGAATCACTGGCGCACGCCCGCAAGCTGCTGGCTGTCAGCGCCTGAGCGCAGAGCCAGTACTCGTCCCTGATCCATGTCATCCCCGCGAAAGCGGGAATGACGGTTCGGCCAACCGGGCTCAGGAGCCCTTTTTCTTCACGTAAAGCACCAGGTTGTGGTCAACCAGCTCGAAGCCATGCTCCTTGACGATTTCCCGCTGGCGGCGCTCGATCTCCGGATCAAAGAACTCGATAACCTCACCGGAATCGACGCAGACCATATGGTCGTGATGATCACCATCCGCCAGCTCGAAAACCGCATGACCGCCATCAAAGTTGTGCCTTACAACCAGACCGGCCTGCTCGAACTGGGTCAGCACCCGATACACGGTAGCCAGACCAACATCGTCACCGGCCTCCATCAATGCCTTGTAGACATCCTCGGCACTCATGTGACGCTCTTCGGAGTTGTCGAGCATCTGCAGTATCTTCACCCGTGGCAGGGTGACCTTGAGGCCAACTTTGCGGAGTTCCTGATTTTCAAGCATGGGCAGTTTCTCGTTCAGCGCTTCGCAGGGCGGGATCTGTCGGGTATGATTCAGGGCCATTCAGCCCTAACACGACTGTGGATGATACCACGTGACAGTAAAAAGCCCGAACCGAATCATTCTCGCTATCCTTTGCACTGCGGCCCTGTCGCTGGGCGGCTGCGGCTTTCCCGGCGTCTACAAGATCGACGTACAACAGGGCAACGTGATTACCCAGGACATGGTTGACCAGTTGCGGCCCGGCATGACCACCCGCCAGGTACGCTTTATCATGGGTAGCCCGCTTATTCAGGACACACTGCACCCGAATCGCTGGGACTACCTGTACAGCCTGCAGGCCGGACACAGTACACGCACCCAGGAGCGCATTTCGTTGTTCTTCGAGAATGACCGTCTTGCCGGCCTGAGTGGTGACTTCGTGCCCGGTACCAGTCGCGATGAAGCCATCATGGGTGGCCAGCTCCCCGCCTCTTCATCCAGCGAGAGCTTTCCGGTAGACCTTGGTGCGCCGCTGCAAACTGGCGACAACTGACCAGATCAAGGGCCGACTGACCATTCAGCCGGCCTGTTCCTCTGCCTTTGCTCTGGCGGCACGCTGCTTGCGCACTTCCTTCGGATCGGCCAGCAGAGGCCGGTAAATTTCCACCCGCTCACCCGCCTGAAGAACCCGCTCCGCCGGCTTCGCCACCGACTTGCCAAAAATCCCCATCGAACTGGCATCCAGATCCAGCCCCGGAAACTCGTTGACTATCCCCGACAACCTGGCCGCCTCAAGCATGCTGGTGCCCTGCGGCACCGCGACGGCGATGATGCGTTGCTTATCAGGCAGCGCGTAGGCCACCTCCACCACAATGCTGTGCTCAGCCACCATATATCTCCTTGGCGCGTTGGCAGAACGCCTCGACCATGCTGTTGGCAGCCTGATTGAACAATGGCCCCAGCGTAGCCTTGACCACCGGCCCAGCGTAATTGAAGTGCAGATCCAGACTGATCTTGCAGGCATGTTCGCCAAGTGCACGAAACTCCCAGATACCATGCAACTCGGTAAAGGGGCCCTGCTCCAGACGCATTTCGATGCGCTGACCGGGTATCAGCTGATTGCGAGTGACAAATGACTGGCTTACCCCCGCCTTGGCCACAGTCAACTGCGCTCGCATTTCCTGCTCGGTTTCGTCAAGCACCTGCGCTGAAGAGCACCAGGGAAGAAACTGCGGATAATGCTCGACACGGTTGACCAGATCGAACAAGCGCTGGGCTGTATAGGGCAACAAGGCGGAACGCTGGATATGGGTCATACGGCAATCACTTGAGCAGCTCGGCAACAAACACAATGGTCACGCCCACCGGCGCCACCACACGTAACAGCCAATATATTACCGGAAACATCCAGGGATGCCGCAGGGACAATTCGGCGCGCACCACGTCACGCCCCATCACCCAGCCGGCAAAGACCGCAAACAACAACCCGCCCAGCGGCAGCATGATGCGGCTGGTCAGATAATCGATGCTGTCGAACAGGGTCTTGCCGCCCTCGGTGGTCCAGCGGAAAAGATGCCAGCCATCTGCGTCGCTGACAAAGAACCGCGCGTCGGCCAACACATTGAATGACAGCACCGTACCCATACCGACCACCCAACACAGTGCCGCAATAACGCCGGTAACCAGAGCCCGGCTGCGACCACTGCGCTCAACCCAGTAGGCCACTGCGGGCTCGAGCATGGAAATGGCCGAACTCCAGGCGGCAACCGCCACCAGAATAAAGAACAACAAACCGAATAGCTGACCCAGAGCGATATTGCCAAAGGCAATCGGCAGGGTGACGAACATCAATCCCGGCCCACCGCCAGGCTCAAGTCCTGCGGCAAAGACAATAGGAAACAGCGCCATGCCAGCGGTCAGCGCCACCACGGTATCGAGAAGTCCCACGGTCATTACCGTAGCCCCGATCGAGGACTTCTTCGGCATGTAGGCACCAAACACCATGATCGAACCCACACCGACGCTCAGGGTAAAAAATGCATGCCCCATTGCAGCCAGAATACCGTCCGGCACTTCGGCCAGATCAAAATGGAACAGGAACTTCAGTCCGTCACCAAAATGCCCGGTAGTCAGCGAATACCCCAGCAGCACCAACAGCAACACAAACAGCATCGGCATCATGATGCGCAGGCTGCGCTCCAGCCCGGCAACCACACCGCGGGCAATGATAAAGGCCGTCACCAGCAGAAACAGTGAATGCCACAAGGTAAGACGCCATGGGTCGGCGGTCAGCGCGCCAAAACGTGCGCCAGCCCCGGCACCATCAATTCCGGCAAATTCGCCTCGCCCCATGCCGATGATGTAATCCAGCGACCAGCCGGCCACCACACTGTAAAACGACAGAATCAGCAGGCCGGTGACCATACCCATCAGTGCCGCCAGCGACCAGCGCGGAGAAGCACCCGATTGCAGCGCCAGGCTGCGCATGGCATTTACCGGGCTCTGCCGTCCTCTACGACCTATCACGGTCTCTGCCAGCATGATCGGCACGCCTATCATCGCAATGCATATCAGGTAGACCAGCACAAAGGCGCCGCCCCCATAAACACCGGCCATATAGGGGAATTTCCAGATATTACCCAGCCCGACCGCCGAGCCAGTCGCCGCCAGTATAAAAATCCAGCGACTGGCCCAGATACCGTGAATGGAAACACTGTCATTGGCCATGCTGTTTCACCGTCCAGAAGAAAAAAGGAGGGCATTGTGCGGATTCCATACCGGCAGGACAAGGTCGGACCGATAGCCGGACGCCGCACAAGCGCCTATAATGCGCCGCCTATGAGCAAGCAAAAGAACGCACAGGCCAGCGGCGGCACCATAGCGCTGAACAAGAAGGCCAAACACGACTATTTCATCGAGGAACGCTTCGAGGCCGGCGTGTCGCTGACCGGCTGGGAAGTGAAAAGCCTGCGTGCCGGCAAGGCCCAGCTGGTCGACAGCTATATCGTCTTCAAGGACGGCGAAGCCTTTCTGTTCGGCGCACAAATCAGCCCGCTGCTGAGCGCCAGCACCCATGTGGTGGCCGACCCGATCCGCACCCGCAAGCTGTTGCTCAAGGCCCGCGAACTGGACAAGCTGATCAGCGCCGTGCAGCAGAAAGGCTACAGCTGCGTACCGCTGGCGCTCTACTGGAAAAAACACCTGGTCAAATGCGAGATTGCCCTGGTCAAGGGCAAAAAGGACTTCGACAAGCGCGAAACCCTCAAGGAACGTGACTGGGAGCGTGAAAAACAGCGCGTGGTGCGCGAGCGCAACCGCTGATTCACCTTTTTTTGCTGTGCCGCTGAACTAATCGATAGGACCGCCAGTCAGAACTTACAGACTGGTCAGCTCCACCAGTCCCCTTTCTGGTTTGGTCAATGCAAGCAATGAACCTGTACCCCGCTCTGCGGGGTATTTTTTTGTCGCATACCCGCCCCATCAACCCGGCTGATGACACTTGCCAAGCCGGCGACAACGTCCTAGCGTGCTGAAGCAACAGGCCAACAACAACGAGAACAGCCGATGAGCGCAGCCCAACCGCATGCCGAACAGCCCCTGGATGTCCTGATCGTCGGCGCCGGCCTGTCCGGCATTGGTGCCGCCTGCCGCCTGCGCCAGCAGTGCCCGGACAAGCAGTTTCTGATCATCGAGGCGCGCGATGCGATTGGCGGCACCTGGGACCTGTTCCGCTACCCCGGCATCCGCTCCGACTCGGACATGTACACCCTCAGCTACGACTTCAAACCCTGGGCCAACGACAAGTCGATAGCCGACGGCCCGGACATTCGCACCTATATCAATGAAGCCGCCGACGAGCACCAGCTGCGCGAACAGATCCGCTTTGGCCAACGGGTCGAACGCGCCGACTGGTCAAGCAGCGAGGCCTGCTGGACCCTTGAAATCAGTCACCGCGACAGTCAGGGCCAACCCGCACGCTACCAGCTGCGCAGCCGCTTTCTTTACCTGTGCAGCGGCTACTACAGCTACGACCAGGCCTACCGCCCGCACTTCCCCGGCGAGGAAGGCTTCAACGGCCCGATAGTGCACCCGCAGTTCTGGCCCGAAGCACTGGATTACCGCGACAAGCGCGTAGTGGTGATCGGCAGTGGCGCCACCGCCTTCAGCCTGGTGCGCTGGAAAAACATCCTGACCGGCATCTTCTATTACCGGCTGGCCCGCCGACGCCCCGGCCTGTTCAGAAAACGCCTGATCGAAATGGCCGCCAGCGAACTCGGCCCCGACATCAACCCGGCCCACTTCAGCCCGGCATACCAGCCCTGGGACCAGCGCATCTGCGTGGCGCCGGATGGCGACCTGTTCAAGGATATCCGCGAAGGCCGCGCCAGCGTGGTCACCGACCAGATCGACCGGATCACCAGCGACGGCATCCGGCTGGCCAGTGGCGCTTCACTGCCAGCCGACATCATCGTGGTCGCCACCGGTCTGCAACTGAACGCCTTCGGCGATATCCGGCTAGGGGTCGACGGCAAGGCTGTCGAACCGGCGCAGACCATGGCCTACAAGGGCATGATGCTCAGCGACATTCCCAACTGCGCCATGGCCTTCGGCTACGTCAACTCGTCCTGGACCCTGAAGGCCGACCTGACCGCCGACTATGTCTGCCGGCTGCTGAAACACATGGACCAGACCGGCATGGCCATAGCGGTCGCCGAACGCGACTCCGAGGTCAGCGAGCAACCCTTCCTCAGCTTTACCTCTGGCTATGTGCAGCGGGCCAGCGGGCTGCTGCCAAAACAGGGCGACCGGATTCCCTGGCAGGTCTACCAGAACTACCTGCAGGACCGGCGCATCATGCGCAACAGCCCGATCGACGACGGCGTGCTGCGTTTTTATTCAGCATCAGCAGTAAATCGGCCTTGAAATGCCAGTAAACATCCCACATAAAGGTAGCGTGAGTCGTTAAACGTCAAAGCAACTGGCCAGCCGGGAACCTCTGACGTAGAATGCGGTCTCACGATTGAACCAGCAAGATTTGGGGCCGATTTGGATTCGACGACGGTTACAAAACTTGAGGGGCATGCCGAGTAGGTGACAGTTCTCGTAAATCCGCTGCCACATCTTTATAGTTGCCAACGACGACAACTACGCCCTAGCCGCTTAAGCCGGCTAGCAGCCTCTAGGGGATGCCTGTAAACCCGAAGATCTGGCTGTCATATAGAACAGGATCGCCGCCAAGTTCGCTGCAGACGTAACGGCTAAAACTCATGCAGCTCGCTCCAAGCACCCTGCCACTCGGGCGGCGCGGAGTTAACTAAGTAGAGATGGCTAAGCATGTAGAACCGATAGCGGCGGACTGGCGGACGGGGGTTCAAATCCCCCCGGCTCCACCAAACAAACCCTTGAAAACATTGATGTTTTCAAGGGTTTTTCTTTTCAGTGTCGAAAAACTGTCTATGTCGGGCGAAGGCCTGCGTAATGAGCCGATTGAGGGCATGAAGTGCCCGTGCGGCGCTCAATTGGACTGCCGGGCTCACAAATACTACAGGTAGTACTTCTGGTAGCCAAAAAACACTGTATAGTGTGCCCGTCGGTACTTACCCCTAGTCGGTAAGTCGTAAGAGGGAATCCGGTGAAAGTCCGGAACTGCCCCGCAGCGGTAAGCGGAAACGAAATGCTCGAATCACACTGGGCCGCCATGGCCTGGGAAGTGGAGCAGTGTAGGAGGGTCTGAACTTCAGGCCCATGTCCGCAAAGTCCGAAGACCTGCCGACACATCTGGTGGCTGATCAGCGTCAACTGATCGCCCGGATGCAGGTGAGTGCTTTCGCGGGAAAAGCACGCCGTAAACCGGGCGCCGCGTCCGGTTGCGTGCGTTTGTCGTGTGAGTCCACTGCAAGGCCCTGCGCGAGGGAGCAGGTGTATTGGCAATAGCTGCAGGCACGTCCGGTCCTGGCAGCTTTGTTCCGGAACTCACATTCATGCTGGAAACCATAATCAAACGCGATGGACACTGCGAACCCTTCACGCCGTTCAAACTCAACCAGTGGGGTCAATGGGCCGCCGAGTCTCTTGGCGATGCGGTGGACTGGCCTTCGGCGGTGCTGGAAACCGTCTCGAGCATGTCCTCCACGGCCACCTCGCGAGAACTGCAGCAGCAACTCATACGTACCTGCCTGAACTTTGATACCTGGTCGTACAACCGCATGGCAGGGCGGCTCTACGCCACGCTGATTCGCAAAGACCTCTACCGCAATCAACGCCCCACAGTGCTGGCCTTGCACCGCAAGCTGCAGGCGCTGGGCCTGATGGAGGTGCTGGACTACTCCGAGTCCGAATACGCGGTAATCCAGGAGTGGATCAATCATGAACGCGACTTCGAGTATGCGCACTACCAGTTGCATACGCATCTGACCAAGTACGCCATTGCCGACCGGGTGCAAGGCCAGTACTACGAGTCACCACAATTCATTTACATGCGCATGGCCATGGCGCTGTCCGTGGATCAGCCGCGCGAACGCCGCATGCGCGACGTGCAGCGATTTTACGAGCACCTGTCGAAGAATCGCATCAATGCGCCGACACCCAACCATGTCAATCTCGGCACGCCGCTGCGCGGCTACGCCAGTTGCTGCCTGTACACCGTGGCCGACAATGCGCGCTCGATCGCCGTAGGCAACCACATCGCCAATACCATGACCTACATGAGTGCCGGCATCGGCGCGCATCTGGCAACACGCTCGGTAAATGATCCGGTGCGCGGCGGCGTAATCCGCCACCAGGGCAAGCTGCCCTACTACCGCGCGCTAGTGGCGGAGGTGAAATCCAACCTGCAGAACGGTCGCGGCGGCGCCTGCACCACCTACTTTCCCATCTTCGATCCTGAAGTGGACACGCTGCTGCGATTGAAGAACCCCATGTCCACCGAAGACAGAAAAATTCGCGGCATGGATTACTCCTGGGGCGGCAACCGGTTCTTCGCTCGCAAGGTAGCGAGGAACGAAGACATTTTCCTGTTCAACTGCCATACCGCGCCCGATCTGTATGCTGCGCTGTATAGCGGCGACGAGGAAAAATTCGAGGAAATCTACCAGCGCTATGCCGCTGATGAGAGCTTCCCCAAGACCTGGGTGCGCGCGCGCGAACTGCTTATCACCGCCAGCAACGAATGGAACGAAACCGGCCGCGTGTATGAGCACAACATCAGCGAGATGAACCGCCATACGCCGTTCAAGGATACGATTTTTTCATCCAATCTCTGCGCCGAAATCGCTCTGCCGACAGGTCCCTACAACCACATAAGCGAGTTGTACGCAGAAGACGACATTTCCTTCGTCGAGGTGCAATTCATCGACGGCACGCGGCGCGAAATCCCCGGCAAGACGCCGGTGGAAACCCAGCGAGGCCCGGTCTGGCCGGATGACTTGCAGCCGGGTGACAGCGTGCAGGGCTTGCCGATCGAAGCCATCCTGCGCCGCAGCGCGCCCGAGGTGGCGACGTGCAATCTGGCCGGCATCGTCGTCTCCAATATCGAGAGCGAGGAACAGTACGCCGAAGTGGCTTACTACGCCTTGTTGATGATCGACAAGTGTATCCACCTGGCACACTACGAGTTGCCGCAGGTCGGCGTGACTTCGCGCAAGCGCTTGAACGCTGGCGTGGGCATCCTCGGTCTGGCGCATCTGATGGCGAAGAACGGCAAGCGCTATACCGATGAAGCCGGCAAGCAGTTCATCCATGAGGTCGCCGAACGCCACTACTACCACCTGCTGCGCGCCAGCCTGACACTTGGCAAGGAGCTGGGTAACGCGCCCTGGATGCACAAGACACGCTGGCCCGAAGGCTGGCTGCCACTTGATACCTGCAATTCGCACGTCGACCGGATCGCCCCCTTCAGCTTGCGCTATGACTGGGAGGCGCTGCGTGCCGAGATCAAGGCCAACGGCGGCATCCGCAATTCAGTGCTGGTCGCACACATGCCCACCGAGACCTCGGCGAATGCGTCGGGTACCACCAACGGCCTCTATCCGGTGCGCGAACTCACGCTGATCAAGACCGACAACCAGCGCGTGAACTACTGGGCAGCCCCGGAGGGCGACACGCTGGCCGGGCACTACCAAAGTGCCTGGGACATTCCGACCAGGGACATGACGGAACTCTACGCGATCATGCAGAAATGGACCGACCAGGGCATTTCCGCCGACTTCTACCGCCGCGTCATCGGCGATGCGTCGATTGCTTCCAGCGAGCTGATCGAGGATTACCTCTACCGCGTCAAGCTGGGACTGAAGTCCAAGTACTACATGAACCAGAAAACGTCCAACGGCATGCAGGCCGTGGCCGATATCCGCCAGGCTGCAGCGGCAGCTGAAACCAGCACATCGCTGATGGCTGACACCGACACCCAGGACAGCGACTGCGCCGCCTGCACACTTTGACTTCAAGGAACCAAATCATGACCGATAGCGTTTTCAATTACGCCAAGACCGACTACCAGAAACCCTTGCTGCTGCTGGGCCAGCGCCCTGGTTTGTTCGATACCGTGAATCGCCATTACCCCGAGATCTGGTCGCTCTACAAGGCACAAAAATCACTCGACTGGGACGAGAACGAGTTTGACTATTCCAGCTGTAATGCAGATTTCAAGACCTGCCCACGCGCCACCTACGACATGATGATCAAGACGCTGGCCTGGCAGTGGGAGGCCGACTCGGTCGCCTCGCGCGCCATCGCACCGGTACTGGCTCCCTTCATCACCTCCAGCGAATTGTGGGCTGCCTGGCAGCGCATCTCGGACAACGAAGTGGTGCACGCCGCCACCTATTCCGAAATCGTGCGTAACTCCTTCGATGACCCCGGTGTCATCCTCGATGAAATCCTGCGCGTACAGGAAGCACATGATCGCCTTTCCGAAGTGGCCAAGGCCTTTGCTGCCGGTTACGAGGCATCGCACAAATACGCCATCGGCCAGCTACCCAACGACCAGACCACCTACAACGCGGTATTCATGACCATCGTCGCCCTGCTGTGCATGGAGCGCATCCAGTTCATGGCAAGCTTCGCCGTTACCTTCGCCATCTGCGACACCGGCCTGTTCCAGCCCATCGGCAAGGCCATCCAGAAGATTGCCCAGGACGAGCTGGAAATCCACGTAGAGCTCGACCGGGCCGTGCTGAAGAATGAGTTGGCCAGCGAGCGTGGCCAGACGGCGTTCGCCCAATGCCGCAGCCAGATTGAAGCCATGCTTGAAGAAGTGGTGGACAGCGAACTGCGCTGGATCGATTACCTGTTTTCCGAAGGCCGCGAGCTGGTCGGCATGAATGCCGACCGCCTCTCGGCCTGGACGCTGTACTGCGCCAAGGATGTCTACCAGCTGTTTGGGCTGAGCACGGAAAAATACTCGCTACCGGCGCACAACCCGCTCAAGTTCATGGAGAAGTGGCTCAACATCTCCAAGACCCAAGCCTCGCCGCAGGAGCAGGACATCGCCGCCTACAAGGTCGGCGTGATGCGCCGCACCGACGAAAACCAGGTATTTGACGTCGACTTCTGACCCTCTTTATTCCCTACATCCATCCAGCACCAGGAGACCCCATGGAAGTCATCATCTACGGCAAAGACAACTGCACCGATTGCAACAAGAGCAAGCTGCTGTGCCAAATGCAATCCATCGAATTCCAGTACCTCAGCGTAGGGCAGGACATCAGCGTTGAGGAGCTGCAGGCAAAGGTCGGCCAGCCAGTACGCAGCCTGCCGCAAACCTTCATCAAACGAAACGGAACCCTGGACTATGTTGGGAGCTACGAGGCGCTGCGTCGCACACTGCGGGAAACGACCGCGATGTGTTGAGTGGCAGCAGTCGTTTACTCAACCAGTACATAGCTGGTGCTGCGCCCGCCTGCATCCGATTTGCGCAGTACACCCCGCGCCAGCAGATCGTTGATATCGCGCAGCGCCGTATCCGGCGAGCACTTGGCGATAGCGGCCCATTTGCTGCTGGTCAGTTTGCCTTCAAAGCCATCGAGCAGCCGGTTCAGCAACTTCAGCTGACGCTCGTTGAGCGGCATGCTCGCCCAGCGCTGCCAGAACCGCGATCTGGCCAGCACCCTGTCAAGGGTAAGCTGCGCCTGATCAACTGCGCGATGCAAGGTGTCGAGGAACCAGACCAGCCACTCGGTGACGTCCATCGACTGCTGCTGGGTGCGCTCCAGGATGTCGTAATAGGCCCTGCGCTCACGCTGGATCTGTGCCGATAAACTGTAGAAGCGCTGCGGGCTGTCATCCGCGCGGGCCAGCAGCAAATCACCGATGGCCCGCGCGATACGGCCATTGCCATCGTCGAACGGGTGCAGGGTAACCAACCACAGGTGGCCGAGGCCGGCCTTGATCAGTGGCGGCTGGTTGGCTGCCCCATTCAGCCAGTCAAGGAAACGGCCGATTTCCGACTCCAGTCGCTCGGCCGGCGGCGCCTCGAAATGCACCCGCTGACGACCGATGGGACCGGACACCACCTGCATCGGTCCACGGGCATCGTCGCGCCAGCCGCCGACCCTGATCCTTGAGAGCCCGGAGTAGCCAGTGGGGAACAGCGCAGCATGCCAGCCGAACAGACGCTCCCGGGTTAGCTCTGCGCGGCAGTTGGCGGTGGCGTCCAGCACCATTTCAACCACACCCTCGACATGCCGGTCGACCGGCGCCAGCGCACCTATATCCACGCCCAGCCGGCGTGCAATGGACGAGCGAACGGATTCAACATTGAGCTGCTCGCCCTCGATTTCGCTGGTCTTGACCACATCCTCGGTCAGCGCCGCCAGGCTCGCCTGATCACGCAGGGCCACGCCAACGTCAGCCAGACGCCCCATCAACAGCCCCTGGGCACGACTGACCTCGGCCAGCGGCCCGGCCAGTTCCGCCAGGTCGAAGCGCCAGTTCGGCCACTCACTGGCCTGCCAGATGTAGTTGTAATCGCCGCTATTCATGCGGCGATTATGGGCCGCAATCTCCGCACGGGCAAGTTATTCACCGCAGATAGTGCGGCGATAGGAAGCCTGGCAGGCTGGCCTCAGCCCGGCCGCCCGAGTGCCCGTGCATGGTGACGCAGATGGTCGTCGATAAAGCTGGCGATAAAATAATAGCTGTGGTCGTAGCCCGGCTGCCGGCGCAGGGTCAGCGGATGCCCGACCCGTTCGGCGGCCGCCTGCAGCGCCTCGGGTTGCAGCTGCTCGGCAAGGAAGCTGTCATCCTCGCCCTGATCGACCAGCAGCGGCAGACGTTCGCTGGCCTGCGCCAGCAGCTCGCAGGTATCCCAGGCTTTCCAGCTGTCGCGCTCCGGCCCCAGGTAATTGCCCAGCGCCTTCTGCCCCCAGGGGCAATTGCTCGGGTTGCTGATCGGCGCAAAGGCCGACACTGACTGGTAGCGGCCCGGGTTCTTCAGGGCGCAGACCAGCGCCCCATGGCCGCCCATCGAGTGACCACTGATGCTGCGCTGGGCCGTCACCGGGAAATTCGCCTCGACCAGCGCCGGCAGCTCGCTGACGACATAGTCGTACATGCGGTAATGCGCAGCCCAGGGCTGCTGTGTGGCATTCACATAGAAACCGGCGCCGAGCCCGAAGTCCCAGGCGCCGTCCGGGTCATCCGGCACCCCGGCACCGCGCGGGCTGGTATCCGGCGCCACAATCACCAGTCCCAGCTCGGCGGCCAGGCGCTGTGCGCCGGCCTTCTGCATAAAGTTCTCGTCGGTGCAGGTCAGCCCGGACAGCCAGTAGAGCACCGGCAGCCGCTCGCCCTGCTCGACCTGCGGCGGCAGATACACGGCAAACTGCATGTCGCAGCCGAGCACCGCCGAGGTGTGCCGGTAGCGCCGGTGCCAACCGCCAAAGCTGCGGTTGGCGGCGATCTGTTCGATGGCAGCCATGGCTCACTCCTGGAAATGAATCACCGTGCGGATGCTCTTGCCCTGCTCCATCAGCTCGAAGGCCTCATTGATCCGCTCCAGCCCCATGGTGTGGGTGATAAAGGTATCCAGCGGAATCTCGCCGCGCTGCGACTTCTCGACATAGGTCGGCAGCTCGGTACGGCCCTTGACGCCACCGAAGGCACTGCCGCGCCAGACCCGCCCGGTCACCAGCTGGAATGGCCGGGTACTGATCTCCGCCCCGGCCGGCGCCACACCGATGATGGTCGACTCGCCCCAGCCCTTGTGACAGCACTCCAGTGCCGCGCGCATCAACTGCACGTTGCCGACGCACTCGAAGCTGTAATCCACCCCGCCATCGGTCATCTCGACAATCACCTCCTGAATCGGCTTGTCGTGCTCCTTCGGATTGACAAAATCGGTCGCCCCCAGCTCGCCGGCAATGGCGAACTTGGACGGATTGATATCCACTGCAATGATCCGGCTGGCACCGGCCATTTTCGCGCCGATCACCGCCGCCAGGCCGATACCGCCCAGGCCAAAGATTGCCACCGTGGCACCGGCCTCGACCTTGGCGGTATTCAGCACCGCACCGATCCCGGTGGTCACACCGCAACCCAGCAGGCAAACCTTTTCCAGCGGCGCTTCCCTGGGAATCACCGCCACCGAGACCTCCGGCAGCACCGTGTATTCGGAGAAGGTCGAGCAGCCCATGTAGTGATACACCGGCTGACCCTGATAGCTGAACCGGCTGGTGCCATCGGGCATCAGGCCCTTGCCCTGGGTGGCGCGCACCGAACTGCACAGGTTGGTCTTGCCGGACTTGCAGAACTTGCACTCGCGGCACTCGGCGGTATACAGCGGAATCACATGGTCGCCGACCTTCACCGAGGTCACGCCCTCACCCACCGCCTCGACAATCCCGCCACCCTCATGCCCGAGAATGCACGGAAACACCCCCTCGCTGTCCTGCCCGGACAGGGTGTAGGCATCGGTATGGCAGACGCCGCTGGCAACAATACGCACCAGCACCTCACCGGCCTTGGGTGGCGCCACATCCACCTCGACGACCTGCAGCGGTTGATTGGGGCCAAAGGCCACGGCGGCACGGGACTTGATCATGAGATTCTCCATCGGGGTGAACAACGGCCCCCAGTGTAGTCACTCGACCACCATGAGTCATCCGGCGGGCGGTAAAACTGTATTGCGGATGGGGAACACTGACTGATTTCCAACCGCTCACACCAGCCAGCGCGCGGCCACCTGCACCACCGAATTGCGCAGGGCGGCGAGGATCGGGCTTTCCGCGCGCCAGTAATGCCAGTAAAGCGGCACATCCACCGGGGTGTCCGGCAACACCTCGCAGAGCAGACCGGCGGCCAGCGCCTCGCGGGCCTGCAACTCCGGCAGCAGGCCCCAGCCAATGCCCTCGATGGCACAGCGCAAGAAACCCTCCGAGCCGGGACAGCCGTGGGTATGCCGTGGCTCGGCGGCCTGATGCTGGCGCAGGTAATCGTGCTGCAGGCGGTCGTCCCGGTTGAACACCAGACAGGGTGCCTGCGCCAGCCAGTCCGGGCGCTGCGGCTGGCGATAACGCTGCAGGAAATCCGGACTGGCCAGCGCCCGGTAACGCAGCAGCCCCAGATACTGCGCGCGTCCGCCATTCACCGGCTCGGCACTGGCACACAGGCAGGCCATCACCTCACCGTGCTTCATGCGCCGCAGGCCCACCGCCTGATCCTCGACGCTGATGTCGTAGCGCACCTGCGGCCAGTCCGGCATGGCCAGCGCCGCCGGCAGCCAGGTCGCCAGCGAGTCGGCATTCACCGTGATGCGCAGGGTCAACTGCTCCTGCGGCTCGCCCAGGCCAATGCTTTGCTCCATCTGCTGCACCTGGCGCAGGTGATTGTGCAGGCGCCGGCCCAGCGCGGTCGGCTGCGGCGGACTGCTGCGCAACAGCACCGGCTGCCCCAGGCGGCTCTCCAGCTGCTTGATGCGCTGGCTGACCGCCGACTGGGTAATGCACAGCCGCTGCGCCGCGCGCTCGAAACTGCCGGTCTCGACCACCGCCGCCATGGCCTGCAACAGGGGATAATCCAACATAAGATTTACTAATCCATAGCAAGAATCATTTGTTGGATTAATGTAGCCAGCCCCCGGCAGAATGACCAGCATCACCAGGGGAGAGAGTTGCATGGTTTCGTTTTTCAGTGGCTTTGGTCTGGGCATCAGCCTGATCGCCGCGATCGGCGCGCAGAATGCCTGGGTACTCAGCCACAGCATGCGCGGCCAGCACCGTCTGCTGCTGGCCGGCATCTGCATTGGCTGCGACTGCCTGCTGATCCTGCTCGGCATTTTCGCCCTGGATGCCCTGCAAGGCCGCCTGCCGCAACTGGTGCCGGTACTGACGCTGGGCGGTGTCGCTATGCTGCTGTGGCTTGGCAGCCAGTCGGCCTGGCGCGCCTGGCGCGGCAACTCGCGGCTGCAGGCCGGTGAATCGGCGGTCTATGGCAGCGCCGCCGCACTGGCTGCTGCCACCCTGGCAATCACCCTGCTCAACCCGCATGTGTATCTGGATACCGTGGTATTGCTCGGCAGCGTCGGCGCCCGACAAAGCAGCCCTCTGCTGTATGCACTGGGCGCCTGCCTAGCCTCGGCGGTCTGGTTCGGCAGCCTGACCGGCGCCGCGCCGACCCTGGCCCGCCTGCTGCGCACCCCGCGCTCCTGGCAACTGTTCGACGCCGGCATCGCGCTGATGCTGCTCAGCCTGGCGCTGGGGCTGTTGTGGGGGCTGGTTGGCTGAAGTGGCGGAAGGACATGGGAGTCGAACCCACCAGACGCGCTCTGCGCATCTCACCGGAGTTGAAGTCCGGGCGCCCCACCGGGGACGATGTCCTTCCATAACGGGTTGGCAGTCGGCTAGCCGCCCGCCAGAAAACGCTGTTCGCGCAGAAACCGGGTAACCCCGGCACGATCCAGGTATTCAAGTACCTGAATGGTCAGGTTGCGGCCGATACCGGAGGCGTCGCGGAACTCGGCGGCGTTGAAGCTACCGCTGGCGGAGTCTGCCACCAGTTGCCGGGCCAGCGCCACCAGCCCATCGACCTGCTGCGGCAGGTAATAGCGGTTTGGCGCCACGGCGATCAGCTGGCCGGCACGCTGCATGCGCTGCAGGAACAGTTTCAGTTCAGCCAGCTCGATACCCAGCAGCTGACTCAGCTCCCCAACAATCGGCGGCCGTAATCCCCCTTCCAGCAGCAAAGGCCGCAGGCGCTCCAGCAGCTGCTGGTCGGCTGCCTGCAATTGCGGCTGGTGCTGCGGCAGATGCCAGGCCCAGGCCTGCCGGCCCAGCCGGCCCTGGTCCAGCCAGTGGCGCAGCAGGGCGCGCCAGAGTGACAACGGCAGGTGCAGGGTGCCGGCCAGACCCAGCTCGCCCTCACCCGGCCCCAGACGCTCCGGGTGCGCCGCGTGCCAGGCCTGAAGATGCTGCTGCAATACCTGCCAGATCGCCTCTGCCTGATGGCAGTGCAGCGCCCAGCTGTGCTTGCCGGCCTGCAGCAACACCGGCGCGTCCTGCCCGTCCAGTGCCGCGTCGCTGGCCAGCCACTGCTGCAGCTCGGCCAGCGTCAGGTTGAAGCGTTCGGCAAAGCCGTGCAGCTCCAGCGGGCCCTGTTGCAGCGCTGCCAGCAGTGCCTGCTGCGGGCTGTCGGCCTGCGCCCAGGCACGCAGCAGCTGCAGGCGCGGCGCCTTGCTGCGCCCGCGCTGCTGACCCTGCGGATCAAGCACCCGGCCACCGCCAAGGGTGCGGTTGGCCGCCGGGTCACGGATGATGAAGCGGTCGCCATGCAGCGCATGCAGCGGCTGCTCCAGCAGCAACTGCGCCAGCACCGGCTGGCCCTCCTCCAGCAGCACCAGCCGTGCCGGATGCACCGCAGCGCCAAGATGCAGCTGCAGCACACCCCGGTGCCAGCGACTGTCCGGCAGGCTGTGCAGCGCCACATCCAGCCGGTTGCTGAACGCTTGCGGCAGGCTGCCCAGCCAGTCGCCACGGCGCGGCTGATCATCACGCAAGTCGCCGGCCAGATTGACCGCACAGCGCTGCCCGGCCTCGACCACCGCCGCCTCGCGCCCGGCCATCTGCAAGCCACGCACGCGCAGGCTGCGCTGGCCGCACAGCAGGTTTTGCCCAACCTGCAGACGCCCGCTGTGCAAGCTGCCGGTGACCACGCAGCCGGCACCGGCAATGCTGAAGCGCCGATCGACCAGCAGCCGGGCCGGCCCCTGGCTCGGCGGGCGCTGGTGGTTACTGGCACAGTCGAGCAGGTACTGGCGCAGCGCATCAATCCCGGCACCGCTGACACTGGATACGGCAAACTGCGGCACAGCCGGCCAGCCCTGCTGTTCCAGCCACTCGGCCAGTTCCTCACCGAGCTGCTGCTGGCGCGCCGGTTCGACCAGATCACAGCGACTCAGCACCAGCAACAGGCGCTGCACGCCAAGCAGCCGAAGGATACTCAGGTGCTCCAGGGTTTGCGGCATGGGGCCGGCGTCGGCGGCCACCACCAGCAGCGCCATATCGACTGCCGCGACCCCGGCCAGCATGGTGCCGATAAAGCGCTCATGCCCCGGCACGTCGACAAAGCCCAGCGGCTCGTGCTCGCCATTGTCCAGCCAGGCAAAGCCCAGCTCGATACTCATGCCCCGGCGCTTTTCCTCGGCCAGCCGGTCGGTATCGACACCGGTCAGCGCGCGGATCAGGCTGGTCTTGCCGTGGTCGACATGCCCGGCGCTGGCAATAATCACTGCGGCACCTGCCATTGTTCGGCGAGCAGGCGGGTGTCCTCCACGCAGCGACAATCGAGCAGCAGGCTGTCCTCGGCAATCCGCCCGATCACCGGATACGGCAGGCCGCGCAGGCGCTCGGCCAGTTGCCGCAGCTCGCGGCTACGGCTGCGCCGGTTGCCGTTGCGACTGCGCAGGCGCAGGGCGGCGCTGGGCAGGGTCTCCAGCGGCAGCGAGCCGGAGCCGATCTGGCTGTGCACCTCGCACAGATCCACCACAAAGTCCTCGCCGGCCCAGGCTTGCAGTGCCGGCAGCAGGGCTTCGGCGCCCTGGCGAATCTGTTCCTGGCGGCGGGTCAGCAGGCGCAGGGTCGGCACCCGCTGCACCAGTGTCTGCGGGTCGGCATACAGCCGCAGCACCGCCTCCAGCGCGGCCAGGGTCAGCTTGTCGCAACGCAGCGCGCGCTTCAGCGGACTCCTGCGGATTTTGCCGATCAGCTCGGCAGACCCGGCAATGATCCCGGCCTGCGGCCCGCCGAGCAGCTTGTCGCCGCTGAAGGTCACCACATCCACCCCGGCGGCCAGCACCTCGCGCACCACCGGCTCGGCCGGCAGCCCGAGGGCCTGCATGTCAATCAGCGAACCACTGCCCAGATCAACCACCACCGGCAGATGATGGGCACGGGCAATCTCTACCAGCTGCGCCTCATCAAGGCTGCTGGTAAAGCCCTGCACCTGATAGTTGCTGGTGTGCGCCTTGAGCAGCAGCGCGGTGCGCGGCCCGATGGCCTCGGCGTAGTCGCGCGGATGGGTACGGTTGGTGGTGCCGACCTCGCGCAGCTTGCAGCCGGCGCGGGCCATGATGTCCGGCAGGCGGAACGAGCCGCCGATCTCGATCAGCTCGCCGCGCGACACCAGCACCTCGCGGCGCGCCGCCAGCGCATTCAGCACCAGCAGCACCGCCGCGGCATTGTTGTTGACCACGGTGGCCGCCTCGGCCCCGGTCAGCCGGCAGATCCACGCCTCAACGTGGCTGTCGCGGTCGCCACGGGCGGCGTCCTGCAGGTCGTATTCCAGATTGCTGGCCCCGGCGGCCACCGCCGCAATGGCGGCAATCGCCTCGGGCGGCAGCGGCGCACGCCCCAGGTTGGTGTGCAGCACGGTGCCGGTCATGTTGAAAACCGGGGTGAGTGACGGCGCCAGCCGCCGTTCGATGCGCTGCTGCACCGCCAGCAGCAGTGCCGGGGCGTCCGCCAGCTGGCCGGCGCGCCAGTCATCCAGCGCTTCGCGCAGGCAGTCCAGCACCAGCGCCCGGCCATGGCTGGCGACCAGCGCCTGCATGGCCGGCCAGCCGAGCGCGCGGTCCACCGAGGGTGGCCGATTGTCCGCAGTTGGCGCGGCGGGGATCATGCCCACCCCCCGCCGCACGGCGACTCAATTGCCGTCGCCCTCCCCGGCGCGCAACAGGCGCAGGATCTCGGACAGCGCGGCATCGGCCAGGGCACGCATCTCGTCATCGGTGCGGTCCTGGATCGGATGCGGCACAAACACCATCGCCGGATCAAAGCCCAGCGCCCTGGCCTGCAAGGCAGCGGCATCGACAAATTCACTGGAAGCAACCCCCACGCCCGGAATCCGGCGCGACTCCAGATCGGCTATGTCATGCATACAGCACGACGTGCACGATCCTCAGTCGGCCAGACCTTCCACCAGCAGATCCACCTCGGCGGCAATCTGCTGCTTCAGCGGGGTTGGCGCAATGCGCGTGAAGGTCGGCTTGCTGTAACGCCTGACCTCGATGCCCATCGCCGCCAGCTGCACCTCGATCTGATCGAGGAAGACATTGCCGCGCGGCTTGGAGATGTCCAGCAGCCCGACCACCTTGCCCTGCAGGCTGACCGGGCGCGCCAGTCTCGGGCGCTGTGCCGGGGCCAGCTCGGCGGTGGGATCGAGCAGGATATGCCCGTTCATGTGAGTACCTCGCGTGTTACCGGAGAAGAACCGACTGCACCGGAAGCGGCCCAGCCGGCAATGATGGCGGAAAACAGACCGGCGCTGCCGCCGGCCCGCACAATCAGCAATCCGCCGGGACGAAACTTGGGAATCTGCATATCGCGAAACTGTGCCGGAATGCCCTCGGCAATGCCACCGGCGCCGGCCACCAGCTCGGCCCCCGGCGCCAGCAGCAGGCGTTCCAGCTCCTCGCGCAGGCGCTGCTTGGACCAGCCGGCCTCGATAAACACCCGCGCATGCTCCGGCGACACCACCAGCACGGCATCGCCGGCCAGCGCCAGCTTGGCATGGTCAACCGTGCGCAGCGACAGGGCAAAGGAACGCGCCAGCGACTCGGGATCACGCGACTTCTGGTCGACAATGCCCTGCACGCCCTCGCCGGGGAACAGCGTCACCGCCGAGCGCCCGGCCTCGATGCCGCGTTCCTGGGCCAGCGGCAGCCAGTCGGAGTCCTCGGCCTCGGCAAAGCAGAAACTGTACTTGCCGGGATTGCCCAGGGTGGCGCGGTCGATCTCGCCGGGGCGACCGCCGCCGACATTGCGGATGATCAGTTGCAGGGCGCGGCCGATGGTGGCGTTGGCACGGTTGCCCTGGCCCAGCGCATTGACCCCGGAATTCATGCCGATGGCCTTGGCCACCGGGCCGTTGACGATAATCAGCGGGCTGCCGAACATGGTGGTGCAGATCAGCCCGTGCAGGCCGAAGGCATCGGTCAGCGAAGCCTCCAGCGCCGCCAGCAGCACCGGCATGTATTCCGGCTTGCAGCCGGCCATCACCGCGTTCACCGCGACCTTCTCCACCGTGCAGGGCACCAGATCCGGCGGCATCAGGCCGATCACCTCATCCGGCGCACGGCTGGTGCCCTTGAGCATGCGCAGCACCCGCACTGGGGTCGGCGGCACCACCGGCAGGCCATCACTCCAGCCGCGCTCATAGCAGGCCTCGATGGCATCCTCGGCGTCACCCACATCAATCTCCCGCGACTGCAGGCGCAGGTCACCAAAGGCCAGCTCCAGCCGCTCGGCAATACCCGGCTCCAGGGTCTTGGAACCACAGCCGGGACGCATCAGCGGCAGTCCCTCACCCAGCGCCGCCACGCCACTCAGCGCCCGCCAGTCATCACGGTGCCAGCCATAGGTACGTTCGACCTCCTGACCATCGCGCACGCGGATCAGCGTCGGCACAAACTCGATGCCGAGGCGATAGGAGTGTTCCAGGGTCCGGTCATACAGGGTGCCGGGCAGGCTCGCCGCGTAGTCGGCGGAATCCTGCACATATACGGTCAACGGGCCGGCCCCGGCCAGTTCAGCCAGCAGCGGCTCGACCAGCCGGCAGGTCGGACAATCGGCCTTGGCCACCACAATCAGGCCATCGGGCAGGGATACAGGCATGCAAAGCCCTCTGCGGGTCTTGTGTCTCGGTGATGATCCAGCATAGGCAGGCGCCGGGCAGTTGCCAACAGCGCGGGGCAATCATCGGCGGGGTGATTGGCGGGGTATCAGTGCTGGCGAGTCCGCCGGCCTGCGGGGATCACAATGCACCAACCTGCAGTAGCACCGACGCCAGCAGCGCAACATCCAGCGCCACACGCAACCGGCCATTGCTGCGCCCGACCCGGTAGATCAGCGCGGAAAAGGCGAAGGCCGCCAGCAGCCCGGCAACGCCCACCGGCAACAAAAAAATCAACCCGCCGGCATGCGCCTGGGCACCGGGCAGCCACTGGTTGACCAGCAGCAGCGCAAGCCGGGCAACCAGCAAACCGGCAGCAACCGACAGCAGACGGCTCTCGATATAGAAAACCCCTTGATCGATCGGATCACGGAAACGCCGCACCGCCGCAAACACCGAATCCTGCTCGCGCTCGGGCCGCTCACGGATGGGAAACCAGAACAGCGCCAGCAACGCAAACAGCAGCCCGCCGATCCACAGATCGCGCACGCCGCCACTCTGCAAAACGAACAATTGCGCCAGCGCACCAAGCAGAAAGAACGGCACCGGCGAATAAAAACTGCCCAGCAGGCGATGGCAGCGGGTGCACTCGAAACGATTGGAGCGGGCATGCTCCTTGGCGCCCCAGACATGCAGAAACAGGGTCGAAAAAAAATGCTTTTGGCATGACATGCCGGACAACGGAAAAACATACCTGTCACCGTGACTGATCAGCTGAACTGGCTGGCAATTGCCTGAAGGGAGTCTGGTTCAGGATTCGTCAGTTCGCAGCAGCCTGTTAGTGGAAACCGCTGATCGCCATGCCAGAACAACCTGCCCATTGGAAGCCCCCCACCCCGTCATCGCAAGACCGCAGGCCGTAGCGAACCAGGCAGCCTGCGGCTTATCACCACTCAGGGCATGCGCATCATCGCGCAGATCTTGTTGCCGGCCGGATCACGCAGATAGGCCAGATACAGCTTCATGCCGCCACCCTCACGCACACCCGGCGGGTCCTCGCAGGCCGTGCCGCCATTCGCCAGCCCGGCCGCATGCCAGGCATCCGCCTGCTCCGGGCTGTCCACTGCAAAACCGATGGTGCTGCCATTGCCACAGGAGGCCGGCTCGCCATTCAGCGGTTTGGTCAGGGCAAAGGTGCCGGTCTTGGTGAAGTAGAAAAGACGCCCCTTGGGATCGATAACCCCCGGCTTGATACCGATAGCGCCCAGCGCCGCATCGTAAAACGCCTTGGACGCCTGGATATCGTTGGCACCGAGCATGACATGACTGAACATGGTGAATTCCTTGCAGAATGAATTGTTGTAGATTACGCCCGGCAAGCCTTGCGCCAAAGTACTGCTGCGTCAAGCAGGAGGTTGTTGCGGGAAGCTGTTGCGGAAAGCTGCAGTCGGTAATTTGCCAACCCCAGCCCTACTTGCCACGCCTCCCATGCTGCCAGCAAGTCCAGCCCTCCCAGACCACTCGCTTGCCAACTAAAAGAGGCGGCAGTGGTGATGACCAAGGGCACCGCACATGCGCCGCAAAACGCAAAACCTAGAATTTGCGTTTTATTTTTCACTGAGGCATATTTTAGCCAATCAAATAGAAGCTGGAAGATATGATAGATGGCTAAGTCAAGAGTAGAAAAAGCACCCTTGCTGGACCTTCCTGATGATTTCCAGGTCATCGCCCCCCTGTTGAAAATCTGCGATGTGACTGACAGTCAAGGCCGGTACCTGCATTGGAGTCAACTGAAGTGGAGATTGCCCAAGGACCAGGCCGCGTCAATCTGGAAGGCCATCAAATTCAAGAGAATGTCGCAATACAAACGCCTAACTCTGACCGATGAGGCTGGTCAGCCCTTTCAATATTGCACTCCACACTCTATGGAAGCCATGCTTTACCAACTGGTCAAAATTGCCGGCGGTAATGTTGGCGCAATTGCTGATTCGGTCGCGAGCGATAACTTGCAGAACAAGTTTCTGGTTTCTTCGCTAATCATGGAAGAAGCCATTACCAGCGCCCAACTCGAAGGCGCATCAACAACCAGAGAAGTTGCGAAGAAAATGCTCGAAGAGGAGCGCGAGCCTGTTAATGAAGATGAAAGGATGATCCTTAATAACTATCTTCTGCTAAAGTATGCCGAACAACACAAAAGTAGCACATTGACAACTGACGTTATTCTAGAGTTTCATCGCATTGCCACATCAGGGACCACGGAGAACAACGTGATCCCAGGCCAGTTCAGAATAGATAATGATATTTATATTGAGGATGGAGATGGTAATATTGCCCACCAGCCCCCTGATTTCAGCCTGATAGTTGATCGGATACAGGCACTCTGTACTTTCGCGAATACGGAGCACACAGGTCTTAATGGAAGCGACTTTATTCACCCTGTGATCAAGGCGATAATTCTTCACTTTATGCTGGGCTATGAACACCCTTTTCGTGATGGGAATGGAAGAACAGCGAGGGCTGTTTTCTATTGGTTCATGCTAAGGAGTGAATACCATTTGTTTAAGTATGTATCAATAAGCAAATTGCTTAAAGAAAAACCAAAAGACTATGGCCTTTCGTTTATGTACACGGAGAAGGATGATAACGATCTAACCTACTTTATCTACTATCAACTTGAGATTATCACCAGGGCTTTTGATGAACTAAAGCGTTATCTCGATAAAAAAGCAGATGAATTCAAGAAAATATCAGAAACCCTGGAAAAAACTGCTTGGGGAAACAAGCTGAATTTTATCCAGAAAGATTTGATCAAAAAGGCAGTTAAGGAGCCAGGACGTGTGTTTAGTTCAAAAGCGGTTTCAAGCGCTTATTCAGTCTCGGTTAACACAGCAAGAACACACCTGGAAAAGCTGACTGAAATGAAACTGTTTTTCAGCACAAAAGATGGCAAGACCATTTTATATATAGCACCGTCTGATATCCTGACAAGGCTGAACACTGGCAAGGTCTAGGGATCTACAGGTGATCAGACATTAGCTGTGAGGGATGAAATTCCATAGTGCTGATTGCTGATCACCGTTGAATTTAATTTTCATCTGACCCCGGTTTATTTGACCCCGGTTTATTGCTTTCATATTTTTGAAGCCTATGTTCTAAACGAAGCCTTGGGCACATAACGTTTGGTTAAGGGGCGGGCTTTAGCCCGTCCCAGTGAGCGAAGCGAGCGATTTGAACCAATTGTTATACGTTACCAGCGCATGCCTGCGCCAATGATATGACAACCATCAGGCGTTTTGGTTTTCAATAATTTGTTGTAATCATTCCACTGTTCTTTTGGCATTGTTTTCTCATTTTTGTCGACCTCGGCCTGTAATTCAGCGCAGATTTTTTTGTTGTTTTCGATAGTGGTTATGCGTTCGGAAAGATAGTTTGCATCAACTCGCGTACCGGTTATTTTTCCGAAATAAAGTGTATTTCCATCCTCGGAGACTTTTAGTGGGATATTGTTATATGAAAGCCCGTCCGGGGTTTTTGATAATGCTATTACATTCTTATTTTTGATTGCGTCACCAACGAATATGTATGTATCGCCATCCTTCTTTACTTCGGAGATTATTTCGGTTCCTGTTAACGCTACATTGTGCTTATAAATTCCAATTGTGCTTTCGTTGTTATCACTGCAGGCGCTGATGGCGAGGGTAAGTGCTATTGTGCTGGCCAGTCTGATTTTCATGAAAACCTCCATGTTGTGAGTGATGTATAACGTTTGGTTAAGGGGCGGGCTTAGCCCGTCCCAGTGAGCGAAGCGAACGACTTGAACCGCTTGTTATGTGTCAACGCCGACTGAAAAGTGACCCCCTTTGCCTCTGAATCGCCGAAGTAAAATTGACCCCCTGGAGTGGCTGATTAGCTGGGTGTATTCCCAGCCTTTCGTTTGTCTTTCAGTCGATAGCTTTCGCCTGAGATCTGCACGATGTGGGCGTGGTGCAACAGCCGGTCGAGCATGGCCGCGGTCAGCGTCTGATCGTCAGCGAAGGTAGACGCCCACTGGGTGAACGGCAGATTGCTGGTCAGGATCATGCTGCCTCGTTCGTAGCGCTTGGCGACCACGTTGAAGAACAGATTGGCTTCCTCACGTCCGAACGGTAAGTAGCCTATTTCGTCGATCACCAGCAAACGCGGCCCCAGCACCGCTCGATTGAAATACTCCTTGAGCCGCCCTTGGCGGTGCGCAGCGCTCAGTTGAAGCATCAGGTCGGCCGCCGTGATAAAGCGCGTCTTGATGCTGGCCATGGCCGCTCGATAGGCCAGGCCTGTTGCCAGGTGGCTCTTGCCGACGCCGCTCGGGCCGAGCAGAACTACATTCTCAGCACGTTCGATGAAGGCAAGAGTTGCCAGCTCCTGAAGCTGCGCGCGGGGCGCGCCGGAGGCAAAGCCGAAGTCGTATTGTTCCAGCGTTTTGACCGCCGGTAGCGTGGCCATCTTCAACAGCGTCTGGCGAGTTCGTTCGCCTCGTGCATCCATCTCGGCGGTCAGCAGCTTCTCCAGGAAGTCGGCGAAGCTGAC
>NZ_FOUI01000043.1 GCF_900114825.1 Halopseudomonas yangmingensis | reverse complement strand
CTTGATGCTTGATGCTTGATGCTTGATGCTTGATGGGCTGAATTAGAAATTAGCAAAAATCGAGGTTGAGCTTCCGGTGTGCGGTTTAATCAGCTTTTCTTCGCCGGAATGTATGAGGATGACTCATCCTCATACAAAGTGACTTGAGGTCGCGCTACTAAAGGGGTTGAGAGGATTATTGGTGTGCCATCCCACACTTGATCCCACACATTTCACGATGCATCAATATTGTCCTGTCAGCTATTTCCCTTGAGCCCTAATCGAACGGGGAAGTCCCCGTCTGAATCACACCGGTTTCATGGAGGCCATTTCGTTAAAGTCAGGCAGCCATAGCCTGACCGCGGTGTTGCTGGTAGAAGTTTGCCTCAGCTTCTGTCGGAGGTATATATGCAATGGCGTTCAGCTCCACCAGCCCATAACGGTCTACAGAGTTGAGGCCTTCACGAAGCCCGGTGTGATTCAGCTTTCGATTTCCCCAAGGGCAAGCATGTGTCTGCCCTTGGGTTGTTGGAGAGATTACTGAGCAGGCTTTGCAATAAAGTAGTGGCGCTTGCCTTGGTGCATGATAAAGGCAGGCTCAAATCCCTTGCGAAACGGAATGCCTCGGTAGTAAATCATCGCTGTATCTGGCAGATACTTTCCATACACATCTATCATTTCACTTGTTGTTGGCAGCTTTAAGGTGCCTCGATCCCACTCAGCACCATAGTGAGGGGCAATAAAAATGGGCCCATAGAAGTTACCCTTCACATTCCCGA
Source organism: Halopseudomonas yangmingensis (assembly GCF_900114825.1). Classification (GTDB taxonomy): domain Bacteria; phylum Pseudomonadota; class Gammaproteobacteria; order Pseudomonadales; family Pseudomonadaceae; genus Halopseudomonas; species Halopseudomonas yangmingensis. The sequence goes on along the minus strand of NZ_FOUI01000043.1, from coordinate 576 downwards.
CAACCTGCTCCCGCGCTTCAGCCGTAAACGGGCGAGTATTGCCCAATCGAGCATCATTGAGGGTGGCGTAAGATGATGGGTGGTTAATCGGCAGCCCTCTCACCACATCATTACCAACCTTTTTCGTGCCGTTCGTTGCCTTCAACCAAGCCTCACGCCAGTTATTCCGCACCCACTCCACGGCCTCATCCGGGCTATCAACAATATCGGCCGGCACCCAATAGGCTATTTGAATCGCCATAAGCATCCGGTTCCCGCGAGGCGTGTTCAGCACCCCAAAGGCCAAGCCGGCCCCCAGTGAGCCACTGATAACGCCCATATCAATCCCGCCAATGGTGCCTCCCACTCGCTCTGTAACCTCGTTGACGCAGCCGCCACACGACCCCATTACCGACCCTGGAGCAGCGTCCATCATGCCAGGAATGCCCATCTGATCGGTCATCATCACCAGCGCGTCAGACCATTGCTCCTTTGGTGTGGTTGCGTATTCCGGCGAACGTGACCGGTCATTCCGGGGATCGTGACCGATTTGCACACGGCCTTCACGCTGGAACGGGTTTTGTACTCTGAGCGGTC
>NZ_FOUI01000009.1 GCF_900114825.1 Halopseudomonas yangmingensis | reverse complement strand
CAGCGTAGGTGGGCGCGCCAACATCGAAACACTGCTTCGCTACATCGAGAATCAAGACGATCCTCGCAAGCTCGGACAGCCGCTTGACTAGCGCATGACGCCAAAGCGTTCATGCGTAGGATGCGCGGCTAAACATGCTCAATCAGGACATCACCGAGATCAACTCACTGAATCAGGAAGGTGTGGAAAACCTGCAGGCGACGCTACGGGCCTGTCAATCCCTGGAGCAACAGGTCAGCCGTCTGCGTGAACTGGTAGGCGGCTTCCGTATCTAATCAGCCGCTCTCCCCTGCTTGTTGACGCAACAGCGCCAGCAAGCGGGGGGCTTCTGCATAGTCACTGCCGGACTGGCTGTTCAGCGCATCCGGATCAAAGCGTGACAGACAACCGGCACCCAATACCGGCGGCATAGCCGCAGCGCCGGCCTGCATGGCCGGATTCTCATCCTCGTCAAGCAACGACTCTTGCAGCCTGTTCACTTGGGTGCCGCATGGTCGTTGAAGTGCTGCACGGCACGCAGAATATCGCGCCGGCTGATCTGTCCAACCAACCGGCCATCTTCAAGCACCGGCAGACGGCGGCGACCGCGATGAATGAAATGCTCAGCCGCCTTGACGATATCGGCGGCCGCATCGACGGTTTCAACACCGCACGTCATCACCGACTCCACACGACCGCCTGCCTCTTCGAAATAGCTGCCGGAAAGAATCCCGCGCAAGCAATCGCTTTCGGACAGCAAACCAAGCAGGTGACCCTCATCATCCACTACCGGCGCACCGGAGATGCGCCTTTCGATCAGCACATCAATTGCCTTGAACAGATCGGTATCCGCCTTGAAGGTCACCAGATCGGTGATCATGTAATCGCGTACCTTGACTGATTTGAGCATTGCCTGTTCTCCCCGTTGTGGTCCCGTACCGGCACTTGGCGGACAACAGACGCCTGCCGCCGCTCAGCTGAACACGACTGTCTTGTTGTCGTGCACCAGTACCCTGTCTTCCAAGTGATAGCGCAAACCACGCGAAAGCACCATCTTTTCCACGTCCTTTCCCAGCCGCACCATATCCTCGACATTCTGTCGGTGACTGATGCGCGCCACGTCCTGTTCGATGATCGGACCGGCGTCAAGTTCCTCGGTAACATAGTGACAGGTCGCGCCAATCAGCTTGACGCCACGCTGCGCGGCCTGGTGATAGGGCCGGGCACCAACGAAGGATGGCAGGAAGCTGTGGTGGATATTGATGATGCGGTGTGCAAAACGTTGACACAATTGCGGCGGCAGAATTTGCATGTAACGCGCAAGCACTACACAGTCAGCCTGCTGCTCTTCTATCAGACGAGTAACTTCGGCAAAAGCGGGTGTTTTGTCTTTGGGGTCAACAGGCACATGGTAAAAAGGTATGCCATGCCATTCGACCATACTGCGCAGATCGTCATGATTGGAAATCACACTGACAATATCGCAATCCAGTTCGCCACTGTGCCAGCGGTGCAACAGATCAGCCAGACAATGGGACTCCTTGCTGGCCATCAAAACCACTTTTTTTCTGACAGCTGAATCATTGATATGCCAGTGCATACCAAACTCTTCAGCAATAGGTGCAAACACCCGGCGAAACCCGTCAAGGTCAAAGGGAAGTGAATCGGCACGGATCTCATGGCGCATAAAGAACCAGCCTGTAAGGTTGTCCGAATGATGGTTGGCCTCAGTGATCCAGCCATTGTAGGTACTCAGTACATTGCTGACTTTGGCAACAATGCCCATGCGGTCGGGGCAGGCAATAACCAGCCGATAGGTACGCATCAAAACGACTCCAGAATAAGAGATGTCACATGCACAGGGGCTCTTGGTTGCCGGCGCATGCGTTGGCGGCCATTCTAGGGAAACATTGATCAAAGGCAAAGCCCGGCGACGGGGTGTCTGCAACTGAAAAAAGCAGCACTCTTGTCAGGCAGACGCTGATTAAATAGCTGTTGCGCCTACGTGAAAACCGCTGACCTGTTCTCTGCATAAATACATTCAAGACAGCCAACAATTATTCATCCAGACAATATGCTTGCTTGTTTGAATTTTAACTTTGAACTAATATCGCCAGCACCTGTCAACCAGCTTCGACAGATGCTGAATTTCTAACTGACACTTCATTATTAAAACCCCAACAGGCGGAGAAATACCCATGTCCAAACTGGTCGAAATGCGTAATGTAGAAAAAGAAATCCAGGAGCTTACCGCTCGCCTCGAAAGCCTCAAGGGTGATGAGCGAGTTAAAAAGGAACTGGAATTCGAAGACAAGCTGCATGACCTGATGAAGGAATATGGCAAAACCAACCGTGATGTTCTGGCCATTCTTGATCCGGAAGGCCGTGCAGCAGTTACCAACACGACAAGCAGCGCAACCAAACGTACCCGCAAGATGAAGCAGTACAAGAACCCGCACACCGGTGAAACCATCGAGACCAAGGGTGGCAACCACAAGGTGCTGAAGGCCTGGAAAGAGCAGTACGGCAGCGATGTCGTGGAAGGCTGGGCCAGCATCCTCGGCTAATTTGGCCCAAGGTTACAGGCCGGCAGTTACCACTGCCGGCCTGAACATGTTGTCTGAGCTATCCTGTCAGCCCCAAGGTTTCCCGCAATTGATCCGCGTAACAACGCCAGTTTTCCAGCAGTTGTCTCTGCTCCGGGTTACATTCAGGCAATAACTGCTGCACCTGCTGCATAAATTGCTGCAGGGTAATTGCCGCTCCCGGCAACTCGCCAGCCAAGCGGCGCGCACACCAGCCAAGCCAGTCCTGCCTTTGTTGCACATCCAGTGATTCGGGATAATTGCGCGCTCGGTAACGCGGCAGCATATCGACCAGTCGCTGGTCGCGTAATGGCCATAATGTCGGCAATAACCGCTGCGCTTCGCTCTCGCGTATATCGGCCATCAAATTACGGTCCGCGTTATCAAGAAAACCGCCATACAGGCGCAGTTCAGCGTCTTCTTCATCCGCCCTGTCGGCCTGCGGCTGATAGATCTGTGCCAGCCGGTTGCCCAATTGCTCACGCCGCTCTGCCAGCCAGACTGCACGCTGCTGCAACAGCGGCATATCCAGCTGCAAACGATCAATATCCCCTTCGCGCAATACCTTGCGATTGGCCAGCACCGGGCAGCGGTTGATCTGCACCAGCTTGAGACCCGGTCGCTCGACACCCTCGGGCAGATCCTCATTGCGCGTATATAGCCGCTCACGCAGTAACTCCGGCGACAGCTCGAACAGCTGCTGCGGCTCGACTGCCAGATCCCAGACAATCAGCGCGTTACGGTTTTGCGGATGCCAGCCAAGCGGCAGTACCAGTGTCAACCCGTTACGGTCACGGCCAATACGTCCGGACACATGCACCAGCGGCTCGGGCGTGCGAAAGTTGATCAGCTCCAACACCCGCTGCTTGTCACGCAGCGCATACAGGTAATCGTACAGACGGGGTTGCGCCTGCTTTAGCAGACGCGCCATGGCGATGGTGGCACGCACATCGGCCAGCGCATCATGCGCACCGACATGCGCAATACCGTTGGCTTCGGTAAGCAACTCCAGGCGCAAACTGGGCAGGCCGTCCTGCTGCGGCCAGACAATGCCCTCCGGCCGTAACGCCTGGGCGGTGCGCAGGGCGCCGAGCAGATCCCAGCGACTGTTGCCGGACTGCCACTCGCGCGCATAGGGGTCGAAGTAGTTGCGATACAGGGTGAAGCGGGTCATTTCGTCATCAAAGCGCAGGTTGTTGTACCCGGCGCTACAGGTGCCTGGCTGGGCCATTTGCTCGTGCAGCCGGCGGATAAATTCGGCCTCCGGCAGCCCGGCCCTGACCCGCTCCGGGCCAATCCTGGTCACCAGGCAGGCACCCGGAGCCGGCAGGCAGTCCTCGGCCAACCGGCAATCAATGTTCAGCGGTTCGCCAATTTCGTTGAGGTCTTCATCGGTGCGTACGCCGGCGACCTGCAGGGGGCGGTCGCGGCGGGTGTCGATACCGGTGGTTTCAAAGTCGTACCAGAACAGCGTGCGGCCCATCGGCCCTCCTTGGGCGGTGCGAGTGCCGCAGGCGCATCAGCGCTTTTCTGGCGGCAACGGGGTGTCCGGGTCATGATGACCGAGCTGGCGCAGGGTTTCCAGTCGCGCACCGGCACGCCAGGCATATTCACTGGAGGGATGCTGGCGGATGATCCAGCGGTAGGTCTGCACCGCATCCACATACAGGGCCTGACGTTCCAGACAGAGCCCCCGCAGCAGACTGATTTCCGGTTGCAGGTGGGCCCGCGAGCGACTGCGGCGCTCAGCCTGGGACAACTGGTAGTTGGCCTGCTGGCAATCACCCTGATCGTAGGCGCGCCAGGCCTTGTTGATATTACCGTGCGGACTGCCGGCACAGCCGGTCAATACCAGCATGAAACTGCCGAGCAGCAGCGGTACAGATACGTTCATGCTCACCTACCCCTGGGATGTGTCTGCTCATTATCGACCAATTCTGCCGACACTTGAGCTGCATGATTGACTGGTTTGACCCAGATCAGCGAGCAGCGGACAGGCATGGGGTAAAAAGCCTATAGTAATGCAGCGCCAGTGCCGAATGACCGGAGTGGCGCCCCACATGACCCGTCAGGAGAGCATCATGAAGATTGGCAACATGCTGGTGGTGATCGACCCAACCAGCGAAGACCAGCAGCCCTGTCTGCAGCGCGCCGTGCAGTTGGCCGAGCGCACCCCCGGGGCGCGTATCACGCTGTTCATGTGCGACTACAACGCAGCACTGGATGGTGGCCTGCTGTTCGATACTCCCGGCCTGGAGAAGGCCCGTGCCTCGCTGATCAACCACCGCAACCAGTACCTTGACCGACTGGCCAAACCCCTGCGCGAAAAGGGCCTGCAGGTAGATACCGAGGCCGTCTGGGGCAAGCGTGTTGATCGTCACATCCTGCGTGCGGTAGTCCAGCACAACCCGGATCTGGTGCTGAAAACCACCCATCATCACAACCTGATCAAGCGCCTGCTACTGACCAATACCGACTGGCAGCTGATTCGCCATTGCGAAAAGCCCCTGTGGCTGGTCAAGCAGGCCGAGCAGACCATCGGCAAGCTGTGCGCCAGCGTTGACCCGCTGCACGAGGCGGACAAGCCGGCAGCGCTGGACATAAAACTGATCAATACCGCTCGCGAACTGGCTGGCCAATTGGGTGCCGAAGCCCACGTGGTGCACTGTTACAACCCGCTGCCGCGCACCCTGGTGTTCGATGCCAGCGTGATCACCGACTATGACGGTTACGCCGAGGATGTGCGCAAGCGCCATGCCGAGGCCTTTGACCAGTTGGGCGAACAGCAGCAACTGAGCGCGGACCAGCGTCATCTGCTGCAGGGTTATCCGGAGGAAGTGATTCCGGAATTCATTAAGCAGCAGGACATCAACCTGCTGGTAATGGGCGCCGTATCACGCTCGCGCCTGGACAGCGCACTGATCGGCCACACCGCCGAGCGCCTGCTCGACGAGGCGGACTGTGATGTACTGGTGATCAAGCCGGACGACTTCCGCGACCCGAGCCGTCCCGACTGAGTAAGCGGGGCGGTCGCTCAGTCGGCCGCCCTGCCCGCCTGCAGCGCCAGCGATTGCTGACACAGGCGGGTTATCCCTTGCCAGTCCTGCGCCTCGATCAGCGCCTGTGGTGCCATCCAGGTGCCGCCAATCGCCAGCAGGTTATCCAGCGCCAGGTACTCACCCAGACGCGCCAGGCCGATGCCACCAGTCGGGCAAAAGCGAATCCCATGGAAGGGTCCGGAGAATGCCCGCAAGGCAGCGGCCCCGCCGCTGATTTCCGCCGGATAGAACTTGAATCGCCGGTAACCGAACCGATAGCCCATCAATATTTCCGAGGCCGTGGCCACCCCCGGCAACAGCGGCACCGGACTATCCAGACCGAGGGTCAGCAGCTCCTCGGTGGAACCCGGCGTCACCACGAAGGCGGCACCGGCATCCAGCACCGACTGGAACTGGCGGCCATCCAGCACGGTGCCGGCACCGACACACAGCTGCGGCCGTTCGCTGCGCAGCAGGCGGATTGCCGTCAGCGCGCAGTCGGTACGCAGGGTTATTTCCAGGGTATGGATACCACCGGCCAGCAGTGCGTCGGCCAGCGGCAGCACCTGCTCCAGCCGGCGCAGACTGAGTACCGGCAGCAAACGCTGTTCACTGAAAATACGATCCAAAGCAAGGCTGTGCTGGGCAAGACTCATGGACATCCTGTCAGCCCGCCGGGCTGTAGCTGATGGTCAGGGAAGGCTGTAACAACGCAGCCACCGGCAACCCGCCGACCCCGGTCAGGGCCTGCTGCACGGTTGCCCGCTTATCCTCGCCGCTGATGGCCAGCAGTTGCAAGCCCGCATTGACAAGGGCACGCGGTGTCAGGCTCAGGCGCGGCAAGCGCTGGGCGTTGGCCGCCACCGGCACGCACAGGGGCGCAGCGTCCGGATCGAGCCACTGCGCCAGTTGCGGGTCATCAGCAAACAGCGAGGCGCAGTGCCCGTCGACCCCCATGCCCAATACCACCACGTCGAATGGCAGCCAGGCCTGCAAGGCTGCACTGACCTGTTCGGCATCGGCAGCCGGGCTGATGCCCCGGTACAACGGCAGCCAGTGCAGCTGCGTCCAGTGCTCGGCCAGCGCGTCGCGCAACAGCGCGGCATTGCTGTCGGCCGAGTGCTGATCAACCCAGCGCTCATCGACCAGCGTCAGCCCTATCCGCGACCAGTCCAGCGACTGCCCGGCCAACTGGCGCAGAAATGCCTGCGGGCTACGGCCACCGGACAGCGCCATGCGCGCGAAGCCCTTTTCGGTAATCGCCTTACGCAACTGATCCGCCACCCGACAGGCCAGCCACTCGGCCTGCGCCGTGACGTCGACATGCTGTTGCAGGTGCAGGCCACGGGCGCGGGTCAGTTGTTCAAACGTCATTGGTCCATTCCGGCAGGCTGTCTAGCAGGCTGCTGGCGCCCTGCTCGGGGTTGGCCACCGCGCCACGCAGCAGGCCGAACAATTCACGACCGCAACCGGCCGGCGAGCGCCGAATGGCAGTCGGCTGACGTGCCTGCCACAGGGCCTCATCCAGCTCCACCTCAAGCACCCCCTGCTCGGCATCCAACCATAACCGGTCGCCATCCTGAAGGCGTGCCAGCGGCCCGCCCAAAGCCGCCTCTGGGTACAGATGCAATGCCGCCGGCACCTTGCCGGAGGCGCCGGACAGCCGGCCGTCGGTCACCAGGGCCACCTGCCAGCCGCGATCCTGCAAGGCGCCCAGACAGGGCATCAGTGCGTGCAGCTCGGGCATGCCGTTGGCCTGTGGCCCCTGCCCGCGCACCACCAGAAACAGGTCGGCTTCCAGCTCACCGGCACGGAATGCCTCGACCAGTTGCTGCGGCTCATCAAACACCCGGCAGGGCGCACGCAGGCTACGCTGCTCCACTGCTACCGCCGACAGCTTGATGATGCCGCGCCCCAGCCGCCCGCTGAGCAGGCGCAAGCCTCCATCCTCAGCAAAGGGCTGATGCCGGCTGCGCAGTACCTGCGCATCCCCGGAGACTGCCGGCCCGTCACGCCAGATCAGTTGTCCGTCACGCAACAGCGGCTCACGGGTATAACGCGCCAGACCAGGGCCGGCCACCGTCTCGACATCTTCGTGCAGCAGCCCGGCATCCAGCAGCTGGCTAAACAGCCAGGCCGGCCCGCCGGCGGCCTGGAACTGGTTGATATCGGCCTTGCCGTTGGGATAGATATGCGCCAGCGTCGGCACCGCCGACGACAACCGGTCAAGGTCATCCCAGTCCAGCAGGATTCCGGCGGCCCGGGCAATCGCCGGCAGGTGCAGGCTGTGGTTGGTCGAGCCGCCACTGGCCAGCAGCATCACCAGCGCATTCACCAGCGCCCGTTCATCGACGATCTGCGCCAGGCTGCCCGCGCCGCTGCGCGCCAGTTCTACCGCACGGCTGGCGGCGGCGCAGGTCAGTGCATCGCGCAGCGGCGTGTCCGGGGTAATAAAGGAGGACCCCGGCAGTTGCAGACCCAGCGCTTCCAGCAGTAACTGGTTGGTATTGGCGGTGCCAAAGAAGGTGCAAGTACCCGGTGCATGGTAGGCCTGCGCCTCGGCCTGCAGCAGCTCCTCGCGGCTGGCGCGGCCCTCGGCATAGCGTTGGCGCACCTCGGCCTTGGCGCTGTTATCCAGCCCGCTGGGCATCGGCCCGGAAGGCACGAACAGCGTGGGCAAATGACCGAATCGCAGCGCACCCATCAGCATGCCCGGCACTATCTTGTCGCAGATCCCCAGCAACAACACGGCATCATGCAGCTGATGCGACAGTGCCACGGCGGTCGACAAGGCAATCACATCACGACTGTACAGCGACAGCTGCATGCCGGGCTGACCCTGGGTAATGCCATCACACATCGCCGGTACGCCGCCGGCCATCTGGCAGCCCGCTCCGAGCCCACGCAGGTGCTGACGGATCAGCTCAGGATACCGGGCATAGGGCTGATGCGCCGACAGCAGGTCGTTGTAGGCGCTGACAATCCCGACATTCACCGGTTGCTCCAACTGCAACCGCTGTTTGTCGCCCGCCGGACAGGCGGCCATGGCATGCGCCAGGTTGGAACAGGGCAGGCTTTGCCGCGCCCGAGGCGTTGCGGCGGCGGCAGCCATCTGCTCAAGATAGCGCGCACGCGAGCGCCGGCTGCGCTCGCGCAGGCGTTCGGTTACTTCCAGCACCAGCGGATGCATGTCCACCTCCGGCAGAAAAACCAACCCCGGCACGGGCCGGGGTTGTCAGTATCACCAATAGCCTGTCAGCCGTCAGATTTCCACAGCCAGACTCTCGGCAATTTTCTTTTTCCAGATCTGCGGTCCGGTGATGTGTACCGACTCGCCACTGCTGTCAACCGCCACAGTGACCGGCATGTCCTTCACATCAAACTCATAGATGGCTTCCATACCCAGCTCAGGGAAGGCAAGCACCTCGGCTTTCTTGATCGCCTGGGCAACCAGATAGGCAGCACCGCCCACCGCCATCAGGTAGACCGCCTTGTGGTCCTTGATCGCCTCGATGGCAATCGGGCCACGCTCGGACTTGCCGATCATGCCGAGCAGACCGGTCTGCTCAAGGATCTGCCGGGTGAACTTGTCCATCCGCGTCGCGGTAGTCGGGCCAGCCGGTCCGACCACTTCCTCACGCACCGGATCAACCGGACCGACGTAGTAGATAAAACGGCCCTTCAGGTCGACCGGCAGTTGCTCACCCTTGTTCAGCATATCGACCATGCGCTTGTGCGCGGCATCGCGACCGGTAAGCATCTTGCCGGACAACAGAATGGTCTCGCCGGTCTTCCAGGTCTGCACCTCTTCCGGGGTGACAGTATCCAGATTGACCCGGCGTACACCGTCGCCCACTTCCCAGGCGATATCCGGATAGGCATCCAGCGGCGGCGGCGCCAGCTCGGCCGGGCCGGAGCCATCCAGCACGAAGTGCGCGTGGCGGGTGGCGGCACAGTTGGGGATCATGCACACCGGCAGACTGGCAGCGTGGGTCGGGTAATCCTTGATCTTGATATCAAGCACTGTGGTCAGGCCGCCCAGACCCTGGGCACCGATGCCCAGCGCATTGACCTTGTCCATGATTTCCAGACGCAGCTCTTCGATGCGATTCTGCGGGCCACGGGCACGCAGTTCGTGGATATCGATCGGCTCCATCAGCGATTCCTTGGCCAGTACTGCGGCTTTCTCGGCAGTACCACCGATGCCGATGCCGAGCATGCCCGGCGGACACCAGCCGGCACCCATGGTCGGCACGGTGTTGATCACCCAGTCGACGATCGAGTCGGACGGGTTGAGCATGACCATCTTCGACTTGTTTTCCGAGCCGCCGCCCTTGGCCGCGACATGGAATTCAAGGGTATCGCCCGGCACCATCTGGTAGTGGATCACCGCCGGGGTATTGTCCTTGGTGTTTACCCGTTTGCCGGCCGGATCAGCCAGAATGGAGGCACGCAGGACGTTGTCCGGGTAGTTGTAGGCGCGGCGTACGCCCTCGTTGATCATGTCATCAAGGCCCATGGTAGCGCCTTCCCAGCGCACATCCATACCGACCTTGACGAACACGGTGACAATCCCGGTGTCCTGGCAGATCGGACGGTGCCCGGTGGCACACATGCGCGAGTTGATCAGGATCTGTGCCATGGCATCACGCGCCGCCGGCGACTCCTCGCGCTGCCAGGCCTGGTGCATGGCCTGGATGAAGTCCACCGGGTGGTAATAGGAAATGTACTGCAGCGCGTCGGCAACGCTCTGGATCAGATCATCTTGCTTGATTGTGGCCATGACGGGGACAGGCTCCTCTGGTTGGCTGGCGCGGCAGATGCCGCAAGCTCACGGACAGGCCGGCGATTATCGGGATAGCGGTGCCGGCGCAGCAGGCTGCCAAGTATACCCGAGGCCCGCAAATGCGGCAGCGATTGCAGTCATAGCGTGCGACTATGGTAGCAGCGTAAAATCAATTGTATGACATTTACGCCATTTATTATGGTTTTTGCGACAAAGTGCCCCTCTGTTCACAAATGTCAGTCATTTGCCTGCACACCCCTCTGTTCAAACGGATCGACACGCGCTAGATTGACGCCAAAATGCCATCAAGGGACGGCAAATAATGCCAGTCATGGACAACAACGAGCAGAACTTCCAACGATTGCGGTTGCAACGCTTCTATATGGCGCAGATCAACTACCTGATCAGCCACAGCATTGTGGCGGTTGCATGGTTTGCCGATCAATTCCATGGCAGCGGACAGATGGCCCTGCTGATAATACTGGCCGGCAGCTGCACCCAGGCCCTGTTCTGGTGGAGTATGCGCAGCGGGTACAACCTGCGCTTTGCCGATCCCAGCATGACCAGCGCTCAGATCGTAGTGGCCCTGTTGCTGGCCAGCTGGTTACTACTCTACCTTGGCGACTTCCGCGGCACTGTCCTGCTGCTGTATCCGGTCATCTTGCTGTTCGGCGTATTCCAGCTCAACCGACGGCAATTCATTACTCATGCGATACTGGCGCTGCTGTGCTTTTCGGCGGTGGTGCTACATGATCTGTTTCGTCGCCCTGAAAATATCAACCCCACCCTGTCGATACTGCAGCTATTCGTGCTGTGCTGCGTGCTTGGCTGGCTTAGCATTTTCGGCAGCTACATCCGCGAACTGCGCGAACGCCTGCAACGGCGCCACAGCACATTGCAGGCGCATCAGGAAACGCTCAAGGGCATGATGAGCCAGCTGCAGACACTGGCCACTTCCGACAGCCTGACCGGCCTGTCCAACCGCCGCCACTTCATGGACGTAGCCAGTCGTCGTCTGGCACTGCTGGGGCCGGGAGAAAAGCTAGGTCTGGCACTGATTGATCTGGACCACTTCAAACGTATCAATGACCTCTATGGACATGCCGCCGGAGATACTGTCCTGCAGACCTTTGCCCGCATCGCACGCAAGCGTCTGCGCGACGAGGACCTGATTGCACGCTTTGGTGGCGAAGAATTCATCCTGCTGCTGGGCAACGCCAGTATCGACAGCCTTACCCAATGTATTGAACGATTGAGGCAGGCTTTTGCCGAGTGCCACTTCGATAGCATGCCGGAGGGAACCCGCTGCAGTTTTTCTGCCGGACTGACACTGCTCAATCCTGGCGACCCGCTGGAAGCCCGCATCAACGAAGCCGATCAGGCGCTGTACCAGGCCAAGGACAATGGCCGCAACTGCCTGCAGATACACCCGCAGGCCGTCTGAGTCAGCCACGGATACCCGTCCACAGCATCAACCAGCGGCTGACCTGCCCCCACACGAGGATCTTTGCCTTGTGATGCCAGGGCAACTCCCGCCATTGGGCCTGCGTCCATTCGCGGCTACAGGCAAAGTCCCGGACAAAACAATCATCAACCTCTGCCAGCAAACGCCGGTCAAGCACTTGCTGATTGGCTTCCAGATTCCAGTGCAGCGCCCAATGATCAAAATTGCATGACCCAATACTGACCCAGTCATCCACCAGCACCATCTTCAGGTGCAAAAAACGGGGTTGATATTCGAAGATTTTTACACCAGCCCCCAGCAGACGTCCGAAAAAACGCTGACCAGCATAGCGCACTGGCGGATGATCGGTGATCTGGCCACACAACAACAGACGCACATCCACCCCACGACGGGCCGCACGTCGCAGCGCCCGGCGCACACGCCAGCCGGGAATAAAATACGGGGTTGCCAACCAGATTCGCTGCCTGGCGGCAGCAACCTGCGCCAACAAGGCACGCAGCACTTCCTGATGCTCAGCCGCATCGGTATAGGACACCCGCCCCAGCCCGTCACGACCGGCAGGCATTGCCGGCAGCGGCAGACGCCGCCAGCGGCCCGGCGGACAGCGGCGCAAGGGGGCTGCCGAGGCCAGCCACTGGCGCTCGAACAAGTCCAGCCAGTCAACTACCACACTCCCTTCCACCTTCAGCATCAGCTCATGCCAGCTACTGCCCTGCTGCGGATGATAGAAGTCATCAGTCAGCCCGGCACCACCAACAAAGGCAACCTCATCATCCACCAGCAACAACTTGCGATGATCCCGGTGCAGGTTGCCATGGCCAGCCAGCCAGCGCAGAGGATTGTAGAAACGCAACTGCACACCGGCGCTCACCAGTCTTTTACGGTCACCAGCCTGCAATTGCAGGCTGCCAAAGCCATCAAGCAGGCAACGCACCCTCACCCCGCGCCGGGCAGCATCAACCAGCACAGCCAGCCAGTCACCGGCAACAGCCCCCGAACTGACCAGATAGAGCTCCAGCTCCACCGACCGGCGTGCCGACTGCACGGCAGACAACATGCACGGGTAAAACTGCTCGCCATCAATCAGCAGAGCGTATCGGCAATCTTCTCGCCACGGGTAGACTGGGCCTGCCATGCACCATCCCTGTCATCGGGAATGCGGTAATGCGACTGGTCCAGCAAATCCATGCCGCATTGCAGCTGGCTGATCCAGTCGAGGAAGGCTCCGATCATATCAGGCCCGCAGAACGGACGACCATGCTGCGGCACCATCATTTTTGGCTGCAGCTTTCGCACCATATTGGCCCACAGGCGACAGGCCTTGTTGCCGGCCATATAGCGGCGATGAAAGCCTTCCATGGTCGGTACATGCTCGGCGAAATCGGTCACCGGATCGGCATCGTCGACCAGAGAGGCACCCATGTCCCCGGAAAACAAAATCCCGCTGACAGGGTCATAAAAATGCAGATTCCCCACCGAATGCAGGAAGTGCGCAGGCAGCACCATCAGCCGGGAGGAGCCCAGCGGGATATACATCCCCTGATCCGGCACTTCGATCATCCGCTCGGTAGTACTGACACCGCTGTGACGCGTCAGGTAAGCGGCCGACAGATGGGGCAGAAAACGTGCCCACAGCTTTGAGCAAACCACCTTGCAACGGGTGTGCAAAAACCATTTATCCAATGAGGCGATGATGTCCGGATCCTGATGCGAGGCCAGTACATAGGTCAGATCACCCAGCGGAATATGCTCACTAACAGCCAGCGACAATGGCATGTAGGTCAGATCACCACCGGGGTCGAGCAACGCATGCTGATCGCCGTCAATGATCAGGAACTGGTTGGACTGCACCCCATCACCGGTAACCAGCTGATCGAAACACAGCACCTTGTGGTTGCCATTGTCGAACAGAACCCGAGCCTTGGCCGCCATCGCATATACCTCTCAAGTGGTAGAAAGGTGCTCTTTATACTGCCTGGCGCCAGCAGTAATGCTGACCCAGATCAAAACCCATACGCATTGCATGGCCAAATATTGTCACCGTCACGTCATGCAGACTTAACCTGCCTGACACGCAGCCTGCCTAGCATCGAGCGCAACACCAAGGAAAGCCACGTGGAGGCTGCCCACCATGCGCGATGCTCTCGCTGTTGCCGAACTCAACCCGGGCCATTCACTGCACTCGGTGCTGGCCACCGATGCCGCCACCCTGCGCGCCGCGCAACGTTTGCGCTTCAAGGTGTTTGCCGAGGAGTGCGGCGCACAATTGCAATGCACGGAGCCGGGCATTGACCACGACCGCTACGATCCTTTCTGCCAGCACCTGGTGGTCATGGACCGCACTACCGGCCAGGTTGTTGCCACTACCCGTCTTCTGAATGCGGAGGGTGCCAGGCGCGCAGGAGGGTTCTACAGCCAGAGCGAGTTCGACCTGCCCGGATTGGCCAGAATCAGCGCAGACATGCTGGAAATTGGTCGCACCTGCGTGCATCCCGATTACCGCAACGGCGGCACTATCGGCGTGCTCTGGGCAGCCTTGGCACAGCTGATGAAAGAGCAGCACTATGCCTATCTGATGGGCTGCGCCAGTATTGCCATGGAGGATGGTGGCATCCAGACGCAGGTGATCATGCAACGCCTGCGAGAGCGTTATCTGGATCGCAGCCTGATCGAAGCGTTACCACGCCAGCCCGTCCCGAGGATGGAAATTCCGGAAAACGTCACCGCCCAACTACCACCCTTGCTCAAGGCCTACATGCGTCTTGGCGCAAGAATCTGCGGCGAGCCAAGCTGGGACCCGCTGTTCAATGTGGCGGACGTATTTATCCTGCTAAGACGCGAACAACTCTGCCCACGTTACGCCCGCCATTTCGGTGCTGCTTGATGCGCGCCGCCCTCAGACGAAGCATACGGCTGCCCGGCGTATTGCTCTGGCTGCTGCTCGGCAGCCTGCTGGCCGCAGCCTGTGCACTTGCAAAGCGGCTGAACATGGACTCAGCCACAACCATGCGGCGCAATTTCTGTCTGTTGTGGATGCGCGGCATGCTGGCATTGCTACCTGTACGCATTTACCGCCACGGAGATCTGCCAGACAAACCGGCGCTCTGGTTAAGCAATCATATATCCTGGGTAGACATACTGGTGCTGGGTGCCAGCGCCAGAGTCCAATTTCTGTCCAAACAGGAAGTCCGTCGCTGGCCCCTGCTCGGCTGGCTGGCCGCCAGCGCTGGCACTCTCTTCCTCAAACGCGGCGCCGGTGCAGCAGCCGAACTGCGCGTACAACTCAGCCAGCAACTGCAGCAGAGGCAGTCGATGGTGATCTTCGCCGAAGGAACCACCACCGACGGGTCGCGGGTACTGCCCTTCCACAGCCGACTGCTCGACACCGAACAACCGGCACTGCGCATACAGCCGATTGCCCTGAGTTACCGGCGTGCCGGGCAGGCTGACCAACTGATCCCGTTTGTCGGCGACGACGAGTTCACCAGCCACCTCTGGCAACTACTCGGCAGTCCCACAATAGAGGCGCACCTGCACCTGTTACCGGCGCTTGAGATGCACGCGCAAACCAGTCGCAAGCGACTGGCACACACCACCCAGCAGCAGATCGCGGACATCCTGGGTGTCCCGGCCGTGAAACGGCGAAGAGAGCCACAGTCAACAGAGGTGAGCCGGATTACGGCAAACGCGCCTGAAGTGTGCGCAACTGATCTTGCATGGCACTGAGCGTCCGGTTGGTCTGAACCCTGAAGGCATCAACGGCGCGCTGAGCCTCCTCCGCCGCCTGCAGTCGCTGGTCCAGCTCTGCCCTTAACAGCACCAACTCGGCGGCAGCGCCGGCAGATGCTTCACTCTCACGCCGCTCGATCTGTTGTTGCTGTCGCTGCACTTGCTGACGCAGCCCTTGCAACGCCTGCTGCACGGCAGCCAGTTGCTGCATATCCTCACGCAATGCATGCTGGGCGCCTTGCAGCTGCTGCAGCGTCTCGCCGAAAGCCTCAAGTTTCTGTTCACTAGACGCCTGTAACCCGGCCACTTCCCGGGTCAGAGACTGATGCTCTGTTGCAGTCTCCTGAAGTTGCTGTTGCAACCGTACAATTGCCGCTGAACGTTCACCAGCGTCCTGATCCAGACGTGCCGAAGTGCTTTCCAGCGCGGCAAGGCGTTCGACAAACTGTTGCAAGCCCTGTTCAATTTTTTGCAGGCGTCGCTCACGCTCACGTTCAACTTCCGTCAGCGTGGTTTCGGTTGCCGTCACCTTGCCGGTGATATCCTCGATCCGCCCCGACGCCTCCTCACTGACACGGGCAAAACTGTTCTGTGTTGCCACCAACTGTTGCTGCAGCCCCATCTGCTGCTGATGCGACCACCACCCCAGACCGACAACACCCAACCCGAGTGCGGCACAGACTGCCCACAGCAACCCCGTACCTGCCGATGGCGGGGGGCGGTACGGGCTGCGCAGGCCCTCAATCTGGGGCGTAACAGAGTCCTCGGCGCGTGACGCGTTGACACCAGCACGCTCTTCTGGGGAAACATGCATGCTGGGAAGATCAACTTCAGGTTCGGCATTACGTTCAGTCATGGGAAACATCCGGATAATTCATCAAAAGAACATAAACACGGCAGAGCATAAGCACCAGTTGTTACATTCTGCGGGGAATCGGCATACCTTGCCAGCATGGCCCGGCCTGTTGCCTCAGTGCTATCATTGGCCGGCGCGGCTACAGAACAAGGCCCAGAGCCGCCCAGCCGCATCAATTAACGTGACACAGAGCACGCGCACGGGACAGCCGCCAGCCCTGCAGCATCGAAGGTCGTGGCGCCCGGCAACACACCTGCCGCCAGTCCGAACGGACGCGCAGGAACGTAAAAACACCTGAGAGATGGAGAAACACCATGGCTTTCGAACTGCCTGCACTGCCCTACGAGAAGAACGCTCTTGAGCCGCACATTTCAGCCGAGACGCTTGAATACCATTACAGCAAGCACCACAACACCTACGTGGTCAACCTGAACAATCTGGTCCCCGGAACCGAGTTCGAAGGCAAGAGCCTCGAGGAGATCGTCAAGACCTCCAGCGGCGGCGTATTCAACAACGCGGCACAGGTCTGGAACCACACCTTCTACTGGCACTGCCTGAGCCCGAACGGTGGCGGTCAACCGACTGGCGCCCTGGCCGATGCAATCAACGCAGCCTTCGGCTCCTTCGACAAGTTCAAGGAAGAGTTCAGCAAAACTGCCATCGGCACCTTCGGCTCCGGCTGGGGCTGGCTGGTCAAAAAGCCGGACGGCTCGCTGGCACTGGAAAGCACCACCGGTGCCGGCTGCCCGCTGACTGGCGACAACAAGCCGCTGCTGACCTGTGACGTCTGGGAGCATGCCTACTACATCGACTACCGCAACATGCGCCCGAAGTATGTAGAAGCCTTCTGGAACCTGGTCAACTGGGACTTCGTCGCCGCCAACTACGCCGGCTGACACTCCTCTCTGCGTATCCATCAATAATGATGGATACGCAGTGCCCTTCGGCGACAACCCTTGCGGGCAAGTGGCTATGCCGGCATGATGACGTCATATCAACAATAACGGGACTGGCCACCCTTGATCATCGCCCGCCGTCACAGCCTGTCGATCAAGTTATTGCGCCTGGTGCTCTTCTGGGCACTGCTGGTCGGCATTTTGTTGAGTATCGGGCAGATCATCTACGACCTGAACAAGGAACGCAGCCAGCTCGACACTGCCGCAGCCCAGATCCTTGCCATGTCGCGCGACCCGGCAACCCAATCGGTCTACAGCCTGGACCGGGAAATGGGCCTGCAAGTCATAGAGGGTTTGTTTGAACACAAGGCATTGCGCCAGGCGAGCATTACCCACCCCGACCGGACCGCCCTGGCCAGCCGTGAAAGACCCCTACAGCGCGACAAGCTGCGCAGCCTGACCGATCCGCTGCTGGGCAGCGAACAAAGCTACAGCATTCCTCTCTATGGTCGAGCGCCCTTCGAGGAATATTACGGCGACCTTCGCATTACTCTGGATACCGCGATTTACGGGGCAGACTTCCTGCAGCGCTCCCTGATCATTCTGGTATCCGGCATGCTCAGAGCCACTGCCATGGCGCTAGTGCTCTACCTGCTCTATCACCTGTACCTGACACGCCCCCTGACAAGCATTATCGAGCATCTTGCCGACATCAACCCAGACCAGCCCGGTAAAATGAGCATTCCCATGCTGCCGGGACAAGAGCGCAACGAACTGGGTTTATGGATCACCAAGGCCAACCAGATGCTTGACTCAATTGAGCGCAACAGTCACAGGCGCCGTGAGGCCGAAGCAAGCCTGCTGCATCTGTCCCGGCATGACCACTTGACCGGACTGCCGAACCGCGCACTGCTTCAGGAACAACTGGCGCAGATACTGGTTGATGCTGGCCGCCGCCAGCGTGGCGTAGCTCTGCTTTGCCTGGGCCTCGACGACTTCAAGGAAATCAACGAACAGTTCAGCTACCAACTGGGCGACAGCCTGCTGGTGGCTGTCGCCGAACGCTTGCGGGCCAACAGTGGGCGGCTCGGCAGCCTGGCTCGCCTTGGCGGCGACCAGTTTGCGGTAGTCCAGACCAGCGTTGACGAACCCTATGAGGCTGCTGAACTGGCCCAGACACTGCTTGACGATCTGGCTCGCCCGTTCGACCTTGGAGAGCATCAGGTTACCTTGCGCGCCACCATAGGCATCACCCTGTTTCCGGATGACGGGCAGAATGCCGAGAAGCTGCTGCAAAAAGCCGAACAGACGATGATGCTGGCCAAGGCCCGCTCGCGTAACCGCTACCAGTTCTACATTGCCAGCCTGGACAGCGAGATGCGGGTCCGCCGCGAACTGGACAAGGAGTTGCGCGGCGCGCTGGCGCGCAATGAATTCCATCTGCTGTTCCAGCCACAGATATGCCTGCAGTCGCGCAAGCTGGTTGGCGTGGAGGCGCTGATTCGCTGGCAGCATCCTGAACGCGGACTGGTTCCACCGGACATTTTCATCCCCCTGGCAGAGCAGAACGGCAGCATCGTCCAAATAGGTGAATGGGTTCTTGACCAGGCCTGCAGCCAACTGGCGCACTGGCACGCCCACGGCCTCCCCGGATTGCGTATGGCTGTCAACCTCTCCACCGTTCAGCTGCACAGCGCCGATCTGACAAAAACCGTCAGTAATGCCTTGCAGCGCCACCAGCTTCGTCCGGAGTGCCTGGAACTGGAAATCACCGAGACAGGCCTGATGGAAGACATAGGTACCGCTGCCAGCCACCTCAATAGCCTGAAAAAAGCCGGCGTGCAGATCGCCATTGATGACTTCGGGACTGGCTATTCCTCGCTCAGCTACCTGCGTGGTTTGCCGCTGAACAAGATCAAGATTGACAAGAGTTTTGTCCAGGATGTGCTGGATGACGCTGACGATGCGACCATCGTGCGCGCCATCATCCAGTTGGGGCGCTCCCTGAACATGCAGGTAATTGCCGAAGGCGTGGAAACCGCCGAACAGGAAGCCTATGTACTGGGCCAGGGATGCAGCGAGGGACAGGGCTACTTCTACAGCAGACCGCTTGCCGCCAATGCCCTGCTGAACTGGAAGACAGACTTCGAGGGCCGTCAGCCGGCGGCAGTCACCTCAAGCGTTCAGCAGCGCCAGCCATAACCCACCGCTGACCAGCGAGCAGACTAACAGCCCCGCCGTCGCCAACCCTGACTGCCGACGCAGCTGCCGACTCAGATCATCCTCATGATGGTCCGACAACAGAAATGGCAGACCTCGCCGGGATGGGCGCTGCAACCAGTGCTGGTCCGCCTCACCGGCTAGCACACGGCGTCGCTGCGCGGCTTCTTCGGCGGCCGCTTCCCGCACGCGCGACCAGACAGATTCATCAAGCTGGCCGGTACCGCTGCTGTCAAAACGTGCCAGCAAGGCCGGATAGTCAGCCTTCCACTCCCGCACCACATCAGCCGTCATCTGCTCCAGCGCAGGCAAATGACGGCCACCGCCACGGGTTTCAAACCAGCCAAGGGCGTAGCAGATATCCTCCGCAACAAATAACTCTTCGGTGTAGCGATAACGCTCGCCAAATACCAGGCGGGACAATAATCCCGGGGAATCCCCGGACAGCGGATGACGCCTGTTGCCTTCCCAGCGTTTGCGTAGACGTGGGTGCACATCGGCACCACGGGGATCGATCAGACAACTGCCGGTAGCATCACGCAGCTCGAAGGCCTGCTCGGAGACGCCTTTCTCGATTTCCTTCCATTGGCTGTTCTTGCCACGCCGTTGATACTTTTCGATACGGTAGCGATACCACAGGCAGGGGTTGCCTGTCAGGGGTGCCCTTAACGGCCGGCCTTCGAAAGGGAAGGCCTGGCCAACCAGCTCAACCTGCCCCTGTGCTGCAGAACGCACCAGCGAGGTGGGTGTGTTTTCGACTATCCAGGCCAGACGCAAGCGTGCAAACACACGCCAGAGAAAATAAAGCGCAACAATACCGGTGCTACCGGCAATCAGAACCAAATGCGTGCTGTCGAGCCAGAACAGCCCGTATACATCGATCATCCAAACAGTGACCGCATATCCACATCAGCCTTGTCTGCCTCGGAAAACTGCAACAGATCCGCCGGCAGAAAACCCAGAGACCGTGCCAGCAAGACTTCAGGAAACTGCTCGATCCGCACGTTGTTGATATTTACCGCGGCATTGTAGAGCTCACGCCGGTCAGCAATGCCATTCTCCAGCCCGGAAATACGGTCCTGCAAGTGACGAAACGACTCGTTGGCCTTCAGATCAGGATAGTTTTCCGCCAGCGCAAATAGCTGACCAAGACCCACCCGCATCAGACTCTCGGCCTGCCCCAGCCCTTTGACATCGGAGTTTTCCCGGGCCTTGGCCACCGCGCCGCGCGCCGCCACAACCCGCTCAAGCGTCTGCTGCTCGTGCTGCATATAGGCACGGCAAGTTTCGACCAGCTTGGGCAACTCTTCATGACGCTGGCGCAACAACACATCAATGTTTGACCATGCCATGCTGACCGCATGCTTGACGTTGACCAACTGGTTGTACAGCAGTACCGCATAGATGCCGAGCACCAGCAACACACAGGTGATGATGATCGGCGTAACACTGAATTGTTCCATTGATGCCCCTTAACTGAACAGCGAGTTGCCATCCAGACCATGCTGTTCAAGAATTTCACGCAGGCGACGCAAGGCCTCTACCTGAATCTGTCTTACCCGTTCACGGGTCAGACCAATTTCGCGCCCAACCTCTTCCAGAGTGCTGCTTTCATGCCCGCGCAATCCAAAGCGCCGACTGACCACTTCGCGCTGCTTTTCTGTCAACTCCAGCAACCAGCGATCGATACTGTCATTCAAGTCCTCGTCCTGCAACAGATCTGCAGGATCGCCGGAGCTTTCGCCGGTCAAGGTGTCCAGCAGGGTCTTGTCCGAATCAGGCCCGATGGAGACATCTACCGAGGCAACCCGCTCGTTCAGACCGAGCATGCGTTTGACGTCACTCACCGGACGGTCAAGCAGGTTGGCAATTTCTTCAGGGCTTGGCTCGTGATCCAGCTTCTGAGTCAGTTCTCGCGCAGCGCGCAGATAGACATTAAGCTCCTTGACCACATGAATCGGTAACCGGATGGTCCGGGTCTGGTTCATGATCGCCCGTTCGATGGTCTGGCGGATCCACCAGGTAGCGTAGGTGGAAAAACGGAAACCACGCTCCGGGTCAAACTTCTCCACAGCCCGGATCAGCCCCAGGTTGCCCTCCTCGATCAGATCCAGCAGGGTCAGCCCACGATTGACATAGCGGCGGGCTATCTTTACCACCAGACGCAGATTGCTTTCGATCATGCGCTTGCGCCCAGCCTCTTCACCACGCTGGGCCATGCGCGCAAAGTGCACTTCTTCTTCCGGGGTCAGCAGCGGGGAAAAACCTATTTCGTTGAGGTACATCTGGGTGGCATCGAGCTGGCTGGTAAACTCGAAGGCGCCGGGACGACGGCGACGGTTACTACTGCGGGTTTCAGTCTGACGCTCATCCATGTCGCTCCCCCTCGAGCTCTGCCGCTTGTCCAGCAGGTCCAGATCATCCGTCATTGATATTGCATTATGGTTATTGTTGTTGTTTGCCATGCTTGTGCCCCTTGGTGCTCTCATGACTCTACGTACCATGATCGGCGCCGGGCTGGGTCACTCACACAAGATCATCTGCGGGGCAGATAGCCCATCGGGTCCACCGGTTGCCCCCGACGGCGAATCTCGAAATGCAGTTTGACCCTGTCGGTTCCGGTACTGCCCATCTCCGCAACGACCTGTCCGGCACGCACAGTATCTCCCTCCTTCACCCGCAACCTGCTGTTGTGGGCATAGGCGCTGAGGTAGACATCGTCATGTTTGATGATCAGCATCTCGCCATAACCGAGCAGACCCTGACCGGCATAGACAACACTACCGTCCGCCGCAGCTTTCACAGGCTGTCCCAAGTTGCCGGCAATATCAATGCCTTTATTCAAACTGCCGTTTGAGTTGAAACGGGCAATCAGGGGGCCTTCTGCCGGCCAGACCCAGCCTTTACTGCCAGCAGAAGCAGCCGGCGCCGGAGCCGGGGTTGTAGCAGGCGCAGGAGCGGCTACAGCAACTACCGGTGTCGTCTCCGCCACAGCGGGCGCTGACGGCTGGGGAGTCGGCGTCTGGGGAGTGGCAGCAGGCGTTGTCGCCGGCGTACGGACCACCGAACGGTTCGCGGCTGTGGGTGCTGGTCGACTGGCAACGGCTGCGACAGGACCAGTGCCCAACTGCAACCGCTGCCCGGGATAGATGGTGTAGGGGGCCGCTATACGGTTATGTGTGGCCAGGGCACGCCAATCCATGCCGTAACGGAAGGCAATCTGGTACAGGGTGTCGCCACGCTGCACCACATAACTGCCACCGGGACCGGCGTCAGCGGCGCGTGCGGCAGCCGAACCACCGCGGCCGCGGTCATCCACCGGAACCCCACCCTGGGGGGCCGCGCAGGCCGCCAGCCCCAGCCCCAGCGCCAACAAGGCACACAGCCGCATGATGCGGTTCAACAACAGGGCCAGCAAAGGTGGAGTTCTGTCCATGATTTTTTCCATCGATTCAGGCGTTACCATCTGCAGGGTGTCTTGCCCGGCGTCCGAGACAGTCAAGCAGGTATACCACCAATACGGCAGACACCATCAATCCCACACCCGCCTGCCACTGGGACGCAAGACCTGTGAGTTGCTCGAACTGTTCCGGCAACAGGTTGCGTTCAACCAGGGGAACCTGCTCGCCAGCACTGTTGATCCGCCACTCAAGGGTCTGCTTCCAGGGCCAGACCTTGTTCAGCGAACCTATCAGCAGACCGGTCAGAAATGCCAGTGTGATATTGCGTGCCTTGCCAAGCAGCCAGTTGAGTAGACGTGAAAAGCTCAACAGACCCAGCAGGCAGCCCGCAACAAAACAACCCAGCAAAATGATGTCAAAGGATTTCACTGCCTCCAGCACCGCCGCATACAGCCCCAGCAGCAGCAGAATGAAACTGCCGGAAATGCCGGGCAATATCATCGCGCAGATGGCAATCGCGGCCCCGAAAAAAAACATCGGTGCAGTAGCCGGCAATTGCAGTGGCACGGCAACCGTGATCAGCCAGGCAAAGCCGCCGCCAGCCAGCAGCGCTGCCAGTGTCCAGACGCGCCAGCGGCCGATCTGACGACCTACCAGCAGGACTGAAATCAGGATAAGGCCGAAAAAAAATGACCAGATCAGCTGCGGATGGCTGTCCAGCAGATAACTGATCAGCCGCGCCAGGCTGGCAATGCTGGTAAGGATACCGGCCAGCAGGGTGAACAGAAAACTCCCGTCAATGGCCTGCCAAAGTTCCCGCCAGCGGCCGCGCAGCAGCCACAGCAACTTGTCCGGCGTGCAAGCGGAAATCGCCGCCAGCAGTCGATCATAGATACCGGAAATAAAGGCGATGGTGCCGCCAGAAACGCCAGGCACCAGATCCGCCGCGCCCATGGCCATACCCTTGAGAAAGATCAGCAGAAATTCCAGTCGGCGTTTGCCGGCGATATTCACGAATGTATAGCTCCTGCCAACAGAGGAACGAAGCGCACCGGCTCGATCCGCTGATGAATGAAATTGTCGCCTTCGCGCACTACCAGGGTAAGGTATTGCTCACGCTCACCCACCGGAATCACCAAGCGACCACCGTCGGCCAGCTGGTTAAGCAACTCTGCCGGCACCTCGGCAGGTGCCGCCGTGACCATGATCGCATCATAGGGCCCGTACTGCGGCCAACCCCAGTTACCATCAGCGTGCCGGAACACCACATTACGAATACCAATCTCGCGCAGCACCGACTTGGCCCGCTCCTGCAGCGGCAGAATGCGCTCGACAGTGAACACCCGCTCAACCACCTGGGCCAGAATGGCGGTCTGGTAGCCGGATCCGGTTCCCACTTCCAACACCTTGTCGAGCGGGCCGCCAGCCAACAGCAGTTCGGTCATGCGTGCCACTATGTAGGGCTGCGACAGCGTCTGGTTGTGGCCAATCGGAAGCGCCGTGTCTTCATAGGCGCGGTGCGCCAACGCCTCGTCAAGGAACAGATGTCGCGGCGTGCGACGGATCGCCTCAAGCACCTGCAGGTTACGGATACCCTCCTCGAACAGCCGCTCCATCAGGCGTTCCCGGGTACGCTGGGAGGTCATGCCGATACCGCTTTTCCACAGGTCGTCGCGCACGCTCACAGCTCCAGGCCACCCAGCCAGTCACCCAGCCGGTCGAAGACTTCGTAGTGGGTCTTGTCGACCCGCAGCGGGGTGACCGATACATACCCCTGCATCACCGCATGGAAGTCGGTGCCGTCACCACCATCCTCGGCATCGCCGGCCACCGATATCCACCAACCCTCCTTGCCGCGCGGATCGACCCATTTAACCGGCCGGGCAGCCCGCGCACGGTGCCCGAGACGGGTCAGCTGGATGCCCTTGATCAGCTCCAGCGGCAGGTTGGGGATATTTACGTTGAGCACGGTGCGCGGCGGCAGATCCAGCACATCGACCGCCTGCACCAGACGCCGGGCAATCGCTGCCGCCGCCGGCAGGTTGTCCGGCTGGCGGCCGACCAGCGAGAAGGCCAGTGCCGGGCGCGACAGGGTACGCCCTTCCAGCGCCGCCGCCACAGTGCCCGAATACAGCACGTCATCGCCCAGATTGGCGCCCAGGTTGATCCCCGACACCACCATATCGACACTGTCCGGGAACAATGCATTGATGCCCAAATGCACGCAGTCGGTGGGCGTGCCATTCAGGCCGATAAAGCCGTTGTCCAGGGTAAAGGGACGCAGCGGCTTGTCCAGGCTGAGGGCGCTACTGGCACCACTGCGGTCCTCGGCCGGGGCCACTACCACGCAGTCGGCAAGGTCCTGCAGAGCGTCATGCAGGGCTCGCAGTCCCGGGGCCAGCACCCCATCATCGTTGGCGATCAGAATACGCATCAGAAGTCCGTTTGCAGCCCGGCCTCGGCGCCGGTGGTCAGGCTGACCAGCTCGCGCACTACGGCGGTGGCAAAACAGCCACTGGGCAGGGTGAATTCAAGTTGCAGACAGCTTGTCGACGGATAATGCCACGCCAGCTCAGCAATGGGGAGTCGCAGAATGCGTCGCTGCTGCTCCAGTCCGGCAGCTTCCAGCCAGTCACAGAGCTGCGATTCGCGCTCGGCCAACTGCAATTCCTGCTGCAGCTGCTCGCCCGAGCTTGCCGGCGCGCCCTGCCCCCACAGGGGGCCGGTGGGATGCAGGTCCAGCGCCGCCAGGCGTGGATCATCCGCTGCCAGATCGGCGGCGGCAAAGTGACTACGACTGTCGCTGAAGGCCAAGCGGTCGCCATCCAGCACCCGATTCCAGCTGCCCGCAGCAACCCGCTGCGCCAGATACTGGTTGAACAGCAGGCTTCGCGCCGCTGACAGCAGCCGTGAACGGGTGCCACGTGCTGGCGGCAGACCGCCACGGGTGGCCCACTGGCGGGCCTGATCGACATTGTTGCCGTGGATACCGAAACGCTGGGGCCCGAAGTAATTCGGCACGCCCTCGGCGGCCAGGGTTTCCAGGCGCTGCTGCAGGGCATCACGGTCGGCCTGCAGCTCGTGCAGGCGGATCAGAAAACGGTTGGCATTGTGCGCCCCGCGTTGCAGCTTGCGGCTGTGCCGGGTTTGCTGCAGGCAGCGCAAGTTGTCGCTCCAGAGTGCCGACAGATCAGGATCGGTCCGCCCCGGCAGGCGCACGCTGAACCATTGGCTGGTCACCGCCTGGCGATCCTTAAGGCCGGCATAGCTGACCTCGGAGAGCGCCACACCGGCAGCCCGCGCCAGCATGCGCGCCACATCCTCGGTGCCCAGCGCGCGCTTCTCGATCAGCAGCCAGAGGTGCTCGCCGTTGCCGCTGAAGGGAATATGCAACTGCTCGCGCACCTGAAAGTCCTCGGTGGCGGCCTTGAACACCGCCGACCCGCAGGGCTCACCCCAGGCATGCGGCCCGAGCAACTGGTCCTCGGTCATGCCGCCACCAGCAAGGCTACGGCATGAACTGCAATGCCCTCCTCGCGCCCGGTAAAACCCAGTTTCTCGGTGGTGGTTGCCTTGACGTTGACCTGATCGAGGTCAACCTGCAGATCGGCGGCGATTTGCGCGCGTATCTGCTCGATATGCGGCGCCATCTTCGGTGCCTGGGCCACAATGGTGGCGTCGACATTGCCGACCCGCCAGCCCTTTGCAGCGACCAGGCCGAGCGCATGGCGCAGCAGCACCCGGCTGTCAGCCCCCTTGAACTGTGGATCGGTGTCCGGAAAATGCCGACCGATATCGCCCAGCGCAGCCGCCCCGAGCAGGGCATCGGTCAACGCATGCAGCAGCACGTCACCATCCGAATGCGCCAGCAGGCCCTGATGATGGGGAATGCGCACCCCGCCAAGGGTAATAAACTGCCCGGCACCGAATCGATGAACGTCATAACCATGCCCAATACGCATGCGCCACTCCTGATAAATGCGACGCGGCGATCTTACCGCGATAGGCACCCGCCACGGAACCGGCAGATGGCATGCGCACAACGCAAAAGCGGCCCCGCAGGGCCGCCTTGTTCAACGCAGAGGCATCAGAGTGCTGCTGCCAGCCGCGAGCCCTGATCGATGGCGCGCTTGGCGTCCAGCTCGGAGGCCACATCAGCACCGCCAATCAGGTGCACCGGCTTGCCCAGCGCCTCGACCCCGGCCTGCAGCTCGCGCAGCGGGTCCTGACCGGCGCAGACGATAATGGTGTCAGCTGGCAACACCTGCGGCTCACCACTGTCACCGATGCGGATGTGCAGCCCCTGATCGTCGACCTTCAGGTACTGCACGCTGTTGAGCATTTCTACCCGCTTGTTCTTCAGCTCGGCACGGTGAATCCAGCCGGTGGTCTTGCCCAGGCCGTCACCGACCTTGCTGGTCTTGCGCTGCAACAGCCAGACCTGGCGTGCCGGGGCATGCAGTTCCGGCTTGACGCCAGCAATGCCACCACGTGCCTGCAGTTGGGTGTCGATACCCCACTGACGCCAGAACAGCTCGGGGTCCAGACTGGCCTTGTCGCCCTGATGGGTAATGAATTCGCTGACATCAAAGCCAATACCACCGGCACCGATCACCGCGACCTTCTCACCTACCGGCTGGCGCTCAAGAATCGCATCCAGATAACTGATTACCTTCGGATGCTCGATACCCGGAATGTCCGGCGTGCGCGGCACGATGCCGGTGGCCAGAATCACCTCGTCAAACTCCTGCAAGTCAGCAGCGGCCACCCGGGTATTCAGCTTCAGGCGCACACCGGTCTGCTCGATCAGGTTGCCGAAATAGCGCAGGGTTTCGTAGAACTCTTCCTTGCCCGGAATGCGCTTGGCCACATTGAACTGACCACCGATCTCGCTGGCCGCATCAAACAGCGTCACCGCATGGCCGCGCTGGGCCGCCACGGTGGCAGCCGACAGGCCGGCCGGGCCGGCACCGACCACAGCGATCTTCTTCTGGCGGTCGGTAGCGATGTAGTTCAGCTCGGTCTCGTGGCAGGCACGCGGGTTGACCAGGCAGCTGGTCAGCTTGCCGCCAAAGGTATGGTCAAGGCAGGCCTGGTTGCAGCCGATGCAGGTATTGATCAGCTGCGCCTGGCCGGCGGCGGCCTTGGTGACGAACTCCGGATCGGCGAGGAACGGCCGCGCCATCGACACCATGTCGGCATCGCCCTCGGCCAGCACCTGCTCGGCCACTTCCGGGGTGTTGATGCGGTTGGTGGTGACCAGCGGAATCTTCACCTCGCCCTTCAGGCGCGCGGTGACCTTGGTGAAGGCACCGCGCGGCACCATGGTGGCTATAGTTGGAATCCGTGCCTCGTGCCAGCCGATACCGGTATTGATGATGGTCGCTCCGGCCGCCTCGATGGCCTTGGCCAGAGTGACGATCTCGTCCCAGCTGCTGCCATCCTCGATCAGGTCGAGCATCGACAGGCGATAGATGATGATGAAGTTCGGGCCCACCGCCTCACGCACCCGGCTGACGATCTCCACCGGCAGGCGCATGCGATTTTCGTAGCTGCCGCCCCAGCGGTCGGTACGCTTGTTGACGTGGCTGACCAGGAACTGGTTGATGAAATAGCCCTCGGAGCCCATGATCTCGACACCGTCGTAACCAGCACTCTGGGCCAGTACCGAGCAGTTGACGAAGTCATTGATCTGCTTCTGGATACCTTCCTCGTCCAGCTCCTTCGGGGTGAACGGATTGATCGGCGCCTTCACCGCACTGGCCGACACCAGATTCGGGTTGTAGGCATAGCGACCGGCATGCAGGATCTGCATGCAGATCTTGCCACCGGCCTCGTGCACCGCCCGGGTAACCACCTTGTGATGCTCGGCTTCCTCCGGCGTAGTCAACTTGGCCGCGCCCTTGGCAACACAACCTTCGTCATTCGGGCCAATACCACCGGTCACGATCAGGCCAACGCCGCCGCGGGCGCGTTCGGCAAAGTAGGCAGCCATACGCTCAAAACCCTTGGGGCGCTCCTCCAGACCGGTGTGCATGGAGCCCATCAGGGTACGATTGCGCAAAGTAGTGAAGCCAAGATCCAGCGGGGCCAGCAGGTTCGGATAAAGGGCGTGTTCGCTCATCGAATTCTCCGGTTGTGGTGCTCATCAGGACCGCCGGATACCTGTCCGGCGTTTGTATGGCAAGACAATAGGCCTCTACCATCGCCCGCTCAATCACCCAAGGTGACATTTTAATAACCTTGAATTACATTTATTGGCAGACCCTGCAGAGAACAGCGGATGAAACTTGGCGACCTGTCAGTTGGCTACCTGTACAGCCTGCAAACGGCATTGCGCAGTCTGGGCCATGACCCAGACCCGCTGCTGCAGCGCTACCGCATCGACCAGCGGTTGCTTGGCAGCGCCAATGCGCGCATCAGCATTCCGCGCTTTATGCGTCTGGGACATGCCGCTATCCGTCTCAGCGGCCGTCCCGGCCTTGGCCTGCTAATGGGTAGCCACAGCCTGCCTCAGCATTTCGGCCTGCCGGGCATGGCCGCCGCCTGCGCCGCCACCCTGCACGACGCCTTTTCCGCACTGGTGCGCTTTGAGCGCCTGACCAGCCAGAACTACCGCGGTCACTCCAGCTTCGACGCCCCGGCCCTGCGCTTCTATTCCATCAGCCCGTACAACGCTTTCAACCTGTTTGTGGTCGACTCGGCACTCGCCTCACGGGCATATCTTGGCTGGCAACTGAGCGGTGGGCAGGCACGCCTGCGCGAGGTGCATATCGAATTTCCGGCGCCGGACTATGCCGAACGCCACGAGCAGTTGTTCAACTGCCCGGTGCTGTTCGAGCAGCCGCACAATCAGCTGATTTGGGACAGCGCCAGCCTGCAACAGCCGCTGCCGGGCAGCGCGCCAGCCACGCACGCCGAGCTGCTGCGCCTGTGCGCCGAACAACTGGATGAGCTGACCCGCCACAAGCGCCTGCGCGAACGGGTCGAGGAAATCGTCTCGCCGCGCCTGCACAGCCGCCTGCCAAGTCTGGAGGAAACCGCGCGCCAACTCGGCCTGCCAGCCTGGACCCTGCGCCGACGACTGCAGCGTGAGGATCACACGCGCTTTCAGGACATCATCGACGACACTCGCCGTGAACTGGCACTGAGCTATGTGCGCGACACCGAACTGGCGCTGGGCGAAGTCGCCTTCCTGCTCGGCTTTTCCTCACCCGAAGCCTTCCAGCGCGCCTTCCGCCGCTGGACCGGAGAACCACCGGGAAGCTATCGCAAGCAGCGCCGGACTGATCTGCTGGGGAATATTCAGAAAAGCTGAACAGGCTCCATACTCGCCCTACATCTCCTCGGCATCCTCCACCAGCGCCTCATCCAGCTCTAGCTCGCGTTCCTCCAGCAACTCCTCAAGCCAATCCAGCATCGCCTGCCTCCATCCGCAATCATTCGCCTGCCTTATGTTTCCGCCAAGCATGCCGCTGGCATGTGACAATTCGATGTTGCCCGGGAGCCGGGCATGACAAGCCAACCGGCGCGCCGGTACCATGCGGTCACATTTTTACTGAACAGGATTGATCCGATGAGCGAAGCCACGCTGATTGACGTATTGCCCGCCCACCGCTTTGACCAGCAAAAACTGGCCGACTGGCTCAAGGGCCGCCTGCCCGATGTCGAGCAGGGCCTGCAGATCAAACAGTTCCAGGGTGGCCAGTCAAACCCCACCTTCCTGCTGCAGATCGGCGAGAAGCGCTATGTACTGCGCAAGAAGCCGCCGGGGAAACTGTTGCCGTCGGCGCACATGGTCGAACGCGAATATCAGGTGATCAACGCCCTCGACGGTACCGGCGTCCCGGTACCCAAGGCGCGCCTGCTGTGCGAGGACCCGGAAATCATCGGCACCAACTTCTACATCATGGACCACGTCGAAGGCCGCGTGCACACCCAGCCGCTGCTGACTGACGTGGACCCGGCCCAGCGTACCCCGATCTATCGCTCGATGATCGAAACCATGGCCAAACTGCACAATGCCAACTGGAAGGCCATTGGTCTGGAGGGCTATGGCAAACCGGAAGGTTATGTGCAGCGCCAGATCAAGCGCTGGAGTGGCCAGTTCGAGGCCAGCCGCACCGGCGACATGCCGGCCATGGATGCGCTGATGGCCTGGCTGCCGGCCAATGCACCGAGCGAGGACTTCACCACCATCGCCCACGGCGACTTCCGTATCGGCAACCTGATCCTGCACCCCAGCGAACCGCGCGTGGTGGCGATTCTCGACTGGGAACTGGCAACCCTCGGCCATCCGCTGTCGGATCTGGCCTACTGCTGCCTGCCCTATCACCTGCCGGCTGGCGTGAATGGCGTCAAGGGCATGCAGGGTGCCGACCTCAAGGGGCTGCAGATTCCCGAGGAGCAGCAACTGCTGGACTGGTACTGCGAATTCACCGGTCGTGA
Source organism: Halopseudomonas yangmingensis (assembly GCF_900114825.1). Classification (GTDB taxonomy): domain Bacteria; phylum Pseudomonadota; class Gammaproteobacteria; order Pseudomonadales; family Pseudomonadaceae; genus Halopseudomonas; species Halopseudomonas yangmingensis. The sequence goes on along the minus strand of NZ_FOUI01000009.1, from coordinate 90,178 downwards.
CAGCATTCCCGACTGGAACTTCTTCCTGGCCTTCTCGCTGTTCCGCCTGGCCGCCATTCTGCAGGGCGTCTATCACCGTGCCCTGCAGGGTAACGCCAGTAACGCTGACGCCCTCGAAGTCGGCCAGCGCGCCGGCCTGCTGGCCCAGCGCGGCTGGGAAATCGCCCAGGGTAACCAGGAGTCCTGACTTATGAGCAAACCCGTCAAGCGCGTACTGCTGACCAACGATGACGGCTGGCGCGGGCCAGGTCTCGGGGTACTCGAGGAAATCGCCCGGGAAATCGCCGAAGAGGTCTGGGTGATCTCCCCGGATCTCGACCAGAGCGGCGTTTCCATGTCGATTTCGCTGCACCAGCCGCTGCGCGTGCATACCTTCGACCCGCAGCGTTTCAGTGTCAGCGGCACCCCCAGCGACTGTGTGATGCTCGGTGTCAGCGAGCTGATGCCGGAACCACCGGATCTGGTGCTGTCCGGGGTCAACTGCGGCGCCAACATCAGCGACTCGGTGGCCTACTCGGGCACCATCGGCGGCGCCCTCACCGCCACCCTGCTGAATATCCCGGCGATTGCCCTGTCGCAGGCCTACCACAAGGGTAGCGAGGTCCACTGGGACACCTCCCGCCGCTACGGTGCAGAGATCGTTCGCCAGTTGCTCGCCAAGGGCTGGCCCACCGACTGCGCGATGAACATCAACTTCCCGGCCCGTCCTGCTGATCAGGTCACCGGCGTCGCGCTGTGTCGCGCCCGTGCCGGCAGCATCGCCGGAATCAACATCGAAAGCCGCCGCGACACCCGCGACGTGCCCTACTACTGGCTCGGCTTCCAGCGCCAGGCCGAGCGCATCAGTGGTCTGGATACCGACGTTGGCGCCCTGCGTGCCGGACGCATCAGCATCTCGCCGCTGCGCTTCGAGCGGGAGATCGCCAACTGGCAACTGGATGGCAACCAACTGGCAGAGGCCCTCGGCATCCAGCCACAGGACGAGGACGCCGCAGACGGCGCGCTGAGCCTGGATCACTGAACACTAACGGAGAAACCGCATGCAACGTTTCATCAACAAAGTCGCCCTGATCACCGGAGCCGGTAGCGGTATTGGGCGTGCCACCGCCGTACGTCTGGCCGCAGAGGGCGCGCGCCTGATGCTGGTCGATCGTAACGAGGACGGCCTGCGCCAGACCCTGGAACAACTGCCCGCCGGCAGCGACGCCAGGAGCATGCTGGTGGACGTGGCCGACGAGGCCGCCGTGCAGGACTGTGTCGAGCAGACCATTGCCGCCTTCGGCCAACTGGACGTGCTGTGCAACAATGCCGGGATCGCCGGTGGCGACTACAGCACGGTACAGGACCAGAGCCTGGAAACCTGGCAGAAAATTATCGGCGTCAACCTGTATGGCGTGATGCTGTTCAGCAAATACGCCTCGCGGCAAATGGAAAAACAAGGCGGCGGCGCCATCGTCAACACCGCCTCGGTGGCCGGCATTCGCTCCGGCGCCGGCGGCAATGCCTACAGCGCCTCGAAGGCCGGGGTGATCAACTTCACCATGACCAGCGCCTGTGATCTGGGCGGCCTGAACATCCGCGTCAACGCGGTGTGCCCCGGTCTGGTGGAAACCGGCATGACCAAGCCGGTATTCGACTATGCCCGCGCCAACAACAAGGAAGCCAAGCTGGGTGCCCGCTGTGAACTGCGCCGCTTTGGTCGCCCCGAGGAAATCGCCGCTGCCATTGCCTTTCTCGCCAGCGACGATGCCAGCTATATCACCGGCCAGGCGCTGGCAGTGGACGGCGGCAACACCGCCTCGCTGAACCTGCCCGGCATGAAGGTCTGAAACGACAATGCCCCGGCGCTGACCGGGGCATTGTTTTTCACACAACCGCGCGGGTTACTTGACCGCAGCCGCCGCAATCATCTTCTGCAACTCACCGGACTCGTGCAGCTCCAGAATGATATCGCTGCCACCGACCAGCTCACCGCCAACCCACAGCTGCGGAAAGGTCGGCCAGTTGGCGTATTGCGGCAGGGTGGCACGGATATCCGGGTTCTGCAGGATATCGACATAGGCAAACTTCTCGCCGCAGGCCATCAGCGCCTGCACGGCGCGGGCGGAAAAGCCGCACTGGGGAGCATTCGGCGCACCCTTCATGTAAATCAGGACCGGATTGTTGGCGATCTGCTCTTTGATGACGTCGATGGTATCCATGGTGCTCCTCATAGCTGACTGAACGGGGCCGCAGCCCCAAAACCCGCGCAGTGTAACGCAAAGCGCCCCGCCGATTCATCCGTACGGGGCGTGGGGAATTGCCTCAGAGGATGCGCACCGGCACCCCGTTCAACGCCGCATTGCCGGTGACCGGGTCGAGCCACTGCTCGTCGGTCAGATCATTGGCACTCACCCCCGGATGCCCGGTGGCCACGCCCAGCTGCACGCCGGCACGGTCATGCCCCCAGCCATGTGGCAGGCTGACCACGCCGGGGCGCATCTCGTCGCTGGCCTGCACCTGCACCCGCACGCAACCGACGCGCGAGGCCAGCTCAACCTGTTGGCCATCCTGCAGGCCGCGCTCGGCCAGATCCTGCGGGTGCATCAGCAACTGGTCACGCGGCTTGCCCTTGATCAGCCGGTGGCTGTTGTGCATCCAGGAATTGTTGCTGCGCACATGCCGCCGGCCGATCAGCAGCAGCTCGTCCTCCAGCGGCAGGCTGAGTTCGCCACGCAGACGCTGCAGCTCCTCCAGCATCAGCGGCTGGGCGCAGGCAATGCGCCCATCGGCGGTTTGCAGGCGGCCAGCCAGACTCGGCCGCAACGGGCCGAGGTCAATACCATGCGGCGCATCCAGCAGTCGCTCAAGACTGATCTGCTCACGCCAGGGCCCCTTGGCCAGACCGGCGGCAATCAGCTGCGCCGGCGCCTGCACCGCACGCGGCTGCTCACCGCAGCGGCGCGCCCAGGCCTGCCCCAGGCCAACAAAAATCTCCCAGTCGTGCAGCGCCCCTTCGGGTTTGGGCAACATCGGCTGATTGAAGCGGGTCACGTTGCGCACGGCAAAGCTGTTGAAGGTGATGTCGTAGTGGTCGTGCTCCAGGGTGGTGGTCGGCGGCAGAATCAGGTCGGCATGCCGGGTCGTCTCGTTCAGATAGAAGTCCACGCTCAGCATGAACTCCAGACTGCCCAGTGCACGATCCAGCTGACGACCGTTCGGCGTCGACAGCACCGGGTTGCCCGCCGAGGTGACCAGCGCACGGATTTGCCCGTCGCCGGGGGTAAGGATTTCCTCGGCCAGCGCCGCCACCGGCAGTTCGCCATTGAACTCCGGCAACCCGGAGACACGGCTGTGCCAGGCAGCGAAATGACCGGGCTTGTCCGGGTTGGTAACGGAAAAGGCCGGCTCGGTGCAAAGCGCACCGCCCTCGCGGTCGAGATTGCCGGTGAGCAGGTTGAGTAGCTGGATCAGCCACTGACAGAGGGTGCCGTAACGCTGCACCGAAACGCCCATGCGGCCATGGCAGACCGCCCGCTGAGCGGCGGCAAAGCGCCGGGTCAGGTCGCGGATCGCCGGCGCCGGAATACCGCACCAGTCGGCCACCCGCTCCGGAGTAAAGGGCGCCATGGCCTGCTCGACCTCGGTCAGGCCATCGGCCAGCGCCTGTATCGGCGAGGGTTTCACCAGTGCTTCGGCAAACAGGGTATTGAGCATTGCCGCCAGCAACGCCGCATCGCTGCCGGGGCGTACCGACAGGTGCTGACTGGCGATGGCGGCGGTTTCGCTGCGGCGCGGATCGACCACCACCAGGCTGCCGCCGCGCGCCTGCAAATCCTTCAAGCGGCGCTCGACATCCGGCACTGTCATGATGCTGCCATTGGACGCCAGCGGGTTGCCGCCAAGCAAAAGGAAGAAGTCGGTGTGATCGATATCCGGAATCGGAATCAGCATCTTGTTGCCATACAGCCATAACGACACCAGATGATGCGGCAACTGGTCCACCGAAGTCGCCGAATAGCGCTGCCGGGTACGCAACTGCCCGAGGAAATAGTTGCCGTGGGTCATCGAGCCATAGTTGTGCACATTCGGATTGCCCATATACACCGCCACCGCATTACGCCCGTGGGCCTGCTGAATGGCATGCAAACGCTCCGCCGCCAGTTCGAAGGCATCATCCCAGGCGATTGGCTGCCAGCGACCCCCTACCCGGCGCAGCGGCTGGCGCAGGCGGTCCGGGTCATTCTGCAGGTCCTGCAGGGCTACCGCCTTGGGGCAGATATGCCCGCGACTGAAGGGATCATCACGATCGCCACGGATCGACAGTATGCGACCGTTATCGTGTTCGATACGCAGACCACAAATAGCCTCGCAGAGATTGCAGGCACGGTAATGGACACTGGACATGGGCGTTCCGCTTGTTGTTGTTAACTGTTTCGCAGAGTAAAACGCAGTCTGCGCATGGCTTCCAGCTTCCGGCAAAAGGTCAGGCGCTGTAAATGCCAGCGCATTCAACCAATGAATACGCCAACCAGTGCCAACCAGGGCCGATTTGCCATCAACTCGGCTTTGCCGATAAGATCAGCCCTTTTCCAGCGCGCAACCTCCCCGGCCAAAAACGGGCCGGAGGGTGGACCTGTTGCCTCAGGCAGCCGCTCCAGCGCAGACAACGGGTAGTTGCACACCATGACCGTACGCCACTTTCTGTCCCTGACCGACTGCACCCCGGCCGAGCTCAACAGCCTGATCAAGCGCGCCAGCGAGCTGAAGAAACTGCACAAGCAAGGCATGATCTACGAGCCGCTGAAAAACCGGGTTCTGGCGATGATTTTCGAGAAAGCCTCGACACGCACCCGGGTCTCCTTCGAAGCCGGCATGATCCAGCTCGGCGGCCAGTCGATCTTTCTGTCCCCGCGCGACACCCAGCTTGGCCGGGGCGAGCCGATCGAGGACAGCGCCCGGGTACTGTCTTCGATGTGCGATGCAATCATGATCCGCACCTTTGCCCACCAGACTCTGGAGACCTTCGCCGAGTATTCTGCGGTACCTGTCATCAATGGTCTGAGTGACGATCTGCACCCCTGTCAGCTGCTGGCTGACATGCAGACCTTTCTTGAACACCGCGGCTCCATCCAGGGCAAGACAGTGGTCTGGATCGGCGACGGCAACAATATGTGCAATACCTTTGTGCAGGCCGCCACGCAGTTTGATTTCCAGTTACGCGTGGCCTGTCCGCAAGGCTACGAACCGGATGCGCGCTTTGTTGAAGCCGCAGGCGATCGCGTGACCATCGTGCGCGACCCGCGCGAAGCAGTTGCCGGTGCGCACATGGTGAATACTGATGTATGGGCCTCCATGGGCCAGGAAGATGAGGCCGATGCACGCATGGCGCGTTTCCGCCCTTATCAGGTCAGCCCCGCCCTGCTCGATCACGCCGCTGACGATGTGCTGTTCATGCATTGCCTGCCGGCGCACCGTGGCGAGGAAGTCAGCCACGACCTGCTGGATGATCCGCGCAGTGTGGTATTCGATCAGGCGGAAAACCGCCTGCATGCGCAAAAGGCGCTGCTGGAGTTTTTACTGGTTGAATGAGCGGCTCCACCCCTGAGGCATACATGAGCGATAGCAACGGCATAGTACTGGAACTCAATCAGTTGTCCTGCGGCTACCAGGGTCACCCGGTAGTCAGCCAGCTGAACATCCACCTGCGTGCCGGCGATATCGGCTGCCTGCTTGGCCCCTCCGGCTGCGGCAAGACCACCACGCTGCGCGCAATTGCCGGCTTCGAGCCGATTACTGGCGGTGAAATACGCCTGGCCGGGCAGCGCATCAGCAGTGCCGACAAACGCCTGCCGCCCGAGCAGCGGCAGATCGGCATGGTGTTCCAGGACTACGCGCTGTTCCCGCACCTGACCGTGCAGGACAACGTCGGCTTCGGCATCAACCGCCATCCTGAGCGAAAACGCATCGTGGCGGAGCTACTGGATCTGGTGAAACTGGGGCATCTGGGCAAGCGCTACCCCCACGAGCTGTCCGGCGGCCAGCAGCAGCGCGTAGCGCTGGCCCGCGCGCTGGCACCCGACCCCAAGCTGCTGCTGCTGGATGAGCCGTTTTCCAACCTGGATGGCGAACTGCGTCGGCGCCTGTCCGCCGAGGTGCGCGAGATCCTCAAGGCGCGCAAGATCAGTGCGATGCTGGTAACCCACGACCAGAGCGAGGCCTTTGCCGTGTGCGACCACGTCGGGGTACTCAAGGAAGGCCGACTGCAGCAGTGGGACACGCCGTACAACCTCTACCACGAACCGGCCACCCCCTTTGTTGCCAGCTTTATCGGTCAGGGCTACTTTATTCGCGGCCAGCTGCTGACGCCGGATACCGTGCAGACCGAACTCGGCGTAATCCGCGGCAACCGCGCCTACCAGTTACCCGCCGGCAGTGCAGTGGATGTGCTGCTGCGCCCGGACGACATCGTCGCCCAGGACAACAGCAGCCTGCGGGCACGCATCATCGGCAAGACCTTCCTTGGTGCCACCACCCTGTACCGCCTGCAACTGCCCACCGGCAGCGTGCTGGAGACCATACTGCCTAGTCACGATGACCACCCGGTGGGAGAACAGTTGGGCATCCGTACCGCCGCGGACCATCTGGTGGTGTTCTCAGCCCAGGGCAGCGTCAACGTACATGCGCAGCTGCCGCTGGAGCAGGTGCTGGATACCGAACCCGCCGCACAGGACGAGTGATCGGGCGTCTGCTTCCCCGATGCAGCATTCACCCGTGCGCACTATCCCACCGGTGAACGCTGCGGCAGGCGTTACTGCCCGCCAAACAGGATATGGCTGATAGTGCCGTGCACCTTGCGCGAATGGCGATAGTCGGTGTTCTGCAGCATGCCCAGCACAATGCGCTTGTTGGCCGGGTCAACCCACATCCACGGCCCCTGAATACCCCACCACCAGTAGGTGCCCACCGGCAGATGTCCGGCCTTGACACTGTCTTCGACAACCGCCACATTCAGGCCGAACCGGTTGCCCTGCACCCAGGATGGACCGGCCACACCCTCAGGCAACTGATCGCGGGCCATTTCCGCCACTGACTCTGCCGAGAGGATACGCACACCGTCCAGTTCGCCGCCGTTGAGCAGCATACGGGCGAAGCGCAGGTAGTCATCCATGCTGGAAATCAGTCCGCTGCCACCCTGGATCAGCGTCGGCTTGGTCAGATACCTGGTGTTGTCCTGCGGCTCCAGGCCGTTCTCACCGGGCTTGTAGGAAACCGCCAGGCGTGGCGCCTGCGCGGCGCTGACGTAGTAGCCGGTATCCTGCATGCCCAGAGGCTGGAAGATATTGCGGGCGAGGAATTCATCGTAGGGCAGACCACTGACCACCTCGACCACCCGCGCCTGGATATCCACCGACAGACTGTAATTCCACACGGTACCCGGCTCATAGAGAAGCGGCAGTCTGGACAGCTTGCCGACCAACTCCTCAAGAGTCTGCTGCGGGTTGAACAGGTCGGCTCTCAGGTATAAGGCATCGACCTGGGACTGGGTGAATACCCCATAGCTAAACCCTGCCGTCTGGTTCATCAACTCTCTCAGTGTCGGCGGATGGCGAGGTGCTGCGGTTTGCGGCACGCCATCTGCACCATCAGCCACTGCCACCTGCAGGCCTTCAAACTCTGGCAGGTATTTGGCGAGCGGATCATCCAGTGACAGCTTGCCCTGTTCCTGCAGCATCAACATGGCAACACTGGTTACCGGCTTGGTCAGCGAAAAGATCTTATACAAGCTGTCATCGGCCAGCGGCACCTCGCCGGCGATATCCTGATAGCCATGGCGACTGCGGTGTAGCAGCTTGCCGTCCTGCTCAACCAGCACGCTGATACCCGCCAGACGACCCTGATCCACCTCCGCCTGAAGGGCTTGCTCTAGCAACCGGAAGCGTTCGGCAGCAATGGCCTGCGGCGAGGTATCCGCCTGTGCCAGCAGGCTTGCGCACAGGCAACCGGCGGCCAGCCAGAGCGGATACAGATGGCGTGAAAAGCGCTTCGACATGACAGTTTCCTTATTGTTTTCGAGTGAAACACCATAATATTCCGGACGGATTCCGGCAACACAAAGCAAATCAAGACCACAGGTCAATCACCCGAACGCGCTGGCGATGCTTGCAAAAGATACAGAAAAAATCCATTGTGTACATGTTATGTATAACTGGAGAGCACCATGCACCGACGGCACCTGCTGACAACCCTGATCGCAGCGGCCAGCCTGCCCCTGCTCGGACGCCAGCTACTGGCCTCAACTGTGGAGCACAAGACCGTGACCGACTTCACCCCGCTGGATCACCCGCATGATTACTGGCGCGACAAGGTATCCCCCGAAGCCTGGCGTGTGTTGTTCGAGGAAGCCACCGAACGCGCTGGCAGCAGCCCTCTGGACAAGCTGTATGAAGACGGCACCTATGTCTGTGCCGCCTGCCATTTGCCACTGTTTCGCAGCGAAGACAAATACGACAGCGGTACCGGCTGGCCCAGCTTCACCCAGGCGATCCCCGGCAGCATGGGCACCAAGCGTGACTTCAAGCTGGTCTGGCCGCGCACCGAATACCACTGCATCCGTTGTGGTGGGCACCAGGGCCATGTGTTCAACGACGGACCGCAGCCAACTGGGCAGCGCTGGTGCAATAACGGAGTGGCCTTGCGTTTTGTGCCGGCCACAGAAAACCTGCCGGCGTTGAGGGGATAAGCATGCGAAAGATGCTAGCTGCACTGTTGTTGCTTACCGGCATTCAGGCACAGGCTGCCACGCCTTTGGAGCAAGGTCCGCCCGGCACCGAAATGGCCGTGTTTGCCGGCGGCTGTTTCTGGTGTACCGAGTCCGACTTTGACGCCATGTCGGGCGTAGTACACACGGTATCCGGCTACATTGGCGGAACGCCGGAGACCGCCACCTACCCACAGGTATCTTCCGGTGTCACCGCACATATCGAAGCCGTCGCTGTGTTTTTCGATCCGCAGCAGACCAGCTACGCCAGACTGCTGGAAGCCTTCTGGCCAACCATCGACCCGATCACCCCGAATGCCCAGTTCTGCGACAACGGCCCGCAATACCGTAGCGCGCTGTTTTATAACAACGAACAACAGCGCCAGCTGATCGAAGCATCCCGCCAGGCACTGACCGACTCCGGACGCTTTACCCAGCCGATAGTTACCGAGGTCCTGCCGCAAACCGCCTTCTATCCGGCCGAGGACTACCATCAGGACTACTACCTGAAAAATCCGATCCGCTACAAGTTCTACCGCAGCCGCTGCGGCCGCGATACACGCCTTCAGGAACTCTGGGGCAACTGATCTTGGCAACAGCGGCGACAAACCGGATAATCGCCGCTGTTCAACTGCCGTAGCGGAGCCAGGCATGCAGATCAGCAAGAATACCGTCGTCCAGTTTCACTATTGCCTGTCGGACGAGCAGGGTCAGATCGAGAATTCCCGCGAACACCAGCCGGTACTTTACCTGCACGGTCACCCCGGGTTGATCGACGGCCTGACCAACGCCCTCGAAGGCCATCAGGCCGGTGACAATTTCAGCATCACCCTGAGCCCCGAGCAGGCCTACGGCGTGCGCCGCGAGAACGCTATCCAGCGGGTTCCGGTCAAGCACCTGCAGGGTGCCCGCAAGTGGAAGCCGGGCATGACTGCCGTGGTCGAAACCGAAAAGGGCGCAATCCAGGTTACCGTCAGCAAGGTCGGCCTGAAAATGGCCGATATCGACACCAACCACCCGCTGGCTGGCAAGACCCTGACCTTCGATATAGAAGTCATGGATGTACGTGAAGCCAGCGAGGAAGAAATCGCCCACGGGCATGCCCACGGCGTGGGTGGTCACCAGCACTGAAAACTGTCCGGCAGCGCTTGCTGCCGGCTTTTCCTGCCTCGCAATCATCGGTGCCGGTTTGCCGTCACCGGCAATAACCTGTATGGTGTCCGGTTCCCCCTATAAGGAGAGCCGTCATGAGCACGCGTACCAGTCCCGCCAAACGCAAGGCCGATGCCGCCGTCACCAGCAGCAACGCCATTACCCAGCAGATCGACTCCTTCCTGGCCTCTGGCGGTGAAATCCAGAAAATCCCCAATGGCGTCAGCGGTCAGACCTGGCCCGCTCCCCGCCCGACCCGCGGCGCACGCTAAAGCGCCCACCACGGCAGCGCCCCTCCAGCCCGGCTAGGGCTGCTGCGGTTCCAGCTGCATACGACGATTGCGACGCAACACCCATTGATGAATCCGCTCCTGGCGCTCTGACGTCAGCGGATACTTCCAGGCAATCGCAAAAGCTGTCATATAGAGCAATACCGGGCCGATGATGTACAACACCCTCAGCGCCATCAATTGGCTGCCGGTGTGCTCTACTGCCTTGGCATCAAATCCGACCAGCGCCAGCAAACCCAGAGACAAACCCAGTCCGAGCGCCATGGCCAGCTTGTGCGCCATGCCCGACATGGCGAAGAAGAGCCCGGTCCGGTGTTCCTTGCTGCGTGCGGTATCCAGGTCAACGATATCTGCCAGCATCGACAACGGCAGAAACTGGAAGGCCGCAAAACAGAACCCCTTGAGCGCAAACATGATGGCAAAGGGCAGTAACTGGCCAGCCTGCAGAAAGAACATACCAATGATACTGACACTGGATACAGCCACCGCCAAACAAAACGCCTTGTGCTTGCCGATACGTTTGCCGGCAATCAGCCAGAAGGGTATGCCCAGAATACCCACGCCGAAATACAACAGATACATCAAACCAATCTGCGCCTGAATCTGGATTACATGCTGCATGAAGAACACCGACAGCGCATTGCGAAAGGACTCACCTGTAACAACAATCAACAAAATCAGCATCATGCGCTTGAACGGACCGTTGTTCTTCAGGACTCGCAGTCCCTTTCGCCAGTCGGTGCGCTGAACCGAACGCGGCGGCGGCTCCTTGACCGCACCGACAACCAAAAACACCGTCAGCGGCAACAGAATCAACAGCATCCAGGCCATCCCCGCCAGAATCGGACCATAACCAGTGCCCAATTGGCCATCACTTCCCAGCAGCCAGACGGCAAACTGCATGACAGCGCCGTCCGTATCACCCTCCTGAAAGCGCTTGCCCAGTCGCTGCACAATGGCCGGCGCCAAGGCCGCCAAAAACAGACCAACAAGAATGTAACCCTCGCGCGCAGCAGTAACCCGGCTACGTTGGTGATAAGCCCCGGAAAGCTCCGCTCCCCAGGCACTGTAAGGCAGTGTCACCATGGTCCAGCCCAGATACATGAGGATTGTCCATAACAGCAGATGACCGATTCCGACGCCCTCAGGCGGCATGAAAATCATCACGGTGCCCAACAGCATCAATGGCATACCCATCATCAGCCAGGGTTTGCGCCGCCCGAAACGGGTACGCCAGCGATCACTCAGGGTGCCTATCAGCGGGTCAGTGATCACATCGGTCAGCCGCGCCAACACCAGCACCAACCCCATGAGGGCGATATTCAGCCCGACTTCCTGGGCGTAGAACGGCGGCAAATAGACCACCAATGGATAGCCGATCACCGCCAGCGGCATGCCGATTGAGCCATGAATAAGAATGGTGGAGCGTTTCAGATCGCCTGACTGACTCATGCTGCTCTCCGCGTGAAACGTGCAGACTCCAGCAGGGCCTGCGTTATTGTGCTTGTGCGTCTCGTCCGGTGTCGTTCGATGGCGACATCCTGAGTGATTCTTAGCAGGACGACCCAATGCCTACAAGTGTCTTAAAGCAGGAATCAACAGTATTCATAACCGGCTGCTTCCCTGTTTCCCTGATGAGAAGGCTACAGTCCTTTGATTCCGGCGTTTGCAGGCGCAATCAACCGTCACTCGCCCTGACCATTCATAACGCTGATTGTTTTTACGTGTAACCGGAACTCTGCCCAGCAAAAGCGGCCCAAGCTTTATAGCAACCAGACAGGATGGGACCAGCATGAAAATCAAGATATTGCTGAGTGGAGGCCTTGCCGCTCTGCTGCTGGCAGCCGGCCACAGCCAGGCACAACCACCCGCGCATGCCGCAGCAGCCAAGGGTAACGCCGCCAAGGCCGAGCAGATCCAGCAAAAGAGTCGTGAAACCCGCGGCGAACGCTCTAACTACGGCACCCAGAGCAAGCAGCGAAATGAATCACTGGATCTGGATGAACGTATCATCCGAAATATCTTCCGCGAACAACGGCACCTGTTGGGCCCTGCACCGGACGCGCTGCCGCCGGGTATTCGCAAGAATCTGGCACGTGGCAAGCCGCTTCCCCCCGGCATTGCCAAGCAGTTCGACAATCGCCTGCTCGGCCAGTTGCCACGCTATCCTGATTACGACTGGCGACAGGTCGGGCGTGACGCCATTCTGGTCGGCGTCACCACCGGCGTGGTCGAAGCCATTCTGGAAAACATCTACGACTGATGCCGATGCCACTTAATCACCGGCATGATTGATGCTGGCTCCCTGTGCTTTTCCGACCGAGGATTGCCGAAACCGATCAGCGCGGAGCCCGTCATGCAGTTTGCCAAGAAGAGTTTTGATATCGGCTTGTTCAGCAACCAACCGGCGGCGCAGCTGGATTTCTGGCAACAGACCGTCGGCCTGCCCTTTGACCATACCCTGAAACTGGGCGGCGGCCTGTTGCAACATCGACATGCGGTCGGCGAGGCGATTCTCAAGCTCAACGCCGCCCGCGACCCTCTCCCGCACCCTGGCAGCAACAATCTGCAGGCTGTAATTCTTGGTCTACCGGGCCTCAGTGGCGAACGCCTGCTGCATGATCCGGACGGCAACCTGATTGAAATTCACCCGAGCGACACACCGACCCTGGGCATACGCATTGCCACGCCGGACCTGAAAGCCAGCGCCAGTTTCTACCATCATGTACTCGGGCTGCAGCGGCTGGCGGAAAACCTGTTGGCCTGCGGTAACAGTCAGTTGCAGTTGCAGCCTGGCGGGCAGTCCGCTGGCGCCAACGACAATACATTGCCCGCCCTGGGGTTACGCTACCTCACCCTGCAAGTGGAGGATTGTGACGCCGCCTGGCAGGCCGCCATCGCCGCCGGGGCACGCAGTGCCCGTGACCCTGTGACCCTCGGCAGTACCGCGCGGATTGCTTTCGTCATCGCCCCCGAAGGCACCTGGGTTGAGCTGTCGGAGCGCGCTTCGCTGACGGGTCGCGAACCTGGTGTGCATTGAAGGTCGCAGCACTGCCCAGGCCTTTGGCAAGCAGGTATAGTTAAGGCATGACCTGATCCAACAAGGAGAGCCACATGGCCGCCGATCGTCTCAAAGCGCATATCCAGGCCCTGCAACAGGCGCTGGCCGAAGAACAGGGACCGCTGAATCCGGAGGAACGAGAACAGCTGGAACAGCTGACCGCCAGTCTTGAGGTACGTCTGCTGGCGCTGGCCAACGCCGAGGCCGACAGCGAACCGACCCTGGTTGACGGGGTAAATCTGATGGCCGAGGAGTTTGAAGCACGTCACCCGACCCTGGCCGGCACCCTGCGCAGCGTGATGCAGACACTCTCGGACATGGGTATCTGAGTATCAGCGCGGCCCGGCGTTCACTGCCGGGCCAGCCGCAGATTACCCGGCGCCGGCATGCCGCAACTGCGCCAGGGATTGATATCCAGCCCGCCACGGCGCAGATAGCGCGCACTCACCAGCAACCGGCAGTCGTCGCCGAGTATGCCGCGCAGGTCACAGAAAATCCGCTCGACACACTGCTCATGGAAGTCCGCATGTTCGCGGAATGACAGCAGGTAACGCAGCAACGCCTTTTCATCCAGCTGCGGCCCGGCATAGCTGATCTGCAGACTGGCCCAGTCCGGCTGGCCGGTGACCGGGCAATTGGACTTGAACAGATCGGTCACCCAGGTCTGTTCCACGCGCACGGCCGGCTCGACCAGTGCCAGCAGTGCCGGGTTGTAGTGGTACTGGTCGACCTGAACGTCGAGATCATCCAGCGACTTCCCCTGCAACTCGGCCAGACCGGCCTCACGCAGGCCATGCAGGTCCTGCAGCAACACCTGCACCGGCGCCCCACAGGCCGCCGACAAATCCTGCTGCAATACCTGCTGCACCGCCTCGACACTGTCAAAGCGGCTCTGGTTGAACGAGTTCAGGTACAGCTTGAACGACTTGGACTCGATGATCGCCGGCGAGCTGGCAGCAAAGCGGAACTCGGCAGCCATCACCCGGGGCTTGCCACCTGACTCCAGCCAGGACAGCTCACAGCAGTTCCAGATATCCTCACCAACAAATGGCAGGCTGTCGCCACGCAGGCCCAGCTCCTGCCACTTGGCATCGCGGGCAATCGGGAACAGCAATTGCGGGCTGTAGTGACTGACATAGGCCGTACTCTTGCCCAGCGGTGACTGCTCGGCCGGATGCGAATTCATGCATAAACTCCCATAACATTGTGGTCCCGGACCGCCTTGACCGGCTTACATGCGCAGGCCGGTGCCGCGCATCAGCAGGCGATAGCTGAACACATAGAGCGCCAGCGCCACCAGCACCAGCATCAGCAGGGCCACCCAGATACCGATATCGGATACCCCAAGAATGCCGTAACGGAAGGCATTCACCATATGCAGTATCGGATTGACCATCGACACCGCCTGCCAGAACGGCGGCAGCAGGCTGATCGAGTAGAACACCCCGCCCAGGTAGGTCAGCGGCGTCAGCACAAAGGTCGGGATGATCGAGATATCGTCAAAGCTGCGGGCAAACAGCGCATTGATAAAGCCGCCGAGGGAAAACACCAGCGCGGTGAGGAACACCACAGTCACCGTCAGGCCGATATGCATCACCTGCAAGCGGGTAAAGAACAGCGAGCAGAGGGTCACGATCAGCCCCACCATCAGCCCCCGCGCCACCCCGCCAAACACATAGCCGAGCAGAATCACATGGGGTGACACCGGCGCCACCATCAGCTCCTCGATCGAGCGCTGGAACTTGGTGCTGAAGAAACTCGACACCACATTGGAATAGCTGTTGGTGATCACCGACATCATGATCAGCCCAGGCACTATGTAATCGATATAGCTGAAGCCACCCATCTCACCAATGCGGCTGCCGATCAGGTTGCCGAAAATCACAAAATACAGTGCCATGGTGATCGCCGGCGGCAGCAGTGTCTGCGGCCAGATGCGGGTAAAACGACGAATTTCCTTGACCACAATGGTGGTAAAGGCAACCAGCGTCGGATTACTCATGCCGACACCTCCTGACTGGCAGACGCATCGACCAGACGCATAAACAATTCTTCCAAACGATTGCTCTTGTTACGCAGGCTCAGCACCTCGATGCCGGCCGCCGTGAGCGCGGCGAACAGCGCATTCATGCCCTGCTGCTTGTCCACCTCAACCTCCAGCGTATGGGCATCCTGCAGTCGGCAGGCATAGCCCGGCAGTTGCGGCGCCTGCTCCAGGGTCTGCCGGCAATCCAGCAGGAAGGTTTCACTGTGCAACTGCTTGAGCAACTCGCGCATGCTGGTGTCCTCGATGATCCGCCCGCGATCGATAATGGCGATGTTGCGACACAGTTGCTCGGCCTCCTCCAGATAGTGGGTGGTCAGCACTATGGTCACGCCCTGGGCGTTGATCTCCTCGAGGAACTGCCACATCGAGCGGCGGATCTCGATATCCACGCCGGCGGTCGGCTCATCCAGAATCAGCAGACGTGGCTGGTGAATCAGTGCCCGGGCAATCATCAACCGACGTTTCATGCCGCCACTGAGCATACGCGAGGGCTCATTACGCTTGTCCCACAGCCCGAGGCGGCGCAGGTAATGTTCGGCGCGCTCACGCGCCAGCGCCGGGCCGATACCGTAGAAGCCAGCCTGGGTCACCAGAATATCCATGACCTTTTCAAACTGGCTGAAGTTGAACTCCTGGGGCACCACGCCGATGCAGCGCTTGGCCGCCATCAGCTCGCGGTCAATATCATGCCCGAAGATGCGCACCTCACCAGCACTCTTGTTGACCAGCGAGGAGAGGATGCCAATGGTGGTCGACTTACCGGCGCCATTCGGGCCCAGCAGGGCAAAGAAATCACCGGCCGCCACCTCAAGGTCGATCCCCTTGAGTGCCTGCAGGCCGTTGGGATAGGTCTTCTGCAATCCGCGAATACTGATCGCCGCTGTCATGGGTGGTCCTGAATCTGGCGGAACGGGTCAGACATGATGGGGGTTTGCGCGGGGATATCAAGTCCGCAACCCTGATAATCCCCGAACAACATAGCCACCAAGGTGCCAAGCAGCCTATTGCTCATGCAGACAGCGTTTCTGACCGGCGGTTTCCCCCAACCTGACAAAGCAGCTATGCTGGGCTCCTGACCAGAACCACAAAGGAGCTTTTCATGCTGACCCTGCTATGGCTGATCGGCTTGCTGCTGTGCATCGCGGCACTGGCCTGGCGCCGCAGCGGCCTGCTTAATGGCAGCATTGCCACGGGCGGATTCCTGCTGATCATGACCCTGTTCGGCAGTCTGCACTGGTTTCCCACCCTGCTGCTTTGGGCGCTGTTTCTCGGCATTGCCATCCCGCTCAATCTGACCCAGTGGCGCCGCACCAGCATCAGCACCCCGCTGTTCAACTGGTTTCGCAAGACCCTCCCGGAAATATCCCGCACCGAACAGGAAGCCCTTGACGCTGGCACTGTCTGGTGGGATGGCGAGCTGTTCAGTGGCAACCCCGACTGGCACCGCCTGCACGCTTTTCCCAAGCCTCAGCTGAGCGACGAGGAAAAAGCCTTCCTCGATGGCCCGGTGGAAGACTTGTGCCGTATGGCCAACGAGTGGCAAATCACCACCGAACAACAAGACCTGCCCGAAGAACTCTGGCAGTTCATCCGCAGCAACGGCTTCTTTGGCCTGATCATCCCCAGGGAGTACGGCGGCAAGGGCTTCTCCGCCTATGCCCACTCACAGATCGCAATGAAACTGTCGAGCCGCAGCGGCGATCTCGGCTCCACGGTGATGGTGCCCAACTCGCTGGGCCCGGCCGAACTGCTGCTGCATTACGGTACCGAACAACAGAAGCAGCATTACCTGCCGCGCCTGGCCAGCGGCGAAGAGATTCCCTGTTTTGCCCTGACCTCCCCCGATGCCGGCTCCGACGCCGGTGCCATGCCGGATACCGGCATCGTCTGCAAGGGTCAGTGGCAGGGCGAGGAAGTCATTGGTCTGCGCCTGAACTGGGAAAAACGCTATATCACCCTTGGCCCGGTCGCCACCCTGCTGGGACTGGCCTTCAAGGCCTATGACCCCGACCACCTGCTGGGCGAACAGGAAGACCTGGGCATCAGCCTGGCGCTGATCCCCACCGACACCCCCGGTGTCGAGATCGGTCGCCGGCACTTCCCGCTTAATGCGGCCTTTATGAACGGCCCGAACAGCGGCAAGGACGTATTCATTCCGCTGGACTGGTTGATTGGCGGTCAAGCCATGCTCGGCCAGGGCTGGAAGATGCTGATGAACTGCCTGTCGGTGGGCCGCTCGATCTCACTGCCGGCCGGCAGCACCGGTGGCGCCAAGATGGCCAGCATGACCAGCGGCGCCTATGCGCGTATCCGCCGCCAGTTCAACTTGCCGATTGGCGAGTTCGAGGGCATCCAGGAGGCACTGGCGCGCATTGGCGGCAATACCTATGTGATGAATGCGGCACGCAGCATGACCGCCGGCGCAGTGGATCTGGGCGAGAAACCGGCGGTGCTGTCGGCGGTGGTCAAATACCACCTGACCGAGCGCATGCGCCAGTGCATCAACGATGCCATGGATATCCATGGCGGCAAAGGCATCTGCCTGGGCCCGAAGAACTACCTGGGCCGCGCTTATCAGGCCGCGCCGATCTCGATCACCGTGGAAGGCGCCAACATTCTCACGCGCAGCATGATGATCTTCGGTCAGGGCGCCATCCGCTGCCACCCTTACCTGCTCAGGGAAATGCAGCTGACCCGCGAAAGCGACAGCGCCAAGGCCATCGAACAGTTCGACCAGTTGCTGTTCGAGCATATCGGCTACTCGCTGGGCAATGCCGCCGGCAGCCTGCTGCTTGGCCTGACCGATGCGCGCCTGCTGAAAACCCCTGGCAATGCCGAAACCCGCCGCTACTACCAGCAACTGACCCGCCTGTCGGCGGCCTTTGCCACCCTCTCTGACCTGTGCATGCTGATGCTCGGCGGCGAACTTAAGCGCCGCGAGCGGCTGTCAGCGCGCCTCGGCGACATCCTCAGCCACCTGTACCTGGGCAGCGCCACGCTCAAGTACTATCAGGATCATGGCTGCCCCGACGAGGACCTGCCCTTCCTGCGCTGGGGCATGGACGACCTGCTGGTACGCATTCAGCAAGCCATGCACGAGATACTGCTGAACTTCCCCGACCGACGCATCGGCATTGCCCTGCGCCCACTTATCTTCCCGCTGGGTAGGCACCTGCGTCCGCCATCGGACCGCACCTGCGCCGAGGTTGCCAGACGCCTGATGACCCCGGGAGCAGCGCGCGACCGGCTGCTGGATGGCTGTTACCGCAGCCAGGACCCGGACGACGTCACCGGGTTACTGAACAGCACGCTGGAGCTGGTGATGCAGGCCGACCCGCTGGAAAACCGACTGAACAAGGCCCGTGCCACCGGCGAGCTGGCGCATGACAGCCAGGCTGACGAACTGGCGGTGGCAGTGGAAGCCGGCGTACTCAGTGAACAGGAAGCGGAACTGCTCAAGCGTACCCGCGAGGCACGGCGCGCGGTGATCATGGTGGATGATTTTGCTGCCGAGGACATGCAGCCGGCCAGCGGCCGCAAACGCAGCAGCAAACGCAAGGCCAACTGATTGATGACCGGGGAGTAACGACTCCCCGGCATCCTGCTTTCTGCTAGACTGCCGCGCCTGCGTAATCACGGAGCCTCGCCATGTCAGCCCAATCGAGTTATCACGCCTACCACCTGGCCCTGCTGGAAAGCCTGTTCGACACCCTGCATGCGCAGGCCATGCTGATGGACCAGTTGCCCGAGGAAAGCCACGAACCTTTTATGGAGCGCTTTGCCGAGCTGCTGCAGGAGCTGCGCCTGAATCAGCGGGACTGCCTGTACGAAGGGCAGGAAATTCTTTGCCAGATCATCAGCCGCTATCCGCAGATCGCCCACCTGATCCCCCGCGAGCTGCTGTGGTTTTTTGGCGGCGACTGCCTGCATTTCATGCCCGATGAGGAAATTGCCCGCTTCCAGGCCCTTGACGAACAGCGCGCGCTGGTCGAGGCCCGTGGCGAGCACTTCGACTGGGCCTCAGCCATGCACCAGCGGCTGCAGTAAAGCAACCGGCAGGCAGCATCCGGGCGGTGACTGCCAGCCACCGCTCGGGCATTAGATTCAAGGGAAATCGCACAACGAAAAAAGGCAGCCACGAGGGCTGCCTTTTCGAATATGGAGCGGGAAACGAGACTCGAACTCGCGACCCCGACCTTGGCAAGGTCGTGCTCTACCAACTGAGCTATTCCCGCACACATGACGCCGAAGTGGCGTCCCCTAGGGGACTCGAACCCCTGTTACCGCCGTGAAAGGGCGGTGTCCTAGGCCACTAGACGAAGGGGACACTATCCGTGCTTCACTGCTTGCCGCTCTACGTCGCCGTGTTCGCTGCAAGTGGCGCGCATTTTATGCAGGGGTGATGAGTGCGTCAACCCCTTTATCACTACTTTTTTCGACACCCCTGCAACAGACGCTTATAGCCACCGCGTGGCTTTATTTGCGCAGTGCCTTGTGGCATAACTGATGCAATATTCATTCATCACAATAAGAGCTCGCCTACGTGTCTCCTCTTCTGATTGCACTGCTGGTTGCCGGCGGCATTGCCGTTCTGCTGGCTATCGGCTACATCAACCACACCATCGAGCGCGCCCGCGTTCAACGCGCCCGCGCCACAGCCGAACTGAAAGCCAGGCTCAGGTTGCTCAACCAGGCCAGCTCACAACTTCCCGAAACCTTCGTGCCAGCCGAACTGCGCAGCCAGCTTCAGCTGGTTGAGATCAACCTGCTCGACAAGCTGTTACGCCTGGACAGCAAAAATGAGGCTCTGCGCAAGCAGCGGGACGCGCTCGGCAACGGGACAGCAAACGAGGACTCCCGGCCTGCTGTCCTTCAGGTCACCAGCGAAGAGCACAGCCGTAGTATTCGCCAGCAGCTGGAGAGCCTGGATAAGACATTACAGCAGGCCGGCGCTGACTCGATCATTGCCGCCGCCGAACTGCAACGTTGGCAGAAGCATCTGCGCCAGTGTCTGCTGCTTACCCAACTGGAGACATTCAGCGCCCTGGCCCGCCAGGCCATGCAACAGGGCAAGCCCCGCGTTGCCAAGCTGCAATACGAACGCGCTGTGGCCTTTCTGGTCAAACTCAATAGCCCTGCCCTGGCCGACAAAATCAGCGAATTCAAAACGCTCATGGCCAGAGCGGAACAGGCGGCAAATGCCGCAGAACAGAAAAACACCAGTGGAGAGCTGCTTTCCGGCATGGATGAACTGGAAAAAGAAAACGAAACCTGGAAAAAGAAAAGCCTTTACGACGACTAGCTTTTGCCCGGGGCCTGCATCACGTCAGATCGCAGCCCCGTTCAGCAACTGCCTGCCAACCCAATCACGGGCGAATTGTCTGGCACAGCGCCCGTTCCGGTTACCACGCGCCGTAGCCCAGCGCAGCGCCTGCTGTTCCAGCTCCACCGACCACTCCCAGCACAACCCTGCATCTGCGGCTATGCGCCCCAGCCAGTGACGTACCACCTGCAGATAGTGATCCTGGGCAAAGGGATAGAACGACACCCACAGCCCGAACCGGTCCGACAAGGATATCTTCTCCTCGATAGCCTCCCCCGGATGCAACTCACCATCGACCATGCTTGCCGCCTGGTTGTCGCTACGCATTTCCGGTAACAGGTGTCGACGATTGGAAGTTGCATAAATCAGCAGATTGTCCGCACCGGCCTCGACACTTCCATCAAGCAAGGTTTTCAGCGACTTGTAGGTCTGGTCGTCCGCCTCGAAGGCCAGGTCATCGCAAAACAACAGAAACCGCCATGGCAAATCACGGATTCGTGCAACCAGTTGCGGCAAGTTGAGTAACTCGCCACGATCCACCTCGATCAGACGCAACCCTCGGGTCGCATGGGCGGCCAGCAAGGCACGAACCACCGATGATTTTCCGGTACCTCTGGCGCCCCACAACAGGGCGTCGTTAGCCGGAAAGCCTGCAACGAATTGCGCCGTATTGAGCTCGAGCAACTGTTTTTGCCGGTCAATTCCGACCAGATCCTGCAGCTGCGTATCCAGCCTCAAGTGCAAGGGGCGCAGCTGGCCGGCACGTCCAGAGGACTCCCAGCGAGCCGCAAAGACCCGCTGCCAGTCTATCTGATCCTGCTTCCCCTGCCCGGCAACAGCCTCTTGCAGGGAGTCCAGCAATTGTTCGACCAGGGTGGCAGACATGTAGAGCTCCGCTAGAATAGGGACACGGCAAAAGCATGCCACAGACGGCGGCACTCCACCACGCCGACACCCGCAGCGGCCTAGGCAGGCAATCGGCCGACTCCATCAAGGACAGACGGCACCCATGAAAATCCGGTTGACCGACAGACTTTCCTTCAAGCAGACCCGCCTGGGTGTGTTGGCAGCCTTCGGCCTTGGCGTTCTGCTCGGCATGCTGCAGGTACTGCTGGACTACCGTGCCGAAAACGCGGCAATCGACCGCGAAATTGTTGCGCAACTGAACGTCAGCCATGGTCCGGCCTCGCGAATTGCCTACAACATCGATGCCGAACTGGCAGCAGAATTGGTCAATGGCCTACTGCGGGCGCCACAACTGGTCAAAGCAGAAATCATCGATAACAACGGCAGTGCCCTGGCCAGCGTCAGCCGCCCGATGAATGACAGCCGCTGGCGGCTGATCAGCGACCTGCTGTTTGACAGCCGCCGCAGTTACTCCAGCGAATTGCAGGTCAACCTTCTGCCCGGAGAAATTCTTGGCAAACTGCATATCGAAGTAGACACCTTCCATCAGGGGGCTACCTTCCTGCGCCGCGCCGGCACTGTCATGCTCTCGGCATTCGTCCTAAGCCTGGCACTGTCGCTGCTGTTGATGGGGCTGTTTTACCGCATGCTTACGCAACCGCTCACTCAACTCATCAGCAATCTTCTTGGCATGGATACCGCCTCACACCGGCATTCCCGCCTGCCCTGTCCTGCCGGACACCAGCGTGATGAAATTGGCGTGCTGGTCGAGGTAATCAACCAGCAACTGCAAAATATCGATGTCAACCTGCGCCAGAAACTGCGTGCCGAGGAACGTCTGCGGCGCTATCTGGACGAACTGGAAATGATCGTTGAGGCGCGAACCAACGAACTGCAACTAGCCAACAGCCAGCTACGCAGCTCGAACACCGAGCTGCAGGAATCCCGCGAGCAGGCTCTACAGATGGCCCGCGCGCGCAGCGCCTTCCTGGCCACCATGAGCCACGAAATACGCACCCCGATCAACGGCCTGCTGGGCATGATCGGACTGGTTCTGGACAGCCCCCTGGACAGTGAGCAAAGGCAACAGCTGACTATTGCCTACGACTCAGGCAAGGTGCTGGTACAGCTGCTCAATGACATACTGGACCTGTCCAAGTTCGAAGCCGGGAAACTGCAACTGGAACACATCGATTTCAACCTGCCTGATCTGGTTGAAGAAACCCTCAGCCTGCTGTCGCAAAATGCCGGCAAGCACGAATTGGAACTGAGCTGCCGCATTCAGCCAGACTTCCCGCACAGTCTGCGCGGAGATCCGACCCGGATTCGTCAGGTAATCAGCAACCTGCTGTCAAACGCCCTGAAGTTTACCGAACACGGCGAAGTGGCTGTTGAGCTTGGTTGCAACAGGGAAGACGACCACTATTCTGTATTCATCCGTATCAGCGACACGGGGATCGGCATCGAAGCTGATGCGCTGGGTGACATATTCAACGCTTTTACCCAGGCGGATGTGCACATTACCCGACGCTTTGGTGGAACCGGACTGGGCCTGGCGCTGTGCAAAAGTCTCACCGAAGCCATGCACGGTTATCTGAGTGTCGAGTCACACCCCGGCAAGGGCAGCACATTCTGCGTTCATCTACCCCTGGCCTCCGGCCAGACCCCGGATAACGCCGAACCAGCGCCAGGCTTCTGCTCGGTACTCTTATTCAATCGCAGCGATCGACGCCAGGGAGCCATCCTTGAAGAACTCATGCGTCATTGGCGTCTGGAGGTAACGCGTCTGGACTACCAGTCCGACACCCCGCTGCAGCAAATACCCCTGGCAGACGTCTGGATAATCGACTCCCCCGATCTGGCCAGACGCCTGAGCGGCATCCACAGCGAGATCCCCCGCCTGCTGTATTGCCCATATCCCAAGCAACTGGACAGCCAGCAGGCCCAAATGCTGGGAATACGCCAGCAATTGCCTGCACCGCCGCCGCGCGCCCGCCTGGCCGCAGCGATTGACAGTCTGCTGCATGCACCAGACCAATCCCAGGCGATTGCTACACCGCAACACAAGGGCAATGGCCAGTCCCTGCTGCTGGTTGAAGACAACGTGGTTAACCAGATGGTTGCTCGCGGGATGCTAGAAAGAATGGGCTATAAAGTTGACATCGCGGCACAGGGCGAAGAGGCCCTGCAGCTGTTACAGCGCCACGATTATCCGCTGGTACTGATGGATTGCAACATGCCGGTTGTGGATGGCTACGAAGCCACCCGCAGAATGCGCAGCGACCCACGCTGGAAGGATATTCCGGTAATAGCACTGACCGCCAATGCACTGCAGGACGACCGCCTGCGCTGTGAGGAGGCTGGCATGAACGACTACCTGACCAAGCCCTTCAACCGTGAAGACTTGCAACAGATTCTGGCGCACTGGCTGCCGAACGACAATGAACGGCAGTAGCGCGCCACATCGTCAACCCAGCAACTTTTCAATATCCTTTTCCAGCTCAGCCGGTCCGGTGGTCGGCGCGTAACGGCCGACCACGCGACCCTCGGCATCCACCAGAAACTTGGTGAAGTTCCACTTGATACCCTTACTGCCAAGCAGTCCTGGCGCCAGCGACTTCAATTGGATGAACAGCGGATGCGCCTGGCGGCCATTCACCTCAACCTTGGCAAACAGCGGAAAGCTGACACCGTACTTGAGTTCGCAGAACTGCGCGATCTCTTCCTCACTGCCAGGCTCCTGGGCACCAAACTGGTTGCAGGGGAATCCGGCAATCTGCAGGCCACGCTCGCGGTATTTCTGCCACAGCGCCTCAAGCCCCTTGTACTGCGGGGTAAAGCCGCACTTGCTGGCGGTATTGACGATCAGAAAGGCCTTGCCGCCCAGTTCACCCAGGGTCACCTCGCGGCCATCAATGGTTTCGCAGGGAATCTGCAGGATAGTCTCGGTCATGCTGTTCTCCGATAGCGGCAGACCCCTGTCTGCCCGCTGCACAGCTTAGCAGAGCGGGGTTATTTTCACCCGACATGCATCCGGCGCTGGCCAGTGCTACTCTGGGAGCAACTACAGTCATTCAGTGGCTCCCCGCATGCCCGGCAAACACCTGCTGATCGTTGCCCACGCGCCCTCCGAAAACACCCGCAAACTGGCCGAGGCGGCATTGCGCGGCGCCCGTCACCCGGACATCGAGTCAGTCAGCAGTCGCTGGCTGCCGCCACTGGAGGCAACACCGGAGGATCTGCTGGCGGCCGATGCCATCCTGCTCGGCACCACGGAAAATCTCGGTTATATGAGCGGCGCCCTGAAAGACTTCTTCGATCGCTGCTATTACCCGGTGCTGGAGCGCAAGCAGGGGTTGCCCTGCGCCCTGTATATCCGCGCCGGACATGACGGCACCGGCACCCGCCGCGCGATCGAAAGCATAGTCACCGGGCTGCGCTGGAACTGGGTCCAGCCGCCGCTGACCCTGCGTGGCGACTGGCAGGACAGTTTTGTCGAGCAGGTCGAGGAGCTTGGCCTGTATCTGGCGGCCGGCCTGGATAACGGGGTGTTCTAGAACCTCTGACAGCGCCCGGGGTCGAAGCCCTTCATCCACCGCACCGGAGTAGCAAAATGTCATCGACACCACGCCTTTCCTTGCTGTTGCTGGGCAGCGCCCTGCTGGTGGCCTGCAACGCCACCAGCACCCCGACAGCCCCCGGCCCGGAGCCGCAGCTGCAGGGCTGGCACTGGCAACTGCAACAGGCCCTGCAGGCCGACGGCAGCCCGATTGCCGAACTCAGCGGCGTGCCGGAGCAGCCCCTGCAACTCAATTTCGAGGAACAGCGCCTGGGCATCACTGGCAGCTGCAACCTGATCGGCGGTGACTATCGCATCGAACAGCAGCGGCTGCAGGTCGGTCAGCTGATGCAGACCATGATGTACTGCGACAATCAGGCGCTGATGCAGCGTGAAAGCGCCATTCGCGACTTTCTGGGACAGTCGCTGCAACTGCATGTGCAGGACAATGGCGAACAGCGCCAGCTGCAACTGACCAACGCTGCCGGTCAACAACTGCTTCTGCAGGGCACTCCGACCGCTGAAACCCGCTACGGCAGCACCCCGGAAATCGTCTTTCTGGAAGTTTCCCAGGACCTCGCAGATTGCCAACACCCACTGATGCCGGAGCACCGCTGTCTCAAAGTCCGCGACCTGCACTACGACGAACAGGGGCTGCAACGGAATGCCGGCGAATGGCGACTGATGTACGAGTCCATTGAAGGTTTCGAACACCAGGCCGGCATCCGCAATGTGCTTAGGCTCAAGCGTTTCACCCGCGCCCAGCCGCCGGCCGACGCCTCCCGCTTCGTCTGGGTGCTGGACATGGTGGTCGAGTCGGAAATGATGATCCGCTGATCAGTCGGCCGCCGCAGGCCTTGCGGCGGCCAATCAAACCAGTGAATACCCTGTAAACAACGCGATTGCCCGGGGCATGCCGCCCACCTACACTCATCGGTCACAAAGGGACCGGGCGCCTGGCTGCGCCGCCAACCAACCTGCACAGAGGCATCGCGATGAAAACCCGTATCACCGAACTGTTCGGCATCCAGCACCCGATCATTCAGGGCGGCATGCACCATGTCGGCTATGCCGAACTGGCCTCCGCCGTCGCCAATGCCGGCGGCCTGGGCATGATCACCGCCCTGACCCAGCCAAACCCCGAAGCCCTGCTGAATGAAATCCGCCGCTGCCGGGAAATGACCGACAAGCCGTTCGGCGTCAACCTGACCTTCCTGCCCTCAGTCACCCCGCCGGATTACCCCGGTTATATCCGCGCCATCATTGAAGGCGGCGTCAAGGCCGTGGAAACCGCCGGCAACAATCCGCAGAAATACCTGCCGATCCTCAAGGAGCACGACATCAAGGTGATCCACAAGTGCACCGCGGTGCGCCATGCACTGAAGGCCCAGGCCATTGGCTGTGACGCGGTCAGCGTGGATGGTTTCGAGTGTGGCGGCCACCCCGGCGAGGACGACGTGCCGAACTTTATCCTGCTACCGCGCGCCGCCGACGAGCTGGAGATTCCCTTTGTTGCCTCCGGCGGCATGGCCGATGGCCGCTCGCTGGCTGCTGCCCTGGCGCTCGGCGCCGAGGGCATGAACATGGGCACCCGCTTTATCGCCACCCGCGAAGCGCCGGTACACGAGAACGTCAAGCAGGCGATTGTCGCCGCCAGCGAACTGGATACCCGACTGGTGATGCGTCCGCTGCGCAATACCGAGCGGGTGATGACCAACGCCGCCGTCGAGCGTCTGCTGGAGAAGGAACGTGAACTGGGCAGCAAGCTGACCTTTGCCGACATCGCCGCGGAAGTTGCCGGGGTCTACCCGCGCATCATGAAAACCGGCGAAATGGATGCCGGCGCCTGGTCCTGCGGCATGGTTGCCGGCCTGATCAACGACATCCCCACGGTGCAGGAGCTGATCGACCGCATCATGGCCGAAGCCGAAACCATTATCCGCCAGCGCCTCAGCGGCATGTTGAACAACTGATAAGGAACATCCACATGAGTTTCGACACTCCACTCTTTCTCTGCGGCCCGCTGCGCGAGCCGAAACAGATGCTGGCCGACCAGGAATACAGCGGCCACACCTCGATTCACGATGACGCCATGGCCGAGAAACTCGGCTTTCGCGCCGGCCCAATCGAAGGCCCAACCCATTTCAGCCAGTTCACCCCGCTGCTGGCCGAGGTCTGGGGCCAGACCTGGTTTGAGCGTGGTTGTTTCTCCAGTCACTTCCAGAACATGGTGGTCGAGGGCGAACAGGTACGCGCCTTTATCGAGCGCCCGGCGCCCGGTGCCACCCGTGTGCGCTGCTGGGCGGAAAAGGCCGACGGCACCCCGGTACTGGAAGCCAGCGCCAGCCTGGGCCCGGATGACGGCCCCAGCCTGCTGGATGAGCGCATGGCCAAATTGCGCACGCCGGAGAAGCTGGTGATTCTCGCCGACCTCAAGGTCGGCATGACCGGCAAGCAGGATGAACCGGTACGTATGGACGCCGATCAGCACATGGGCAACCTGTACCCCTTCTCGCTGGCACAGAAGCTTGAGCGCATCACCGAGAACTCCCCGTGGTACAGCGACCCGACCAGCAGCCCCTGGGGCCGGGCGATCATCCCGCTGGAAATGGTCAGCGTACTGGCCGAATACAGCAGCAAACTGGCTGAATTCCCGGTCAAACAACCGGTCATCGGCCTGTTTGCCGACCAGGAAATCCGCATGATCGACGGCCCACTGTTTGTTGGTGAGGACTACCTGATCCGCCGCGAAGTGGTTGCCCTGTCGGAAAGCAAGCGCACCGAATCCTACTGGGTACGCTCGCGCATCTATGACGCCAGCGGCACTGTGCTGAAGGCCGAGATGCTGCTGAATCATGCCACCCTCAAGCACTCCTACCCCAACTACGAAGCAGAGGCGTAAAACTGCGCCATGGAAACCCGCATGTCCCGTGAACTGATCCAGGGCTTTGACCCGACACGCCTGCAGCGCATCGCCACGCATATCGACCAGCAGTACCTGCAGCCGGGCAAATTGCCCGGCTGCGTCACCCTGATTGCCCGTCGCGGCGAGCTGGTCTGGTGTCAGTCACAGGGGCTGCGGGATGTCGAACGCAACCTGCCGATGCAACGTGACACGCTGTTTCGCATCTACTCGATGACCAAGCCGGTCACTTCGGTAGCACTGATGCAGCTTTACGAACAGGGCTGTTTCTTGCTCGATGATCCCGTGCACAAATACATTCCGGCCTGGCAGAACTTGCGTGTGTACAAGGCCGGCGTGCATCCGAATTTCCTTACCACGGCCTGCCAGCGGCCGATGACCATTCGCGACCTGCTCAGTCACCAGTCCGGATTAACCTATGGCTTCATGCAGCGTACCAATGTGGACGCTGCCTACCGCGCACTCAAGCTCGACGGCGGACCGGGAATGACGCTGGAGCGACTGGTAGACGAACTGTCACGCTTGCCGCTGGAGTTCTCTCCCGGCAGCGCCTGGAACTACTCGGTGGCCACCGATGTCTGCGGCTATCTGGTCCAGCTGCTGTCCGGCAAGCCGCTGGATCAGTATTTCGCCGAGCATATCTTTGCCCCGCTGGGCATGCAGGACAGTTTTTTCAGCGTACCAACAGCCAAACTGCCGCGCTTTGCCGCCTGTTACCAGCACCAGCCCGGCGACTCCTTCAGCCTGCAGGACGACCCGCAGGACTCGCCATTCAGCCGGGCCGGCTACCTGTCAGGCGGAGGCGGCCTGGTATCCAGCGTTGACGATTACTGGCGCTTTGCGCAGATGCTGGCCAACGGCGGCAGCCTCGACGGCCAGCGCATCATCGGGCCAAAAACCCTGGGCTTTATGCGCCTCAACCACCTCCCGGACAACAGCGACCTTCCGAGCCTGGCTCTGGCCGGCTCGTTCAGCGAAACACCCTATGATGGCAGCGGTTTTGGCCTCGGCTTCTCGGTCAAGCTGGATGTGGCACGTTCGCAAACCATCGGATCGGTGGGTGAATACGGCTGGGGCGGCATGGCCAGCACCAACTTTTTCGTCGACCCGGCCGAGGATCTGCTAATGGTGTTCATGACCCAGCTGATCCCCTCCTCCAGCTATCCAATTCGCCAGCAACTGCGGGCCATGCTCTACGGCGCACTGGTCGACTGAGCAGACTGCCTGTCACATGCCTGCAACCGGCCTGTGACAGGCTCATGGCAGTTCCTGCAACGGGCTGACCATGACCGAAGAACTACTGAAAATCCAGCGCCACCTGCCCGAACTGCTGGAACTGGAACACCTGCTGGAAGTGGGCAAAAAATACCTGCGGGTAGATATCGCCTGTCAGGTCGAGGTCGATGGGCTGCGCGTACCGGTGCAGGTGCTCGAGCTGGGCAGCCTGGCCAATGATGCGCCGGTAATCGGCTTCTTTGCCGGTGTGCATGGTGTTGAGCGGATAGGTACTCAGGTGTTGCTGTCCTGGCTGCACAGCCTGGTGCACCGCCTCGAGTGGGACGAGTCGTTGCATGAACAGTTGCAGCACCTGCGCCTGTTGCTGATGCCGATGATCAACCCCGGCGGCATCTGGCATCACCGGCGCAGCAACCTGAAGGGTGTCGACCTGATGCGCAATGCACCGATAGATGCCATGGGTCCCGCCCCCTGGCTGGTCAGTGGTCACCGTATCAGCCGCCACCTGCCCTGGTATCGCGGACGCCGCGACCAACCAATGGAAACCGAGGCCATGGCGCTGGTCAACACAGTGCGCCAGCGCCTGCTAGGCCGCCCCTTTGCCCTCAGCGTTGACTGCCACAGCGGCTTTGGCCGGCGCGACCGGCTGTGGTGCAGCTATGCCCGCAGCCATCGACCGATTCCCCACATTGCTGAAGTGCACGCCCTGAAACAGCTGTACCAGCGCAGCTACCCGCACCACCACCCGTACATCATCGAGCCGCAATCGGTGAATTACACCACCCACGGTGACCTCTGGGACTACCTGTACGATGAAGCACTGGAACAGCATCCGCAGCAGGTCTATCTGCCGTTCACCCTGGAGATGGGCTCGTGGCTGTGGGTACGCAAGAATCCGCGACAGATGCTCGACTGGTTCGGCTATTTCAATCCGGTGATCGACCACCGCAAGCGCCGTGTGCTGCGCCAGCACCTGCCGCTATTCGAGTTCCTCAGTCAAGCAACCCGGGCCTGGCAGCACTGGCAACCAGCCGCCACGGAGCGCGAACGCCTGACGCGTGAAGCCATTCAGCAATGGTTTATCTGAAACCCACAGACTGTCATTTTCCGGTCTTCAAGCTAGACTGGGGGAAAAACATAAGGAGAAATCATGGATGCGTATACCACTGTTGCTCTGCCTGGCGGTTATTCCACTGTCCCTGCACGCTGACGATGGTGACAGCGACCTGACGCCCTGGATGGTTGAACGCATCACGCCTGTCCACGACAGCGTCTCCAGATGGGTCAGCAATACCTCGCGTAACATTGATGATTTCTTTGGCAGTGACGACAGCTACAGCGTGGAAAACCGCTCTTTCCTGCGTCTGAGCAGTGAATTTGACTGGCAGGAATCAGAAGACTTCGAGACCGACCTGAGTATCCGTGCGCGTCTGGATCTGCCAACCACCCGTGACCGCCTGCGCCTGTTGATCGAAAGCGATCCGGAAGAACGCCAGGGCACCCTGGCTGACCAGGGCAGCCAGCGGCTGCGCCGCGACCAGAACGACAGCAGCTCCACCACCATTGGCCTCGATCATCTCGACTCAAAGGACAAGCGCGAAGGCTGGGCAACCCGTTTTGGCGGCGGCGTTCGTTTCCGTTTGCCGCTTGACCCCTATGTGCGACTGACCAGCGAGCGCCTCTGGGATCTGGGTAACGGCCCCTGGCAGCTGGGGTCATACAACCGGCTGTCCTGGTTCAACAGTGACGGCTACTCGGCACGAAGCCGCTGGGATATCGGCCGCCCCCTCAGTGAAAGCCTGCATTTACGCTACATAACCCAGTTCCAGTGGCAGGAGGAATACGACACGCTGGAGTTTTCCCAAGGGGCAGAGCTTAACCAGATTCTCGGTCGGCGCAGCGCCATGCGTTATGCCGCTGCCATGGTCGGCAACAGCAGCTCAAGCCCGCGCATCAATGATTACTACCTGCTGACCCATTACCGCCGCGACCTGCACCGGGAAATTCTTTACCTTGACGTAATACCTGAACTGCACTTCCCGCGTGACGCCAACTTCGACCCCCGCTGGGCCTTTACCCTGCGCCTGGAAATGTTGTTCCGCGGGGATATCAGAAAGCGCGAATAAAGCCGTACCGGAGACGGCCTGGCCATGGCCTTTTCAAAACCCTTGCAAAAGAGCCAGCCAGGCAACCAGCAGAGAGGAAACAACCACCAGGCTGATAGGCTTGCGCAACGCCGGATACCAAACCGGCGCAAGCCCATGGCTTACCGCCCAGCGGTCAGCCACATAAAGCAGCAAGAACGCCAGAAAAAATACTGGTAATGCCAGCGCAATCGGCAGGCTCAATCCAAGCCACCCCAGCAACGGGGGAATGACAGACAACCCCAGCTGGATGGGTGCCTTGTCACTGGTTTCCTCGGCGCGCATTGCCAGCCCCCAATGAATGGCTCCCATAAAAGCCAGAATCACGGCCGCATAGGCCAGCAACTCATCCATCACTCGATCACGCCAGCCCTCGGGAATCACCCACAGCCCCAGGGCACCGGTTACAAAAGGCACCAGCCCAGCCACACTGAGTACCAATGCAAGTCTGGGTGGACGAATAGCATTGAACGGATGCATCGCAAATCCCCTGCCTGATCTATGTTCAGGCTTCTGATTATAGTGGTGGCTGCGACCCGGATGACAGCACCTCATCCAGCACCCGGGTCGGCTGTGGCGGACGGCGTCGTGGTAACCGGCGCAGCAATACCCGCAAGCTCTGCTGCAGGGCCTTGCGCCCTGACCTGCGGCTTCCGGCTTCCGGCTCGGCATAGGTTACCTGCACAAATTGCTCGAAAAAGGCCTTCAGCTCGGCGCGCTGGCCAGGCAAATGCTGCATCAGCCGCAACTCCCAGCTGCGCGGCCCTTCTCCCGGCTGCGCCTGCAGACCGATTCTGGCCAGCCGGCGATCCAGGCGCTGCCAGGCGCGCACCCGCCAGTCTGCCGCACGCCGCGCCGGACGCAAAATCCACAGTACGACCGGCACAGTCGCCAGCAACACCAGCAACAACGCCCAAATTGCAATCCGCTGCCAGTCGGTAGTGCCAAACCAGTTCTGCAAAAACCGCAACTGCTGCTCGCTCTGATAGCCAAGCACGCGCAACTGCCATTGGTAGTTCACATCATCCCAGAACAGACGGCTCTGGTTGATCCAGCCCACCTCGCGGTAGCGCACCGGAGACAGGAAAGCATCCTCCAGAAAGCTGCCCTCGCCACGAACCGCATCCTGCAGGCCGCGCTCGATACGCTCAGGCGCTACCGCAAAGGTCGGGTCATAGGTAACCCAGCCCTGCTCCGGCAGCCAGGCCTCGACCCAGGCATGGGCATCGAACTGGTGTATCAACAGATGGTTGCCACGAGGATTGAGCTCGCCCCCCTGGTAGCCGGCTACTACCCGTGCCGGGATACCGGCGGCGCGCAGCACAAAGGTCATGGCCCCGGCGTAGTGCGCACAGAAACCGCGCTGCGTATCAAACAGAAACTCGTCATTGCTGTGCTGGCCGAGCCGCTGCGGACGCAGGGTGTAATGGTAAGGCTCACGATTGAAATGCTGCATCAGGCTGTCAATCAGGTCGGCATCACCGGCATGGCGGGTCCGCAACTCTGCGGCCCAAGCCCTGCTGCGTGGGTCTACTCCCTCGGGCAAAGCCAGAAAGCGCGCCCGCTCGGCGGCATTCAGCCCCTCGGGCTGCAGCAGCGACTGTGGTCGCGACTGCACCTGGTAGGAAGTAATTGCATTGAGTGCGGCACGGGCCCGCAGGTTGAAATCGGCTGTCTGCAGCACTCCCGGATCATTGCTGCTGGCCCCGCGCAAGGCAAACAACCAGGGCTGACCTGAGGCACCAGCCACCACCTGATAATCGAATTGTGGCCCACGGGGCTCCCAACTTACCCTGCTGAGCAGCGGCGCCCCCATGCTCCAGCGACGGCCATCAAAGTCCGCCAGCGTCATGCTGCGCCAGTAAAGTTCACTGGCAGGTGGTATGTCTCCATCAAAACTGACCCTGAAGGCCAGCGCTCCGGAACGGGCCAACTCCGCCACATCGGCCGGCGCCATGCTTTCTGCCAGCCCGGTCATACGCGCACTGCCCGGTGCATTGACCGCCCACAGCGGAGCAATCCGCGGAAACAGCAGGAAAAGCACCAGCATCAGCGGCACCGCCTGCAACAGGAGCATGCCGCCGACCCGCAGGGCACTCAGCGGATTTTGTCGGCCGGCTGTCTGCTGCAGACCTACCAATGCCGCCACCAGCACCAACAACACACCGACCTGATAGAGCGTCAGCAGTATTCCCTGATCAAACAAAAAGGCAGTAGCAGTGACAAAAAACCCCAGATAGATCACCACCAGCGCATCCCGCGGCGTGCGCATTTCCAGCAACTTGAGCATGAACAACAGCACCAGCAGCATGACGGTCGCGTCCAGCCCGATCAGGGTACGCAAGTGACTGAAGACCATGCCGAATACCAGCAACAACCCCAGCGCCCGAATCAGCAAGGATGGAAAGGTCCAGCGCATACGCTGGATCTGGATGCGCCAGAGCACACACAACAGCCAGAATGCCCCGGCCCACAGGGGCAAGCGTGGCAAGTGCGGCAGTATTACCGTCAACTGGGCAACCAGCAGCCAGGCCAGGCTGCTGCGCGGTATCAGTTCACCAGGGGTGCTCATGGGCTATTCCCGAACAAGGCCAGAGCACGCAGACAGCGGTCGCGGTGCGCCTCCCCGAGTGACGGATCTATGCGCTCACCCGCCAACAACAGACCGTAGGGACGACTCTCACGCTCCAGACGCAAGACCCAGCCGGTAAGACAGCCCAGCCGTGCCTCAAGATCATTACCCTGGGCCAGATCCAGACTCAGCCAGCAACTGTCGCCGGCCAGATCAGTGAATAGCCGACTGTGCAACCCTTGACCACGTGACCAGGCGCGCCAGTCAAGCCGGCGCTTGCTGTCACCTGGCTGGTAGGCACGCAAACCGGCAAAATCTTCGACACCTTCAAGGGCGCTCGGCTCACCGTCCTCGGCGTCGGCTCCGCTGCCACCGACCGGCAATGGAAACTGCAGCGGATGCGGATAAACCAGCACCTGCCACTGCAGTGCCGGCAGACTCCAGGCAACGAACCAGCCCAGCGGCCAACGGGTTTCCACACGCAAACGCTCGGGATACAGCCAGCCGCGCCGGGTAGTCTGCAGATACAGGGTTGCCGCCTGGGGTTCACCGGCAGCAACGTCCAGCGTCAGGCGCTGCTGACTCTGCCAGCCCAGCCGCAAGGCACTGCGCGCCCGGCTCCCGGCATCCAGCCACAGACTTAGCGCGGCCTGTTCACCACAAAATACCGGCGCCACACCGCCGCTGCGCAGCTGCATTCCCGCCAGATTGCGCCAACTGTGGTGCAGGGTGACCCAGAACAAACTGAAAAGCAGGAAAGTCAGCGCATACACCAGACTGTTCTGGTAGTTAATTGCAGCGACCAGCAAAGCCGCTAACAGGGCGAGCAAGCCGAGCCCTGCGCGGGTTGGCAGAATAAATATTTGACGGTGCCCGAGCCGAACCTCGGCACTGGCTGGCATCCGGCGCTGTAGCCAGCCCTGTAGCCAGCCGCGAAACAAGCCGCGCAGGCGCTGCATCAGAGTGCCGCCACCTCGGACAGCAGCCGACGGGCCAGGGCACCGCCGCCATGTCCGGCAGGGTCATCCGAGGCTCGCAAACGATGGCTGACCACTGCCGGCAGTACCGCCTGCACATCCTCGGGAATCACATACTGGCGATGTTCGAGCAAAGCCCAGGCGCGGGCAGCAGCCAGCAAACCAAGGCTGGCACGCGGCGACAGCCCCCAGGCAAAACCTGCCTGCTCACGGGTGTAACCAACCAGACGCAGGATGTACTCGATAATCGCCTCGGACGCTGACACGCGCGGTACCGCCGCCTGCAAGGCACGCAACCGGATCGGGTCCAGCACGGGCGCCAGGGCCTCCAGTCGGCTGCGTCCCTGATCACCCTGCAACAGACTGCGCTCGGCCGCCGGCGACGGGTAGCCGAGTGACAGGCGCATCAAAAAGCGGTCCAGTTGCGATTCCGGCAAGGCAAAGGTGCCGCCCTGGGTGACCGGATTCTGGGTAGCTATAACAAAAAAAGGATCGGGCAACGGGCGAGTGGCACCCTCGATAGTCACCTGCCCTTCCTCCATCGCCTCAAGCAGCGCACTCTGGCTTTTCGGCGTGGCCCGGTTGATCTCGTCGGCGAGAATCAGTTCGGCAAAGACAGGTCCCGGATGAAAAACGAATTGCCCGCTGTCGCGGTCAAAAACCGAGGTGCCAAGAATATCGCCCGGCAACAGGTCACTGGTGAACTGGATGCGCTGGTAGCTCAAGCCCATCACACGTGCCAGCGCCTGTGACAGGGTGGTCTTGCCCATCCCCGGCAGATCCTCGATCAACAGATGCCCGCGAGCCAGCAGACAGGCAACTGCCAACCGCACTGCCCGAGGCTTGCCGAGCAGCACCTGCTCCACAGCCAGCACCACCTGATCCAGTTGTTCGCGCATTGTCACCTCGATTGTTCTTCCCTGCCATCAGGCGATCTTAGAGCCCAACTGCATACACTGAAAGGGAGCAGAAACATGCCGTCATCTAGTCGCCTGCATGGAGAATAGCAGTGACTCAGCCCAGCCGGGACATTATGAAATGGTGGAGACTGGCGACGGTGAGAAAGGCTTCTGCCTCGATCTCGTCGTCAGGGATCTGGATCCCGAAAGTGCTCTGGATATCCGCCAGAATCAATACCACCGCCATGGAGTCGAATTCGGGCATGGCTCCAAGCAACTCGGTATCCGGATCCAGCGGTTGCTGATCATCCAGATGCAGATTGCGCCGCAGTAACTGCTGAACCTCGATAAGACGCTCCATTACCTTGCCCCCTGATCATGATGGAAAATCGCCGGATTCTGACAAAAATGCCGCTCAGGCACAAACAGGGAAAGACTGGCAACAAGGCCCTACAGCCTTGCAGGCTAGCCTGCCGACCGCGGCGGCGCAATAAAGACAACCGCCACGCAGCGCATCCGCACAAAACCAATAAATCAGGCGGCCACATCCGCCGCCCCCTGCACAGTAAAACCGTGCGGGGCCTTGCAACTATCTGCGGTTCTGGTAGTGTCTGATGCAAGGCCGACGTCCTGTCGCCCGCATCTGCCCCTTTTACTCAGTTCCCGGACACCCTGTCAGCGACCGGGTTGCGGATGCATACAACCACATTGAGCAGTCCAGCCATGCGACCCGCGAGGTCGCTTTTTTCACTGGCCTGCCCATAGCAAGGAGAAATGCCGTTCGCCATGAACAAGTCACCCGCCATTGTGATGTCACGCCTGGATGTTCAGCGTCTGGAAAAGGTGCTGGATACCCTGGACGGTCCCATTGACCTGATGGAAGCCCTGGAAGGCGAGATGTTGCGCGCTCGCGTAGTCAGCCATACCAGCATCACACCGGATGTGGTGACCATGAACTCAACGGTGCGCTTTGTCGACGAAGCCAGCAGCCGTGAGTTTGTGCTGACTCTGGTATACCCCGACCAAGCCGGCCGAGCCGGTACCATTTCAATTCTGGCACCAGTCGGCATCGCCCTGCTCGGCCTGAAGAAAGGCCAGAGCATTGACTGGACAGGCCCGGGCGGCCGTCCATTGAAACTGAAAATCATCGACATTACCTACCAGCCGGAAGCCAGCGGCGACTTCCATCTCTGAATGGTAACGCCTGGCAGGTGCGGCCTTAGCCGCACTTGCTGTCGCCGCAGTTCAGGCAGGTCAGACAGCCGTCCATCTGCACCGCTGCCTGGGTGTGGCACTTGCCACACATTACCGCACCCGGCGGATAGGACTGGGTGCTGTCGTCACACTCGGCATCCACCTGCCCCTGGGGCTTGAGACTGGTGAATTCGGCGCGCTTCTGCTCCAGGTAGGCACGCTGATGGTCATCCATCTCGTCCTGCAACATGCCGATCTTTTTCAGGTGCTGGTCCAGTACATCGCCAATCTCGGCGACCAGCGAAGGCATCCAGCGGCCACCGCGCTTCATGTAGCCGCCCTTGGGATCGAATACACTGCGCAGCTCCTCAACCAGGAAGGTGCAGTCGCCGCCCTTGCGGAACACCGCCGAGATAATCAGCGTCAGTGCGGAAATCCACTGGTAATGCTCCATGTTCTTCGAGTTGATGAAGATCTCGAAGGGCCGGCGCGATTCGTGGTCACTGCCCGGGTTCAGCACCAGATCATTGATGGTGACGTAGAGCGCATGCTCGGACACCGGGGTCTTGATCTTGTAGGTGCTGCCTTCCAGGTCCTGCGGGCGCTTGAGCTTCTCGTGCATTTCCTCGATGGCCAGGGCTGCCTTGGCAACCTCCTGAACGACGGCTTTGGGCTCGTCCGGCTTGACCACTGCGTAATCGACGATCTTGTTGCTGATTTTCACTGCCATGATGGGTATTCCTCTGCCCCGTCAGCGACAGGGCCTTGCAATGGGGTAATGGGCCTGCGGCTGTTCAGAACTTGCCGTAGTAGCCTTCCTTGAGGGCATCGTACAGGTTGGCGGCACTGTGCAGCTCGCCGTCGTATTCCACCTCTTCGTTGCCCTTGACCTCAATAAAGCTGCCGTCATCCAGCTTGAAGCGGTAGGTGGTATTGGCCAGATCTTCTTCCTTGACCAGCACGCCCTGGAACGCCTCGGGATTGAAACGGAAGGTGGTGCAGCCTTTCAGACCCTGACGGTAGGCATACAGATAGATGTCCTTGAACTGCTCGTAGGGGTAGTCGGTCGGCACGTTGGCGGTCTTGGAAATCGACGAGTCCACCCACTTCTGTGCGGCCGCCTGCACATCCACGTGCTGCATCGGCGTCACATCATCGGCGGCGATAAAGTAGTCCGGCAGGTTACGCTTTCCGGCTTCCAGGCTCGGCAGCGCCTCGGCATCGATAAAGTGCCGGTAGGCCAGCAGCTCGAAGCTGAATACGTCGACCTTTTCCTTGGACTTCTTGCCTTCGCGGATCACATTACGGAAATAGTGGTGGGCGAAGCTTGGCTCGATACCGTTGGAGGCGTTGTTGGCCAGCGACAGGGAAATGGTGCCGGTCGGCGCAATCGAGCTGTGGTGGGTGAAGCGACCACCCTTCTCGGCCAGTTGCGCGATCAGTTCGGCATCCACCCCGGCCACCTGCTGCATATAGCGGCTGTATTTGGCCCAGAGCACCTTGCCCTTGACCCGGTCACCGGCCTTGAAGCCATCCGCACGCATTTCCGGACGCTTGGCGAGCATCTTCTCGGTAACCTCGAACTCCTCGTCCATGATCGGCGCCGGGCCCTTTTCTTCAGCCAGTTGCAGGGCAGTACGCCAGCCCTGCACCGCCATCTCGCGGGACACCTCTTCGGTGAACTCCAGCGACTCCGGCGAACCGTACTTCATGCGCAGCATGGTCATCGCCGAGCCCAGACCGAGGAAGCCCATGCCATGCCGGCGCTTGCGGTAGATCTCGTCGCGCTGCTGCTCCAGCGGCAGGCCGTTGATCTCCACCACGTTGTCGAGCATGCGGGTGAAAATATCCACCACCTTGCGGTACTCGTCCCAGTCGAAACGCGCCTTGTCGGTGAACGGGTCACGCACGAACAGGGTCAGGTTGACCGAACCCAGCAGGCAGGCGCCGTGCGGCGGCAACGGCTGCTCGCCACAGGGGTTGGTGGCGCGGATCGCCTCGCAGAACCAGTTGTTGTTCATCTGGTTGACGCGGTCGATCAGGATGAAACCCGGCTCGGCAAAGTCATAGGTAGAGGCCATGATCATGTCCCACACCCGGCGCGCCTTCACCGTACGGAACACCCGGCAGGCTACCTGGCCATCCTCACGGGTGACGTAACGGGCATTGCTCGGCCACTCACGCCAGATCACCTGGCTGTCATCGTTCAGATCAACAGCATCGGCATCCGCTTCGGCCTGGGTCAGCGGGAAGGCCAGCTTCCAGTCGGCATCCTCCTCTACCGCCTGCATGAACTCCTCGGTGATCAGCAGCGACAGGTTGAACTGGCGCAGCCGACCGCTCTCGCGCTTGGCGCGGATAAAGTCCATTACATCCGGATGGCCGACATCAAAGGTAGCCATCTGCGCACCGCGACGGCCACCGGCAGAAGAAACGGTAAAGCACATCTTGTCGTAGATATCCATAAACGACAGCGGGCCGGAGGTGTAGGCGCCGGCGCCGGAAACATAGGCACCACGCGGGCGCAGGGTAGAGAACTCGTAACCGATACCGCAGCCGGCCTTGAGGGTCAAACCGGCTTCGTGCAGCTTGGACAGGATATCGTCCATCGAATCGCCGATGGTCGCCGACACTGTGCAGTTGATGGTCGAGGTGGCCGGCTTGTGCTCCAGCGCACCGGCATTCGAGGTAATCCGGCCAGCCGGAATCGCACCGTGGCGCAGGGCCCAGAGAAACTGCTCGTACCAGTGCTCGCGCACCTTGGGTTCCTCGACTTCGGCCAGGGCGCGGGCAACCCGCTGGTAGCTCTCATCAACAGTCTTGTCGATAGCTACACCGTCCTTGGTCTTGAGTCGGTACTTGGTATCCCAGATATCTTCCGACGCAGTCTGCAACGGAATGCTGGTAACCACGTTGTGCAGTCGCTGCACCTTGGCTGTCTGACTCATTGTTATCTCCTGAATGCTCGGCTGACGGCCCCGGAGGGCCAGCTTCAAGGCCTGCGCCGGCTTATGGTCGACACTGGCAAAAAACACTACTGGTTGTGCATGACGCGCAATCCTAGACCCAGATATAGGAAATATCAACCGTGAAAATTGAGCCGGAAGGGCTTGACGGGCGTGCATAAAAGGCCAGTGCGGTCCTTCGACCGGCAAGTCAGCCAGTCTCCGTGCGGGTTGCAGCCATCGATCAGCTTTGCTGACCGTCCATCGGGAAGAAACAACCACAACTGTGCACACCAAATCGCTCGAGACCTTCCTGCTGCATCGGCGCCGACAGTTCGGCCAGTTGGTAGTAGACATTCCGATGCAACCGCGCCTGCAGACCATCGCGCACCACGACAACCGGCTGCAGTTCACCGGAAACCCCCACGGGCAGCATCTGCAAGGGGTGGGCGGCATCCAGCCAGAAACTCTCGTCCATGTTGGTGGTCAGGTGAATGCGCTGATCGTCAGCGTCGCCCTCCACATCCGCGCGAATAACCACAAAGGGTGTCGCCTCGACCCGGATCAGCCAACGTTCCACCGGCGTCACCAGCACATAACGACCGTCCTCTTCCAACCGCAGGATACTGGCAAACAGCCGCGCCAGCCGGTGCCGACGAATCGGCCGCCCCTCGTGATACCAGGTGCCGTCCCGGGCGATACGCATATCCAGCTCACCGCTGAGCGGCGGATTCCAGAGATGTACGGGCGCTGGCTTTAACACCTCTTCGGCAGTTGCATCCGGCAGGGACTTGAGCAGGGTTTCGGCAACAGGCGCAAGATCACTCATAGAAACCCCTCAGCGGGCCAGCAGACGGTTCAGATAGTCGCGCAGCGGACGGCCGAGCAGATCTTCCGGGTCGGCTTTCCACAATTGCAAAAAGCCACCGCGCGAACGTATGACTGCATGGTCTATCTGCCGTCGACTGCCAGCCTCGAACAGCGTCAGCTGCAACACCGCCCGGTCGGTTCCCAGCGGCGCATCAGTGCCCTGCTCCTCCCACTGTTCAACACTGCCAAGCGCGTCCCTGGCCGAGGCAAAACGCGCATACAGCAGGTAATCCATACGTTGGCTGTGGGCCTCACCCAACGCCTCATCAAGCCCCAGCGGCTGACTGGCGCGACGCACCTCGGGGAACAGCTCAACCGCCGCGGCGAAGGCCTGTTCGGCGACGATATTCGGCCGCACCTGGGCATTGCCGTCAGGCATATAATGCCCCTGGGCAATAAACAGCCGCGAGTCGGACTGCAGCGTCCAGTTGGCACGCCGCTCGATGCGGTGATGATCCAGCACACCGGCGTCGCCCAGGTAATAGCGCGAGGTGGCCTGCATGTCCGAAGGCTTGACGCAACCGGCCAACAGCACGGCCAGACATACCAGCAGCAGTGACTTGCCCATCAAACCTCCGGCTTGCTGTTCGATCGTTTACAGACCACGCATCCACTCGGCACGCAGTCCGGCCCGCTCGGGACGTGTACGTGCCAGCTCAATCTGCTCAAGCATGTGCGCCTTGTCACGCCCCAATACGCCCTTGAGCACCAGGTAGTTGGAGGCATGATCACTGCGGAAC
The DNA here is from genome assembly GCF_900114825.1 of Halopseudomonas yangmingensis. Lineage (GTDB taxonomy): Bacteria > Pseudomonadota > Gammaproteobacteria > Pseudomonadales > Pseudomonadaceae > Halopseudomonas > Halopseudomonas yangmingensis. The sequence goes on along the minus strand of NZ_FOUI01000009.1, from coordinate 48,600 downwards.
ACGCTGTCATTCAGCTCCAGCGCCTCGACAAACCAGTGCATTTCACTGAACAGACCGGCCTGGTCGAGTGGCTGGAAATCGCTGTAACGTTCACGAAAACGCTGCATGCCCTGCGGAAAGCTCACCACCAGTGTAGACAGGTATTCCGGCTGGGTATCGTTCATCAACGCCGCCGAGTTCAGCGCATGCTGGCGACTCAGGCTGGCGCCGCCAAGCCCGTTGAGAATCATCACCGAACGCTGGATGCCAGCCTCCCCCGCCTTGAGCAATGCCTCGGCGGTAGAGGCCCGGGTTTCACCCTTGTTGACTCGCTCCAGCACCTCGTCATCGCCGGATTCGGCGCCCACGTAGAGCATCTGCAGACCGGCCTCACGCAGCTCGCGCAGCTCATCCACCGACTTGCGCTTGAGATTGCGCGGCAAGCAGTAGGAGGTAACCCGATTGACTTCAGGCATATATTCGCGGATTGCCTGCAGGATGCGCAGCAGCCGGTGGGTCGGCAACACCATGGCATCGCCGTCGGCCAGAAATATCCGCTGCACGATCAATTGCTCACCGGCACGGCGGATCTCGTCCAGCACCTCGGACTCATCGCGGGCACGGAATTTTTTCTGAGGGGCGGTGTACATTTCACAGAATGTACATTTGTTCCAGGAGCAGCCGTTGGTTACCGGCAGAATCAGCGAATGCGCCTCGCTGGGTGGGCGAAATACCGGTTCGATATAGGACACGGGGTACGGCGCAGCAGGCATTGCGAACTCCAGAACAACGGCAAACAGAGTGCCAGTCTACCCAAAGGCTCAGACGCCTGCACGCAGCCCGACAGCTGACCATTCAGTCAAAAAAACGCTCGATAGTACCCAAAAAACCAGCCCCTGCCCAGCCCCCACACAGGCCAAGCCGAAGACAGGCGCTTGACGTTAGTCTGCCAGCATCCAACACAACAACGATCACAGGATGTACGCATGCACGCAAAGCCAAACGCCCAAGGAATGCTCCTGAAAAGCCTGACCGCCAGTATTCTCGCCATTACCCTCAGCGGCTGCCTGAGCTCTGGCGGCTCAAGCAGCAAGGCTGAAGAGCCGGTACCAGTCAACCCGCTGGCAATCTCTACCAGTGAAGGCGAAGTCCGCGGCATCACCCTTGATGGCATGCGCGTATTCCGTGGCATTCCCTATGCAGCAGCGCCGGTTGACGGCCTGAGATTTGCGCCACCAACGCCACCGGCCGAGCGTAGCGCACCACTTGTACTGGATGAGAAGTTCGGCGATGCCTGCCTGCAATCAAGCACCACCGGCGCGATCAGCGGCAGCGAAGACTGCCTGTACCTGAACGTCTACACCCCGGAAAATGCCAAAGACCTGCCGGTAATGGTATGGATTCATGGCGGCGCTTTCGTCATGGGGGACGGTGGCGGTGAGTATGACCCGACACGCCTGGTTGAAAAGGACGTGATAGTCGTAACCCTGAATTACCGGCTGGGCAATCTGGGTTTTCTGGCCCATCCAGGTCTGGAATCTGATGGTGGCAACTTTGGCCTGATGGATCAGCAACAGGCGATGCGCTGGGTTCAGCAGAATATTGGCAACTTTGGTGGAGACCCGGCCAATGTCACCCTGTTTGGCGAATCAGCCGGCGGTCACAGCGTGATGAGCCACATTGTCTCACCCCGTGCCAAGACTGAAAACCTGTTCCAGCGTGCCATCGTCCAGAGCGGCTCCTACGCCCCGTTCCAACAACCCAAGGCACTAGCCCAGTTCAACGGTGTACAGGTCGCCAACACAGTGGGCTGCAGCGATCCCGCCAGCGCAGCCAGCTGCCTTCGTGCGCTTGATCCCCTGGTGATTCTTGCCGCCCAGGGATCACAAAGCCTGCCGGCCGTAGATCCGGATTCAGACCTGCTGCCCAAGTCCATTACTGACGCCCTGGCAGCGGGTGAGTTCAATACAGAACTGGATATCATGATCGGCAGCAACCAGGATGAAGGAACGCTGTTTGTTGCCCTGGATGAAATCAGCAATGGCCTGCAATCGCTGGAAGCTCGCGGAGAGGCCGCCTACCGTCAGGAAGTAGCTGACTTCTTTACGCCTTATCAGGCTCTTGTACCCTTCGATGAGGTCCAGATAGCCGATGACTACCTGGCCCGTTTCAGCAGCAAGGACCAGCCCTACTCTTTGGCCATGTCGGCGATCTGGACCGACTTCATGTTTGCCTGCAACAGCTATGTTCACGCCAGCACCTTTGCAGCCAACGGCTTGCAAACCTGGAAATACTGGTTCCGTGACGAAAATGCCCCCTGGACGCTGGTACCGCCTGCCATCCCGGTCGCTCCAGGCGTGTTTGTCCCGCTGAGCTTCCCGCAGGGCGCCACCCATGCCGGTGAAATCCCGTACGTGCTGTATGACGCTGATCTGATGCGCGAACGCTACACAGGTACAGATCAGGAAATCGATGATCTGGCAGAGACCATGGTCGACTACTGGACCAGCTTCGCCAAGGACGGCAATCCGAATCCCAGCAACGGGGTGCCGGCAGCATGGAATGCCTTTGCCGGGCCTTTGGGACCTATACAGCAACTGGATGTGTCCGACAGCGGCGTTAAATCAGACTCCGCCGTTGCTGCTGGAGGATTCCTTGGGTACCACAACTGCAGCTACTGGGCCAACCCGCCACGTAAGTAGCCAATAGGTTAGTGAGGCAGCCCTGTCGGGCTGCCTCGCCGACTGAAGTCAGCGCGCCCAAAAAGCAATTGGCGCGGCAGTAGCTTCAGATGCAGGTTGCGCCACCATCAACCGGCAAGGCAATGCCGGTGGTGAAGCCCGCCCCCTCACTGCACAGGTATAGCACTGCCGCGGCAATCTCTTCAGCCTTGCCCAGCCGGCCAACCGGGTGCATGGCCGCAGCGAACTCGGCCTTGCGCGGCTCCAGCGCGGCGGCACGGCGGAACATGTCGGTATCGATTACCGCCGGACACACCGCATTGATCCGCACACCTTTCTTCGCATACTCCACCGCTGCCGAACGGGTCAGCCCAAGCACAGCGTGCTTGCTGGCACTGTAGATGCTCATCTTTGGCGCAGCGCCCAGCGCTGCCACAGAGGCCGTATTGACGATAGCCCCACCACCCTGGGCCAGCATCAGCGGAATCTCGAAACGCATGCACTGCCAGACGCCCTTGACGTTGACATCCATGATGCGGTCAAACACCTCTTCCTTGCCGTCTGCCAGCTTGTCCTGCTCAACCTCGATACCGGCATTGTTGAATGCACAGTCCAGACGCCCGAACTCGCTCTTGATACGCCCGACCAGCGCCTCGACCTGAGCCGCATCAGCCACGTCACAGGCAACAAAGAGTGCCTGTGCACCTGCGGCACGCAGCCCGGCAACCAGCGCCTCACCCCCGGCCACATCAATATCTGACACCACCACAGCCGCACCGGCAGCCGCAAAGGCCTCGGCAGTCGCCTTGCCAATACCGGCCGCACCGCCGGTTACCAGCGCCACCTTGCCTGCGAATTGTCCACTCATCAGCCACCTCCCAACAGCATCCGGCCGCCAGTCGGCCAGCAATGGCAGAAAGCATAATGCAGACCGGGTCGTAATCCGACCGGATCAGCCGAATTGTTCATGCATCATCGCAGCAATCAATGATAGCCGTATACCGCAGACGGCCTGAAACACAAATAACACGCACAAAAAAAGGGGCATCCGAAGATGCCCCTTTCAAACCCAAACGGTACAGCTGTCAGACCTTAACGAACACCTGCAGCGCGCAGAGCGGCCGGGGTGAACTGGTTATAGCTCGGTACGAAGTCGTACTGCGGAGCAGAAACTTCCTCGGTGTACATGCCCAGAGCAATGTAGCGGCCGGCCAGCAGGTCATACAGGGTTTCGATGGCGTAGCCCGGCAGCTTCTCGACGTAGTTGTGAGCCACATGACCCTCACCTACGCGCCACAGGGTGCCACGACCGTCGTAGTGGTCAGCCAGGTTGATCAGCCAGGAGTCTTCATCAACGAAGAAGTTACGCTGGGCGTAAATGTGGCGCTGCCCCTGCTTGACGTTGCCCTGCACTTCCCACACGCGATGCAGCTCGAAGCGGGTGTGATCCGGGCTGATGTGACCTGCTTGCAGTACGTCCGCATACTTCACGTTGCGATCGGTCAGCTTGTATGCGTTGTAAGGAACGAAAATTTCCTTCTTACCCACCAGTTTCCAGTCATAACGGTCAGGTGCACCGTTGTACATGGTGAAGTTGTCCGAGGTACGCATACCGTCAGAGGCAGTACCCGGACCGTCATAGGCGACCTGCGGAGCACGACGTACGCGGCGCTGACCGGCGTTGTATACCCACGCCATGCGTGGCTCTTTCAACTGATCCAGAGTATCGTGTACCAGCAGCACGTTACCGGCCAGACGTGCCGGCGCGTTCACGCGCTGCTTGAAGAACAGCAGGGTGTTGGGCATGGAAGCAGCATCCACATCCGGCATCAGGTGCGGGTAACCGGCTTCCTCTTCCATCTTGATCAGGGTGTAGGAACCGTTGACCTGCGGCATCGCCTGCATGTACCAGCGCTTGGTGTTCTTGCGGTAGCGGGTCATGTGGTTCCACACGACTTCGGCGCCCGACTGGGGAATCGGGAAGGCAAAGGAGCCGTGGGAAAAGTTATCGATACCGTCACCGTTGTTGACCAAACGCGCCTGACCGGCAGTGCGCTTGACCTGGGCATACAGGTCATCGGTATAACCGACCGAGCGGTGGCTCTGGTACACCGGCATGCGGAAGGTTTCCGGATAGCGCTCGAACATCGCCTTCTGGCCGGGGGTCAGGTTGTCGGCATACTGCTGGTAGTTCTGTGCAGTAATGACGAACAGCGGCTGCTCACCGGCATAGGGGTTGGCCTGAAAGCCGTCAGCCAGTTGCTGGCCGGCATTGGTGGGCAGACCACCGGTCCACTCGGGAATGGTGCCGGCGGCATTGCCGGCCCGCTCGGCGCCGACCGGGGTCAGTACCGAACCACCGAGGGAGTCGATTTCAGACTGAGTCAGCGACTGGGCCATGACGCTGCTGGCGATCATGGACAGCGCCAGACCTGCAGCGCCCAGAATCATCTTTTGCATTTGCATATTATTGTCTCTCTCCAGTTACCAGTCTCAGAAGCTCACGCTGAAGCTGACGGACGCGAAGTCACGGTCAACCGCAGTGTTGTACTTGCCATCAAAGAAGCTGGTGTAGCTGATGCTGGCGTTGTATTTGTTGGCGTAATCGGCGTTCAGGCCGAGGCTGACCGACTTGGCGTCTTCGGTGAAGTTCGGGCCATAGCCGTCGACATCATGCGACCAGGCAATGCTCGGACTCAGGTTGATACCGCGGAATACGTTGGAGTACTCAAGAGCTGCACGAACACGGTAGCCGGACGACCAGCGGGTGTAGAAACCGTCGTTTTCGCACCAGCTGATAGCCTTGTTCTGGCCTGTCCGGCTGGCAGCATCTACTGCTGCACAGTCACCGGGCACTGCGCCTACATCACTTTCCAGGTAGGGGCTTTGGCCAAACAGCGAGTCACGACCAAACTTGGTGGTATCACCCAAGCCGCCGATGTAGTTCACACCCGCCTCACCGACCAGCGAGAGGCGGCTTGCACCCAGAACCTGGTCAATGAAGTGCACAGCAGTAACCTGCGCCTGCCACAATTCTTTGCGTACATAACCAGGAATTTCAATCGGCGCTGACAGGCCGAGCGTATTGATATTGCGATGAGTATTGTCGGGGCTGCTCAAAGCCACGAGCGCTGTACGACTTTGATCACCAGTGTTGATCTGCATCGGCATATTCGGACGGTAGCTCAGTTCACCGCCAACCGAAACACCGGAAATGTTGGTCTGGAAGCTTACACCGTAGAGACGGATATCCTCAGGGTACTCAAAGAAGTAGCCTGCAGGGCCTGGCTGCCCATCCAACCCAATAACACTGCTTGCACCTGCAATACCTGCCAGCCTTGTAGCTTCACTACCTAGATATGCTGCATAGGCTCCAGCATTGCCACCAAAGGCAGGAGGAATATTCCCTGTAAAGGTTCCTGCTTGGATTTGTCTTATGATGCCCGCATATGCTCCAGCAGTCTGACCCGGAATAAGAACATTACCGGCCATGCTTGAGTAAAAAGGCATCCGACTATGGTAATTCATAGCGTAGAAACCAAACTCAGTGTCATTCAGCTCAGGAGCAAAATAACGGAAAGCCACACCCCACTGCCCGTCATCTCCAGCCTCTACGTCCTTTTTCGCACGAACAATATAGTTGGCCATCCCATTTGCAGCAACTAAGCGATCATCACCTGCAGGATAGTCTGGACCAACAACCACCAAGCGATCATTACAGCCAACTGCCAGAGTATCTGAACCGAAGAAGGTACCGCAGTTATCAATAGCAGACGGGTGCCACTTCAACTGATAAAACATTTCCATCGACAGCTGATCAGTAATGCCCTGGGACAGGTAGAGCATCTCTACCGGCAGCAGGCCTTCCTTGATTTCTGCGCCCGGACGACGGAAGGCAGCCACGTCAATAGGGTTGATCGAGTTGATCGAATTACCGATAAAGGTCGACTCACCCCAGCTGACCACCTGGCGACCCAGGCGGATATTGCCCGGATTGCTGCCGATAAAATAGTTGTGGTAAACGAAGGCGTCCAGCAGTGCGACACCCGAACTCTTCACCAGCGGCTTACGGCCCTTGTCGCTGATGTCGTAGTATCGCTGACTGCCGTCCTTGGTTTCAAAGTCGTACCAGTACTTGCCACGCAGGAAGGCACCAGAGTCGCCATACTTCAGTTCAAGATCATGCACGCCACGGAAGATCTTCGAGAAGGCATCGCCCTTCTTGAAGTTCAGGCGACCATCATCAGAGGTACGGGCTACAGCCTTGCCGCCAAGATTTTCACCAGTGTTGGGATTAGGTGTGCGGTAATCGATAAACCGCTTATCAGCATTCTCCATCGCCCAGCTGGCACCCACAGACAGCTGCGAGTCGAACTGTGCTTCGATGTCACCGATATTGAAATTGGCCGCATTGGCTGCGCCAGAGAAGCTGGCCAGACCGATGGCCAGCGGCAGTGCCGCGAGCGACCAGGCATGCATTTTTTTTGTCATTGTGCTGCTCCGTTAGAGTGATTCTGCGGACCCCAGACCCCTGCGAGGGCTCTGGCATCGGTGCCAAGTCTGTCATGCAGACAAAAATCTGTTTGGCCGATTAGGACGACTTTCTTGTCCGCAGTGGACATTCATTGGCTGAATGGGCAATACTCGAGCTGCAAAAGTCTGTTGCAGCCTTTTGTACAATAGCAGCCCCCTCGGGTAAGCTGGCTTGCATATACAGCCGCCAGATCGGCTGAAAAAAGCACAACAAAAACAACAAGAGCAACACGCAATGACCAACAACAGCGCCCCCCAGGCCGGTAGCCGGCTGCAGGAGCGGGCCTTCTGGGCCCAAGGAATCGGCAAGACCCTGGCCAGCTACGGCAAAGGGATTGATGACCTGCCCGAAGATCTGCGCGAGCATTGTCGACCCAGCGATCTGAGCATGGCTCAGATCAGCCAGCACGACATGAACCGTCTGTGGGATCAGGCCGCCCAGCTCAGCGGCGACGAGTGCTTCGGGCTGCGCATGGGCCGGCAGTTCACCTCCAATACGCTCAAGGTTCTCGGCCTGGCCGCCAGCTCCAGCGAAACCATCAGTGATGCCATCCAGCGCATCGTGCGCTTTTTCCCGGTATTCAGCACCCAGGTACAGATGTATACAGTCGAAGACGAGCAGGCCCTGACGCTGATTTTCCAGCCGCGCGGCACGCCCCACCCGATGCATATGGAAGCCCTGCTGGTGCAATGCGGCAAGATCTGGCGCACCCTGCAGCCCGAGGGCAGCACGCTGGTGCTGGAAACCCGGCTGGCCGAAGACCACGAACGCTATCGCAGTTGCTGCGAGGAAATTCTTGGCACACGCATCCGCATGAACAGCAAGCGTCTGGCGTTTCGGCTGAATCGCGCCCTGCTGCGCCAACCCCTGCCCAGCGCCGATGCCTTTTTGCTCAAGCGACTGGATGCCTCGCTGGAGGACATGCTGGAGGAGTTGCCCAACAGCGACTTTGCCGAACAGGTCAAGCAGCGCATCCGCAGTCTGGTGAGCACGCGGGAGATATCCGAGGAGCTGGTCGCCACACCATTCAACATGAGCGCACGCCACCTGCGTCGTAAACTCAGCGAGGTGAACACCAGCTATGAAAAACTGCTGGATGAGGTTCGCATGGAAATGGCCGTGCGGCTGATCCGTGAAGGCCGGTTGAATCTGGGTCGGATTGCCTTTGAGCTGGGCTTTCTTGACCCGAGCAGCTTTACCCGCGCCTTCCGCCGCTGGACTGGCATGAGCCCGACCAGCTACCGCGAGACAGCCCAGGCCAACGGCTGAACAGCAGGCACAAAAAAGGGCGGCCGAGGCCGCCCTTTTTTATCGACAGAAAACTCAGTTACCCTTGTTTTCCATCTGCTGCTTGATCAGATCACCGATGGTGGTCGGACCGGCAGCGGCCATTTCCTGCTGACGCAGACCCTGGATGGCTTCTTTCTCGTCTTCAACGTCCTTGGCCTTGATCGACAGACTGATCAGGCGGCTCTTACGATCGACACCAATGATCTTGGCTTCGACTTCGTCGCCGACATTGAGAGCGTTACGTGCATCTTCAACACGGTCACGGCTGATTTCGGAGGCCTTCAGAGTGCCTTCGATATCGTCGCCCAGGACGATAACTGCGCCCTTGGCGTCAACTTCCTTGACGGTGCCCTTGACGATGGCGCCCTTCTCGTTGAGGCCAACGAAGTTGGAGAACGGATCGTCTTCCAGCTGCTTGACGCCCAGGGAGATGCGCTCGCGCTCCGGATCGACCGACAGGATGACGGTTTCGATCTCGTCACCCTTCTTGAAGCGACGTACGGCTTCTTCGCCGACTTCGTTCCAGGAGATGTCGGACAGGTGAACCAGGCCATCGATGCCACCGTCAAGACCGATGAAGATACCGAAATCGGTGATCGACTTGATGGAGCCGGAGATCTTGTCGCCCTTGTTGAACTTGCTGGAGAACTCTTCCCAGGGGTTCATCTTGCACTGCTTGATGCCCAGGGAGATACGGCGACGGTCTTCGTCGATATCCAGCACCATGACTTCCACGTCGTCGCCGACCTGAACGACCTTGGACGGGTGGATGTTCTTGTTGGTCCAATCCATTTCGGATACGTGTACCAGACCTTCGACACCCTCTTCCAGCTCGGCGAAGCAGCCATAGTCGGTGAGGTTGGTGACCTTGGCGGTAACACGGGTACCTTCCGGATAGCGACCGGTGATGGAGACCCACGGATCTTCGCCCAGCTGCTTCAGACCCAGGGAGACGCGGTTGCGCTCGCGGTCGAACTTGAGCACCTTGACGTCGATCTCGTCGCCGACATTGACGATCTCGGACGGATGCTTGATGCGCTTCCAGGCCATGTCGGTGATGTGCAGCAGACCATCAACGCCGCCCAGATCAACGAAGGCGCCGTAATCGGTGAGGTTCTTGACGATACCCTTGACCTGCTGGCCTTCCTGCAGGGTTTCCAGCAGGGCTTCGCGCTCGGCACTGTTCTCGGCTTCGAGTACGGCACGGCGGGAAACCACCACGTTGTTGCGCTTCTGGTCGAGCTTGATGACCTTGAATTCCAGCTCTTTGCCTTCCAGGTGGGCGGTATCGCGCACCGGACGGACATCGACCAGGGAACCCGGGAGGAACGCGCGAATGGTGTTGACGTCGACGGTAAAGCCACCCTTGACCTTGCCGTTGATAACACCCTTGACGATTTCCTCGGCGGCGAAAGCAGCCTCGAGTACTGTCCAGGACTCGGCACGCTTGGCCTTCTCGCGGGACAGCTTGGTTTCACCGAAACCGTCTTCAACGGCGTCCAGTGCAACGTGTACTTCATCACCGACATTGATGGTCAGTTCGCCCAGGTCGTTGAGGAACTGGTCACGCGGGATGACACCCTCGGACTTCAGACCGGCGTGAACGGTGACCCAGTCGGAGTCGATGTCCACAACGATACCGGTGATGATGGAGCCCGGTTGCATGTCGAGGGTTTTTAGGCTTTCTTCAAAAAGTTCGGCAAAGCTTTCGCTCATTTGGATTCCCGTAAATATGTAATAAGGCCGTTACCGCCAGGTCGCTTGCATCGCGCACCCTGCAGCTACGTACCCGCCACGCCACCAGCTTGCGTGGGTTGATGATTGACAGTCGGCGACGGTAACGCTGGTTGCCCGCCGCAAACCCCTCCTGATCAGCCCAGCAGCCCGCGCTCGCGCGCCGCCTGCTCGACCGTTTCAAGTACCTGCTCGATGCTCATCTGCGTGGAATCGACGATGATCGCATCGTCGGCCGGCTTCAGCGGCGCCACGCTGCGATTCATGTCACGCGCATCCCGCGCAATGATCTCTTCGAGAAGACTCGCCAGATTAGCATCTTCACCCTTGCCCAGCAACTGCCGGTAACGGCGAGTGGCGCGTTCCTCGGCGCTGGCGGTCAGATAGATCTTCAGCGGCGCACCGGTAAACACCACAGTTCCCATGTCGCGGCCGTCAGCCACCAGGCCGGGTGACTGGCAAAAATCGCGCTGGCGCTGCAACAGGGCTTCTCGCACGGCCGGCAGGGCCGCCACCTGCGAAGCACCGGCCCCGGCAGTTTCGGTGCGGATTATCCGGGTAACATCGTCACCTTCGAGCAGCACCTGCTGCTCGTCACCCGGCTGCACCACAAAACGCACATCCAGTTCACGCGCCAACACGGCCAACGCCGCCTCGTCATCCAGCGCCACGGCATGCCGCTGTGCGGCCTGCGCCAGCACCCGATAGAGGGCGCCGGAATCCAGCAGATGCCAGCCCAGACGACCCGCCAGCAGGCCGGCAATGGTGCCCTTGCCGGAACCGCCAGGGCCATCCAGGGCAATGACCGGCACACTCATGCCGAAGGCTCCACGCTCAGGCGCATGCCTGTGGCATTTGCCAGCTCGACGAAACCGGGGAACGAGGTGGCCACGTTGGCGCAGTTGCCGATATGAATCTCGCCTGTAGCCCGCAAGGCAGCGACACTGAAGGACATGGCAATACGGTGGTCGTCATGGCTTTCGACCCGACCGCCACCGATCGGGCCACCCTCAATAACAATGCCATCGGCCGTTGGCTCGGCGCGCACACCCAGTGCCTGCAAGCCATCGGCCATGACCTGGATACGATCGGATTCCTTGACCCGAAGCTCTTCGGCACCGCGCAGAACAGTTCGCCCTTCCGCACAGGCGGCAGCCACGAACAGCACCGGGAACTCGTCGATTGCCAGCGGCACCTGGTCCAGCGGAATCTCGATGCCGCGCAATCTGGCGCTGCGGATCCGGATATCCGCTACCGGCTCGCCACCCACTTCCTGCTGGTTGCTCAGTTCGATATTGCCGCCCATGGCGCGCAGGATATTGATCACGCCAATGCGCGTCGGGTTGATACCGACATGCTCGAGGGTCAGATCCGAGCCCTCGGCAATACTCGCCGCCACCATAAAGAAGGCCGCCGAGGAAATATCCGCCGGCACATCGATGCGGCAGGCAGTCAACTTGTGGCCCGGCTCGACGGTGACGGTGTCGCCGTCGACCTGTACCGGATAGCCGAAGCCTTTGAGCATGCGCTCGGTATGGTCGCGGGTCGGTGCCGGCTCGGTCACCGAGGTACGACCATGGGCATACAGACCGGCCAGCAACAGGCAGGACTTGACCTGGGCACTGGCAATCGGCATTTCATAGTCCATGCCCATCAATTTTCCGCCACCCTTGATGTGCAGCGGTGGCCGTCCTTCGGCAGCGGTTTCGATGACCGCGCCCATTTCGCGCAGCGGCTTGGCCACCCGTCCCATCGGACGCTTGGACAGCGAGGCATCACCGGTCAGTACCGTATCGAAACGCTGACCCGCCAACAGCCCGGACAGCAGCCGCATGGAGGTACCGGAGTTGCCCAGATACAGCGGCCCGGGCGGCGCCTGTAGTCCATGCAGACCGACCCCATGAATGGTTACCCGCCCCTGATGCGGCCCTTCGATTACCACGCCCATATCGCGGAAGGACTGCAGGGTGGCCAGACTATCCTCCCCTTCCAGGAAGCCTTCGACCTCGGTCACGCCTTCGGCGAGCGAGCCGAGCATGATCGAGCGATGGGAAATCGACTTGTCGCCGGGCACACGGATACGGCCGCTCAGGCGGCCACCAGGACTGGCAAGGTAATTGATCAATTGACTGTGCATAGGTTCCACATAGGCCCTGCGGGCAAGAATGGTGCTGAAATGCTCACGCGCAGCCTGTGCCCGGGTAAATACACCGAGCAGGGTATTGGCATCGCGCGCCTCGATGGCCGCCCGCAGGCGGGCCAGATCCTTGGTGAAGTCGTCCAGACTGCGCAATACCGCATCGCGGTTGGCCAGAAAGACATCACGCCACATCACCGGATCGCTGGCAGCGATCCGGGTAAAGTCACGAAATCCACCTGCGGCATAGCGGAAGATCTCCAGATTCTCGCTGCGTGCCGCCAGGGTATCGACCAGTGAGAAAGCCAGCAGGTGCGGCAGGTGGCTGGTAGCCGCCAGCACCTCGTCATGCTCGTCGACCGGCATCGACTCGACGTCTGCGCCAAGCGTTTGCCACAGCTTGCCCACCAACTCGACCGCCTGCCGACTGGTATCCGGCAGCGGGGTGAGAATCACCTTGTGCCGGCGAAACAGGGTAGCCCGGGCAGCCTCGACGCCACTCTTTTCAGAGCCTGCAATCGGATGGCCCGGCACAAAGAGTACCGGCACCCGCCCGAAGGCGTGCTCGGCGGCCTCGATTACTGCGGTCTTGCTGCTGCCGACATCGGTCAATACCGCCTGACCAAGATCCAACGCGGCAAGCTGCTCCAATACCCGCTGCATGGCCAGTACCGGCACCGCCAGCACTATCAGTTCGGCACCCTGCACGGCCTCGGCCAGCTCGGCGCAGGCCTGATCCACTATGCCCAGCTCAATCGCTCGCTGACGACTGAAGGCATCAGCATCACAACCCACTACCTGATGACAGGCCTGCAACTCGCGCAGCCCACGCGCCACCGAGCCGCCAATCAGGCCCAGACCAACCACGCAGACGCGTTCAAAGAGTGGACTGTCGAGCGGTTTGCCGAGGGATTCAGACACGCGCAAGTACCTGCTGCAAGGCGTCGAGGAATCGATGATTTTCTTGCTCAAGACCGATTGTCACGCGCAGATGTTGCGGCATGCCATAGTTGGCCACCGGCCGCACAATCACTCCCTCACGCAACAGCCCCTGATACACAGGCGCCGCCTCGCGCCCCAGGTCCACCGCGATAAAATTGCCGCGCGACGGGATCCACTGCAGGCCAAGCCGGGCAAAGCCCTGCTCCAGTTGCGCCATGCCGGCACTGTTGAGCTCGCGGCTGCGCTGCAGGTAATCCTCATCGGCCAGCGCCGCACAGGCCGCAGTCAATGCCAGACTGTTGACATTGAACGGCTGGCGCACCCGGTTCAGCGCATCGGCAATCGCCGGATGACTGGCCGCATAACCAACGCGCAGGGCCGCCAGACCATAGGCCTTGGAAAAGGTGCGCGACACCAGCAGATTCGGGTATTGCGCCAGGTAGTCGAAGCCGCGCGGGAAATCGGCGTCTTCGACGTATTCGGTATAGGCCTCATCGAGCACCACTATGACCCGCTCCGGCACGCCAGCAAGGAACTGCTCCAGCTCGGCGCGACCAATCCAGGTACCGGTCGGGTTGTTCGGGTTGGCGATAAATACCAGACGGGTGGCCGGGGTGATGGCCGCCGCCATGGCAGACAGGTCGTGCCCCCAGTCACGTGCCGGCACCACCACTGCACGGGCACCCACGGCCTGGGTGACGATCGGATACACGGCAAAGGCGTGTTCGCTGAACACCACCTCGTGCTCCGGGGCTACGAAGGCCCGGGTTACCAGTTCCAGGATGTCGTTGGAGCCGTTGCCCAGCGTCAGTTGCTCGGGCACCAGGCCAAACTCATGGGAAAGAGCCTGTTTCAGGGCAAAACCATTGCCATCCGGGTAGCGGGTCAGCTCCGGCAGTGCGGCACGGATGGCCTCCAGCACCCTCGGGCTCGGCCCCAGCGGGTTCTCGTTGCTGGCCAGCTTGACGATATCCTGCACGCGCAAGCCAAACTCGCGGGCCAATTCGTCCACCGGCTTGCCCGGCACATAGGGAGACAGCTTTTGCACACCCGGCAAAGCCAGGCTGAGGAAATCACAGGTCATAAACAAGCCTCAAGCTATAAGCCGCAAGCTTCAAGCCAGACCAGTCTGCATTTGCTTGCAGCTTGCCGCTTGCCGCTTGTGGCTGACGATTCAGAGCACCGCCTTCGGGTACGACCCCAGCACCTTGAGTGCCACCGACTCGTCGTTGATCTTCTCCAGCACATCCTTGATCAGTGGATCGCTCTGGTGACCGAGAAAATCGATAAAGAACGCGTAGGTCCACTTGCCGCTGCGTGACGGGCGGGTTTCGATACGGGTCAGATCGATGCCATTGCCATGGAATGGCTGTAGCAGATGGTGCAGGGCACCGGGCTTGTTGCGCATGGAAACGATGATCGAGGTCTTGTCATCACCGGTCGGCGGCACCGCCTGATTGCCGATGATCAGAAAACGCGTGGAATTGTCCGGGCGGTCCTCGATCTTTTCTGCCAGCCGGGTCAGGCCATAGAGCTCGGCAGCCATATCACCGGCAATCGCCGCCGAGTTCCATTCACTTTTCACCCGCTTGGCTGCATCGGCATTGCTGGCCACCGCCACCCGCTCAACGTTCGGGTAGTGCGCATCCAGCCACTTGCGGCACTGGGCCAGCGACTGGGCATGGGAATAGACCCGGGAAATCTTGTCGGTCTTGGTGTTCTCACCGACCAGCAGGTGATGATGAATGCGCAGCTCGACTTCGCCGCAGATCACCATGTCGTGCTCAAGGAAGCTGTCCAGCGTGTGATTGATCGCACCCTCGGTAGAGTTCTCCACCGGCACCACGCCAAACTGCACGGCACCCGCCGCCACCTCGCGGAAGATCTCGTCGATCGCCGCCATCGGCACGCTGACCACCGAGTGACCGAAATGCTTTAGTGCTGCCGCCTGGGTAAAGGTACCCTCCGGCCCCAGATAGGCAACCTTCAGCGGCTGTTCAAGCGCCAGACAGGCCGACATGATCTCGCGGAACAACCGCGCCACTTCCTCGTTATCGAGCGGGCCGCGATTCAGCTCCATGATGTGCTTGAGCACCCAGGCTTCACGCTCGGGGCGGTAGAACACCGGGGATTCGCCCTCGGCCAGCGACTTCTGCTTTACCTGGGCAACCGTTTGCGCGCAGCGCGCACGCTCACTGATCAGATCGAGGAGCTTCTCGTCGATACTGTCTATGCGCGTACGCAGTGCCTTGAGTTGAACTTCATCGGACATGGGATCAACCGTGCTGTTTCTCGAATTCGGCCATATAGGCCACCAGCGCATCCACCGCCGCTTCGGGTACGGCGTTGTAGATGGATGCACGCATGCCACCAACCGAACGGTGGCCCTTCAGGTTGAGCAGGCCGCGCTGTTCGGCACCGGCGAGGAACGGCTTGTCCAGTCGCTCGTCGGCCAGCCGGAAGGGAATATTCATCCACGAACGGTCAGCCGGATTGATCGGATTGCTGTAGAAGTCGCTGGCGTCGATGGTGCCATACAGCTTGCGCTGCTTGGCCTCATTGATGCGCTTCATCGCCTCCAGACCGCCCTGCCCCTTGAGCCACTGGAAGATCAGTCCGGACAGGTACCAGGCAAAGGTCGGCGGCGTGTTGTACATAGAGGCGTTCTGCGCGGCTACGCTGTAGTCGAGCATGGTCGGGCAACTGGCGCGCGCACGTCCGAGCAGATCCTCGCGCACGATGACCACCACCAGGCCGCTGGGGCCGATGTTCTTCTGCGCGCCGGCATAGACCAGGCCGAACTTCGAAATATCGACCGGCCGTGACAGTATGGTCGAGGACATGTCGGCCACCAGTGGCGCTGACACCTCGGGCACCCAGCCAAACTCCAGACCGCCAATGGTCTCGTTCGGCGTGTAGTGCACATAGGCGGCATCCGCCGACAGGCGCCAGTCGTTCTGCCCGGGAATGGCGAAGTAGTCGTAGCCCTTGGCGCTGGCTGCCACATGCACATTGCCGAAGCGGCTGGCTTCCTCGATTGCCTTGGCTGACCAGATACCGGTATCGATATAGTCGGCACGCCCGCCCTCGGGCAGCAGGTTCAGCGGAATCTGCGCAAACTGCTGGCTGGCACCGCCCTGCAGGAACAGCACCCGGTAGTTGTCCGGAATATTCAGCAGGTCACGCAGGTCCTGTTCGGCACGCTCGGCAATGCTGACAAACTCGTCACTGCGGTGACTCATCTCCATCACTGACAGACCCTTGCCCTGCCAGTCCAGTAATTCCTCACGGGCCTGTTGCAGCACGGCTTCCGGCAACGCGGCCGGGCCGGCGCAGAAATTGAACAGACGCTTGCTCACGATGCTTGTCACTCCTGCGGATCTGCCGCCGGTGCATCGGCGGCCGGTTGTTCATCGACAGCCGACTCAAGGTCAGCTTCCAGCTCCTGCCCATCGGCAAGGCCGTCATCCTCTGGCTCCAGAACCCGCTCCAGCCCGACCAGCTTTTCGTCGGTGGCCAGCTTGATCAGGGTCACGCCCTGGGTATTGCGCGACAGTTTCGAGACCTCGCTGACACGGGTACGTACCAGCGTGCCCTGATCGGAAATCAGCATGATCTCGTCGCCGTCGACTACCTGCACGGCACCCACCAGCGCACCGTTGCGCTCGTTGGTGACCATGGCAATCACGCCCTGACCGCCACGGCCGCGACGCGGGTATTCATCCAGCTGGGTGCGCTTGCCATAACCACGCTCGGAAGCGGTAAGGATCTGCACCTCGCGCTCGGGAATCAGCATCGAGATCAGCCGTTGTCCGTCGCCCAGGCGCATGCCGCGCACACCGCGCGCGGTGCGGCCCATGGTGCGCACATGGCGCTCCTTGAAGCGAATCACCTTGCCGGCATCGGAGAACAGCATGATATCGCGGGCGCCATCGGTAATCGCCGCGGCAATCAGGGTGTCACCCTCTTCCAGACGCAGGGCAATCAGGCCATTGCTGCGCGGCCGGCTGAACTGCACCAGCGGGGTCTTCTTCACCGTGCCACGGGCAGTGGCCATAAAGATATAGGCGCCGGTCGGCTCGTCCTGCTGGTCGTCATCGGCAGACTCGTCGTCGGATTCGACATCCGCCTCGCTGTCCACCAATTCGCCGTCAATCAGCAGCGCTTCGTCATCCAGATCTTCCTCGGCGCCAGCACTCTGCTGCAACGCTTCAAGGTCGATCTGCAGCATGGCGGTGATGCGTTCACCCTCTTCCAGCGGCAGCAGGTTGACCATCGGCCGCCCCCGCGCCGCGCGGGATGCCTCGGGAATTTCGTAGGTTTTCAGCCAGTAGACCTTGCCCTTGCTGGAGAACAGCAACAGCGTCGCATGGCTGTTGGCAACCAGCAGGTGCTCAACGTAATCCTCATCCTTGACCCCGGTGGCCGACTTGCCGCGACCACCGCGGCGCTGCGCCTGGTAATCGGTGAGTGGCTGGCTCTTGGCATAGCCACCGTGGGAGATGGTCACCACCCGCTCTTCTTCAGTGATCAGGTCGGCAATCGTCAGGTCCAGACGCGAGGCAACGATTTCGGTGCGCCGCTCATCGCCATAGGTGTCGCGAACCAGCTCAAGCTCCTCGACGATCACTTCCATCAGCCGTTCCTGGCTGTTGAGGATGTGCAGCAACTCACCGATGCGGGTGAGGATTTCCTGGTATTCGGCCAGCAGCTTTTCCTGCTCCAGACCGGTCAGGCGATGCAGCCGCAGCTCAAGAATGGCCTGGGCCTGCTCCGGTGACAGGTAGTATTTGCCATCGCGCATGCCGTATTGCTCGTCCAGACCATCCGGACGGCAGGACTCAGCACCGGCACGCTCGACCATCTCGATCACCGCACCCGGCTCCCAGGGCATGGCAATCAAGCGCTCTCTGGCCTCAGCCGGCGACGGCGAGGCTTTGATCAGGGCAATCACCGGGTCGATATTCGACAGAGCGACCGCCTGGCCTTCAAGGATATGGCCACGCTCGCGGGCCTTGCGCAGTTCGTAGACGGTACGCCGGGTCACTACCTCGCGGCGGTGGCGGATAAAGGCTTCCAGCAAGTCCTTGAGATTAAGGATGCGCGGCTGGCCATCCAGCAGGCCGACGATATTGATACCGAACACGCTCTGCATCTGAGTCTGTGCGTAGAGGTTGTTGAGTACCACCTCGGCCACTTCCCCGCGGCGCAGCTCGATGACCACGCGAATACCGTCCTTGTCGGACTCGTCACGCAGCTCGGTAATGCCTTCGAGTTTCTTTTCCTTGACCAGCTCGGCGATCTTCTCGATCAGCCGCGCCTTGTTCAGCTGGTAGGGCAGCTCGCTGATGATGATCTGCTGGCGACCACCGACCTTGTCGATATCCTCGATCTGGCAGCGGGCACGGATATAGATGCGCCCGCGACCGGTGCGGTAGGCCTCGATGATCCCGGCGCGACCGTTGATGATGCCGGCCGTGGGGAAGTCCGGGCCCGGGATGTATTCCATCAGGCCATCAACATCCAGCTCGGGATTGCTGATCAGCGCCAGACAGGCGTTGACCACTTCGGTCAGGTTATGCGGCGGAATATTGGTAGCCATGCCCACGGCAATACCGCTGGAACCATTGACCAGCAGGTTCGGCACTCTGGTCGGCAGAACGGCCGGAATCTGCTCGGTGCCGTCATAGTTTGGCACCCAGTCGACAGTTTCCTTGTCGAGGTCGGCCAGCAGCTCGTGCGCCAGCTTGGCCATGCGCACTTCGGTGTAACGCATGGCGGCTGCATTGTCGCCGTCGATCGAGCCGAAGTTGCCCTGACCGTCGACCAGCGGATAGCGCATGGAGAAATTCTGCGCCATCCGCACAATGGTGTCGTACACCGCCGAGTCGCCGTGCGGATGGTATTTACCGATCACGTCACCGACCACACGGGCGGACTTCTTGTACGGCTTGTTCCAGTCGTTGCCCAGCTCGCTCATGGCGAACAGCACGCGCCGATGCACCGGCTTCAGTCCGTCACGCACATCCGGCAAGGCACGCCCGACAATCACGCTCATGGCGTAGTCGAGGTAGGATTGTTTCAGCTCGTCTTCGATATTGACGGGAAGGATTTCTTTGGCCAGTTCACCCATGAAACGGCATTCCTTTTATTGTCGGCATACTGTTGCCCTGATAAAACCACGCCAGCCCGGCCCGACCCGCCTGCGGCGGTGCTGGCCGGGGGCTTGCCCACGACCGGCCACGGCATCGATCAAAGCGCGGAAGCATACCATAGACGCAACCTGACAGGGAGTTGTCGACTGCCCTTCAGTGCAGTCGGTCACGACTCATCAAGGCCGCCAGCGAATCGGCATCAGGCCGCTCGACAATGCCCTTTTCGGTGACCAGAACATCGATCAGATCAGCCGGTGTGACATCGAATACCGGATTGCACACCGGCATCGGCACTGTCAGCGGCTGGCCATTCAGAACCAGCAATTCCTCCGCATCGCGCTCCTCGATGGGAATATCCTCACCACAATCAAGCTGCATATCGATGGTCGAGGTCGGTGCCACCACCATAAAGCGTGCACCATGGTGCATGGCCTGCACCGCCAGTGCGTAGGTACCGATCTTGTTGGCCACATCGCCGTTGGCGGCAATCCGGTCGGCCCCCACGATCACCCAGCTGATATCCCCGGCCTTGAGCAGGTGCGCGGCCGCCGAATCAACATTCAGCTGCAGCGGAATATCCTCCCGCAGCAACTCCCAGGCCGTCAGCCGCGAGCCCTGCAACCAGGGCCGGGTCTCATTGACATGCACGCACTCCACCAGCCCCGCCGCATGCGCTGCACGGATCACCCCGAGCGCCGTGCCATAGCCGCCAGTGGCCAGGGCACCGGCATTGCAGTGGGTCATCAGACGCTGCGGATGGCGATCATGACGGGCAATCAGTTCTGCACCCAGTTGCCCCATGCTCAGGCTGGCTTCGATATCGGCCTGATGAATATCCTCCGCCAACTGCAACAAGCGCTGTGGCAGGTCAGCCTGCCGGGCGTGACGCTGCAGCGCTTCACCCATCAGCTTCAGCGCCCAGAACAGATTCACCGCCGTGGGTCGTGAGGCAGCCAGCTGATCGATGGCCGGCTGCAGGGCGGCTGGCCAATTATCGCTATGCTGCAACGCCAGAGCTTCCAAAGCGACACCGTAGGCGGCGGCAATACCGATCGCCGGCGCACCGCGCACCACCATCTCACGAATGGCGCGCGCCACCTCAGCCGCATTGGCGCAGGCCAGCCACTCCTCGGCATGCGGCAAGCGCCGCTGATCGAGCAGCATCAGTCGCGCCTGCGCCTCGTCCCAGTACAAGGGCACCACATCCAGCGTGACCTCCCGCATTCCCCTGCCCACAGCCATGTCCGACTCCCGCAAAAAAACCGCGAGTATACGCCGCATCCGCGTTCCGGGCTTGTTCGGCAGCATGACTGCGGCAATCATGCTGCAGCATCTGTACTGGTGCACGCCTGCGGGTATACTGCGCAACCATGAATCAAGTCGAACTGCCCATCACTCCATTGCCCCAGCCACTCGATCTGCTGATCGTGCCACGCTGGATCATTCCCGTGGTTCCTGCCGGCGTGGTGCTCGAAGAGCATGCGCTGGCCGTGCACGAGGGTCGTATTGTCGCCCTGCTGCCAGTCGCCCATTGTGAGGACCTGCAGGTCCGCGAACGCTGCGAACGCCCGGACCACCTGCTGATCCCCGGTCTGGTCAACGCCCATGGGCATGCGGCGATGACCCTGCTGCGCGGGCTGGCCGACGATCTGCCACTGATGACCTGGCTGGAGCAGCACATCTGGCCGGCCGAGCGTCGCCACGTGAATGCCGACTTTGTTGCCACCGGCACGCGGCTGGCGATTGCCGAAATGCTGCGTGGCGGCACCACCTGCTTTGCCGACATGTACTTTTATCCGGCCATCGCGGCACAGACCGCGATCGACTGCGGCATACGGGCACAGATTGCCTTCCCGTTACTCGACCATCCAATCCCCGGCGTGCCCGACTGTGCCAGCGGTCTGCAGCAGGGCCTGCAGCTGCACGACGAGCTGCGCCACCAGTCACTGGTCAGCCTGGCCTTCGGGCCGCATGCGCCCTACACGGTCAGCGATGACAATCTGCTGCGCATCCGCACGCTGGCCGACGAGGTGGATCTGCCGATCCACATGCATGTGCATGAAAGCGCTGACGAGATAGCCGGTAGCCTGCAACAGTACGGCGAACGCCCCTTGCAGCGCCTGCAGCGCCTCGGCCTGCTGGGCCCTCGCCTGCAGGCAGTACACATGACCCAGGTGGATGACAGTGATCTGGCGCTGCTCAGCCGCCATGATGTTCAGGTGGTGCACTGCCCACAATCGAATCTCAAGCTGGCCAGCGGCTTCTGCCCGGTACAGCGACTGCTGCAGGCCGGTGTCAATGTAGCACTGGGCACCGATGGCGCTGCCAGCAACAACGATCTGGACCTGCTCGACGAACTGCGTACTGCTGCCCTGCTAGCCAAGGCCGTCAGCGGCGAGCCCACCGCCCTGCAGGCGCATAAGGCCCTGCATATGGCAACCCTGGCCGGTGCCTGCGCCCTCGGCCTGGAACAGCAGACCGGCTCACTGGAGCCGGGCAAGCAGGCCGACCTGACCCTGATCGATCTGGGTGACCCACTGCTGCAGCCGGTCTACGACCCGCTGTCGCACCTGCTCTACAGCAGCAACTCGCGCCAGGTCAGTGATGTCTGGGTAGCCGGGCGCCGACGCCTGAGCAACGGACAGCTGGCCACTGACTTATTGCCCGCCGACATCCACCAGCAGGTGGCCAACTGGGCCGCCCGGATCAAAAAAGAGGATCAACCCGATGAGTCTTAACGTCGACCGCGCGGAAATCGCCAAGTTCGAAGCCCTGGCCAGCCGCTGGTGGGATCGCAACAGCGAATTCCGCCCGCTGCACGAGATCAATCCGCTGCGCACCAACTGGATCGACGAGCGTGCCGGCCTGGCCGGCAAAAAGGTGCTGGATGTCGGCTGTGGCGGCGGCATCCTCGCCGAAGCCATGGCCCTGCGCGGCGCCAGTGTTACCGGCATTGACATGGGCGAGGCGCCGCTCGGCGTTGCCCGTCTGCACCAGCTGGAGTCGGGTGTCGAGGTCGACTACCGGCAAACCACCGCTGAGGAGCTGGCAGCGGAAATGCCGGGTGCCTTCGATGTGGTGACCTGTATGGAAATGCTCGAGCACGTGCCGGATCCCTCATCAGTGATCCGCGCCTGCGCAACCCTGGTCAAGCCCGGCGGGCAGGTGTTCTTCTCGACCATCAACCGCAACCCCAAGTCGTTCCTGTTCGCCATTGTCGGCGCCGAATATGTGCTGCGCCTGCTGCCGCGCGGCACCCACGAATTCGCCAAGTTCATCCGTCCGGCCGAACTGGGCAACTGGGCCCGCGACGCCGGCCTTGACCTGCAGGACATCACCGGCCTGACCTACAATCCGCTGACCAAGGTGTACAAGCTGGAAGCCGATGTCGACGTCAACTACATGATCCACTGCAGCCGCAGTGCCTGAGATGCTGGCCGGCATCCTGTTTGATCTGGACGGCACCCTGCTGGATACCGCCGGGGACTTTGTCGACATCATCCAGCGCATGCGCGCCGATCGCGGCCTGCCACCGGCTCCCGAGAGCCTGGTGCGCAGCCGGGTCTCGGATGGCTCTGCCGGCATGCTCAGCGCCGCCTTTGACAGCTCACCGCAGGCCTCGGAGTTTGACCTTCTGCGCGAGGACTTCCTGCAGCGCTATGCGGCGCAACTGGCTATGCATACGCGCCTGTATCCCGGGATTGCCGAGCTGCTTGACTGGCTGGATGCCGAAGGCCTGCCCTGGGGCGTGGTGACCAACAAGATGAGCCGCTTCAGCATTCCGCTGCTGCAAGCCATGCAACTTGACCGGCGCTGTGCCAGTCTGGTCTGTCCGGATCAGGTCAGCCAGCCCAAGCCACATCCGGAACCACTGTTCAAGGCCTGCAGCGAGATGCGCGTCACACCGCAACACTGCGTGTTCGTCGGTGATCACCGGCGCGATATCGAAGCCGGTCGCGCCGCCGGCATGCGCACCGCAGCAGCACTCTACGGGTATCTTTCCAGCGATGATCCGCCCGCCACCTGGCAAGCCGATCACAGTGTCCAACACGCCGCCGAACTGCTGCCCTGGCTGCAGCAGTTGCGCCAACAGGAGATTTTCGATGTTTGACTACAACGCCCCGGCCGGCCTGCTCAACGGCCGCATCATTCTGGTTACCGGCGCCGGTGACGGCATCGGCCGCGCCCTGGCGCTGCGCTGCGCCGAACTGGGTGCCCAGGTGATTCTGCTGGGCCGCAACGCCGCCAAGCTCGAGGCGGTGTATGACCAGATCGAAGCGGCCGGCCACGCGCCGGCGGCAATCTGTGAACTGGACCTGGAAAAGGCCGACGCGGCGGCCTTCGACAGCCTGGCTGACCAGTTGTTTGATAGTTACGGACGCCTCGACGGACTGGTGCACAATGCCGCCGCATTGGGCCCACGCACGCTGCTCGACCAGGTCAAGCCGGAGGCCTGGATGCAGGTAATCCAGACCAACCTGAATGCGCCCTTCCTGCTGACCCGCGCACTGATGCCATTGCTGCGCGCCTCGACGGATGCCTCGGTGGTCATGCTGTCCTCCAGCGTCGGGCGCAAGGGGCGCGCCTACTGGGGTCCCTACGCCATATCCAAGTTCGCGCTGGAGGGGCTGATGCAGGTGCTTGCCGACGAACAGGACGGCACCAGCAATATCCGCGTCAACAGCGTCAACCCCGGTGCCACCCGCACCGCCATGCGCGCCCGCGCCTACCCCAACGAAGCGCCCGAACGCAATCCGGCGCCCGAGGCGATCCTGCCGGTATTTCTCTACCTGCTGGGCGCTGACAGTCAGGGCGTCAACGGCCAGGCACTGGACGCCCAGTAAACGCCGTTTTTCTGCCGACAGCCGCCGACAGCTTCCGGGGTCGGCGGCATTTTTTTGCCGCAAAGCCACCAAACAAACCAATAACTTATTGTTTTTAAAAGAAACACAATGATGGCACGGTTCATGCTTTATGCATTGCAACAGCTTGCATGCATCGAGGATTCCGCATGTCATTCATTCAGGAAAGCAGCACCGAATTCGACTCCGCCCGCCTGACACTGGTTCATCCGCGGGACAAGGAACAACAGCACCCGCTCAAGACAGAGCCACTGTTCAATCTGCCAGCTATGCAGCAACGCTTGTTGCAACTGCTGCAGACCACGCTGGAGCTGCCACGGGTACTTGAGTTGTTTTTCCGCGAACTGCACGGCCAGATGTGCGTGGACGGACTGGAATACCGGCATGAGTCACACAAGCTGAACCTTGCGCTGGGTGTTCAGAAGCTGCATCGCTGCAGCTACCGCATGACCCATGAAGGCGCTTACCTGGGCGAAGTGGTATTTTGCCGCGGCAAGCGCTTCAGCGAGCGGCAACTGCAGATACTGGAAGCCTTGCTGGGCAGCCTGCTGTTTCCGCTGCGCAATGCCCTGCTGTACCGGCAAGCCATTGCCGCCGCCCTGAACGACAGCCTGACCTGCGCCGGCAACCGACTGGCGCTGGAGCAAAGCCTGCAGCGCGAGATCCAGCACAGCATTCGCCAGCGCAGCGATTTGAGCATCATCGCTATCGATCTGGACCATTTCAAGAAAATCAATGACAGCTACGGCCACGCCATTGGTGATGAAGCACTGAAAGCCACAGTCAATTGCATCAATGACTGCTTGCGGGCCGTCGATGGTGTATACCGCATGGGCGGCGAGGAGTTTGTTGCCGTGCTGCCAAACACCGCCGTCGAGGCGGCCCTGCTGGTAGCCGAACGCATCTGCCGGCGAATTGCCGGGATGCAGTTTGCGATCGATGGTCAGGATATTCCGCTCAGCGCCAGCCTGGGTGTAGCCACCCGCAGAACGGATGAAAGCGCTGCTACCATGCTTGAACGTGCTGACCAGCTGATGTATCAGGCCAAGCAGAACGGCCGCAACTGCGTGGTCGGGGAATCAGCCACGCATTGACGTCCGGACAAGACGCCCGGCTTAACGGCCGGGCTTGCCCTTGCCACGCGGGGACGGACGCGCCGCCTTGTGCATCGACGGCTTGCGCGACAGACGCTTGAGACGTTCCTTCTCCTCGGTCTTCATCTGCGGCAGGGCCATTGGCTGCAGACCAACCTCAAGTGACAGCGTGTCCAGCTCGTTCTGCTTCATTTCGCGCCAGCGACCGACAGGCAACTCGGCACCAAGGAAAACAGGTCCGAAACGCACCCGCTTGAGGCGGCTGACACGCACGCCCTGGGATTCCCAGAGGCGACGCACCTCGCGGTTGCGCCCCTCAACCAGGCACACGTGGTACCAGCGATTGATACCATCACCGCCCGAGCTGACCACATCGGTAAAGCGCGCCGGGCCATCCTCCAGCATCACGCCCTGCTTGAGGCGCTCGATCATCTCCTCGTCCACCTCGCCCATGACCCGTACCGCGTACTCGCGGTCCATTTGCCAGGAAGGATGCATCAGACGGTTGGCCAGCTCACCATCGGTGGTAAACAGCAGCAGGCCGGAGGTATTGATATCCAGACGGCCGACATTGATCCAGCGGCCGTGTTTCAGGCGTGGCAGACGGTCAAATACCGTGGGGCGACCCTCAGGGTCGTCACGGGTACAGACCTCGCCTTCAGGTTTGTTATAGATCATTACCCGACGCAGTACTTCGGCACCGAGGTCGCGACGCAGTGGTCGACCGTCAACCGTGATCTGATCAAGGCTGTCTACCCGGCAGCCGAGGGTGGCAGGCTCGCCATTGACCAGCACCCGGCCGGCGCCAATCCAGGTTTCGACTTCACGGCGCGAGCCAAGGCCCATGCGCGCGAGGACTTTTTGCAGCTTTTCGCCGCTGACAGGTATCTGGCTTTCGCTCTGCTCGTTGGTGTTCTGGTCATTCATGGCGGCACCTCCCGGTGTAAAAAAATCAAGCCGCACAGGATAACAGCGCAGCGCCGTTTCAGCTACCGTGATCACCACCCTCGCCCTGCTCCTGTGAGCGCGCGGACGGGCGCAAAGGATCATCAAAGTCGGTTTTCAGGTTGGCTTCCATACTGCCCAGTTGCTCCAGAAGTTCGCCGAAATCAGCCTCCTCTGGAGGCTCAAGGGCGTCAGGCACTGCCGTATCGGAGAGCCATACAGCCGTTTCTCCAGTGGCGGCAGCCTGAAGCGGTTGCAAGGGCAGTTCGGCCTCGATCTGCTCCAGACTGCGCAACTCGGCCAGTGGCGGCAACTCGGCCAGGCTGCGCAGGTTGAAGTGGTCAAGAAACTGCCGGGTAGTTGCAAACAATGCCGGTCGACCGGGCACTTCACGGTGACCCACTACCCGAATCCAGTCCCGCTCCTGCAAGGTACGGATGATCTGGCTACTGACAGCCACGCCACGAATATCCTCGATCTCGCCTCGGGTAATCGGCTGGCGGTAGGCAATCAGCGCCAGCGTCTCCAGCAAGGCCCGGGAGTACCGCTGCGGGCGCTCCTCCCATAGCCGGCCAACCCAGGGGGCGTAGTCAGCACGCACCTGCAGCCGCCAGCCACTGGCAGTTTCCACCAGCTCACAGGCGCGCCCACTGCATTGCTCGCGCAAGCGTTCCAGCGCCGCACGCAAGGTATCGTTGGCGGGCTCCTGCCCTGGCTCGAAGAGTTCGCGCAGGTGCTCCAGCGGCAGCGGCCTTGCCGCCGCCAGCAACACGGCCTCAAGAATCTGTTCAAGCAATGGCTGGCTCATCCGTCTGCCTCAGCTTTACGTGGATCGGGGAAAGGGGTTCGTTCTGCACCAACTCCACCAGCTGCTCCTTGACCAGCTCAAGAATCGCCATAAAGGTCACCACCACGCCCAGCTTGCCCTCCTGGGCGCTGAACAGACTGACAAAGGGCAGAAAGCCGCCGCCGCGCAGCCGCTCCAGAACCTCTGCCATCCGCTCGCGGGTTGACAGCAATTCGCGGGTAACCTGGTGACTCTCGAACAGCTCGGCACGGCTGAGCACCTCGGTCAGAGCCACCAGCAGTTCCTGCAGTTCGACCTCCGGATGCTGGCGGCGCAGCTCGATGGCCGGCGGCTCGGCCGCAGCCTGAAACAGTTCACGCCCAAGGCGCGGCAGGCTGTCGATATGTTCGGCCGCCTGCTTGAAACGTTCGTACTCCTGCAACCGCCGAATCAGCTCGGCACGCGGATCGTCCTCCTCGTCCTCACCCTCACGTGACTGGCGCGGCAGCAGCAAGCGTGACTTGATCTCGGCCAGCATCGCCGCCATCACCAGATACTCGGCAGCCAGCTCCAGCTGGGCAGTCTTCATCAGCTCGACATACCCCATGTACTGGCGAGTAATTTCCGCCACCGGTATGTCAAGGATGTCGATGTTCTGTCGGCGGATCAGATACAGCAGCAGATCCAGTGGCCCCTCGAAAGCTTCAAGAAAGACTTCCAGTGCCTGTGGCGGGATATACAGATCCTGTGGCAACTGGGTAATGGCCTGACCATACACCAGAGCCAGGGGCAGCTCTTGCTGCTGCGGCACTGTCGCCGCAGCAGGGATGTCATTCTTGTCCGGGGAGGCCAGGCTCAAGGCCGTTACTGGCGGTACTGCAGGCCCATGACCTGCCGCACTTCGATCAGGGTATCGCGCGCCGCCTCACGGGCCCGCTCGTTACCTTCGGCGATAATCAGTCGCACCGCCTCCGGATTGGCCTCAAACTCGCGGGCCCGCTGCTGCATTGGCGCCAGCTCGGCGCAGATGGCATCGATCACCGGCTTTTTGCAGTCGATGCAACCGATACCGGCAGTGCGGCAACCCTGCTGCACCCAGCCATGCGTAGCCTCGTCGGTGTATACCTGATGCAGCTGAAATACCGGACACTTCTGCGGATCGCCCGGATCGGTGCGACGCACACGGGCCGGATCGGTGGGCATGCGGCGCACCTTTTCACTGACCTCGTCGTTGCTGTCGCGCAGAGTAATGGTATTGCCGTAGGACTTGGACATTTTCTGCCCGTCCAGACCGGGCATTTTCGAGTCCGGCGTGAGCAGCGCCTGGGGCTCGGCAAGAATCACCTTCCCACCACCCTCGAGGTAACCAAACAGCCGTTCCTTGTCACCCAGAGTGATGTTCTGCTGCTCCTTGAGCAACGCCCGCGCCGTTTCCAGCGCCTCGGCATCACCGGTTTCCTGCCAGGCCTTGCGCAGGCTGCTGTAGAGCTTGGCTGCCTTCTTGCCCATCTTGTGAATGGCGGCCTCGGCACGCGCCTCGAAATCCGGCTCGCGCCCGTACAGGTGATTGAAGCGGCGCGCCACTTCACGGGTGATTTCCACATGGGCAACCTGGTCAGCGCCCACCGGCACCAGACCGGCGCGATACATCAGGATGTCGGCACTCTGCAACAGCGGATAACCCAAAAAGCCGTAGGTGGCCAGATCCAGATCCCTGAGCTTTTCCTGCTGATCCTTGTAGGTCGGCACCCGCTCCAGCCAGCTCACCGGCGTGACCATCGACAGCAACAGATGCAGCTCGGCATGCTCGGGCACTTGTG
Organism: Halopseudomonas yangmingensis; assembly: GCF_900114825.1. Classification (GTDB taxonomy): domain Bacteria; phylum Pseudomonadota; class Gammaproteobacteria; order Pseudomonadales; family Pseudomonadaceae; genus Halopseudomonas; species Halopseudomonas yangmingensis. Next base: position 19,640 of record NZ_FOUI01000009.1, on the reverse strand, counting down.
ACTGGATGAACAGGGTGGCGGCACTGCCACTGACGCCGGCCGCCAGCCAGTCAACCAGCATGTCCGTGACATTCTGCTCGATATCGGCGGGGTTCTCGTAATGGGTAGTCAGCGCGTGCCAATCAGCAGCGAAGAAGAAACACTCATATTCATGCTGCAGCTTGACCCAGTTCTTCAGCACCCCGTGATAGTGACCCAGATGCAGGCGTCCGGTAGGACGCATGCCGGACAGAACGCGGCGCTGTGAATCGACAGAACTCAAGGGAATCTCCTGATGACATTGGATGGTCGTGGAATCGGCAAATGGCGCGATTATACCCGGTTTGCCGGCGCTTCAATCAAACGCCGGCTCGCGGCTACCGCCAAAGGGTTCAGGGTCACCCAGCCCGACCCGCTGTACTTCCGGCTGGCCATCAACCAGACTGACGACAGTAGTAGGTTCAAGATTGCAGGCGCCGCCGTCAATGATCAGGTCTATCTGCTTGCCAAGGCGCTCGCGGATCTGTTCCGGATCGGTCATCGGCAAGCTGTCGCCGGGCATCAGCAGGGTCACGCTCATCAGTGGCTCGCCCAGTGCCTCGAGCAACTCCAGAGTGATGCGGTGGTCGGGAATACGCAGGCCGATGGTACGCCGCTTGGGATGCAACAGGCGGCGTGGCACCTCGGTGGTGGCATTCAGGATAAAGGTATAGGGCCCCGGGGTATGGGCCTTGAGCAGACGAAAGGTGGTGTTGTCGACCTTGGCGTAAACACCCAGCTCCGAGAGGTCTCGGCAGACCAGGGTGAAGTTGTGCTTGTCGTCCAGCTGGCGCAACCGGCGGATTCGCTCAAGCGCGTCCTTGTCGCCCAGATGGCAACCCAGCGCATAGGCCGAGTCCGTCGGATAGGCGATCACTCCGCCACTGCGGATTATGTCCACCGCCTGACGTACCAGGCGCGCCTGGGGGTTTTCCGGGTGAAGCTGAAAATACTGACTCATGCTGTCCTCTGTCATTGTCGGCACCTGACGGCTTACCGTTTATTCCATTCAAGCAGATATCGTCGCCGACTGCCCGATCCAGCGCTGCCAGATCGGCTGACAGTCTGCTGGCATGGTTGTCATGCGGCCTAGCGCTGCCCAGGGGGAGCCGGGCTGATGAAAATCACTGCCGCAACTGGCCAGCAGGCCGAACTCGACGCACAATTTGCCCAGGTAGGCGACCTGTTCAGGCGGCTGGTTACCATTAACCACTTCGATTCCCTGCCCGCCGGCAGCAACCAGATCACGCAACAGCCGGCGCAGACGGCTACGCGTCAGATTGTACTGGCAAGGATGCGCCAGCACGGCAATCCCGCCGGACCCACGCAACCACGCTACGCCCTGCTCCAGCGTTGGCCAATGCTGACGTATATCACCCAGCTTGCCGGCACCCAGCCACTTGCGAAAAGCTTCAGCCCGGTCACGCACATATCCGGCCTCAACCATCCAATCGGCAAAATGCGGACGCCCTGGTGGCTGGCGCGCATCACCACCGGCAGCCACTTGCATGGCGCAAGCACCCTCCAGCGCCCCCGGCATACGTTTGGCGGCCAGCCGCTCGTCAATTTGCTGCGCACGTTGCCAGCGCCCCTGCTGGACACCGGCCAACGCCTCGCGCAACACCGTAGATCCGGTATCAAAGGCATAGCCCAGCACATGCAGACTGACACCCTGCCACTGCACTGATAATTCGACGCCACTGATCCAGTGCATCCCGGCGGCAATAGCCGCAGCACGGGACTCGTCAAGCCCGTCCAGACTGTCATGATCAGTCAGCGCCAGCATTCCGATGCCGGCATCGGCGGCGCAGCGCATCAGCGCAGCCGGCGCCAGGACTCCATCCGAAGCAGTACTGTGCATGTGCAGATCAACGATCAAGGGGCTCTCCGCTGGTGGCCGGGACGACATATTGTCTATTATGCCGTCTGCATGCCAGTTTTACCTGAACAAACCGTCTGCCGTCCGCCGGCCCAGTACACCAAGGATTCCGCATGTTCTACGCCATCATGGCCACCGACCACCCTGACAGCCTCTCGTCCCGCCTGAGTGCCCGACCAGCCCACCTGCAACGCCTGCAAGCCCTTCAGGCTGCCGGCCGGTTGCTACTGGCCGGGCCTCATCCGGCACTGGATACCCCGGAGCCAGGGGAAGCCGGCTTTACCGGCAGCCTGGTTGTAGCCGAGTTCGACTCGCTGGAACAGGCACGCGCCTGGGCAGCCGAAGACCCCTATGTGACCGCCGGCGTATATGCCGCAGTTGAAGTCAAACCCTTCAAACCTGTTCTGCCTGCCTGAGGAGCCCAGCAATGCGCACACCATTGACCACCCTGCTGCTGGCCCTGTGGATCAGCACCGGCGCCCTGCCCGCCAGCGCCGACCCCCTTGCCGATAGCGAAAACGTGCAAGACACCGCGGTATTGCAGGCAGAACTGGCCGAGCTTGAAGCCGAACGCGCACGCCTGGAAAACGCCCTGCAACAGGCCCGCTCGCAGGCCAGGGACAACCCCCTGAGCGAGGAAAACCTGCTACTGCAGGATCGACTGCAACAGCAGCAAGCGATTATCGATGCCATGCGCGCGCGCGACCAACAACAGCAACAGCAGTGGTTCCTGATTGGCGGCGGCACGGTTGCCGGCAGTCTGCTGCTCGGTTTTATGCTGGGGCGTAGCGGCGGCGGTCGACGGAAAAGCAGTGAATGGCTGAACTGAACCCACAACACCTGCTACTGATTGATGATGACCAGGAGCTTTGCGAGCTGCTAAGCGACTGGCTGCAGGGTGAAGGCTTCGCGGTAACGTGCGCGCATGACGGCCGCAGCGGGCTGCAGATGGCTGCTGCCGCCGAAGCCGATGCAATCATTCTGGATCTGATGCTGCCGGACACCAGTGGACTGGAGGTGCTACGCGAGCTGCGCCGCCTGCACAACACACCGGTGCTGATGCTCAGTGCCCGCGGCGAACCCATCGATCGCATCCTCGGCCTGGAACTCGGCGCTGATGACTATCTGGCCAAACCCTGCGACCCGCGCGAACTGGTAGCCCGCCTGCGTGCCCTGCTGCGCCGCAGCCAGCCTGTGCCCCAGGGCAGCGGACAACTGCAGTGCGGCGCCCTGCGCCTGGACAGCGAAAGCCTGCTGGTCTGGCGCAACGACGAGCTACTGGCACTGACTCAGACCGAAGCCTTGATTCTGGCTATGCTCATGCATAACAGCGGGCAACTGGTGGACCGCCAGCAATTGTCTCGCGAGGTATTGGGCAAGCCACTCGGCCCTTACGATCGCAGTCTTGACATGCATATCAGCAACCTGCGCCGCAAACTCGGCCAGCATGCGGATGGCCGGCCATTGATCCAGTCGGTGCGCGGCCGCGGCTATCTGCTGCGCCAGTAACCGAAACCTTTACAGAGTCTTTACCCGGCAACAGCGGCGCTTTACCGGCCAACCGGCAAACTGTCATACAAGCCCGACAGCCACTACCGGCAATACGGGCCCCGGTTAATGCACAGAGGAGTTCCCGCATGAAAACCATTCTTACCACCAGCCTGCTGATTGCCGCCATCAGTATTTCCACTGCCTCACTGGCCCAAGGCATGGGACGCATGGATAGCGAGCAGCACCTGCAGCGGCTTACCGAACGCCTGCAACTGGATGAGGGCCAGCAGTCACAGGTGCGCGACATGCACCAGCGCCACCAGCAGCAGCACCAGCAGCTTCGCGAACAACACCAGCAGGAAATGCAGGGCATTCTCAACGAGGAACAGCAAAAAGCCTGGCAGCAGATGCGCGAAGAGCGCCAGCAGCGTATGGAGCAACGCAGCAAACGCCAGGGCAGTGACAACATGGATGGCAAACGCAGCAAAAAGTCTGAGCGTGGCGACCGCCAGAACCGGAGTTAAGTCTCGCCATGCGGCTGTTCTGGAAAGTTTTCGCGGTCCTCTGGCTGGCAACCCTGCTGGTCGGCGGTAGCGGCTTTCTGGTCAGCCGCATGCTGCAACAGGACTGGTTGCTGTTGCAGTTCCACCCCCAGCTCAGGGATTTTTCCGAGCAACTGATCAACCGTTATGAAAGCGGTGGCCCGCAACTCGCACAGCAGTGGCTGGAGCAGCAAAGACGCGACTACCGGTTGCGCGCACAGCTCTACAACAGTCAGGGCCAGCGCTTGCTGCCCGGTACCATTCCACAGTTACCGCGCTTTGAGGCATCGGCAGAATCGACCAGCACGCGACATGGCCGGCTGCTGCAGCTTGGCTGGGAATCACAACGCGACCAGTACCAACTGACCATCCATGTACCCACTCCCGAACTGCTGCGCTGGCAGCACAGCCGCTGGGGGCTACTGGTCAATATCCTGCTGGCAATGCTGGTACTGGGCATCCTCAGCCTGCTGCTTAGCCGCTACCTGACGCTGCCACTGGCCCGCCTGGGGCAAGCCGCCGAACAGTTGCAGCGCGGCGAGTTCGGCGATGTGGCATTGCAGCCGCTGACCCTGACAAGCCAGCGACGGGACGAGATCGGCGACCTGGCACGCCGTTTCCAGGCAATGGCCGGACGCATCCAGCAGCTGCTGGGCAGTCAGCGCCAGCTTCTGCGCGATGTTTCCCACGAACTGCGCTCACCACTGGCGCGCCTGCGCATCGGACTGGCACTGGTGCAGCGACACCAGCCTGCTCCCGATGACCCCATGTGGCAGAGACTGGACAAGGCCTGCGACCAACTGGATGCCCTGATTGACGACATTCTCGCGCTGAGCCGACTGGATACCCTGGATCAGCCAGCCGAGCCCTTTGACCTGGACAGCCTGGTCAGTAACTGCGTGGAACAGGCGTATTTACTGGCCGAAGAACGCCACATCCGCTTTGATCTGCAAGGCAGCAGCGGCATCCAGATACAGGGCTGGCCCGACCAGCTGGCCAGCGCCATCGACAACCTGTTGCGCAATGCCGTGCGTTTCAGTCCGGACAACGGTTGCATCACACTGAGACTGACGCATGATGCCGACCTGTTGAGCCTGCAAATTGAAGACCAGGGGCCGGGAGTACCTGACGAGTGGCTGGGACGGCTCGGCGAACCCTTTCTGCGCCTGCCGGAGCAGGCAGCCAATAGCGGCCACGGACTGGGGCTGACCATAGCCCGTCGTGCAATAAGCCGCCACGGTGGCACTCTGGGCTTTAGCCGGGCCACCGCCGGTGGCCTGCGAGCCAATATTCAGTTACCAGTCCATACCTCCAGATAGTCCGCCGGCTTGAGCTCGGGAACCGGCTTGCGGCCGCCTGCCGGCTGCCCCAGATAGACAAAGGCGATGATCTTTTCGTTTTCCGCCAGCCCCAGGCCATCGTGCACCAGTGGTTCGGCTGCCATCTCACCGGTGCGCCAGACCGCTCCAAGCCCCATGGCATGGGCTGCCAGAAGCAGGTTGCCGACAGCCACGGCACAGGACATGTCCTGTTCGGCCTCGGGCACTTTGGGGTGGGGCACATGCCGTGCAATGGCAATGATCATCATGGGGGCGCGCAAGGGAAGCCCCTGATAGCGAGCCAGGACATCGGCAGAAATATCCGGTGTGTTGCGTAATGCCACCTGCCCGAACAAGTCCCCGAGCCGCTCAAGCCCTTGTTGTTCCAGCAGCAGAAATCGCCAGGGCCGTAACCAGGCGTGATCCGGGGCACGCAGGGCCGCCTGCAACAGCGCCTCCACCTGTCTCGGCGTGGGTGCAGGTCCGGTCAGGCGGGGTACGGAAACCCGCGAGTGCAAGGCATGCAAAGCATCCACCAATGGTTCTCCTAGATAGCAGCTACAGGCAATATTGACCCGCATCAAACTGCCACAGGCACGGCCCTTACCACAAGCCGCTATTCCCCCCTGCCTCCCCGCATATTATGATCCCTGCGGGATACGATCGCCCAAGGCGGCAGTATCCCCCTTCACTTTTCTGGCAATGGATAGCTGCAACATGCCCCTGAACAGCTTCAGGATTCCGGTACGCCCTCCCCTGCAGGGATACCACGCCCGCATCATCGCCTACCTGTGTGTGGCCCTGACCTTTGCGGCGGCCGCGCTCGAACAGAGCAGCGGAGCAATCACCGCAACGCTGGTGATTGCCTGGAGCCTGTTTTACCCGCATCTGGCCGAATGGAGCAATCGCCGGCTGGCTCACCGGGATTCGGTTAAGTTCCGCTTGCTGCTGCTGGCAATCGATGCGTTGCATTGCGGCGTTCTGGTTGCCTTGATCGGCTTCAGCCTGGTGCCATCAATGGTCTTTATGCTGATGCTCGGCTTTGCCAGCAGTATTGCCGGGGGGGCGCGCTACCTGATTGCCGCCTGGCTGCTGGCGGTTGCCGCGGCATTACTGGCTGGCCAAGTGACTACCGCCACACTGAACCCGGCCGGCAGCAGTCTGCTCAATGCTGCCAGCCTGATTGGCGGCATTGCCGTGATCATCACACAGGGCATCTTCCTTTACCGTCAGGGTCGTCACCTTGAACAGGCACGCGAACAAATCGGCCAGCAGCAGCAAAAGAGCGCCATGCTTGCGGCCAACCTGTCCAAGTACCTGTCACCGCAAGTCTGGGAATCAATCTTCAGTGGCCGCCAGAGTGTGCGTCTGGAAACCCGGCGACGCAAACTCACCGTATTCTTTTCCGACATCCGCGGCTTTACCGAACTGGCCGAAGAGATGGAACCAGAAGCTCTGACCGACCTGCTGAACAATTACCTTGATGAAATGTCACGCATCGCGCTGGAGTACGGCGGCACCATTGACAAGTTCATTGGTGACTGCGTGATGGTGTTCTTTGGCGATCCGGTCACCCGCGGCGCCAAGGAGGATGCCGAAGCAGCAGTATCCATGGCCATTGCCATGCGCAAACACATGAAAGTATTGCGCCAGCAATGGCGCAGCAAGGGCATTACCCGGCCACTGGAGATCCGCATGGGGCTCAGTACCGGCTACTGCACGGTTGGCAACTTTGGCGCCCAGAGCCGGATGGATTACACCATCATCGGCCGCGAGGTGAATCTGGCCAGCCGCCTGGAGAGTGCTGCCGAGGCGGGAGAGATACTTATCCCCCACGAAACCTGGTCACTGGTCAAGGACACCATCCTGTGCCGCGACAAGGGGCAGATCAACGTCAAGGGCTTCTCCCGTCCGGTACAGATTTATCAGGTGGTCGGCTTGCGCAGGGAGTTGGGTGCCGCGCCCGAATTTGTCGAGCACGAGCTACCCGGCTTCTCCATGTATCTGGACACCGCCAGCATCCGCAACTACGACAAGGAGCAGATTGTCGTGGCGCTGGAACAGGCGGCTCGCAAATTGCGCGACAAGATCATTCGCTGAACCCCGCCAGTTCATCCAGGGGCAACCCGGTTGCCACCGGTTGCAACTGATCCCAGCGCAGCAACTCGAAACGCCCATCCGGTCTTTCCACCAGAGCGGTGCAGGACTCAACCCAGTCACCGCAGTTGTGATAGGTAATTCCTGATATGTCGCGCAACTCGGCATGGTGTATGTGCCCGCACACCACACCCTGGAGTCCACGCTTGCGACACTCGTGCAGCAAAGCATCCTCGTAGTCACTGATAAAGCTCACCGCACTCTTCACTCGCTGCTTGAGCCATGAAGACAAGGACCAGTAACCGTAGCCCCATCGCCTGCGCCAATGGTTCAACCAACGGTTGAGTACCAGGCTGAACTCGTAGGCGTGATCACCAAGAAAAGCCAGCCAGCGGTGACATCGGGTAATCACATCAAACTGGTCTCCATGGATCACCAGCAGGCGGCGACCATCAAGGGTTTCGTGGATCGCCTCATCAAGCAGGCTGATATTACCCAGCACCAGGCCCGAATAACGCCGCAGGAATTCGTCGTGGTTACCGGTAACGTAGATGACCTGTGTGCCGCGCTTGCTCATGGTCAGAATCCGCCGCAGAACATTGGTATGACTTTGTGGCCAGTACACGCCCTTGCGCATCCGCCAACCGTCAATGATATCGCCCACCAGATACAGGTACTGACAATCATGCTGTTTGAGAAATGCCAGCAATTTCTCGGCCTGACAGCCGCGCGTTCCCAGATGCAGGTCGGAAATCCAGAGCGACCGGACCCGGGTTCTGCCCGGGTGAATCTGCTGCAGTGCCATATTCATTGACGCCTCCTGGCTTGAGCTGTGGCGCTCGTACAGCAGCGCCCTCACCAACAGATTCTGGAGTAACTGCTTTGCCGTCCCTTGAACACTGCATGACTGTTGCGTGACGGGCAGTCAAACAAAGATGCAGGCAGCCTGGGCGGGTAACTTTGCTTTACAATGCCGCCAGCCATATGCCGTCACCAATGGATTTCACCCATGCGCACCCCGTTGATACGCCGACTGCTCCGCACCCCGTTGCTGCCCGTGTTACTGAGCCTGTTTACCGGCCTGGCGGCTGCCGAACCGCGTATCGGATTGGTGCTGTCCGGCGGAGGTGCACGCGGCCTGGCCCATATCGGCGTACTGCAGGAGCTTGAGCGCCAGAATATCCCCGTGCATGCGATTGCCGGCACCAGCATGGGGGCTGTTATCGGAGGTCTCTACGCTGCCGGCTACAGTGCCGACGAACTGGCGGAACTGGCTCAGGAGCTGGACTGGGCCACTATCATGAGCGACGACCCGGCACGCGAGGACATCCCCTTTCGTCGCAAGCAGGATGATCGCGACTTTCTGGTCAAGCAGCGGCTGAGCTTTGACCGTCAGGGCGTCAAGCTGCCGCTGGGCCTGTTGCAGGGACAGAATATCGGTGTGGCACTGGAAACCCTGTTGGTACACACCAACGAGGTGGATGACTTCGATCGCCTGCCGATTCCATTTCGAACCGTCGCTACCGACATCACCACCGGTGACCAGGTGGTCTTCCAGCGCGGTCATCTGCCTTTGGCAATACGCGCCAGCATGGCGTTGCCGGGCTTCTTTGCTCCGGTACGCCATGAAGGACGCATGCTGGTGGACGGCGTGCTGACCAATAACCTGCCGGTCGATGTCGCACGCCGCATGGGTGTGGACCGACTGATTGTGGTGGACATAGGCACGCCACTGAAATCCAAGGAGCAGTTGAAGTCGGTCTTCGACATCATGGACCAGACCACTACCCTGCTCACGCGAAACAACACCGAAAAGCAACTGGCCACACTCGGACCAAACGACATCCTGCTGCAACCAGAACTCGGTGATATTGGCTTTGGCAGCTTTTCCGAAGTGCCCGCAGCGATTCTCGCCGGCAGCCAGAGCCTGCAGCAGCATCCGATGACCCTACAGCTGGCTGCGCGGCAACTGCAAACCAGTCCCGGCGGCAATCTGGCCAGCGCCCGCCCGCAACGCCAGCCAATCATTCACGAAATCCGCATACTCAACAGTGGCAAGGTGGATGACCGGGTGATTCGCAGCCTGGTACGCCAGGAAGTCGGCGAGCCACTGAACCTGGAACGACTGCAGAAGGACATGGGCACCATCTACGGCACCGACTACTTCAGCCGGGTGAATTACGAGGTTCTCCACGGCGAGCAGATCAACACCCTGGTGATCCGCACCAGCGGCCGTGAAACCGGTATCAACTACCTGCGCCCCGGCCTCAGTCTGAGTGACGACTTCAAGGGTGGCAGCCAGTACAACATCGGTGCCAGCCTGAGGGTCAACGGTGTCAACCGTCTGGGGGCCGAATGGCTGACTCGGGTTCAACTGGGTCAGCAACAACTGGCCTACAGCGAGTTCTACCAGCCGCTGGACTACGGTTCGCGCTGGTTTGTCGCTCCCTTTGCCAACGCCGAGTCACGCAACATCGAAGTAATCGAGGATAACCGGCCGGTAGCTGACTACCGGCAGCAACGCTATGGCACCGGTTTCAATCTGGGCCGGCAAATCTCCAACAACGGAGAGATCCGCTTCGGCATGTCGCGCTACTGGGGAGATGCCAAAGTGCGTGTGGGCGAACGTCAACGCCCGTCCTTCAGCTTCGACGAGGCTTTCTACAGCCTGCAGATTGACCGTGACACGCTGGACAACGTCAACTTCCCGCGCAGCGGCGATGACGCACGTTTCATCTGGCGCCAATCGGAACCTGACCTGGGTGCCAGTGAACGTTACCGGCAGATTGATGTTCGTCTGAACAGGGCCTACTCCAGCGGCCCGCACAGCCTGATTGCCGGCTTGATGGCCGGACGCACCAGCGATGATGTGGATGTAGCCCAAAGCAGCTTCCAGCTTGGCGGACCGGGCATGTTCTCCGGTTATCGCCAGGATGCTCTGACCGGTCAGAATTTCAATCTGGCACGTGCCGTGTATTACCGCCGCCTGATGCCGGGCAGCTTGTTGTCGGTGAATCTGCCGATCTATCTGGGTGGCACCCTCGAATACGGGCGGGTTTACAACAACGGTAGCAATGCTTTTGATACCGATTACATTGCGGCCGGCAGTCTGCTGCTGGGCATAGACACCCTGCTCGGGCCGCTGATTCTCGGCATCGGCATCAACGAGGATGACCAGCAGGCGCTGTTTATGCGCCTCGGCCAGACGTTCTAAGGCAACACCAGGCAGGGCTGACGGCCGGCCACCGTCAGCCGTGGATCTCCGCCAGCAGTGCTGCACGGATGCAGTGCAGCACGCCCTCCTCAATCTCATCACCCAGCTCGGCGGCAACCGTGCGTACACCCGGCAGTTGCTCACCATCCCCGGCCAGGAAGGCATCCTCAATGCGTGCCATCTGTGCCTCCGGCAAATCGACGGCATGTTGCAGGGCAATGCTGCCGGCACCGATGGCGCGCGCCAGCTCCATCCACACCTGACGTTCCGGCATCCCCAGCTGTCGGGCAATCTGCCCGGCATGCATACCCGCCAGCGCCAGCCCGGCTACCTCGACCTGCTGCGCCTGCGCCGAGGCCGGCTCGGCTTCGGCTGCCGCGCCACCCTGCAGCACCTGCAGAAATTCCGCACCGTAGCGCTCCAGCTTGTGTGCACCGACCCCACTGACCCTGGCCATGTCCTGCAGATCGGCAGGCCGCCGCTCCAGCATGTCGACCAATGTCGAATCAGGGAAAATCACATAGGGTGGCACGCTGTGCTCCTCGGCCAGCCGCCGACGCAGCGCGCGCAGGGCTTCCCACAAGGGTCGATCGGCCTCGGCCACCAGCGGCCGGTCAGTGCGCCGGCTGGCAGCCTGACTGCGCACCACATCGCGGCGCAGTGACAATGATTGCTCGCCACGCAGCAGTGGCCGGCAACTGTCCATCAGGCGCAGGCCACCGCCGGCATCCAGATCCACCTCAACCAGCCGGTGCGCGATCAACTGACGAAATACCGAGCGCCACTCGGTCTCATCCAGCTGCTTGCCGATGCCGAAGGTCGACAGATGCTGGTGACCGGCACCCTGGACTTTTTCGGTCAGCCGCCCCAGCAGGATATCGGTCAGATGGCCAACCCCGTAGCGCTGGCCACTGCGGTAAATGGTCGACAGCGCCATGCGTGCCGCCTCGCTGCCATCCCAGGTGGAAACCGGCTCGATGCAGTTATCACAATGCCCGCAGGGCTCCGGCATGACATCGCCGAAATAGGCCAGCAGCGCCTGCCGCCGGCAGCCGGTCAACTCGCAGAACGCCAGCATGGCATCCAGCTTGTGGCGCTCAACGCGCTTGTAGCGCTCATCGCCCTCGGAGCCGGCCATCATCTGGCTGAGCATCAATACATCCTGCAACCCGTAGACCATCCAGGCGTCCGCCGGCAGGCCATCACGCCCGGCCCGCCCGGTTTCCTGGTAATAGGCCTCGATGCTCTTGGGCAAATCCAGGTGGGCAACAAAGCGCACATTGGACTTGTCGATCCCCATGCCGAAGGCAATGGTAGCAACCATGATCAGTCCCTCCTCGTTGAGGAAGCGGCTCTGGTGATGGGCGCGCAACTCGGCCGGCAGACCGGCATGGTAGGGCAACGCCGGCCAGCCCTGCTCACTCAGCCACTGGGCGGTTTCCTCGACCTTGCGCCGCGACAGGCAATAGACGATTCCGGCATCGCCGCGACGTTCGCGCAGGAAGGCCTGCAGCTGCTGGCGCGGCTTGTCCTTGGGCAGCACCCGGTAAAAGATGTTCGGCCGGTCGAAGCCGGAAACGAAACGCTCGGCCTGCTGCAGGTGCAGGCGCTGGACAATTTCCTCGCGGGTGCGCTCATCCGCGGTGGCGGTCAGGGCAACGCGCGGCACCCCCGGAAACAACCCAGCCAGTTGCCCCAGTTGCAGGTATTCCGGGCGAAAATCATGCCCCCACTGGGATACGCAGTGCGCCTCGTCAATGGCAAACAGGGCAATCGGCAGGCTCTGCAGAAATTGCAGGGTACGCGGCTTGACCAGCCGCTCTGGCGCCAGATAGAGAAAGTCCAGCTCGCCACGGCGCATAGCTGCAGCAATCTCGCGCTGGGCCTGTTCATCCAGCGTGGAGTTCAGTGCCGCCGCGCGTAGCCCGAGTTCCCTGAGCGTCGCCACCTGATCGTCCATCAAGGCGATCAGCGGCGATACCACCACCGTCAGGCCGGCACGCATCAGCCCGGGAATCTGGTAGCACAGCGACTTGCCGCCACCGGTCGGCATCAGCACCAGGGCATCGCCGCCAGCGCTGACCTGTTCGATGATGGCCTGCTGCTGACCGCGAAACTGGCTGTAACCGAATACCGCCTGCAGGGCGTCCAGGGGGGTTGGATACATGGGGTTTATCTTCCGCTGTGCCGGCGCGGGCAGGCCCGTTAGGGCACCCGTCGCATGGATAAGGCTGGCGATTATAGCAGCCCTGCAGCGGTTCTTTGGCAAACCCCCGGCGCATGGGTACAATGCCGCTACCAATACTCAAGAGGTGTACCCATGTCCTTCGCCAGTCGACTTGAAAAGCTGCAGGCCTTCCTCGATGCCGACGACCTGCACGAAGAAGCGCTCGATTACATGGCCGGGCATGGCTTCCTCACCGCCCTGGCCATTGCTCCGACGGTGGTTCCCGAGCGCGAGTGGCTGGATGCCCTGTTCGCCGAACCGCCGGCCTGGGCCAATGACGAACAGCGCCAGCTGATCGAAGACACTCTGTGTGAGCTGCATAGCCGGATCGCCAGCGAGCTGGCCAGTGACGAGGAATTCGAGCTGCCCTGCGATCTGGACCTGGGTGATGAGCCGGATTATTCCGACCTGCGCAGCTGGTGCGTCGGCTTTATGGAAGGCGTGTTCATGCGTGAGGATGACTGGTTTGCCGAACAGGAAGAGACCGTCAGCGAACTGCTGTTGCCGGTGATGGTCGGTTCAGGCCTGTTCGATGACCAGCCGGAATTCGTTGAAATCAACCGCGAGGCCGAGGTGGTTGATGAGATGCTCGAACACATCCCCGATACCCTCACCCAGCTGTTCCTGCTGTTCCACGCCCCGGAAGACAAGGGCAAGCCGGCGCTGCTGCAACGTCACTGACCCGCCGCCTTCCTCTCTGGCAGCCCGGCCGATTGTTGCCTACACTGCGTGGCAACAATCAGCCCGATGAGCGACTGCACCAGTGACCGCCAACCCGGCCCGTATCTGGTCCTGCCTTTTGTTGTTGGCGGCCTTGTTGCTGTCATTGGGCAGCGGTGCGTGGAATTTCGAACGCATCATCGAACGGGCACAGCAACGCTATGGCATGGACCTGCAGGCACACTGGCGCTTGCAGGAATGGGAAAGACTGCTTCAGCAGTCAACAACTCTGTCCCTTCACGAGCAGCTACAGGCCGTCAACTTGTTCTTCAACCAGCGTCTGCGCTTTGCCGACGATATCGATATCTGGGGTCAGAACGATTATTGGGCAACACCGGTCGAAGCACTGATCAAAGGTGCCGCCGACTGTGAAGACTATGCCATTGCCAAGTATTTCAGCCTGCGCCGCCTGGGCATCAGCAATGACCAGCTACGTCTGACCTATGTCAAGGCCATCGAATTGAATCAGGCTCACATGGTGCTCACCTTCTATCCGACCGCCGACAGTGAGCCCTTGGTACTGGACAACCTGATCGACCGGATTTTGCCGGCATCACAACGCTCCGACCTGCTACCGGTTTACAGTTTCAATGCCGAAGGCCTGTGGCTAGACGGACAAGGACGCAGCAGCCGTACCGGCTCACCCACACAACTGTCGCGCTGGCAGGATCTGCTGCTGAAGATGCGCGATGAAGGCTTCCCTGCTCCGGGAGCACACTGACAGTGAGGACCCACCCATGTCTCTGGTGAAACAGCTGATCCTTGGCATAGGCCTGTTTCTGCTTCTGGCTTTTAGCGGCAGCTTTCTGGTCAGCCTGGAAACCTCACGCGAACAGCTTCAGAGCCAACTGGCCTCACACGCACAGGATGCTGCCACTGCGCTGGGCCTGTCACTGACTCCGCACGTCGATGATCCGGCAATGGCCGAATTGATGGTCAGCTCCATCTTCGACACCGGTTATTTCTCCAGCATCCGCCTGATAGGTGTTTCCGATAACAGCCTGCTGACAGCGCGAAGCCATGACCTTCAGGAAACCAGAGCACCCGGCTGGTTTGTGCGCCTGGTCAACCTGCAACCAGGTATAGGAGAAGCCCTGATCATGCATGGGTGGCAGCAACATGCCCGGGTAGAAGTGATCAGTCATCCGCAGTTTGCGCTCAACCGGCTGTGGGACAGCGCACTGGGAATACTTGGCTGGCTGGTACTCTGTGGATTGGTTGCTGCCTTGCTGGGTTCCCGCCTGCTGCGCCTGCAGTTGCGTCCCTTATTGGCGCTGGCCGATCAGGCTGAAGCTATCACCCGACGCGAATATCGCACACTGGGCAAGGTCCCGCGCACCCCCGAACTACGGCATGTGGTACTGGCGATGAACCAGATGGTGGGCAAACTGAAGCGACTTTTTGATGAGGAGGCGGCGCGCACGGAAAGCTACCGCCGGCAGGCCTATCAGGATGAGCTGACCGGCCTGGCCAACCGCCAGGCCTTCACTCACACCCTTAGCGCCGCCCTGACTGCTGAAGACGCAACAACCGGCCATCTGCTCGGACTGCGATTGGGCAACCTCAACCAGCTCAACCAGACACTGGGCGCACAACGCACCGACCAGCTGCTGGGCAGCCTGGCCGCCCCGCTGCTGGCACTGCAGACACAACACCCCAACTGGCTCTGCAGTCGCTCACGAGGCGGTGAGTTTGTCATACTGGCACCGGCCAGCCAGCAGCAAGAACTGCTGCAAACAGCCAATGGACTGCGTCCGCACATCGCGGCACTGGAAGACCTGCATCGCAGCGATCACGAACCACTCCAGATGGGGCTGGCCGACTATCATCCAGGAGACACACTGGCTGTGGTGCTGCAGCGGCTTGATCAGGCATTGAGCGAGTCCAGCTGCAGCGACCTCTGGCTGGAGCCGGGCTTGTGCATCGGCACTGCATCCGTTCAGGCCAATCCCGACGACTGGCAGAGTCGTCTACAGAGCACACTGGACGATCGCCGTTTCGTGATTCATTTCCAGGCTGTGATCGATAGCAGAAACAGTCAAACCCTTCACCACAAGGTGCTGGTAAGGCTGATTGGCGACACAGGGGAATTGATCCATGCAGGTCGATTCCTGCCATGGATCGAGCGTCTCGGCATGGCGCAGGACTTTGACCTGTGCATGTTGGAAATGACGCTATCTCACTTGCGGCAGCATCCTTCACCGCTGGCCCTGAGCCTCATGCCAGCCACCCTGGCCGACAGCCGTAGCCTTGAGAAAATAGCCTCCCTGCTGGATCGCAACAGGCCTCAGGCTGCACTGCTGACGCTGGAAGTGGATGCACGGCACCTGTACGACTCGACTGAAATCGCTGCCTTTGCCGAAAGACTCAGGCCCTGTGGCACCCGACTGGCTCTGCAGCACTTTGGCAGACAGTTGAGCATGATTGGCGAACTGGCACTTATCGGTCTGGCCTACCTCAAGATTGACAGCAGTTTTATTCGCAATCTGGACCAGGAAAAGGAAAAGCATCTGTACCTTGAGACGCTGGCCAACACGGCCCAGCGAATTGACCTGCCTCTGATTGCCGAACAAGTACAAAGCGATGGCGAGGCAGAAGCCCTCAAGACGCTTGGCATCACCGCCATGCAAGGCCTGCTGCTGGCAGCGCCTGCAGCCTGGCAGGAGCGCGACTAGACCAGGTTGTCTCGCTCTTCCTGGTCAATCAGGTTGGACAATCCGCCCAGGTGCGCGCGCGCCTGGGATCGGCTGTTCAGTTTATTGATTGCAGCTTCGGGCAGATCGGTGATTCTGATTACGCCTCGCTGCAGCAACACATCCACCAGATCCTCAATGACCCGCACCAGATCCCGATCACTGTGCTGAAGTGACTGCAAACTATCCAGAGCCCGCCGTTTCTCAAGCCAGCCTTGCAACTCATCAGACTCGCCCTGCCCGCCAGCCTGGTAGCCTGGCAAGGGCTCCACAGACACATCCAAAATAACGCCCTCAGGATCACGCTTGACGAACATTTTCTGCTCTCCTGCAACGGACGAACATAAAAAAACACCGATCAGCCGCACGACTGATCGGTGTCACGACCACACTCAGACTATCAGAGTCGGATCAGGGCCTGCCAGCAGGCTGCTTATATCAGCATCGGTCCAGCTGACACCCTTGAGAAGGATCTCCTGATTGGCCCCTTCAGCAATCATTCCTTCGGTATTGATCGACAACAGCGTGCTCTCGACCCCCTCGAAAACCAGATTACTGACTTCCAGGTAGTTACCGATACCGGTCGAATCTATGCCTCCGAGCAATTCACTGATATCCAGACGATCACCTTCAGCAACACTGAAATCCATCACGCGATCAACAGCCGGAACCAACAGGCTGCCCTGGTCATCCTTTTGCCAGACAAAAGTGTCGGCCCCCTTGCCTCCGTACATGAGGTCATCCCCCTGCCCGCCAATCAACACATCATCACCCGCGCCACCCACCAGAAGGTCATTACCGGCACCACCGTCAAGCAGATCGTTACCACCCACCTCGCTGTCTGCATCGTGGAATTGCAACGGATTACTCCTGATTGCCTGCATTACATCCTCAGCCGTGGGTGTACGGCCTAGCGTGTCACTTAGGTAGTCAACGATGCCCTGATAGCCCTTGCCGACGTAATCGCCACCCAAGGCGTCCGATGAAAGCGCATCACCAAAAAGGATATCGTCACCACTTCCGCCTACCAGCACGTCGTCGCCGACTTCTGGCACGATATCTATGGTAGATCCCAACGCGACGTCAAGGTCTGCTGCTGTATTGACTATCTCGACCTGTCCGACACTGCCGGAAATACTGGTCCCGCCAATATTCACAGCGCCTGTACCTGTCACGCTGGTGTTATCGAAAAAGCGCAGATAGTTCTGGTTAACATTAGTGCCTATGCCTATGGCGCTCACCGACACGTCATACCCTGCACCGACCAGATCATTCATTGCTTCAAGGGCGTTGTTCATATTCGCCGCATTGGTTCCACTGCTGCCGCCGCCAGAGCCGCGCACAGGGTTGCCATTGTTATTAAGGTGATACGTCGGGTTGCCATCAGTCAGGAACAAGGCCTTGTTCTGGAAGTCAGGTGTGACAGGCGACTGGCTGTCAAACCAGGTCTTGGCTGCACGCAAGGCAGCCTCGTAGTTGGTCCAGGTCGACAATGTCAGGTCGTTGATGGCTACCATCAGGGCATTTACCGACGCCGCACTGTCGAGCGTGTAGGTGGCTACTGTTCCGACGTTGGTTCCGAAGGGGATCAGCTGGACATTCACCGTGCCGCCATGCTGGGCGAGATCCTGCACCAGGGTATTCAAGGCCTGTTTCATCAAGGCAAAGCGGCTCAAACCCGATGTTCCGGACGGATCATTCATGCTGGCAGACACATCGACCATCAGGGCAATGTTGTAGTTTTGCGGCGTCTCGACACTCTGGCTGCCAAGGATGTCACCGATCAGCACATCATTACCTCGCCCCCCGTTGAAGGTGTCATCAATCGAGCTGCCAACCATCAACTGGTCGCTTATCGGCGAGGTGATATCGACGGTGAAATCCTGATCGACCGCATCAAGGTCTGCATCAACAATCTGCACGTTAAACGACAACGTCTGATCGGCAGGCAGTATCAACATTTCAGTGCCTACGGTTTTCACACGCAGGGTATCTCCAGACACATGCTCGAGCGTGATGCCGTGGAAATTGTCGATATTAAGTTCAAGGGCACTCAGGCTAATGCTCGGAGAGGTATTAGAAACACTGATACCGTTAAGAGTCGCAAGGGTGTTACCCGCCACATCCTTGACCAGAAGGTTGACTACTGCATCCCCGGAATTGCCATTGAACGCCACGGTCAATGAGGCGCCATCCACCAGCTTTTGCTCGGTCGGGTGGGTTGCGCCATTACCATCACCATCAGCCACAAAGAAATCAATATTCAGCGACTGGCCCGGATTGATGAAGTTGTTCGCAGTGCCTATGCCCTGGGTGCTGGCATTGACGGTAGTGCCGTTTCCGCTGAAACGAATATCGGTTGAACCCGCGAAGTTGCTGCCAAGTATCTGTTCAGCCCAGAGTGCATCAAAATTACCACCAATAGACGTCGCGAAAGTGGCACTTTCCGAGGTCGTCGGGTTCGGCGTGACCAGATCGAACACGTAGGTGCCGTCAGCCTTCATGAACAACGTAAAGAAGGTGTAAGTCTGGCTGCCATCCTGAATCTGCACTTCCAGCCGCTCGCCTGCATAGACACCCGACTCGTATACATCTTCCCGCAGCACAATGGCATTACCATTTAGCGCATCGGCATCAAAACCGAGATTGATACCGCTGTGCAGGTTGCCAATTTCCTGCAAGAACCCGTCTTCACTGGGTGTGTAGCTCCAGGTCCCGAAGGTTTGCCCCTGTACGTTATTTGCCAGCAAACTCTCAACACTCTGAATAACCGGCTCGGTATCGGAGACACTGAAAGACACAGCAACCGGGTCCGCCAGATTGGTGCCGTCCGAGGCCTGGTAATAGAGCGTATCAAGCAGTGCCTCAAGATGCTCAGGGTGCGACAGAACCGGAGCCTGATAGGTGAACTCACCACTGGCATAGACAGTCAGGACACCGCCAAGGGCGGTTGTGATCTGCGCACCAGTCACCGGATCGACTTCAACAAAACCAGTGCCATCCGCATTCAGTGAAATTCTGGCGACCGTCAGCCCGGCAGGGTCATTATTTAACCAGCCATGCACTGTCGGCACCCCCTCGCTACCCAGTGCTGCACCTTCAACAACCGAATAACTGTCAGCCACTGCCACCGGCAGGCTGTCGTTGTCTTCAATCAGGCCGCTGACGCTGGTCTGGCTGCCAAGCTGGGCACCAGTGGCGCCGGTCAGGCTCAGGGTCAGGTCCTCAAAGCTGCCCGCCCCGCCTTCGAACAGGTTGTCATCCAGTGTCGGTACACTGACCACCGCGCTCAGCTGGCCGGCCGGAATGGTGACGCTACCGCTGTAGCTGATCGGGCTCTGCAGGTCATCGGCACTGGCGCTGCCGTCCAGTTGCAGGGTCCAGTTGACTTCCACCGGGCTGGCCGACGGGCCGCTCAGGCGTACGGTAAACTGCAGCGG
>NZ_FOUI01000004.1 GCF_900114825.1 Halopseudomonas yangmingensis | reverse complement strand
CGCCACCGGTTTTGACGCCGTCGCCGCCGAAGGTGGCAGTGCTGCGGTGGAAGCCGTGGGTGCCGCCCACGACGCTGGCGTCTCGGCCTTTGTTGGCGAAGAGCTGGCCAAGTCCGACCGTCCCGAGCTGGCCTCGGCGAAGATCGTCATCTCCGGTGGCCGTGGCATGCAGAACGGCGACAACTTCGAGATGCTGTACAAGGTTGCCGACAAGTTGGGCGCTGCCGTGGGTGCCTCGCGCGCTGCGGTCGACGCCGGCTTCGTGCCGAACGACATGCAGGTCGGTCAGACCGGCAAGATCGTTGCCCCGCAGCTGTACGTGGCGGTCGGCATCAGCGGTGCCATCCAGCACCTGGCCGGCATGAAGGACTCCAAGGTGATCGTGGCGATCAACAAGGACGAGGAAGCACCGATTTTCTCGGTCGCCGACTATGGCCTGGTCGCTGACCTGTTCGACGCGGTTCCGGAGCTGGACGGCAAGCTGTAAGTCACAAGCGGCAATCTACAAGCTACAAGCTTCTGGCCTGTAGCTGAAAAAACCCCGACTCTCACAAGTCGGGTTTTTTTATGCCTGACGTTGAGCATATCTGGCATCTAGGCTCCTCTGGCCAATTTCAGCCGGCGCCAGTGACCCAGCCGGCTATGCAGTTGCTGCAGTGTGTGCAATCCCTCGCGGCGCGCCTTGCTGAGCAGGATCAACATGATCTCAGCGGTGGCCAGGGCATCCGCTGCCGCGTTATGGCGTTGACTGTTGTGCAGACCGAACCACTGTTGCCAGTCATCCAGTCCACCACGTCCGACCCTGGCTTCGGGAAACAGCATGGGAGCCAATTCGGCCACATCGATAAAGCGATGTTGCAGGCGGTGCCCCAGATCCTTGCGCAGCCCACGGCTGAGCATGCGCTGGTCAAAGGGGGCATGGAAGGCAACAAACAGGCATTGCCCGGAAAACTCCATAAAGTCCAACAATGCATCTTCTGCCGCCACGCCGCGTTCTATGGCGCTCGGTGAAATGCCGTGGATCAGAATGCTTTCGCTGACACGGTGCCCGGCGCGGTACAGGGTACATTCATACTGGCTGCCAAGATCGATGGCAGCATGCTCAATCACTACCGCACCCACTGACAGAATCTGGTCGCGCTGGATATTCAGTCCGCTGGTTTCCAGATCCATCACCACCAGCCGTAACTGGTCCAGCGGCGTTGCATCGATCGGCTGTGGCGGCGGCAGGCAATCGCGACGCCTGCGCTGATCCTCGCTCAATGGCGAGCAGCGGAATCGCGACAGCCAGCCTGGCAGTTTCACAACTTGTACCTCAGGGCCAGGCTGGCTTGCAGGCGTTTGGCCTGGCGGAAGGACTCACGCAGGATGCGCCGATCCAGATGGTTCAGGTTGTCCGGATCAATTCGGTTGCTGAAGGGCTGGTCGGCGCTCTGCTGACGCTGGTGCTGCTGCATGCGGATCAACTGGATGAAGTGATAGGCCTCCTCGTAGGCATCGGCATCCTTGGCATCGATCAGGCCCATATCGCGCAATTGGCGAAAGCGTTCCAGTGTGTTGGGTTCACGGATACCGTGGGCCAATGCCAGCAGTCTGGCGGCATCCACAAAGGGTGTCAGGCCCTGGGTTTTCAGGTCCAGGGTATCTTTCTCGGCGCCACTGCGCGCAACCACAAAGTCACGGAATCGACCGATTGGCGGGCGGTGGTGCAGGGCATTCTGTGCCAGCATGTGCTGAAAAAGGGTGTTGCCGGCAATCTTGCGCATGACCTCGGCGAACATCTGCTCGGCCCCCTGATCCGCGCCCCATACCACCCGGAAATCCAAATAGATCGACGACTTCAGCAAATTCTCCGGGGTGGCTGCGCGGATAAAACGCTCAAAACGGGCCGCCCATTCAGCGCGCGACAGGCACAGCTCCGGGTTGCCGGCCATGATATTGCCCTTGCACAGGGTAAAACCGCACTCGGCCAGCGCCTGATTGATGCTGCGGGCCAGCGGCAACAAACGCTCACGGATTTGCAGCGCCTGCTCCGGGCTGTCCGCCTCGAACAGGATGGCGTTGTCCTGATCGGTGTGCAGGGTCTGCTCGCGGCGCCCTTCGCTGCCAAAGCACAGCCAGCTGAAAGGAACACCGGGGTCGCCCTCGGATTGAATGCATAACTCGATCACCCGGCACACGGTGTGGTCATTCAGCAGGGTAACAATATGGGTGATCTGCGTGGAGGAGGCGCCGTGCGCCAGCATGCTGTCCACCAGCCTGCGGATGTCGGCGCGCAATGCAGCAAGCGTGGCCACCCGGCTTGCCTGACGGATGGTGCGCGCCAGATGTACCAGATCAACCCGCTGCAGCGAGAACAGGTCGCGTTCTGACACCACACCCACCAACTCGCCGTGATCCACCACACAGATATGCGCGATATGGTGGGTAGTCATGGCAATGGCCGCATCGAAAGCGCTGGAGGAGGGCGGCAAGTGAAAGGGTTCACAGGTCATTGCCCCGGCGATGGGTGTATCCAGTGACGGAACGCCCTCAGCAACCACCCGGCGCAGGTCGCGCAGGGTGAAGATGCCCTGGGGTTGCCTGTCATTGACCACCACCATGCTGCCAACGCCGGCTTCGTGCATCAAACGAACAGCTTCACGCAGAGGCATGTCGGGGGCACAACTGATCGGATGGCGAACAGCCAGATCACCGATGCGGGTATCCAGTGAATACTGGGCGCCGAGGCTTTCGGTGGCCTGCAGCTGGGCCTGCTGGTTGACCTGATCAAGCAGGCTGCTTACACCGCGCAGGGCAAAGTCGCGGAATACCGGTGACAGCGAGAACAGCCGGACGAAGTCACTGCGCGGCAACATAAGGCAGAAACAGTCCTCGCCTGCCAGATGTTCGGTGCGCGTGGCCCGCTCGCCAATCAACGCCGCCAGCGGAAAGCATTCTCCGGCGCTGATCTCGAACGTGGTTTCCGGCAGTGACTGGCCGGCCAGCACGCGCTCTCCACGCACCAGCCCCTGCTTGAGGATGTAAAAGTGCTGAACAGGGCCGTCCTGCGGACGGATGATCGACTCACCTTCGGCGTAAAAGCGCAGTTGGCAATGTTCGACCATCCAGGCCAGATGGCTGTGCTCCATCTGGTTGAAGGGCGGGTAGCCAAGCAGGAAGGTCATGGTCCCGTGCACGTTCTGCAGCACGGCAGCTCGGCCGGCCTGTTGCATGGCCAGATCTTTGCTCATTTACGTGCTCCTCGTGCGTTGCAGACAGGATAACGCCAGCTTGCGGTGCAGTGTGTCAGCCGCTTCCGTCCCCGCCCATCCGACCTAAGTCTAGTTTGCATATGTACGGACAGGCGTAGTCTCTTGGAAAAAATAACAGGGAGATTCCCCGATGTCCGTTGCCCGCTGTGACTACAACACCGACCAACGTCTGGCCGAACAAGACCCCGTTGCCTTTTGGGCGCGCCAGGCGCAGCGACTCACCTGGTTCAAGGAGCCACAACGTGTTCTGGATCAGGATCAGCACGGCCATGCCCAGTGGTTCCCCGATGGAACCCTGAACACGGCTTGGCTGGCTCTTGATGCCCAGGTGGCTGCCGGGCGCGGCGAACAGACTGCACTGATCTGGGATTCGCCGGTGACCGCAAACAAAGAACGGATTTCCTATACCGAATTGACAAGACGCGTCGCCCAATGTGCGGGCATGTTGCGCGAGCTGGGCGTTGAATGCGGCGACCGGGTAATCATCTACATGCCGATGATTCCTGAAGCTGTGATTTCAATGCTTGCCTGTGCCAGGTTGGGCGCTGTGCATTGCGTGGTGTTTGGCGGTTTTGCCGCCCATGAGCTGGCCATGCGTATTGACGATGCCGAAGCAGATATCGTGCTTACGGCATCTTGCGGTATCGAGGTTGACCGGATTGTTGCGTACAAGCCACTGGTTGACGCCGCTCTTGCTGAAGCCCGTCATCCTGTGCGCCACTGTGTTGTGGTGCAACGCCCGCAGCATCAGGCCGAACTCTATGCCGGCCGTGACCTTGACTGGAGACGGGCGCTGGCCAATGCATTGCCCGCAGCCGCTGTCGAGGTGGCCGCCAGCCATCCCCTATACATCCTCTACACCTCGGGCACCACAGGTAAGCCCAAAGGGGTTGTCCGTGATCATGGCGGGCATGCAGTGGCGATGCTTTGCAGTATGTATGCGGTTTATGGAATGCAGCCGGGCGATGTGTTCTGGGCCGCTTCCGATGTCGGCTGGGTAGTAGGGCATTCCTATATTGTCTATGCCCCATTGCTGGCAGGCTGCACCAGCATTCTCTACGAAGGCAAGCCGGTACGTACGCCGGACGCAGGCGCCTTCTGGCGCGTTTGCGCCGAATATCAGGTAAAACTGTTGTTTGCTGCGCCAACGGCCTTTCGCGCTATTCGCAAGGAGGACCCTCAAGCCGAGCAATTGACGAAATATGACCTGTCGTCACTGGAGCGGATATATCTGGCCGGTGAACGGCTGGACCCTCCCACTTGGGAGTGGCTTAATGAACACCTCCAGCGCCCGGTTATCGATCACTGGTGGCAGACGGAAACCGGCTGGGCGATTGCGGCCAATCCCGCCGGCTACGGGTTGAAGCCAATTCGTCCAGGCTCTGCCGGGGTACCAATGCCCGGTTATCAGGTACGCATACTGGACGATGATGGAGCGCCGGTCGACGCAGGACAGCAGGGCAACATTTGCCTGCAACTCCCGCTGCCACCGGGTTGCCTGAGCGGGATCTGGGGCAATCCGGAACGCTTTGCCGCAGGCTACCTGCAACAGTTTCCCGGGCATTACCAGTCCGGAGACGCAGGCTATCTGGACGAGCAGGGTTATCTGTATGTGATGGGGCGTACCGACGACATCATCAATGTCGCCGGCCACCGCCTGTCCACCGGCGAAATGGAAGAAGTGCTGGGTAGCCACCCGGCGGTTGCCGAATGCGCGGTCATAGGTGTGCCTGACAGCCTGAAGGGTGAGTTGCCGCTTGGCCTGGTGGTGTTGCGTAACGGCAGCAACATTGCTGAAGAGCAGCTTTGCGCCGAACTGCGCGAGCGTATTCGACAACGCATTGGCGCACTGGCCTGTTTCCAGAAAGCGCTTATCGTGGAGCGTTTGCCAAAAACCCGGTCAGGCAAGATACTGCGGCGCACCCTGCGGCAAATGGCATCCGGACAGGACTGGTCCGTTCCGTCTACCATAGAGGATCCCGGCTGTCTGGACGAGCTTCAGCAGCGGCTGAGCGCCTGACGCTTTCCAGCGCCGCCTTTGATTTGCTAATGTGCCACAGCAGACATATGAATGGCGGTCATATCCGCCATTTATGCTCCCGCGGCCGGACATCACGGGGGAGATATCCGCACAGGGCTGTCAGCAGCGAGCAAGGGGTTCAGTTTGATCAAGGTATTGGTAGTTGATGACCACGATTTGGTGCGTAGTGGCATCGTTAGGCTGCTGGCGGATGCCGATGGTATTCAGGTGGTTGGTGAAGCCGACAGTGGCGAATCTGCCATCACCCAGTCACGCGTATTGCGCCCCGATGTAGTGCTGATGGACGTGCGAATGCCCGGGATTGGTGGTTTGGAAGCAACCCGCAAGCTTGTGCAGCATAATCCCACCATCAAAGTACTGACTGTCACCACCTGCAACGAAGATCCCTTTCCGACCCGATTGTTGCAGGCCGGGGCTTCAGGCTACCTGACCAAGGGCGCAGCCCTTGGCGAAATGCTTGACGCCATCCGCCAGGTACATGCCGGCCAGTGCTACATCAGTCCTGAAATAGCCACAATCCTGGCGATAAAATCCGTGCGGCCGACACAGAGCACCCCCTTTGAGGGGCTATCCGAACGCGAGATGCAAATCGCCATGATGATAGTCAGCGGCGAGAAGGTGCCGAACATCTCCGACAAGCTGTGCCTGAGCCCTAAAACCGTCAACACCTATCGTTACCGGATTTTTGAGAAACTCGGCATCGATGGTGATGTGGAGTTGACTCTGCTGGCGGCTCGCCACGGCATGATTGACGGCATGCGCATAGAGGCATGAGCAGCAGTTTCGATGCGCGCGACTTTCTGGCCGGCGTCAGTCGTCTGCCCGGGGTGTACCGGATGTACGATGCCGACGAACAATTATTGTATGTCGGCAAGGCCAGCAACCTGCACAACCGCCTGTCCAGCTACTTTCGCAAAACCGGTCTGTCAATCAAGACCGAGGCACTGGTTGCACGCATTGCGCGCATTGAAACCACCATCACCGCCAACGAAACCGAGGCACTGCTGCTTGAGCAGAGCCTGATCAAGGCCTCGCGCCCACCCTACAACATCCTGCTGCGCGACGACAAATCCTACCCCTATGTGTACCTGTCCAGTCGCGATGCGTTTCCCCGGCTGGCCCTGCACCGGGGCAGCAAAAAGGCGTCGGGGCGCTACTTCGGCCCATACCCGAGCGGTGGTGCTATCCGTGAAAGTCTGGGTTTGCTGCAAAAGGCCTTTCAGGTACGCCAGTGCGAGGACAGCTACTACCGCAACCGCAGCCGGCCCTGCCTGCAATACCAGATCAAGCGCTGCAAGGCGCCCTGTGTCGGACTGGTCAGCCCCGAAGAGTACGCCGATGATGTGCGCCGCTCGGTGCTCTTCCTCGAAGGCCGCAGCAACCAGTTGAACAATGAACTGTCGAGTGCCATGGAACAGGCCGCCGAACGCCTGGAATTTGAACGGGCCGCAGAACTGCGCGACCAGCTGGCATTGCTGCGCCGGGTGCAGGACCAACAAAGCATGGAAGCCGGGCAGGGCAATCTGGATGTGCTGGCCGCCGCCATTGCTTCCGGCAGCGCCTGTGTGCAGCTGCTGATGGTGCGCCAGGGCCGGGTGCTGGGCAGTCGCGCGCACTTTCCGCGTATGCCAATGGAAACCGATGAGGCTGGCGTGCTGGCCGCCTTCGTTGCCCAGTACTATCTGGGCAGCACCGAGCGCGAGGTGCCCGGCGAAATTCTGGTTTCCGCCAACCATCCGGACTGGCCATTGCTGGCCAGTGCGCTGGGCGACGTGCGCGGCCACAACACCCAGATCAGCTGGAAACTGCGCGGCGTACGCAATCGCTGGCTGCAGATGGCCAGAACCAACGCCGAGCAGGCACTGGGCGCACGCCTGGCCAGCCGCCAGACCCTGCAAAGCCGCTTCGAGGCCCTGCAGGAAGCTCTGCAGCTGGAAGAGCTGCCAACCCGGCTGGAGTGCTACGACATCAGCCATTCAAGTGGCGAGGCGACCGTCGCCTCCTGCGTGGTGTTCGGGCCGGAGGGGGCGCTGAAAAGTGACTACCGGCGCTTCAATATCGATGGCGTGACTGCCGGCGACGACTACGCGGCCATGCGCCAGGCCCTGCAGCGACGCTATTCCAGATTGCGCGATGGGGAAGGGCGATTACCCGATGTGCTGCTGGTGGATGGCGGCAAAGGTCAGATGAACATGGCCATCGAGGTGCTGCAGGAGCTGGCAATTCACGACCTGACACTGCTTGGCGTGGCCAAGGGCGTCACCCGCAAGCCGGGACTGGAAACCCTGTACCTGAATAGCCCGGACAACGAACTGGTATTGCCCGCCCATTCGCCGGCCTTGCACTTGATCCAGCAGATCCGTGACGAGGCACACCGCTTCGCTATCACCGGCCATCGTCAGCGACGCGGCAAGACCCGCAACCAGTCGCCACTGGAGGGTATCAGTGGCGTAGGACCAAAGCGCCGGCGCGAGCTGCTGAAGCACTTCGGTGGTCTGCAGGAACTGCAGCGCGCCAGTGAGCAGGAAATCGCCCGGGTACCGGGCATCAGCACAACACTGGCAGGCGAGATCTATGCCGCACTGCATAGCACCTAGGCCAATTGCCGTTTGTTGCTACTTTTTTACCCGCCAGCCACATAGAATGTCGAAAGACCGAACGGACACCAGGCGACCATGAATATACCGAATATCCTAACGTTGATGCGGGTGGCCCTGATCCCCATCTTCATCCTGCTTTACTTTCTGCCATTTCACTGGAGTTACCTGGCCGCAGCTGGCGTCTTCACTCTGGCCAGTATCACCGATTGGCTCGATGGCTATCTGGCACGCAAGCTGAAACAAAGCACCCCCTTTGGCGCCTTTCTCGACCCGGTTGCTGACAAATTGATGGTGGCTGTAGCCTTGGTATTGCTGGTACATAGCCATATGAACCTGTGGGTCACGCTGCCGGCCATGGTTATCATCGGCCGCGAGATCGTAATTTCTGCCCTGCGTGAATGGATGGCCGAGCTTGGTGCACGCGCCCATGTCGCCGTCTCACAATTGGGCAAGTACAAGACTGCTGCGCAAATGGTGGCGCTGGTGGTTCTGCTGGCAAACCCGCCAACACTTACCAGCTGGGTAATTCTGGGGTACGCGCTCCTGATGGTGTCAGCAATTCTCACGCTCTGGTCCATGCTGGTCTACCTTAAAGCAGCCTGGCCGCACCTGAGCATGGAGTCATCCAGGGACGATTGACAGAGCCCGGCGCTGCTCAAAAAATCGCCAGCAAAGTTTTTCGAATCAATAACTTGACAGCGGTTTCCAGAAGCATAAAATGGGCGCCGTTCCAAAGCGGGAATAGCTCAGTTGGTAGAGCACGACCTTGCCAAGGTCGGGGTCGCGAGTTCGAGTCTCGTTTCCCGCTCCAGTTTTCTGCCCGTTGCTGACAGCAGCATCGGGAAGTCCCCCTCAGAGGCCGGGTGGCAGAGTGGTCATGCAGCGGATTGCAAATCCGTGTACGCCGGTTCGATTCCGACCTCGGCCTCCATTTTTTCAGAAGTACCAGCCGATCTGGCAACATTCTGCCTCGGTGGTGAAATTGGTAAACACAGAGCACTTAAAATGCTCCGGCCTTTGGCCTTGCCGGTTCGATTCCGGCCCGAGGCACCACCAGACACCGTGCACCCCAGCGTCAGGCTGCTCTTCGATTCTTTCCGCTCCCGGCGCAAGCACACCCCGCACAGTATCGGTTATGCTTTGACCCTATCCTGGGGTATCTGGAGATAAGCATGGCATTCGACTTTGAGCTTTTCGTGATTGGTGCCGGTTCCGGCGGGGTGCGCGCCAGTCGTATGGCCGCAGGTTTTGGCGCGCGGGTTGCTGTAGCCGAAGACCGCTATCTGGGCGGCACCTGCGTCAATGTTGGCTGCGTGCCGAAAAAGCTGTTTGCCTATGCTGCGCACTTTTCAGAAGACTTTGTCGATGCTGCCGGCTACGGTTGGGATCTTTCTGCCGCCGGATTTGACTGGCAGCGCCTGCTGGCCAACAAGAATAGGGAAATCGGCCGCCTTAACGACATCTACCGCAACCTGCTGGTAAATGCCGGGGTAACACTGATGGAAGGCCGTGCCAGGCTGATCGACTCGCACACGGTTGAAGTGGCTGGGCAGCGCTACAGCGCTGAACGCATCCTCATCGCTACCGGCGGCTGGCCGTTCATTCCGGAGTTTCCCGGCCGGGAGCATGTGCTCAGCTCCAATGAGGTCTTCCACCTGCAGGCGCTTCCCAAGCGCACGCTGGTTGTGGGCGGCGGTTATATCGCCATCGAGTTCGCCAGCATTTTTCATGGATTGGGCTGCCAGTCGACATTGCTCTACCGGGGTGATTTGTTCCTGCGCGGCTTTGATCGCGACGTGCGCGAACATGTGGCCAATACGCTCGGTTCAAAGGGCGTAGACCTGCGCTTCAATACTGATGTCGAACGCATTGAGCGTCAGGCGGACGGCAGTCTGAGAGTGTTCTTGCAGGACGGCAACACGCTGGTTACCGATCTTGTTCTGTACGCTACCGGCCGCAAGCCGAATCTGGACGGGCTGGGTCTGGAAAATACCGGAGTGCAGCTGGATTCCAAGGGCTTTATTGCCCGCAACGGCGACTATCAAACCAACGACCCGACAATCTTCGCGATTGGTGATGTCACCGACACGCCACAGCTGACACCTGTGGCACTGGCGGAAGGCATGGCACTGGTCCGTCGTCTGTATCGCCCGGAGGAATACAGCCCGGTTGACTACGCTGACATACCCACGGCGGTCTTCTGCATCCCGAATATTGCCACTCTGGGGCTGGGTGAAGATCAGGCGAGGAAAGCCGGCCACAAGCTGCGGATTTTCGAGAGCCGCTTCCGCAGCATGCGCAACACCCTGGCCGGCCGCAATGAGCAAAGCTACATGAAGCTGGTGGTTGACGCTGTCAGCGACCGTATTCTCGGTATTCACATGGTCGGCCCCGAGGCTGGAGAGATACTCCAGGGCTTGGCTGTGGCCGTCAAAGCGGGGGCAACCAAGGCAGTGTTCGATGCCACCCTTGGTATCCACCCAACCGCAGCCGAAGAGTTCGTCACCATGCGCACACCCAGTCGCGAAGACTGAGAGAGCGGACAGTTATGACCTGGTTCGACTTTCTTGACCTGTTCGGAGTTGCCGTATTTGCCATAACCGGTGCACTGATGGCCGGACGCAAGTCGATGGACCTGTTCGGGGTGCTGGTTATCGCCCTGATCACTGCCCTCGGTGGCGGCACCCTGCGTGACGCCATTCTGGATCGTAACCCTGTGAGCTGGATTGGCAACGACCTGTACATTCTGGTGGCAACGCTGGCAGCACTGGGCACCGTACTCTGGGTGCGTTTTACCCGGCCAATCCATGAAACCGGATTACTGGTGGCCGATGCGTTGGGGCTGGCAGTATTCAGCGTGATGGGGACACAGATTGCCATGCAATATGAGGTACCAATCAGTGCCGCGGTGATCATGGGCGTAATGACCGGGGTAGCTGGCGGGGTGATGCGCGACATTATCTGCAACGAGATACCGCTGATTTTCCAGCAGGAAATCTATGCCACAGCCTGCATTGCCGGATCACTGACCTGGATCGGACTCAGCCAGCTACACACCCCGAGTGATCTGGATGTGTTGGTGGCGATGGCGGTTGTACTGGTAATACGCCTTGCAGCGATTCGCTGGAAACTAGCCTTGCCGCGCTTTCACTTGCTTGACCGGGATTGAGACCCGTCAATCCGGCTCTGACTGCCGGTTGCTGCCTGGACGCTGGCCGGGTCCCAACACCCTGAAATCCAGATGCAACAGAGTACCGTCATCCAGCTCAAGGGTCAGCGGGTAGCTCCCGCCCGCTTGCAGCGGTCGACCTATACCGAACAGCATCAGGTGATCGCCTCCCGGTCGCAACTGCCTGCACTCGCCTGGCTCCAGCCTGAGTTCGGCAACTTCCTGCATGCTTAACACGCCGGCCCGTTCCACATGCTGGTGAAGTTCGGCACGCGCTGCAACCGGTGTAGTCATACGGATAACGGCCCGGGGCAGGGCACCGGCATTACACAGACGCAGGTAGACAGCGCCTGTGTTGATGTTTGGCGGCATGGCTCTGGACCAGGCGTTTTCGACCTGTAAACCGCCTGCCTGAAGCACGGCAGGCAAAAGCAGACCAAGGGCCAGCAGCCCAGCTTTATTCAAGACGCACCCTATAAACTTCAGCCAGTGAAATGATGCCCTGACGGGCCAACTCCAGTGCCCCTTCAGTCAGTGGGCGCATGCCATCCATGCGCGCCTGCTCCTCAATATCCTGCGCAGCCACTGCCGGCTTGATCAGTCGACGCAGCGAGGCGGTTACCTCAAGAAGCTCGTATACAGCGATACGACCGGCAAAGCCGCGGTCATTGCACTGGTTACAGCCCTTACCGACCTTGAAACTCTCATTCGGATCCAGCCCCAGGCCCTGGCGCACATGATCAGGGACGTCCTCATCCACCAGGCAGTGCTTGCAGTTACGCCGTGCCAGTCGTTGAGCCAGTACGCCGATAAGGGTTGCATTCACAAGGTAGGGTGCGATACCGATTTCCAGCAGTCGAGTGACTGTGCTGGCGGCGCTGTTGGTATGCAGGGTGCTGAGCACCAGGTGGCCGGTCAGGGCGCTTTCACTGGCCATGATCGCTGTTTCCTGGTCACGGATCTCACCAACCATTATTACATCGGGATCATGTCGCAGAATGTGTCTCAAGGCGCGGGAAAAGGTGTAGCCAATGCTTGAGCGCACCTGAATCTGGCGGATACCCTCAATCTGGTATTCCACCGGATCCTCAACGGTGATGATGTTCACCCCGGTCTGGCGGATATCATTAATTGCCGCGTACAACGTGGTGCTTTTGCCTGAACCGGTCGGCCCGGTGACCAGCACGATACCCTGGTTGAGGCTGATCAGACGGCGGAAGCGCGCCGCATCCGTCTCGCTGAAACCTAGTTGCTCAAGGCTTTTCAGGCTCTGCCCAGTGTCCAGAATACGCATTACGACGCTTTCACCGTGGACGGTAGGCATGATCGACAGGCGCAGATCAACGGTGCGACCGGCAATCTTGACCATATAACGGCCATCCTGCGGTAGCCGCCGCTCGGCAATGTTCATCCCGCCTATGATTTTGATACGACTGACAATCGCAGGGAGGGTAGAGCGCTTGATATGACGGATATCCTGCAACATGCCGTCTATCCGGAACTGCACCACCACATCCTTTTCGCCGGGACGCAAATGGATATCCGATGCACGCCGACTGATGGCGTCTTCCAGCATGTTGTCGACAAAGCGCACCGTTGGCTTGTCTTCTGCCAGCGCCTTGATCTGCTGTATGGAAAGCACAGGCTCGACTTTTTCATTTTCTGGCAGTGACTCAACCGTAACAGCACCGTAGTGACTGTTGACCGCACGATCAATGGCGCTCGGATCAGCGTAC
The DNA here is from genome assembly GCF_900114825.1 of Halopseudomonas yangmingensis. GTDB lineage: Bacteria > Pseudomonadota > Gammaproteobacteria > Pseudomonadales > Pseudomonadaceae > Halopseudomonas > Halopseudomonas yangmingensis. The sequence goes on along the minus strand of NZ_FOUI01000004.1, from coordinate 220,462 downwards.
ACAGCCTCAATCGGCTTGCCGCTGATAAAACTGAGCAAATGAAGCAATTCGTGTTGGGTAGGATCGGCACAGGCAACTACCAGGCACTCACCATGTTCCATCAATGGCATTACCTGATATTCACGAGCAATTTCTTCAGGCAGGCTGGTCAGCAGAGAGGCGTCAAAGTCGAACTGATCAAGACTGACTTCGGCAATCTGCAATTGTTCGGCAATGACCTGCTTCAATTGGGAAGGCTTGATACCGTCTATCGACAACAGGATCTGTCCAAGACGGCCAGCTTTAGGGTTGCGCCGCAGCAGGTTCAGCGCAGCATCCAGTTGCGCATTGGTGACCAGTCCTCGCTCAAGCAGAATCTGGCCAAGCATTTTTTCCGGAATATCAGAGCCGTGCCGCTTGAGGTAGCTGACCAGTTGCGTCTTGTCGGTTACCAGCATGTGTACTCCTTGGTAAAAAACCTGCATCAAAAGGCTCAACCAGCAAACACGGCAGAGCATGCATATACTGAGGAAAGTATGCAGCGAAGGCAGCTTTCACCACAAGCAAGAAGCCAACTGCTGAAACTGTGATCCAGTTAACGCAAAAGCGTGACAAAATGGCTCCATGCCATTAGCGTCCGTTACGGACTCACTCTATCATTTCCATGCAGCCAGGCAGTCGACCCATGACTCACTTGCAACCCCGTGACAACCCGAATAATGAAGAGAGACGCACAATGACAAGGAATGCCGTCAGTTCCAGCCTGGAAGTTTTCGATCTGGACTCAGGAGAGCATCTTGGCCGTGTGGTTGATCTGCATAGTGAAGGCATGATGTTGCTCAGCGAGCGTCCGCTCGATCTGAACAGGAACTGGACACTGCAAGTCAATCTGCCAATGAAGCTCAACGGCCATTCAGAGTTTTTTGCCAGCGCCGAAAGCCTGTGGAACCGCACCAGTATCACCGGCAGCCAGCACTGGACAGGCCTTCAGTTTACCCGCCTGCCTGACGAAGCCCGCCAATGCATTGAGCGCATGGTCGGCGCCCCACGTTGATCATGGAAGAGCGGTAGCCTGTCTGCCGCCTGCTCGCCTGCGCTCTGATACACTCATGCCGAGTCCTTAGGGAGTTCGGCATGACCTCTGAATCACAGCCGGTATTTCAGGTTCGCCAGTTAGGCAGGACCTTCGACCTTGGCGAAGTCAAGATTCAGGCGCTGCGTGGCATAGATCTGGAGATCTACGAAGGCGAATTCCTGGTCATGCTCGGCGCCTCTGGCAGTGGCAAATCGACGCTTTTGAATATTCTGGGCGGGCTAGACCGCCCGACAAGCGGCGACATACACTTTCGAGGTCACAACCTCAGCCACGCCAGCGATGCGGAACTGACCCAATTCAGGCGTCAACACATCGGTTTTGTTTTCCAGTTCTACAATCTCATACCCAGCCTTACCGCCCGCGAGAATGTGGCCATGGTCACCGACATTGCCAGCAACCCGATGCCTGCAGTCGAAGCCCTGGAACGGGTAGGGCTTGGCCAGCGGCTGGATCACTTTCCTTCGCAGCTGTCCGGCGGTGAGCAGCAGCGGGTTGCTATCGCCAGAGCCATTGCCAAACGTCCGGATGTGCTGCTGTGTGACGAACCTACCGGCGCGCTGGATTCGCAAACCGGCATTCGCGTGCTGCAGGTATTGCAGGACATCAACCGGGAGTTTTCCACTACCACTGCCATCATTACCCACAACGCTGGCATCGCCGCCATGGCTGACCGCATGCTGCGACTGAGTGACGGGCAGGTCAGCGAAATTCAGATCAATTCCGATCCGTGTCGCGCTGATTCACTGCGCTGGTGAAACAATGACCGCCCTGCAACTAAAATTGCTGCGCATGTTCCTGGGCCTGCGTGGTCAGGCGGCTGCAATTGCGTTGCTGATCGGCACCGGGGTAGCCATGTACGCCATGGCCCATGCCACACTGGACTCGCTACGAGCCACCCGTGAAGCCGTCTATCGTGAGCAGCATTTTGCTGATCTTTTTGTTGATCTAAAGCGCGCGCCGCTGAGCCTGCTGCCGCGAATCCAGGCTCTGCCCGGGGTGGCGCAAATAGAGGCCCGCACCCGTGCCCCAGTCACCTTGCGCCTGCCTGGATTCAGTGACCCGATCACCGGTCTGGCGTTATCAATACCGGATGGTCGACAGCCGCAACTTAATCGCCTGTATCTGCGTAGCGGCACACTCCCGGACCCCTCCCGCAATGATCAGCTACTGGTCAGCGAGGCGTTTGCAGAGGCCCATGCCCTGCAGACTGGCGAACACATTGAGTTGATTATCAATGGACGCTTGCGCCGCTTTGTCATCAGTGGCATCGCACTGTCTCCGGAGTACATTTACCAGATTCGGCCCGGCGACCTGTTCCCGGACTTTTCCCGTTATGCGCTGCTATGGATCAATCAGAATGTATTGCAGTACGCCTGGGGCATGCAGGGCGCGTTCAACAGCCTGAGCTTGCAGCTCACGGCGGAGGCTGACGTCGACACACTGATTGCCCGGCTTGATCCGCTGCTGGAGCCATGGGGTAGCACCGGTGCCTACACCCGTCATGATCAACTGTCGCACCGGTACCTTGAGGAGGAACTGAAGCAGCTGGCAACCATGGCCACCGTACTGCCACTGATTTTTCTGGGTGTGGCGGCCTTCCTGCTGAACATGGTCTGCGCAAGGCTGATTCAGACCCAGCGAGAACAAATTGCCGTACTCAAGGCGTTCGGGTATCACAATCACCAGGTCGGCTGGCACTACCTGCAGTTGACTCTGCTGATCGTAGTGCCCGGCAGCCTGCTTGGCCTGTTGGCCGGCGCCTGGTTGGCAACAGCCCTGGCGGAGCTCTATCAGAGCTATTTCCGATTTCCCTGGCTGGAATTCCGGCTGCGCCCGGAGGTTGCCCTGAGCGCCTGCCTGATTGCCATTGCTGCTGCACTACTGGGTACACTGGGGGCGCTTCGGTCTGCTTTGCGGCTGCAGCCGGCCGAAGCGATGAGGCCGCCGGCACCAGCACATTATCGACCCGGACTGATTGAGTGGTTGCGACTGGACTGGCTAAGCGGACCAACACGAATACTGCTGCGCAACCTGCAGCGCCAACCGGTAAAAAGCAGCCTTTCGATACTCGCAATTGCCCTGGCAACGGCCCTGATGATGCTCACCGGGTTCCAGCAGAACGCCATCAACCATATGCTCGACGTGCAGTTCCGACTGGTGCAACAACAGGATATGACGCTGAACCTGACCGATCCGCTGGCGCGTTCGGCACTCTCCACGTTACGCGCCCAACCAGGTGTCCGGCATGTTGAAGGGCTGCGTGCAGTCCCGGTAATCCTTCGTCACGGACATCTCGACCAGCGCGGCAGTCTGCTTGGAATTGACCCTGAATCGCAGTTGCTGCAACTGCGCAATGCCAATCTTGAGCGGGTGGTCTTGCCGCCACAGGGTCTACTGCTGACCGATCACCTGGCCACCAGTCTGGAGGTCAAACCCGGCGACATGCTTGAGGTTCAGGTACAGGAAGGGCGCAGACCCGTGTTGCGTATCCCCCTTGCTGCAGTGGTGGATGAATATGTCGGGGTCGGCGCCTACATTCAGCGTGGGGCGCTGACACGCATGCTCGGCGAGGGTGACAGCCTGAATCAGGTACTGGTCGCTGCAGACCCGCAACGGCACCTGACCTTGGCACGCACCTTCGAAGAAATGCCCGGCGTACTTTCGGTAACCCTTCGCGAACGCAGCATTGCTGCCTTTAATCAACTGATGGACGAAAGCCTTTTGGTATTTACCCTGTTCAGCCTGTTTCTTGCTGGCTCCATTGCCTTTGCAGTGGTTTATAACAATGCGCGTATTGCCTTTGCCGAACGCGGCAGGGAACTGGCCAGCCTCCGCGTAATGGGTTTTACACAATTTGAAGTAGCCAGCCTGTTGATCGGTGAACAAACGCTGCTGACACTGTTGGCACTGCTGCCGGGTTTTGCCTTGGGCACAGCACTCTGCTGGCTGCTGTCGCAGGCCATGCAGACCGATCTGTACCGTATTCCCCTGGTACTGCAGCCTGCCACTTTTGCCCAGGCGGCTCTGGTAGTATTGCTGGCAACGCTACTGTCGTCCTGGATGCTACTGCGCCGACTGTCGCGACTGGACATGGTGTCCGCCCTCAAGGCTGCGGAGTAACGGATGAAAGTTCTGCTGCTGATTGCACTTCTGGTACTGGTACTGAGCACCTGGCTGAGCCTGCGTCCTGCCACACTCGAGGTTGAGCTGGTTCCTGCGGCGCTGGCACCCATGCGCTTGTTGCTGGAGGAGGAGGGACGTACCCGGGTGGCCAATCGGCATATTATAACGGCCCCCTTGGCCGGCCAGCTTGAGCGGGTTGAACTGGAGCCTGGTGATGCAGTGGTTGCTGGCGATGAACTATTTCGGTTGTTGCCACTGCCAGCAGCCGCACTGGATGCCCGCACTCTGGCGCAAGCGCAGGCATTGCTTGAACGCACGGAAGCCACCCTGCAACAGTATCAGCAGCAGCAAGAGGCAAGCCAGGCACAACTGGAGCTCAGCCAACGGGAACTGCAACGCGGCGAGCAGCTACATGCCGCAGGCCATCTTGCCGCCGAACGACTGGATCAGTTGCACACTGCCTGGAGACATGCGGATGCGACGGCACAGTCGAGCCGCTTTGCCACCCAGGCGGCACGCCACGAACGTGACATTGCCCTACTGCAACTCAGTGTCCAAGGTGGTGCAGCGCTGGACACACCAATACGTATCCCTGCGCCACTGAATGGCACCATATTGCAACGTCTGCGCCAGAGTTCTGGTCCGGTTCAGTCTGGAGAGCCGATCCTGGTGATTGGCGATCTGCAAAGCCTGGAAATCGAGGTCGATGTGCTGTCGGCAGATGCAGTCCGCCTGCGCCCGGGAATGCGTGCTGAACTGCTACGCTGGGGTGGAGAGCCATTACGCGCAAGCATTAGCCGCGTCGAACCGACGGGGTTTACCAAGTTGTCGGCACTGGGAGTAGAAGAGCAACGGGTCTGGGTAGTACTGCAACTGCAATCAGCACACAGTGACTGGCTGGGCCTTGGTGACGGTTATCGGGTCGACGTGCTCTTTATTCTTGAAGAGCATCCTGAGCTACTGCAAGTCCCTGCCAGCTCATTGTTCCGTCTTGGCGAAGACTGGTACCTCTATGTAGAAAAGCAGGGTCGCGCGCAGCTGAGACAGGTAGTTCCCGGGCTTCATTCCGAGTTACAGAGCGCTATTATGCAGGGACTGGAAGCCGGAGAGCGCGTGGTACGCCACCCAGGCCAACATCTGCGGCCGGATATGCGTATTCGCGACCGCTGATACTCAGTGACGCTCTTCCCAGCCGGTTATCATCGCCCGAACATGTGCCAGCGGGGTATGGCCGGTGGTGGCCAGATAGACATGTACAATCAGAAAAACCAGCATCAAAAACGCACCTAGCGTATGCAGTGTTGCTACCTGCTGCAGGGTTACGGGCAGGTCAAAGGCCTGCAGCCGCCCCCAGAACAAATAGGTAAGGCCACTCAGCCACAGCAGAGGGTTGATCAGCAGTTTTACTGACAGGTAGGCGATTCTCTGCAAGGGGTTGTGCTTTCGCTCAGGAGTCACCTTGTAAGGATGCGGTGCACCCTGAAAGATTCCAATGGCGTAGTAGCGGGCCATCCGGCTGATGTTATGCAGGGTAGGGATGTAATGCTTCCACTGACCAGTGGTGAAGTGCCAGAAAATCGCAAACACCCACAGCACAATCAGCATCCAGGCCGCCACCTCGTGAATTTCCACGGCGCGCCGGAATCCGATCAACTGATGGCTGCCATGGATGGCAAAACCGGTGAACAGCAGCAGTAGTATCAAGGCCGCCTGGCACCAGTGCCAGAAGCGCTCAAAGCGGGTAAACAAATAGAGTCGTTCGCCCATTTCAGTGTCTCCTGCGGCGCAAGCCAAGTCCGATCCGCAAGCCGGCATGCCCGGCCACCCCCAACAGCATCAGTGCGGCAAGACCAAAGCCTGCCCGGTCGAGCAGGGCATTGCGGTCGCGCCCTGGCATCCACAGCCCTTCAACAGCCGCCAGACGCCCCTGATCGCTATGGCAACTGGCACAGTCCAGTGCCTGATCCGCCGGTGCAACCATATGCGTAATCGGCCACAACATAGTGGTTTCGATGAAACCATACTCACCACTGAATGGCTGGCCAGCCGCTTCGGTGCCGACTGCCAGCGCCTTGTCCCAGTCGAAGTTGTACCAGAAGGCAGTATCGTCAGGAATTGCTGTATGTGGCACAAGCAGGGTTTTGTGGATCTTGTCGTAGGGTTGTTTGCCCTGGAACAGCTTGACTGGCCAAATACGCGAACCCGGGTCGCCGGGTGCGCCATGAAAACTGTTGATCGCTACCGGGGCGGAGGGATCGATAACCGTATCCGGCTGAGTGTAGGTAACTGAACCGTCAAACCAGAGATACTCCGGCACCACACGCTCGCCCAGCACAAAGTCGCCTTTCTTGCTGTCGTAGATCACATGACCATCGCTGTCACGGTGCTGAAAGGGCTTGCTGTTCTCATCCAGTTGCCCTGCAGTCGACCAGTCCCAACCCATCTTGGTCGGCACTCCGCCGCGGGCAAAGGTCGGAATATGGCAAGTCTGGCAGGCAAGCGTAGTTGCATGGTCATTGAGCCGATTGGCATGCAGCAGGCCATCCTGATGAGGACGGTCTCCGTGACAGGACTGGCAAGTGGCCGGATTGCGATCACTTGGCTGGCCGCGTATCAGGGCGCCGTGCGGATCAGCAGCCGTCATGCTGATGCGACTACCGGCAATATTGTGATCATCTGACTGGTGACAGGTCGAGCACCGGAAATTACCGCCATCCGGGGACATATGTACATCTAGCTGCCGGTCGGGTGTCACCAGGGAAGAATCCAGATCGCCGTGTTTTACGCCGTCCCCGCCGCCTCCATAAAAGTGGCAGCTGCCGCACGTGCGTCGACTGGTTTCGCCAATGGCTTGGGCCACCGCCACCAGATCTACCGGCTCAATAAATTTGCCAGACCCCTTGGGCATTTCCATGCGCTGGTAGGCCGGATGCCCGGCCAGACCGCCGATCTTCGCGTAGTCGCCGGTGTTGTGACAGGCAAGGCAGTCGACTTTTTCCTCAGCGGTAAAATCGAAGCTGTCATCCTTCCAGCCATAACCGACATGACAAGACTGGCAGAAGGCTTCATTGGACTTGTTGCCGATACAGAAGCCGTTGAGCATGGTCTTCTTGCCGAGCTTTTGCCCGGTATCGGCATTCTCGTACTCCCAGCTCCAATGACGGGTCGCCATCACCTGTCTGGACGCTTCAGTATGGCAACTCAGGCAAGCACGGGTAACTTCTTCACCCGTGGCAAAAGGCCCTTGCAGAACGTCAAACTGGCTGTGATCGGCAGTGCCAGCCCACGCAGGCAAGACACAGGAAAGGCCCAGACAGAACAGCATGATAAAGCGACAAACTGTCATGCAACCTCCCCAATACGAAGGCAGAACCAACAGGCAGCAGATACCCGGAGCAGCTATCAGTCGCTGGAGTGATCTGTCAGGCCGTCAGCCAGCGCATAGATTTCTTCCGCGCGCAAAATTCGGACATCTTTGTTATCTATCTGAATCAATCCGTGCTGTTGAAACCGGTTCAAAACACGTGAAACGGTTTCCAGCGCCAGCCCGAGAAAATTACCGATTTCATGACGTGACATCACCAAACGAAAGGCAGTCGCTGAATAGCCTCGCGCCTGATGGCGTGCAGAAAGGTTGACCAGCAGGGTTGCAAGTCGTTGTTCAGCATTTTTCTTGGATAACACCAGCAACATCTGCTGGTTGTCACGAATCTCGCGACTCATCAGGCGCAGCATACGCTTGCGAAGGTGCGCCATGTCATTGCTCAGGTTGTCGAGCATGTCCAGAGGAATTTCACACAGAAAGGTCGTTTCCAGAGCAACCGCAGATACAGGTAGTCGCTCATCCGAATCAACCGCAAGACCGACAATTTCACTGGGCAAATGAAAGCCGGTGACTTGTTCAACACCGGCTTCGGAGAGACTGAATGTTTTGAGTGCACCACTGCGAACCGCATACAAGGAGGTTCCAGGCTGCCCCTGCCTGAATAAAACCTCACCCTTGGCCAGGGATTTGCCACGTTTTATAAAACCATCAAGCCGTTCAATTTCGGCATTTGTCAGCCCCATCGGCAGGCACAGATCGGCCAGCCGACAATCAGTGCAATGAGGCTCGTGCATCTCGCGAGCCAGCAAAGGTTTACCGGTCATTGCTTTGGCCTTCCTTGATTTTGGCGTACTCATAAGGATCGCGATGAGTCTAGTACAAGGATCCTTACCTTGCAAAATACCCCACCCAGTTATTTTCTAACGCCACCGCTGAGTGCGAATCAATACGCTTCAACCACTGGATGAATTGGTATTAAACCGGCAGCATGAGGCTATTAAACGGGATCAAAGAGGCAAAACAATGACATCCGAATTGCAGATTTCAGTGGAATTACCGGCATGGCTAGCACAAATCAATCACCAGCCACCTGAAGTAGCCAATGAAGAAGCGGCCATGCAACTGCTGCTGCAAATTGTTCAACGCAATGTCGCCGATGGTGGCGGCCCCTTTGCCGCAGCAGTGCTGGATCCGCAGGGCCGGCTGCTGAGCATTGCCGCCAACCGCGTGGTACAGCTGCACAGTTCACTCTGGCATGCGGAAATGCTCGCCCTGCTGCTGGCCCAGCGGCGTATTGCTGAGCACCAGTTGGGTGCGATTGGCGCCTGTACTCTGGTCAGCAGCTGCGAGCCCTGTGCCATGTGTCTCGGCGCCATTCCCTTTGCCGGCATACGTCGGCTGGTGTGTGCGGCACGCGGGGAGGATGCCGAAGCGATTGGCTTTGACGAGGGCTGCAAGCCGCCGGACTGGCAGGCGGGCCTGCACAGTCGCGGCATCAGTATTCGCACCGACCTGCTGCGTGAGCCGGCGAGGCAATTGTTGCTGGATTACCGGGAGCAGGGCGGCGTCATCTACGCCGCCCCGTCCGGTTGATCAGGCTGGCAGCAGCTGCACCGGAATGCCGTTGAATACGGCATTGCCGGACAGCGGATCGACCACCTTGTCATCGGTGATGTCATTGATGCTGATACCCGGGTTGCTCTGAGCCACCCGCAGACTGACACCCTCGCGATCATGCCCCCAGCCGTGCGGCAGGCAGACCACCCCGGGCATGATGTCTTCGGTGACCAGCAGATTGACGCGCAACTCGCCGGCACGTGATTGAATGCGTGCCGGCGCGCCAGTAGCCAGTCCAAGACGTGCCGCATCAGCCGGATTGATCAGCAGGGCACAACGATCCGTGCCTTTTACCAGCCGTTGGCTATTGTGCATCCAGGAGTTGTTGGTACGCAGGTCACGCCGACTGATCAGCATCAGACCCGCATCGGGCTCGCTGCGCAATTCAGCCATGGCCCGCTGCAGGTCCTCGACCAGCTCAGGCGGTGTCAGGCGCAGGCGCTGTCCTGGGGTGAACAAATAGCCAGGGAAGGACGGCTGCATCGGTCCAAGATCCAGGCCATGCGGGTAGCGCTTCAATACCTCGACGCTGAGCGGCTCGTCATGCCGGATCGGCTCCCCCTGGTTGTATTCGCTGAAGCCTTTGCCATAGGGGCCGGTTTTCAGGCCATGGTCAAGGATCTGCTCGGGGGTGGGCAGGGCGCGCGGCGGCGCAGCATCCGGATTCTTCAACGCCTCGATGCGCCGGGCCAGACCCTGGACGATATCCCAGTCACAGCGTGTACCCTCAGGCGCCTCGAATACCGGGTCGCTGTAGCGCGACAGATTGCGTACCGCCAGCATGTTGAACACGATGTCGTATTGCTCGTGTTCCAGCGGACCGGTGGGCGGCAGGATGATATCGGCATGCCGTGAGGTTTCGTTCAGGTAGAAGTCGATCGACACCATGAACTCCAGCTGCTCCAGCGCCGCATCCATCTGCCGGCCATTCGGCGTCGACAGCACCGGGTTGCCGGCGACGCAGACAAAGCCGCGTACCTGACCCTCACCGGGGGTAAGCATTTCCTCGGCCATGATTACTGCCGGGAAATAGCGGTCAAACTCCGGCAACCCGCGCACCCGGCTCTGGTAGGTGTTGAAACTGCCCATCGGCCGGCTCTGGGCCTTGTTGAATGCCGGGGTGGTGAACATCATGCCACCGGGGCTATCCAGGTTGCCGGTGAGGATGTTCAGCACCAGCATCAGCCAGTGGTTGAGCGCGCCATAGCTCTGCGTGGAAATCCCCATGCGGCCATAGCAGACCGCGCATTCAGCGGCGGCAAAGTCCTCGGCAATGCGCTGGATATCGGCTACCGCAATGCCGCAACGGGCGCTGACCTGTTCCAGTGAAACGCCCTCGAACAGCGGTGCCAGCGCCTCCCAGTTGTCCGCCAGTTCACGCAGGCGACCGGGTTTAACCAGGCCGCGATCCAGCACATGGCGAATCAGGCCGAGCAGGAAGAAGGCATCGGTACCGGGCCGGATAAACAGGTGCTGGTCAACATAACGTGCCGACTCGGTACGCCGTGGATCGACCAGCACCACCTTGCCGCCACGCTGGCGGATGCGCTCGAGACGCTTGAGGATGTCGCCGGCGGTCATCAGGCTGCCGTTCGAGGCGGCCGGGTTGGCGCCCAGCATCAGCATGTAACCGGTGCGGTCGATATCCGGAATGGTGAACAGCTGGCTGTGACCGAACATCAGGTAGGACACCAGCTGGTGCGGCATCTGGTCGAGGGATGCGGCCGATGAAATATTGCGGGTTTCCAGCGCCTTGCGCAGCGCACCCGAGGCCATCATCAGCCCCAGGTTGTGCGAGGAGGGGTTGCCCCAGTAGCCGGCCACGGCATCGTTGCCATGGCGCTGCTGGATATCCACCAGTCGCGCGGCGACCTTGTCCAGGGCGCTATCCCAGTCGATCGGCAGCCATTCGCCGTTGACCTTCTCCAGCGGCGTACGCAGGCGATCCGGGTCGTTGTGCAGGTCCTGCAGTGCATAGCCCTTCGGGCAGATGTGGCCTTCGCTGTGCGGGTCGTTGACGTCACCGCTGATCGACAGAATCTGCTCGCCACGGGTTTCGATCACCACCCCGCACATCGCCTCGCACAGGGTGCAGGCACGGTGATGGGTTTTCACCGGCAGAAGCGCCTGAGCCTCCTCGCGGGCACGCGCCTGGCGAATCACCGCCAGCATCTCGTCGACCTTCACCAGCTTGCGCCGGGTACGGCCCTCGATGCGCCCGCGCGCCTGTTCATGCTGATCCAGCAGGCGCCAGTCGGCCAGGCTGACAATTTCCAGCTGGCGCTCAGCGAGCAGGGTATCGATGCCGTCACCGGCCAGGTTCGGCAGGCTGCTGCCAAAGTCTTCAAGCAGGCGTTGCACGCTTTCGCTGGCGCATTGCCGGTTGCTGCCGATCACCCCGCTGGCACCACGCTTGATCCAGCCGGCGACGTAGTCGTGCTGTTGATCATCAGCCTCCACCCGGCCACCGGCATTACCAATCACGCCCCGGCGCTGGTCGAAGGGCAGGCCGTCGATGGCCGAGCCCTGGTAGCCGATCGCATGCACCACCAGAGCAGCGGGAATTTCCAGCGAATCCGCCGCCGCACGGGCCTCCAGCTGACCCGCAGCATTGCGGACCAGTTCGGTTCGCTGCGCCTGCACGGCGCTGACCCGTCCGTCGACCGCCGTAAAGCGGCTCGGGCTGGTATAGAACATAAAACGGATGCGCTTGCCTTCAGCCTGTGGGCGGGCTGCAATCTCGCGCAGAAGGCTCAGGTTGTGGCGCGCCTCGGCAAACTCCGGCTGCTCCAGTTGGCGTGCGCTGATCTCGTCCAGCTGCAGATCGGCCGGATCGACCAGCAGCTGCAGGCCGGGAATGGCCATCAGCTGTTCCAGTTCCTTCGGCGTGAAGGCCGCCTGCACCGGGCCGCGGCGTGCCAGCAGGCGGACTTCCTCGATACCACTGCCCGCCAGCGCCTGCAGCGCATGGTCAGCAATATCGGTGCGTTTCAACTGATCCTGCGGCAGCACCAGCAGGCGGGCGATATCCAGCGCCACGTTGCCGATTCCGATGATCACTGCCGTTTTGCCATCCAGCGCTGGTGCGAGACCCACCTGGTCCGGGTGACCGTTGTACCAGCCGACAAAGTTCGACGATCCGAAAATATTGCCGCTGTCGGCACCCGGCAGATCCAGCGGACGACTCTGCGAGCCGCCGGTGGCATAAATCACCCCGTGGTAATGCTCGCGCAGCTCGGCACTGCTGATATCACGACCGATCTCGATATTGCCGAAAAAGCGGAACTGCGGCGATTCGGCGATGCGCTCAAAGCCGGCGCTTACCGACTTGATGCGCGGATGATCCGGGGCCACCCCGTAGCGCACCAGACCAAAGGGGGTAGGCAGGCGTTCGAACATGTCGATCTGCGCTGCCGGGAGCTTTTTCATCAGCGCCTCGGCGGCATAGAAACCGCTGGGACCGGAGCCGACAATCGCGAAACGGGCAGGCAACTGGGCGAGGGGACTGACATCGGCGCTGGCCTTGATGCTCTCGCGGATCACCGGATGGGTCTTGGCGCCTTCGGCATTCAGCTCGATAAAGGACAACTGCTCGGCCGGCACCATGCTCTGCGGGTAAATTGCACCTTCCGGGCAGGCCGCCACGCAGGCGTTGCACTCAATGCACACCTTGGGGTCGATAAACAGCATTTCCGGGGCTTCACGAAATGCCTCGACCGGACAGACATCCACGCAACTGGTGTGCTTGTTGCCAATACAGGCCTGGGTGACAACGTATGCCATGATCTACTCCGCAGCTGGATAAATACAAACCAGCATAGTAGGCAGAATGCCGTCTGGCGTATCGCCAGATGCAACCGAATTGACATTTTGTGCCAAACAGCCAATAGTCTGCCCATGCACAAAACCGACTTCCTTCCGGCCACCTTTGTCGAGCCCTTGCTGGAATACCTGCAGGCCCGCCAAATCGACGACAGGGCCCTTGAAACCGAGCTGCAGCAGGTGCTGCAGAGCTCGCATGTGTGCGCCCGGCAGTTCTGCGATCTGCTGGAGCGACTGCACCGGCACGACCCGGTCAGTGCGCTGGGCGTAAGGCTCGGGCGCGCCGCGCAACCACGGCACTTCGGGGTGGTCGGCTATATGTTGTCATCCTGCAGTACCCTCGGCCAGGCGCTGCCACGTTACCAGCGCTACCACGCCCTGTTGCAGCAGGGACTGCACTCGCGTGCCTGGCTGGGGCAGGGCGTCTTGCATATGCGCTGGAGCCAGGCGGTGGCGAACACGCCGCTGGCGCTGGAGTTCAGCCTGGCGGTGTTTGTCAGCCTGTACCAGAGCCTGATTGGCCGGGCTCAGGCACCACTGCATGCCGGCCTGCCATTTGCGCGCCCGGCAGACAGCGACGTCTATCAGGTGCTGCTGGGTTGCCCGGTGCAATTTGGCTGTGCAGAGATCGAACTGAACCTGCCGGCGCACCTGCTGGCGATGCCGATAGCCAGCAAGGACCCGTATCTGCTGAAACTGCTGGAACAGCAGGCCCAGGCCTTGCTGAGCCAGCAGCCCGAGCATATGGACGCTGACAGCGAGGCGTTTTTCGTCAGGGTGCAGGAACAGGTGGTCGAGTCGATGAAAAATGGCGACGCCAGCGCCGAAGCGGTAGCCGCCGCGCTGGGCTATTCATTGCGCAGTTTCTACCGGCAACTGCAGCAGGCCGGTTACAGCTACCGCAGCGTGTTGGCACAAACCCGGCACACGCTGGCACGCCAATACCTGCGCGACCCGAACCTGACACAAAGCGACGCTGCGCTGTTGCTTGGTTATGCCGAGCAGAGCTCCTTTATTCGCGCCTTTCGCAGCTGGACCGGGATCACCCCGGGGGAATACCGCCAACGGCATTTGCAGCAGCGGGGCGGCAGTTCTCCAGCACAGGCCTCATAACAGCGCGAAATGCGCAGGGGGCAAGTGTGTAGCAGAAGACTCACCGGATCATCTGGCAAATACACTATTTAACATAATATTGATTATAGGAAGTAATGTAGTAAGGTGTGCTGACAAACGCGTTAGTCGCCAAGCGGCTTACTTGACCCGTATCACTCACCAAACCGGGAAACGCGGATAGACTGCACAGAGACTCATTACAACATCGAGGTCACCATGCCGCTGCGCAACAAGACCCATCAATGGAATCTTGGCTACTTTTTCATTGCCTTTATGCTGCTGATGATTTTCCAGACCTGGTGGGCCAGCACCCAGGCCACCCGCAGCATTGCCTACAGTGAATTCCTCGAATTGCTCGATCGCCGTGCCATCGCTGATCTGGTGATAGGACCGGACACCATCGAAGGCCGCTACAACACGCCCGAGGGGCGTATCGAGCGATTTGTCACCCAGCGCGTCGAGCCCGAGCTGGCCGACCGGCTGGTACAGCACCAGATTGCCTTTCGTCACAAACCCGGCAATACCTTGCTGGCCTCGCTGTTGTCCTGGCTGCTGCCACTATTGCTGATTTTTGCCTTCTGGATGTTCATGTTCCGCAATATAGCCAACCGCCAGGGCATGGGCGGACTGGTAAATGTCGGCAAGACCCGGGCACGGGTGCTGGTGCAACGCGATACCGGCGTGACCTTTGATGACGTGGCCGGGATTGACGAGGCCAAGGCAGAATTGCAGGAAATCGTCTCCTTCCTCAAAGACCAGCCCAAATACAGTCGCCTTGGCGCACGCATTCCCAAGGGTATTCTGCTGGTCGGTCCACCCGGCACCGGCAAGACCCTGGTCGCCAAGGCCGTGGCCGGTGAAGCCGGCGTGCCATTCTTTTCGATTTCCGGCTCTGAGTTTGTGGAAATGTTCGTCGGCGTCGGTGCCGCACGGGTCCGCGACCTGTTCGAGCAGGCCCGTCAGGCAGCGCCCTGCATCATCTTTATTGACGAGCTGGATGCGCTGGGCAAGATGCGCGGCATTGGCCCGCTGGGTGGCAATGATGAAAAGGAGCAGACGCTCAACCAGTTGCTCGCCGAACTCGATGGCTTTGATCCACGTGAAGGCGTGGTGCTGCTGGCCGCCACCAACCGCCCGGAAATCCTTGATCCGGCGCTGATGCGTGCCGGTCGCTTTGATCGCCAGGTAGTGATTGACCGCCCCGACCGCAATGGCCGTGCCGCCATTTTGCGCGTTCACCTGCGGCGAATCGAGTTGGATCCGGCTCTTGATGTTGAGCAGATTGCCGCGATGACTGCCGGCTTCAGCGGTGCCGATCTGGCCAATCTGGTCAATGAAGCGGCTATTGTTGCCACCCGGCGCGGTGCCGAACGGGTCGGCATGGATGACTTCACCGCTGCCATTGAGCGCATTCTGGCGGGTGCCGAGCGCAAGGGCCGTTTGCTGCAACCGCATGAACGTGAAGTGGTGGCTTTCCATGAGATGGGCCATGCGCTGGCTGCCACCGCCCTCCCCGGCATGGATCCGGTGCACAAGGTGTCGATAGTACCGCGCTCGATCGGTGCGCTTGGCTACACCATGCAACGCCCCACCGAGGACCGTTTCCTGATCAGCCGGCAGGAGCTCAAGGACCGTCTGGTAGTGCTGCTCGCCGGGCGTGCTGCCGAACAGTTGGTATTCAATGAAATCTCAACCGGTGCGGCCGATGATCTGGCCAAGGTTACCGATATCGCCCGCCAGCTGGTGACCCGTTTTGGCATGAGCGAAGCCCTCGGCCAGGCGGTGTTTGAACGCCAGCACAGCCGTTACCTGGGCGACCAGGTGGTCAACACCACAGAAAAGGACTACTCGGAGAAAACCGCAGAGAAAATAGATCAGGCTGTGCGTGAACTGATTGACGAGGGCTATAACAGGGCTATGCAACTATTGAGAGAACGCCGCGATCTGCTGGATCAGGGGGCTCGTTTGCTGCTTGAGCAGGAAACCCTGACGCCCGAGGATTTTCCTGCATTGCAGCCTCGCAAGAGCTGATGATCACTGGCGGTTCGGCCGACGTCGCCCAGCGGTTACGACGTCGGCCGGGCTTTACCGGTCAGGCCAGTGCAGCCAACGCGGCATTGTAATCCGGCTCCTGACCGATTTCCGGAACCAGCTCGGCGTGCAGAATCTTGTCCTGCGCATCCAGCACCACCACCGCCCGCGCCGCCAGACCGGCCAGCGGACCCTCGGCCAGACGCACACCGTAGTCATCCAGGAAAGCCGCACCGCGCAAGGTCGACAGATTAATCACCTGCTCCAGCCCCTCGGCACCACAGAAACGCGCCTGGGCAAACGGCAGGTCAGCGGAAATGCACAGCACCACAGTGTTGTCCAGTTGACCAGCCTGCTGGTTGAACTGACGTACCGAGGTGGCACAGACCGGGGTGTCAATGCTGGGGAAGATATTCAGGATCTTGCGCTTGCCGGCAAAACTGGCAAGGCTGACATCACTCAGGTCCTTGGCAACCAGGGTAAAGCCCGGCGCCTGCTGTCCAACTGAAGGGAATGTGCCGGCGAGTTGAACTGGATTGCCGCGCAGGGTAACTGTGCTCATATTGCTTCCTCTCTGTTCTGTGGCAGCCCTGATGATCAGGGCTGTACCTGTGTTGATCCAAAATCAATACGGTAGAAGAAATCCAGTGAGCTGGCAAAGCCACTCACTGCTTCCAAATAAAGTCTGCGGGTCAGGTCATAGCGCAAGGCCAGCTGGTTGGCCGGTTCGAACACCCCCACGCCATACCTGAGGCTAAGCCTGTCAGTCAGATAGCCTGCAGCGACTACTTGAGTCATCAGGCCACTACCTTCGGTCTCCAACTGGAAATTTTCAATACCCAGTGTATTGGCAATATTTTGTGCAAGCGGCGCACTGCCAGCCATTCCGAGTGCCAGCGCAGCCTGACCCAGCATGTTTTCATCACCACCACCGGCGCCCAGAGGCCGCCCCAGAATCAGCCATGACAGGGCTTGCTCCTGGGCCATTGCCGGCTCGGAAAACACCTCGGATTGAGGGCTGTCAGCACGACCGGTCAGCCGCAATCCGGCAACCACATCACCGCTGGTACGAATTGCCTCGATATTCAAGAATGGCTGGGTGACCGGGCCGGCAAACAGTAGCTGGGCACGGCGCAGGGCCAGCCGCTGGCCGTAGCCGCGGTACTGTCCGTCAAGAATATTCAGATCACCGTTGGCGTTCAGGTTCTCCTGAACTTCCAGCTGACCGCTCAGGCGACCTTGTAGCCCGAATGCTGATAGCCGCAACTGGTCACCAATCAATAACTGCACACTGGCGCGAATATCCAGCGGGGTTGCGGTTACTGCAGCTTCCTCGCCAAGAATCACCACATCCGGTGACAGTTGTACCGCCGTTTCCGGCAGTTCCCGTACGTCGATATCCCCTTCGGGAATTGCGATCTGTCCGGTTACCGTCAGTTGCCCGTCATTAAGCCGTACACGCAGATCCGGACTGGCCAGCAGGCTGGCCCAGGGATCAACACGAACCGGCAACTGGTTGCCGTTCAATGTCATATTCATCTGTAACGCCTGCGACCAGTCAAAACGGCCACTCAGCCGGGCCTCTCCCTGATCGCCACTTTGCCAGCTACCGTCCAGCTCGGCCGACGCTTGCTGCAGGCGCAGACGCAGCTGCATTTGCTCCAGGCTGACCGGCAGACCGGCGCCACTTACATATCCGTCATCAAGCAATAAAACTCCATCCACAGCGGGTTCTTCAAGGGTCCCGGCGAGTCGGCCGCTGCCATTCAACTCACCACGCAGGCTGTCAACCAGTGGCAGGAATGGCTGAAGAACATCCAGACGCAAGCCTTCCAGTCGATAATCGCCGCTCAACTCCCGCCGTCCGGCCGGATCGCGCAGGTCCGCATTCACCTCCAGATGCCCCAGACTGTCACTGGACAGTCGCAATCGGTTGCGCGCCTGATCCGCCTGCAAGCGGCTGTCCAGTTCGAGTCGCTGGTAGGGCAAGCGCAGCGTACGCTCCTGCTCCAGCAGCTCGATGGCGCCCTCTTCGCTGCGCAGGTGAACATGGGCCTCCGGCGCGCTGCCACTGCGTTGCCTGAAGGACAGATCAGCCTGCAGCAGAGCATCCCAGTTGAAATCTTCCGGCAAAAGCTCAACCAGTGAACTCATCGGAAAATCACGCAGCGTGATCTGTAATGCCTGTTCCGGCGCAAGTTGCTGGTTGCCGTCAAAGCACAGACGAGCTTCCTGATGCTGCCAGCAATGGGCGGATAACTGCAGGCGGCCGTCGGCAGCCCGGTAATCAATCCGGGCCGGATCGCCAAGCTGCCACTCCATTTCGCCACTGGCCAGTAGCGCCTGGCGTAGCTCGCCAAGCCAACCCGACTCATGCCAACTGCCCGACAAAGCCAGCTGCAGGTCAGCCAGCCCGCGATCGAGCTCCAGATCCAGACGGTGTTCCGCCAGCTCTCCCCTGAGCTGCATGGAGAGATTACCAATACGGGTAGTACCCTGGGCAATTCGCAGTAGCTCAAGCGACAACTGACCTGGCAAACGCTGGTCAAGTTGTGCGTCTGCAATCAGCTGCAGGCGAGCCAGACGGGTATCAGCATAAGCCAGACGCCGGCCGTCCAGTCGAAGCTCCAGTCTGGGTGCGCTGGCGCCGCCAACCAAATCGGCACGCCCCTGCAACGTGCCGGCCAGTCCGGGCCATAGATTACCCAGTTGCGGCAGTTGTAAATCCAGTTCACCCCGAGCGTACGATTCATCCAGAGCAGACCAGCGTCCCTGCCCGGCAATACGGTTTTCGCCCTGGCGCAGCAGCAGATCATTGAGGATCCAGCGCCCCTCCTGGCTCTGCAACTGGCCTTCCAGCTGCAACGGCTGGTTACGCAGACGTCCGTCGATTCGCCAATCTGCACCCAGATCCAGAGCCTGGTTCTGCAATCGCCCCTGGGTGTTGATCTCGCCGCTCAATTGACCCGGCATCTGGGCCACGAACACACCCGGATCCAATGACTGCAATTGCAATAGCGCATCCCAGACAAGGCCTTCGGCAAACTCCAGGGTGGCCCTTCCCTGAAGACTTCCGGCAGCGGTAACCGCCTGCAACGCGGATAGATCCAGGCTGCTGTCGTTGCCAGTAAACACCAGATCCAGTTCTACCGCCTGCCCCGCTACGCCACTGAGTGTTGCTGCCAGATTTCCCTGATAGTCCATATTCTGTAGCTGCAGTTGCAGGTCGGCCTGTTGCAGGCTGATCGCTCCGGTGTCCTGCGGATACAGCCAGTACCAGGGAAAGGTCTGCTGTAATTGCAGTTGTGCTGTGCCCTGAAGCTGCTCGGCCCAGCCCAGCTGACCGTTCAGCTGCAACTGGCGTTCGGGCTGTTCCTCTACCTGCAAGAGCAACTCCAGCTCCGGCAGCCCCTGCAGGGTTGCCAGTCCGGACACTGCCATTGCCACTCCCCCGCCGCTGCCCGGCAGGCGGGCATCAGCCTGAATCCGGATGCCCTGCTGCATGTCGCCTTCAGCGTACAGTTTCAACCCTTCCAGCGTGAGGCCGGGGGGCAATTCCTGCAGCGCAAGAAAGGAGTCACTGTGCAGCGACAGCTGCACAGGAAAATGTTCATCCAGTGGTCGTACGGTTCCCTGCAAACGGGCGCTCAGATAGCCTTCACTCTGCACATCAACCGCCACCTCCGCAAGAGTGCCGGACAAGCGGAACCGCGCCTGTTGCGCGCGCTGATCAACCTCAGGCAGCTGCAGGTGCGCATCGAGGCGCAGCGGCCAGTCACCCTTGGTTCGCAGATCGGCATCCAGCTGCCAGGACAGATCCGGCCCCTGGCCGGCAAAGTGCTCTACCACCAACTGGTTGGCACTGGCATGCGCCTTCAACTCGACAGACTGCAATAGCGGCGGCTCGTCACCCAGTTGCAGGGCGCCAAGGGTGAACGACTCCAGACGTATGCCCAATGGCAAGTTGAGCTCCGGCAAGGCCAGAGGGGCAGTGTCTTCTGAGGCCTGCGTGTCCGGCAGCCAGACGTGCACATGCTCCATTGACAGTCTGTCGATACAGACTGTCAGCCCCCACAGGCATTCCGGTGCCCACTGAAACTGCAGATTCCGGACTGCCACTCGGGTGTCGCCATCATCCCAATGCAGCGTATCGAAACTCCAGCCACGCCAGAAGTGACCGTCGACAAACTCCATAGTCAGTTCTGGCTGTATACGCTGGACCTGCTCGAACAGCCAGCGGTTGACTGTTTCGCTGGCCAGCAACGCGAGGATCAGCAGCGGCACCAGCAATATCAACAGCAGGCCACGCACCAGTGATTTGAACAGAAAACGGATCACAGCTCAGGCCCCATCGAGAAGTGGATGCGAAACCCTTCATCGGCATCACTCAACGAACGAGCCAGATCAACCCGGATCGGACCCACCGGTGATACCCAGCGAAAACCGACACCCAGACTGGTTTTGCGGGCATCCAGCAATGAGTCCACTGCGTTGCCATGATCGACAAAACCGGCAGCTCGCCAGCCGGGCTTGAATTCATACTGGTATTCCAGACTGCCCGCTATCAGATAGCGTCCCCCTACCCGCTCGCCGCTGCTATCGGTTGGCGATAGTGTTCGGTAGTCATAACCCCGCACACTCTGGTCGCCACCGGCAAAGAAGCGCAACGAGGGCGGCACCTTGGCAAAACTGTTGCTGGCTATGCCCCCGACATTGCCTCTGGCCAGCAAGCGGTGACGCTCGTGCAAGGTATGCAGGAACTTGGCAGCCAGATTGGCTCGCACAAAATCAAAATCGGATATGACGCCCTCCTTGGCCCCCTGAACTTCAAGCAGCAGTGTGTGGCCATGACTGGGATCCACACCGCCACTGCTGCGTGTGCGCTGGAACGCCACACTGGGAATCAGCAAATGACTCCGTCCCGAGGTATTGCCCAGGCTGAATCGTTCCTGCTCATAGCGCAAGCCTATTACCCGTTCCCAACCTGAGCCGAGGCGTTTCTGTTGTTGCGCCCCCAGCGTCAGCGCCCGGCTTTCGGTATCGTCGATATCCTCATTGAGCAGACCAGTAAAAAACCGCAGGGAGCTGATATGCGGAGGGTTCAGGGGAAGCTGATACCAGGTCGACACTTTCTGACGCGGCGCTGACAGTTCGAACTCCGCGCCACGCGAGTGCCCCTCGGCATTCAGCCAGTGCTGGGTCCAGTTGGCACGCACGCGGGGCCCAACATCCGTGGAAAACCCGCCACCAAACCCCAGCGAATGAGGCTTGCGTGCGACCAGCATGGCCTGCACCGGAATCACGCCGTCCACAGCTTGACGGGCCGGGGCCGATACCTGAACCGATTCGAAATACCCGGTATTCAGCAAATCACGGTTGAGGGCGGCTATCTGATCAGAATCATAGGGAGCTCCCGATTCGAAGCCGACCATTCGTTGCAGCAGGCGTTCGCTGAACGGCGTCTCGCTGAACACCACATCTCCCAGGCGATAGCGTTCACCCGTCTGGTACAAGAGTTCGAGATTGGCACGGTTGCGCTGCGGGTCCACCTCGATACGCTGGCGGGTGAAATGCCCGGAGAAATAGCCGTAACGCAACGCCTGATTGGCAACCAGGGTCTTGTAGCTTTCGTAATGACCGTGATGCAGGATGGCGCCCTGACGCAACCGGGTGCCGGGCGGCAAGTCAAAGGCCTCGGTCCCGGCGCCTGGTCCTTCAAAGTTGATGTCCACCTGATCCAGCCGGGTTGGTTCACCGAGGGTAACTGTCAGTTGCAGCACCGGCGCGCCGTCACTGCCGGCCACCCTGGGCCGCACCTGGGTGTTGTAATAACCCAGCGCCTGTGCCGCCTGCTCGGCCTGGCGCACCGCATGCCGGGCCTGACGCCACATATCACGGCGGTTATCGGCCTTGAGTTCCCCGACAAACACCTCGATATTGCTTTTTACTCTCGCATTACGCGGCTCGACCAGCACTTCAAGTGCGGCCTGCAGTGCGGTGCTGGTACCCATCAGGGCGATCAACAGCAGTGGTCGCAGTGTCATGTTCAACCCTATCCATGGACCCTAAGGCCCGCATCCTGTGCAAGATGCTAACATGCGCAGACTCGCATCCGCTGAACGGATCAATTCAAATGTTGCAAGCCATGACAACCGGCTTGCCGTCTGACTCGGAACCATGCAATGAAGGTTATCTCTTTCAATATCAACGGGCTGCGCGCCAGACCCCATCAACTGTCGGAACTGGTGCAACGCCACGCACCGGATGTCATCGGCCTGCAGGAAACCAAGGTGGATGACCCGCAGTTCCCGCTGGCGGAGGTTGAGGCGCTGGGTTACCACGTCAATTTCCATGGCCAGAAAGGCCATTATGGCGTGGCGCTGCTGACCCGTGAGGCACCGCTGTGGGTTCAAAAGGGTTTCCCCGGGGATGACGATAGCGCACAAAAGCGCCTGATAGCGGCCAACATTCCCTGCGCCGACGGCGGTGAGCTGGTGGTAATCAACGGCTACTTCCCGCAAGGCGAAAGCCGTGACCATCCGATCAAGTTCCCGGCCAAGCAACGCTTCTATGCCGACTTGCAGGACTGGCTGGAAAGCCGCTTCTCGCCAGAGCAGCGGCTGCTGGTGATCGGTGACCTGAACATCTCACCCGAGGACAGCGATATCGGCATTGGCCCCGACAATGCCAAACGCTGGCTGCGCACCGGCAAGTGCAGCTTTCTGCCGGAGGAGCGCGAGTGGCTTGGACGCCTGAAGCACTGGGGGCTGGTTGACAGTTTCCGTCACCTCAACCCGGACAGCGCCGACCGCTTCAGCTGGTTCGACTACCGTAGCCGTGGTTTCGAGGATCACCCCAAACGCGGCCTGCGCATCGACCTGATCATGGCCAGTCGCGGGTTGATTGGGCACTGTGTGTCCAGCGATATCGACTACCAGATTCGCGGCATGGAAAAGCCTTCGGACCATGCCCCGGTGTGGGCCGAATTCGAACTGTAATAGTGGCTGCGCCCGTCAATGACGGGCGCAGCCTGCTCAGGCCAGCTCTTCCTCGGGCAACTCCAGCACCAGTTGATCATCACGCAGGCTCACATGCACTGTGCCGCCCTGCTCCGCCAGACTGCCGAACAGGATCATCTCCGCCAGCGGCCGCTTGATACGGTCCTGGATCAGACGCGCCATTGGCCGCGCGCCCATCTGCGGGTCATAGCCATGCTCGGCCAGCCAGTTGCGCGCCTGCTCGTCGACATCCAGCAGCACATGCTTGTCCTCCAGTTGCGCCTGCAGTTCAGTAAGAAACTTGTCGACCACAAACTTGATGCTGTCGTGGGACAGGCGGCCAAACTGGATGATCGTATCCAGGCGGTTGCGGAACTCCGGCGAGAAACCCTTGCGAATCGCTTCCATGCCATCCGTGCTGTGGTCCTGATGGGTGAACCCGATCGAGGCCCGGCTCATGCTTTCAGCACCGGCATTGGTGGTCATGACGATGATCACATTGCGGAAATCCGCCTTGCGTCCATTGTTGTCGGTCAGGGTGCCGTGGTCCATCACCTGCAACAGCAGGTTGAACACCTCGGGGTGGGCCTTCTCGATCTCGTCCAGTAACAGCACGCAGTGCGGACTCTTGGTGATGGCCTCGGTCAACAGGCCGCCCTGATCAAATCCCACATAGCCCGGCGGCGCACCGATCAGCCGTGACACGGTATGCCTCTCCATGTACTCCGACATGTCGAAGCGCACCAGCTCGATGCCCAAACTTTTGGCCAACTGGCGGGTTACCTCGGTCTTGCCGACCCCGGTAGGTCCGGCAAACAGGAAGGAGCCGACCGGCTTGTCGGCCGTCTTGAGTCCGGCCCTGGACAGCTTGATAGCCGTCGACAACGCCTCGATCGCTTCATCCTGACCGAACACCACCAGTTTCAGGTCACGCTCGAGGTTGCGCAGCAGTTGCTTGTCACTGGTGGATACATGCTTGGGTGGCACCCGCGAGATCTTCGCCACTATCGCCTCGATCTCGGCCACATCGATCTGCTTGACCCGCAACTCCTCCGGCAGCAGACGCTGGTAGGCACCCGCCTCGTCAATCACATCGATGGCCTTGTCCGGCATATGCCGGTCATTGATATAGCGTGCTGCCAGTTCGGCAGCCGCGCGCAGTGCCTCATCGCTATAGGCGATCTGGTGATGCTCTTCAAAGCGCCCCTTGAGGCCACGCAGGATCTGAATGGTATCGCTGACCGAGGGCTCGACCACATCGACCTTCTGGAAACGCCGTGCCAGCGCGCGATCCTTCTCGAAAATACCGCGAAACTCCTGAAAGGTGGTGGAGCCTATACAGCGTATTTCACCCGAAGAGAGCATCGGCTTGAGCAGATTGGAGGCATCCATAACCCCACCAGATGCCGCACCAGCACCAATAATGGTGTGGATCTCATCAATGAAAAGAATGGCTTGCGGGCGTTTCTTGAGAGCCTTCAGCAAGGATTTGAGTCGCTTCTCGAAATCGCCGCGGTACTTGGTGCCAGCCAGCAAGGCGCCCAGATCCAGCGCGTAGACTACCGCCTGCGACAGCACTTCCGGTACCTCACCATCCACGATGCGTTTGGCCAGCCCCTCGGCAATCGCCGTCTTGCCGACCCCGGCCTCACCTACCAGCAAGGGGTTGTTCTTGCGCCGGCGCACCAGTATCTGAGCGACCCGCTCCACCTCGTCAGCCCGGCCAATCAGCGGATCAATCCGTCCCTGCCGGGCCTCGGCGTTAAGGTCTGTGGCATAAGCTTCAAGCGGGTCTGCTCCGGCAACGGCTTCCCCGCCCTCCTCATCAGCGCCCTCAGCACCGGCCTGAGGCGCAGCATCGCTGTCCCCGGCAACCCTGGAAATGCCATGGGAAATAAAGTTCACAACATCGATACGCGCGATATTCTGCTGACGCAAAAAGAACACCGCCTGACTTTCCTGCTCGCTGAAAATCGCCACCAGCACATTGGCACCGCTGACTTCGTTCTTGCCGGAACTCTGCACATGAAAAACAGCACGTTGCAGAACCCGCTGAAAGCCCAGAGTTGGCTGGGTTTCACGATCGCCGTCATGCACCGGTATCAGCGGTGTGGTCGAGTCAATAAATTCGGTCAATTCCCGGCGCAACCGTGCCAGGTCGGCACCGCAGGCTCGCAGTACCGCCAAGGCCGACTGGTTATCCAGCAGCGCCAGCAGCAAATGCTCGACCGTCATGAACTCATGACGCTTGTTGCGCGCGTCCTTGAAGGCCAGGTTCAGCGTAATTTCGAGTTCTCTGTTGAGCATGTCGCCACCTCACATAGCAGTACCGCTGCGTTTACTCTTCCCGTTCGATCTGGCACATCAGCGGATGCTGGCATTCCCGCGCGTGGTCGGTTACCTGTGCTGCCTTGGTTTCCGCGATGTCCTTGCTGTAAATGCCGCAGACCGCTCTACCTTCAGTATGGACCCTGAGCATGACTTGTGTAGCCGCTTCACGGGTCATGGAAAAAAAACCTTCCAGTACTTCGACAACAAAATCCATCGGAGTGTAATCATCGTTAAGCATGATTACCTTGTAACGCGCCGGCGGCTTCAGTCTGGGCTCGACGGTTCCGGTGGCAAGATCGTGATCATGCTGGGGTATCTCATCCTCACCCATCGCAAGCCGCGGCAAAACCGACAAAACCGCACCGGATTCAGACTGTGCACCAGTGCACAGCTTGGCACAGGCAACCTTGACTTGCTCTCGATCAATGTTAAAAAGTCTGTTCAAGTTCATGGAGACGCTCATTCGTCATTTCAACCCAAGGCGCATATGATGCGCCATAAAACCATCACGCCATCAGGCAGTTTACAGAAGGATATTGTATGAAAAACGGCAAGGTAAAATGGTTCAACAATGCCAAAGGCTATGGATTCATTGTGGCTGACGACCAGAATGAAGATCTGTTTGCCCACTATTCGGCAATCCAGATGGATGGCTATCGTACATTGCGCGCTGGTCAGCCTGTCCGCTTTGAAATCGTCAAGGTCGACAGTGGGCTGCACGCCGTCAACATCCAATCTGCCGAGCAAGCTGCTACCAACAGCAGCGAATTCTGAGCCAGCAAGGCAATTCTCGCACAAACGACAAGGCCGGCGAATGCCGGCCTTGTCGTGTGATGCTGCTGGCGGGGATCAACCCATTGCAGCGATCACATCCTGACCAAACTCGGAGCACTTGCGCAGCTTGGCGCCTTCCATCAGGCGCTCAAAGTCATAGGTTACAGTCTTGTTGGCAATAGCGCCGTTGACACCCTTGATGATCAGATCCGCCGCCTCGGTCCAGCCCATGTGACGCAGCATCATCTCGGCCGAGAGGATCACCGAACCCGGGTTAACCTTGTCCAGGCCAGCATACTTGGGTGCAGTACCATGGGTCGCTTCGAACATCGCCACATCGTCGGACAGGTTGGCGCCCGGTGCGATACCAATACCACCCACTTCAGCCGCCAGTGCGTCGGACAGGTAGTCACCGTTCAGGTTCAGGGTAGCGATCACGTCGTACTCAGCCGGGCGCAGCAGGATCTGCTGCAGCATGGCGTCAGCAATCACATCCTTGACCACGATGGTCTTGCCGGTATTCGGGTTCTTGAACTGCATCCACGGGCCGCCGTCCAACAACTCGGCAGCGAACTCGTCACGGGCAATTTCGTAACCCCAATCCTTGAAGGCACCTTCGGTGAACTTCATGATATTGCCCTTGTGCACCAGGGTCACCGAACTGCGATCGTTGTCCACCGCATATTGCAGGGCCTTGCGTACCAGACGCTTGGTGCCCGCTTCAGAGACCGGCTTGATGCCGATACCGCACATGTCGGTAAAGCGGATCTTGGTGACGCCCATTTCCTCGGTGAGGAACTTGATGATTTTTTCTGCCTCGGGCGAACCGGCCTTCCACTCAACACCCGCGTAGATGTCTTCAGAGTTTTCGCGGAAGATCACCATATCAACGTCACCGGGCTTTTTCACCGGGCTCGGCACGCCTTCGAACCAGCGAACCGGACGCTGGCACACGTACAGATCCAGCTGTTGACGCAGGGCTACGTTCAGCGAACGGATACCACCACCTACCGGCGTGGTCAGCGGGCCCTTGATGGACACTACATAATCCTTGACCGCATGCAGGGTTTCTTCCGGCAGCCAGGTGTCCTGGTCATAGACCTGGGTGGCCTTCTCGCCGGCATAAACTTCCATCCAGGAAATCTTGCGCTTGCCGGCATACGCCTTGGCAACCGCGGCGTCGACCACATCAATCATCACCGGGGAGATATCGACACCGATGCCGTCACCTTCGATAAAAGGGATGATCGGATTGTCGGGCACATTCAGGGACAGGTCAGCATTGACGGTAATTTTGTCGCCGTCAGCCGGCACCTGGATCTTTTGGTATCCCATGTTTGACTCCGTAACCTTGTCGTTGTCGTGAAAGAAGCGCAATGGGCGACGGGTAATCGCCGGTCGCGCATCCAGATAATTCCTGGGTCATGCAGGCTTAAATCATGTAGTTTTGCTACAGAGAGACCCGAATTCATGACTTTTCCGCCATGCAAAATAGCCGCTTAACATCGTGCTGGCAAGTCCCGTAGCCTTATTACTTTAGTAGAAGAGCCAGGGCATTGACGACTCGAGCACCACATGTATGGGTACGCCACAATGTAGTGACACTACATACCCGCTACATATCCGCAAGCTTCGCAATAGCGCCGATAACGATGGCACACTATTGTCGTTTTTACCCTGATCAAGATCATTTCCGGAGGTGTCCTTGCGCTTTCTTCCGCACGTTACCGTGGCCACACTGATCGAACGTAATGGCCGCTTTCTGCTGGTCGAGGAGTTACGTGACGGCCGACGGGTGATCAACCAGCCGGCCGGCCATCTGGAAGCCGATGAAAGCCTGCCCGAGGCCGCCGTGCGCGAGGTGCTGGAAGAAACCGGGTGGCAGGTCGAGCTGACCGGCGTAGTCGGCATATACCTGTTCCGCGGCGCCGATGGTGTCACCTACCATCGAACCTGTTTTGCCGCACGACCTCTACAGCATCTGCCCGATCACCCGCTGGACAGTGGTATCATTCGAGCTCTGTGGCTGACGCCCGACGAGCTGGCCGAGCACCAATCAGCGTTGCGCAGCCCGCTAGTATTGCAATGCGTTCACGACTACCTGCAAAAACCCATCTACCCACTGGATCTGATTCGCTGACATGAGTTCATTCGCCAGCCAACCGCCCAGCCAGACCCGCGTGATCGTCGGTATGTCCGGCGGGGTCGACTCCTCGGTGTCCGCCGCCCTGCTGCTGGAGCAGGGCTATCAGGTCGAAGGCCTGTTCATGAAGAACTGGGACGAGGATGACGGCACCGAATACTGCACGGCAATGACAGATCTGGCCGACGCCAGTGCGGTGGCCGAGCGTCTCGGCATCAAGCTGCACACCGCCAACTTCGCCGCCGAATACTGGGACAATGTGTTCGAGCATTTCCTCGCCGAATACAAGGCCGGCCGCACGCCGAATCCGGATATCCTGTGTAACCGGGAAATCAAGTTCAAGGCGTTCCTCGACTATGCACTGATGCTCGGCGCCGACCTGATTGCCACCGGACATTACTGCCGGCGCACCGACCGCGACGGCCAGACCCTGCTGCTGCGCGGCATCGACAACAACAAGGACCAAAGCTATTTCCTGCATGCGGTCAGCGGCGAGCAGATAGCCCGCACACTGTTTCCGGTGGGCGAACTGGAGAAGCCGGAAGTCCGCCGGATTGCCGAGAAATACCAGCTGGCCACGGCAAAAAAGAAGGACTCCACCGGTATCTGCTTTATCGGTGAGCGACGCTTCAGCGATTTCCTCAAGCAGTATTTGCCCGCCCAGCCCGGCGATATCGAAACCACCGACGGCAAGGTCATCGGCCGCCACCATGGCCTGATGTACCACACCATCGGCCAACGTCAGGGGCTGGGTATCGGTGGCCTGCAGGGCGCCAGTGACGAACCCTGGTATGTGTTGCACAAGAACCTTGAGCGCAACGTACTGGTGGTTGGCCAGGGCAACGAGCACCCCTGGCTGTTTTCCTCGGCACTCGAGTGCTCGCATATCTGGTGGGTCAACCCTGTCGAACTGGCTCAACCACGCCGCCTGACCGCCAAGGTCCGCTACCGGCAGAGCGATCAGCAGTGCACCCTGGAACGTACCGCCAGCGGTTACCGGGTCAGCTTCGACCAGCCACAACGCGCAGTCACACCCGGCCAGTCAGTGGTGTTCTATGACGGCGACATCTGTCTGGGTGGCGGTGTGATTGAAACCGCCATAGCCGCCAACCGGGAGAGCTGCGCATGACCAAATGGGAACAGCAGGCACTCGCCCTTGGCGGGGTCTTCAATGCCGCCGTGCTGGTGGACAAGCTGGCGCGCAGCGGACAGCTGGCAGAAAATCCCGCGTCATGCATGGTCTACAGCATTCTCGAACGCTCACCGGACGATGCACTGGCAGTCTACGGTGGCAGCCACCACCAGATCCGACAGGGCTTGCAGGCGCTTGAGGCAATGCTGGCGCGCGATAGCGCCGCCTTGCAGCGTGACGCGCTGCGTTACAGCATGAGTCTGCTGCTGCTGGAGCGGCAACTGGCCAAAAGTGACGACCTGCTCAGCGTACTCGGTCAGCGTCTGCAGCAGGTGCAGAGCCAGGTCGAGCATTTCGGCGTACTGCATGACAATGTCTGGGCTTCCCTGGGCAGCACCTATCAGGACACCCTGAGCACTTTCAAGCTGCGCATCCAGGTGCAGGGCGACATGCGCTACCTGCAACAGCCGGACATTGCCAACCGCATTCGCGGTCTGCTGCTGGCCGGCATCCGTTCAGCCCGCCTCTGGCGTCAGCTGGGTGGGCATCGCTGGCATCTGCTGATCTATCGCCGACGGCTGCTGGAAGCAGTGCGCTCGGTGCTGAATGGCTGAACTCTCGCGCAGCGACCACCCCCGACAGGGCGCCCTGCTGCTAGCCCTGTCGGCGTTGCTGTTCGCCATTATGGGCGTGCTGATCCGCGAGGTCTCCAGCGGCGTCAACAACGAGACCGTGGTGTTCTTCCGCAATCTGGTTGGCGTGTTCTACTTTCTGCCGATGATCCTGCTGCGCGGTTTCCAGCCGTTCCGTACCCAGCGGCTCGGCAATCACTTTCTGCGCACCTTCTATGGTCTGGGTGCGATGTACTGCTTCTTCTACGCCATCGCCCACCTGCCACTGGCCGACGCCATGGTATTCACTTACGCCGCTCCGGTGTTTACGCCGTTACTGGCATGGTGGTGGCTGCGCGAGAGCCTGACCCCGCGCATGATGTTTATGGTATTGCTCGGCTTCGCCGGAGTGTTGCTGGTGGCCAAACCGACAGGTGCATTGTTCGATCCCAAGGGGTTGATCGGTATTGGTGCCAGTCTGCTGGCGGCCTGTGCCTTTGTCTCGATCCGCGCCATGAGCGATACCGAGCCAGCCAGCCGCATCGTTTTCTACTTCTCCAGTTTTTCCGCGCTGCTGTCGTCGATCCCGTTGATCTGGGCCTGGCAGCCACTGACCCTGGAACAGGTATTGCTGCTGATCGGTGTCGGTCTGGTGGCCACCACCAGCCAGTTGGTCATGTCCCGCGCTTACGCCCTGGCGCCGCCAGGCAAGATAGGCCCGTTCAGCTATCTGGCCATTGTGTTTTCCGGGTTGTTTGCCTGGCTGCTCTGGCAGGAAGTACCTGGACTCTCCTCCTGGATCGGCGCCCTGCTGATTTTCTTCTCCACCCTGCTCAGCATCAGCCAGTCATCCGGACGCTCAAGCAAAGGCTGATCAATTGCACAGCATCTTCGGAGCGTGGCAACCGATCAGCTGTTCCGGACCGTCGATGCCCTGGATGGGCATCGCCGAGCTTACATGGACGTATTTACAGCGTGTCCGGAACAGCTGATCGGTTGGCACGCTGACACGGCAGCTCTTTGCTCAGCACTTTCTCACAAGCCGTCTGACTGGTGTATCATCTGGCGTTTTTCCGCCCGACCACTGACGAGTACGCCCATGCAACTGTCCTCCCTGACCGCCGTTTCCCCGGTAGATGGCCGCTATGGCAGCAAGACTTCCAGCCTGCGCAGCATTTTCAGCGAATACGGCCTGATCCGTTTTCGCGTTGAAGTCGAGGTGCGCTGGCTGCAGTGCCTGGCCGCACACCCGGGCATCCCCGAGATCGGCCCGTTCTCGGTCGAGGCCAATGCCCTGCTCGACGCCCTGGTCAGCGACTTCAAGCTGGAGTACGCCGAGCGCATCAAGGACATCGAGCGCACCACCAACCACGACGTCAAGGCGGTGGAATACCTGCTCAAGGAACAGGTCGCCGGCCTGCCGGAGCTGCACAAGGTCAACGAGTTCATTCATTTCGCCTGTACCAGCGAGGACATCAACAACCTGTCCCATGCGCTGATGCTGCGCGCCGGTCGTGATCAGGTGGTACTGCCGCTGATGCGCCGTATCCTCGAAGAAATCCGCAACCTGGCCCACCAGCACGCCGATGTCCCGATGCTCTCGCGCACCCACGGCCAGCCGGCCTCGCCGACCAGCATGGGCAAGGAACTGGCCAATGTGGCCTACCGCCTGCAGCGCCAGATCGCCCAGATCGAGGCCATTCCGTTGCTGGGCAAGATCAACGGTGCAGTCGGCAACTACAACGCTCACCTGTCGGCCTATCCGCAGGTCGACTGGGAAGCCAATGCCCGCCAGTTTATCGAAACCACCCTGGGCCTGGACTTCAACCCCTACACCACACAGATCGAACCGCATGACTACATCGCCGAGCTGTTCGATGCGGTAGCGCGCTTCAACACCATCCTGATTGATTTCGATCGCGACATCTGGGGCTACATCTCCCTCGGCTACTTCAAGCAGAAGACCGTAGCCGGCGAGATCGGCTCGTCGACCATGCCGCACAAGGTCAACCCGATCGACTTCGAAAACTCCGAAGGCAACCTTGGCATCGCCAACGCGGTCATGCAGCATCTGGCCAGCAAGCTCCCCATTTCACGCTGGCAGCGCGACCTGACCGACTCCACAGTGCTGCGTAATCTCGGCGTTGGCTTCGCCCACAGCCTGATTGCCTACGAATCAACTCTTAAGGGAATCAGCAAGCTGGAGATCAATACGCATAGATTGGCTGAAGATCTGAACAACTGCTGGGAAGTGCTGGCCGAGCCGATCCAGACGGTCATGCGCCGCTATGCCGTCCCTAACGCCTATGAAAAGCTCAAGGAGCTGACTCGCGGCAAGGGTATTACCCCCGACGCGCTGCTGGGCTTTGTCGATGCTCTGGAAATTCCCGAGCAAGCCAAGGCCGAACTGAAGGCGCTAACCCCGGCCAGCTATCTGGGCAACGCCATTGACCAGGCCAAACGGATCTGAACCGACCATGACCATCAGCAGCTTGCTCGGCGGCATGAGTCCGGAACAGTTTCTGCGTGACTACTGGCAGAAGAAACCGCTGCTGATCCGTCAGGCAATCCCTGGCTACCAGAGTCCGATCACGCCCAACGAGCTGGCCGGACTCAGCCTCGAGGAAGATATCGAGTCACGCCTGATCCTCGAGCACGGCAGCCACCCCTGGGAGCTGCGTCGCGGCCCGATGGCCGAGGACGCCTTTCAGGACCTGCCTGAGCGCGACTGGACCCTGTTGATTCAGGCGGTCGACCAGATAGTGCCGGAGCTATCCGAGCTGATGCGCGAATTCAGCTTCCTGCCGCACTGGCGCAAGGACGACCTGATGATCAGCTATGCGGTGCCCGGCGGTAGTGTTGGCCCGCACTACGACAATTACGATGTCTTCCTGCTGCAGGCCGAAGGCCACCGGCGCTGGAAACTGGGGCAACGCTGTGACGACCACAGCCCGCTGTTGGAGCACCCGGACCTGCGCATCCTGCAGGATTTCGAGCAAACTGATGAATGGGTGCTGGAACCCGGCGACATGCTCTACATACCGCCGGGTATTGCCCACTGGGGAATAGCCGAAGACCACTGCATGACCTTCTCGGTCGGCTTTCGCGCACCCAGCCACGCCGAAATCCTGCTGCATTACACCGATTACGCCAGTCAGCAACTGGGCGACAGTCAGCGCTACAGCGACGCCGATGCAACGCCTTGCGACGACCCATCACGGATCGACGAAGCCAGTATCGACCGCCTGCAAGCGATACTGCGCCCCTTGCTGGAAGACCGCGAAGCGCTGGCCGCCTGGTTTGGCCGGCACATGACCGAAGCGCGTTACCCGGAACTGTTGAATCCCGCTGAAATCGACCCGCAAGACCTGCTGCAATACCTGCAATCAGGTGGTGCTCTGCTGCGCCATCCGTCAGCACGACTGGCCTGGCATCAGGGCCGCGACGACCTGAAACTCTTTGCCACCGGCGAACATTGCATACTCCCCACTTCACTGTTGCCGCTGGTTCAACTAGTCTGCAATGAGGACTGGCTGGACGCCGACAGACTGCTGCCCTGGCAGGCTGACCCGCAAGCCATGACGCTGCTTGTCCAGCTGCTGGGCAAGGGTGACCTGCTGATGGAGAGCGAAGACGATGAAGGATGTGCAGATTGAACTGGTCGACTGGCGTGATTGCCCGGCGCTGCGCGATATCCGTACCCGGGTATTTGTCGAGGAACAGCAGGTACCTGCAGAATTAGAGTGGGATGATCAAGACGCCACTGCCACCCATTTTCTGATGACCGTCGACGGTCAGTCTGTCGGCACTGCCAGACTGCTTGCGGATGGGCATATCGGCAGGGTGGCCATACTGCCCCAATGGCGTGGCAATGGCTACGGACTGCAACTGATGCGCGCCGTGATAGAGCACGCCCGTCAGAGCGGTATGCAGTCGCTGGAATTGTCGGCGCAAACCCAGGCAATCCCTTTTTACACCCGCCTTGGCTTCGCTGCCGAAGGCGATGAATACATGGAAGCGGGCATTGCTCACCGCCACATGGTCTGGCAGGACACGCCTGAACCTGGCGAACTGCCTCCGATAGAGTTCACCTCACCTGGCCAGTTCAGCATCCACAACCCGGACATTCCGGAACGCCCACGACACACCAGCGAACTGCCCTTCAAACTCGGCGACTACCGCGAAGCACTGGAAATAAACGAGGACAACGCCCTCGAACATGCCTGCAATCTGGCCCTGCAGGCCCAGCGCAGCCTGCTGGTGTATGCCCCTGACCAGGCCGGCTGGCTATTCCAGCAGCGCAGTTTTATCGACTGTTGTGAGCAACTGATCGCCCGCCAGCCGCGCTGCAAGGTACGCTTCCTGCTGCACGAAGTGCGCGACGAGTTTCTGCGCGGGCACAGCCTGCTGTATCTGATGCACCGATTCCCCAGCACCTGCGAGATCCGCCGCCAGCACCCTGATCTTCCCCGCGAGCCACAGATCTATTTGCTGGTCGACAGCGAAGGTATCCTGCTACTGCCTCGCCCACAGCCACGCGAAGGCTTTGTCCGCTATCACAGCCCTGATCAGGTCAAACGCTGGTCGGCCAGTTTCAATGAGCTATGGGACAGCAGCCTGACCGATCCTGCCCTGCGCCGGTTTATGCTATGAAAGCCTTGGCATTGTTGTTGACACTATTCTGGACAGTCACTGTTCAGGCGAGTCTGAGCAGCATCGAACTCAGCTACAACAGTGCAGAAGACCTGCTGCCGGCCATCCAGCCACTACTACAGGACAACGAACGCATTTCCGGCCACGGCAATCTGCTGCTGCTGAATGCCCCTGAGCAGCGTCACGCTGAGATACTGGCACTGATCAGGCAGCTTGACCGTCCCGCAAGGCGTCTACGCATCAGTGTGATCAACGACAGCAACCAGATGCAAAGTAGCAGCGGCTATCGAATTGACGGCAGTACCGACAGCAATCCGCAAGTAATCATCGGCCAGCCTCGCCAAAACACCAATGAAGCACGCATTATCCGCCGCCAGACCCTGGGCAGCGGAACAGGTACGCGCCAGATCCTCGCCAGCGAAGGCCGCCCGGTACTTATCCATAGCGGCCAGAGCGTGCCACTGACCAGCATCAGCACCGACCAATATGGTCGCCCTCAGATCAACACCGAATACCGTGATGCCCTGCAAGGCTTCTATGCTACGGTTCGACTGCACGGCAGCACCGCCAGTATCGACATAGAAACCCGACAGGACAGTGTCAACCAAGGCCGCCCCGGCACCATTGACATGCAACGCAGCAACACCCGAGTCAGCGTCCCGCTGGGGCAATGGGTTACCATCGGCAATCTCGACGACAGCGGACGCGACCGCGAATCCGATATTGGTCGGCGGATCAGCACGCGCAACCAGCAAAACACCAGCATACGTCTGATGGTGGAGGCTCTGGACTGAGGCTCGCGGCCTGTAGTCAGAGAAAAAAACCACTACATGCAATTGACTTCCGACGCAACTCGGCCCATCATTGCCCCGCTCCCGCATACCAGAGGCTCCTATGAACCTCCGGATCGGCTCCGAAACCAAAGGACCGATGCGTGTCTCGACAGCCCAGAAGGCGGTTTGACAAGGTGGCGACTGGAACGAAAGTTGTCCTGAGGGACGGGGAAGCGATTCAAACGTATCAGCCTGCATGACGGGTTCAGCCAGCCCGGCACCCGGTCGACAGCGACCAGCCGGTGGCACAGTCATCACCTGTTCGTCACAGCCCCCCTTCTGAACGGTCTGCGTTCTCCAGTTGTCACCTTCACATCAGCCATCAGGGCCTAGTCCGCGCCACGGGATCAGGGCCACGAATCGTGCTCAACCAAACGCAAACCTTGAAGGATTGACCATGTCAGCTTACCAAAACGACATCAAAGCAGTTGCCGCACTGAAAGAGCAATATGGCAGCAGCTGGAGCGCCATCAACCCGGAATCCGTCGCCCGTATGCGCGCCCAGAACCGCTTCAAGACCGGCCTGGAAATCGCTCAGTACACTGCCGACATCATGCGCAAGGACATGGCTGAGTACGACGCCGACTCCTCTGTATACACCCAGTCGCTGGGTTGCTGGCACGGCTTCATCGGTCAGCAGAAGCTGATCTCGATCAAGAAGCACCTGAAGACCACCAACAAGCGTTACCTGTACCTGTCCGGCTGGATGGTTGCGGCCCTGCGTTCCGACTTCGGCCCGCTGCCCGACCAGTCGATGCACGAGAAGACCGCTGTTTCCGACCTGATCGAAGAGCTGTACACCTTCCTGCGTCAGGCTGACAGCCGTGAACTGGATCTGCTGTTCACTGCTCTGGACGCCGCTCGCGAAGCTGGCGATACCGCCAAGGCTGCTGAAATCCAGAATCAGATCGACAACTACGAAACCCACATCGTACCGATCATCGCCGACATCGACGCCGGCTTCGGCAACCCGGAAGCTACCTACCTGCTGGCCAAGCGCATGATCGAAGCAGGCGCTTGCTGCATCCAGATCGAAAACCAGGTATCCGACGAGAAGCAGTGTGGTCACCAGGATGGCAAGGTAACCGTTCCGCATGCCGACTTCCTGGCCAAGATCGCTGCCGTTCGTTACGCCTTCCTTGAGCTGGGTATCGACAACGGCGTCATCGTTGCCCGTACTGACTCCCTGGGCGCTGGTCTGACCAAGCAAATCGCTGTAACCAATGAGCCTGGCGACCTGGGTGACCTGTACAACTCCTTCCTGGATTGCGAAGAAGTCTCCCCTGCCGACCTGAGCAACGGTGATGTGATTCTGAACCGTGAAGGCAAGCTGCTGCGTCCCAAGCGTCTGCCGTCCAACCTGTTCCAGTTCCGCGCTGGCACTGGCGAAGACCGCTGCGTACTGGACTGCATCACCAGCCTGCAAAACGGCGCTGACCTGCTGTGGATCGAAACCGAGAAGCCGCACGTTGGCCAGATCAAGGCCATGGTTGACCGCATCCGCGAGGTCATCCCGAACGCCAAGCTGGTGTACAACAACAGCCCGTCGTTCAACTGGACCCTGAACTTCCGTCAGCAGGTGTTTGATGCCATGGTCGCCGAAGGCAAGGATGTTTCTGCCTACGACCGCGCCAACCTGATGAGCGTCGACTACGACGACAGCGAACTGGCTCAGGTTGCTGACGAGAAGATCCGCACCTTCCAGCGTGACGGTTCGGCCCATGCCGGCATCTTCCACCACCTGATCACCCTGCCGACCTACCACACTGCCGCACTGTCGACCGACAACCTGGCCAAGGGCTACTTTGCCGACCAGGGCATGCTGGCCTACGTGAAGGGTGTTCAGCGCCAGGAAATCCGTCAAGGTATCGCCTGCGTCAAGCACCAGAACATGGCTGGTTCCGACATCGGCGACAACCACAAGGAATACTTCGCCGGCGAAGCCGCGCTGAAGGCAAGTGGCAAGGACAACACCATGAACCAGTTCGGCTGATAGCTGACTGATTCACAGGTGTTACCGGAAAGGCCGCCCTCGGGCGGCCTTTTTCATGTAAGGGTTTTTCTGTCGGCAGGCATGAGAAATACAGCGGACTGGCGTACAATGCGCCCTGCCCAAACACCCCGCAGGCCGGCAGTACGGCAACGCCTGCCAGGCTTACGATTACAGGTTCCGATTTCGCATGGCTCGTCTAAACCTTGTCTTCCCGGAAGACCAGTTCTACTTCACTACCCAGCTTACCGTCCGCATCACCGACATCAACGCCGGTCGTCATCTGGCCAACGACTCGATGATTTCGATGATTTCAGAAGCCCGCGCACGTTTTCTTTACCAGTTTGGCATTGAAGAAGTAAGCGTGAACGACACAGGCATCATAGTCACCGACCTGGCAACCACCTACAAACAGGAAGCCTTTGCCCGTGACAAACTGGTGTTCGAAGTCGGCCTGATGGATTTGAACCGTTATGGCGGGGATATTATTTTCCGTATCAGCAAGGCTGACAGCGGCGAACTGGTTGCACTGGCGAAATCAGGATTCGTTTTCTACGACTTTACTACCAGCAAGGTTGCCCCCATGCCCGATGACTTTCGTGTTCGCTTCCCCGGCGTCAACAACATTGAGCACTGAAAACTGGAATTAGCGCTTTTAAGGACACAAAAAAGCCGGCCCATTGGGCCGGCTTTTTTATTCAAAGCAAGGTATCAGCGAACCTGAACCTTGGCTTCAACTTCCGCTTCAACACGGCGGTTCATGGCGCGACCGGCGTCAGTAGCGTTGTCTGCGATCGGGCGAGCTTCGCCATGACCAACAGCGCTGACACGGGAAGCGTCAACACCTTCAGCAATCAGAGCCTGACGCACAGCGTTGGCACGACGCTCGGACAGACGCTGGTTGTATACGTCAGAACCGACGGAGTCAGTGTGACCTTCAACAGTGGTGGTGACCGACGGATAGGTCTTCATGAACTCAGCCAGGCTCTGGATGTCCTGACGGAACTCAGGGCGGATGCTGTCACGATCGAAATCGAACTTCACATCCAGCTCAACGCGAACAGCCTGCATCTGCGGCTCAGGCTGGGGAGCCGGTGCCGGAGCAACAACCGGAGCCGGTGCAGGCTCGGCAGCCGGAGCAGCCTTGCCACCAAAGTTCAGGCCCAGGCCTACGCCAGCCATCCACTCAGTGTTGCTGTGGTCGAAACCGTAAGCTACGTCAACACCGGCCTTCAGGAAGAAGTTCTCGTTCAGGTAGTTCTTCACACCGAAACCGGCCAGCGCCATGGTGGTGCGATCACGGTTGCTCTTGCCAACCTGATCCAGCTCCTGGTGAGCCAGGCCACCGGAAACGTACGGACGGAAATTACCTTCACCGAAGTGATATACAGCTTCAACGTGCGACAGACGACCGTCGATATCTTCACGCTTGTTGTCAGCGCCAAAGCGCTCTTCGGTGCGCAGGTTACGGTAAGTACCCAGGCCAACATTCAACAGCACGTCATCGGTCAGGTAATAACCAATAGCGCCGCCCACCAGGGCGCCGTCGTTCAGGTCACGGAAGCTGTCGGTGAAGTAGCGCTTGGCAAAGGCTTCAACTTCGACGCTGCCGGCAGTCTGAGCCATGACAGGCATGGTGGAGGCTGCCAGGGCAGCACCAACAACGAGACCCACAGTGTTTTTCAGTTTCATATAATTCCCCATATTATCCATAAGGATGGTGGTTACACCTGTAACTCGGCGTTCATTATAGCAAAAATTTAACAAGCGCAACAAAACTATTCACTAAAAGGGTTGCCCAATTGGTCGC
Source organism: Halopseudomonas yangmingensis (assembly GCF_900114825.1). Taxonomy (GTDB): domain Bacteria; phylum Pseudomonadota; class Gammaproteobacteria; order Pseudomonadales; family Pseudomonadaceae; genus Halopseudomonas; species Halopseudomonas yangmingensis. Next base: position 181,081 of record NZ_FOUI01000004.1, on the reverse strand, counting down.
GAAGTTTATCAAGCGCACGTTTGTAGCGCATTTTGGTGGCGCTTAGCCCCAAATGCATAATCTCTGCAATTTCCTGAAACTCCAACTCCGCCACAAAGCGCAGTACCAGAATTTCCCGGTCAATCGGATTCACGTTAACCAGCAGAGCATCCAGCCCCTTGCTGGCCGCGGGTATCGACTCTCGGGGCTGTACAACCTCTTCCTGTGGATCAAGCGACAGCGCATCCAGCAGGCGCCGTTTGCGCTTCTCCTTGCGATACTGGGTAATACACTCATTATAGGTGATGCTGTACAGCCAGGTCTTGAAACGTGACTTGCCCTCGAAGTTACGAAGACCGTGCAGAACTTTCAGCATGACTTCCTGGGTTACATCGTCGGCATCTCGCTCATTACCCAGATATCGTGCACACACATTGAACAAGGTACGCTGATAGCGCCGCATCAGCTCCTCGTAGGCCAGCGTGGTGTGCAGTAATTCATGGCGCGCCCGCTCCACGAGCTCCTCATCACTGAGCTCGCGGGGATTATAGCGATTGCGTGTGAGGGCCGATTCGGACACTGGAGTTACCTGGTGCCACGCTCTTCAGCGTGACACCTGCCGGTTAATCAGGCTGCGATTGGATACCGAGACAATCTGGCCTTCGTCGGTAAGCAACTGGGTCTTGACCGTGCCGATCTCCTCGATCACTCCTTCCAGCTCATCAACACGGATGCGATCGCCGACTGTGTAGATCTCCCGCACATAGACACCGGCAATGATTTCCGCGACCAGTTCGCGGCTACCAAGCCCGAGCGCCAATGCCGCCGCCGCGCCAAAGGACACCAGTACAATGGCAATCACGGTATTCAGCAGTGCAGTTTCAATCTGCAACTGGCCAATCACCAGCGATACCGTGATGATGACCAGCAAGCCCTGCACAAAGCGCCCGACACCGGCGGCATAGTCGATCCCCATGCCTTCGGCTGCACCCTTGACCACCCCGTTCGCCAGATGCGACAAAAGCAAGCCGGCCAGCAGGATCAGCGCCGCGCCAAACACCTTGGGCAAATACAGGGTAAAGGCATCCAGCGTTGCGGAAACCCGCCCGAGCCCGAGGGTCTCGGCAGCGGACACAACAAAGGTCAGCACAACAAACCAGTAGATGATCTTGCCAACCAGTGCCGACACCGGCATACGTATACCGATTCTGGCCAGCAGCCGGGTAACACCAGCGCCAGCCATCAACCGATCCAGCCCCAGCTTGGCCAGCCCCTTACCGAGTACCGCATCAAGCACGCGGGCAATGACAAAGCCCAGCAGCACAATAAACAGCGCTGCCAGCAGATCGGGTATGAAAGAAGCAATTTTTGACCACAGGGTGGTCATCGCATTGATAAAGCTTTGTCCCCAGCTATTCAGTTCCATATCGATTCACTCAATGGCTGTCATGCGGATGATCGGAGGGTTCGCTACGCCGTTGTGGCTCCCTGTGACGCATACCACGAGAAACGCCCTCACCCAGCACCCACCCCCAGCGGGTAAACAGATTAAGCAGATCCAGCACACCACCTTGCACGTGAGCCTTGTGCAATACCCGCTCCAGCCGGTTATCAGTGTCTCTGGTCAGGTTGTCTTGCGTCCCGGGTTCACGCAACAGTTCGCGCAAACGGGCTTCAATGGGATCGTCCATTACCGCAGCCTCCGTTTCAGTGGATACAGCGTTCTGACGCAAATCGGCCGAATGGTGTCACCATCCGGCCGCTCACGAAGGCTATCAGCAAGTGTTTCAGGGCATGCTCAGCGGTTCAGCCGAGACGATGATGCCGTTGTTGTCGGCATACACATACTCGCCCGGACGGAAGGTCACACCGGCAAAGGCCACCACCACGTTCAGATCACCGATACCGCGCTTGTCGGTTTTCATCGGGTGGCTGGCCAGCGCCTGGATACCTAGCGGCGTCTGTGCCAGCACATCAACGTCACGCACACAACCGTAGACGATGATGCCTTCCCAGCCGTTCTGCGCGGCCTTCTCGGCCAGCATATCGCCAAGCAGGGCACGACGCAGCGAGCCGCCGCCATCGACCACCATAACCTTGCCGCGGCCATCCAGCTCGACCTGCTGTTTGACCACCGAGTTGTCCTCGAAGCACTTCACTGTGACGATCTGACCGCCAAAGGAATCATGCCCGCCAAAGTTGCTGAACATCGGATCGACCACCGCCACATCCGGGTAGGCGTCACACAGGTCCGGGGTTACATAGTGCTGCATGGGAATCTCCTTGTGCTGTTCACTTCTGGCCTTCGGCAAGGAAGAACCAGGTATCCATCACCGAATCGGGGTTCAACGACACGCTGTCAATGCCCTGCTCCATCAGCCACTTGGCCAGATCCGGGTGATCCGACGGACCCTGACCACAGATACCAATGTACTTACCGGCCTTGCGACAGGCCACAATGGCATTCGACAGCAGTTTCTTCACCGCCGCATTCCGCTCATCGAACAGGTGGGCAATGATGCCGGAATCACGGTCCAGCCCCAGGGTAAGCTGGGTCAGGTCATTCGAGCCGATGGAGAAGCCGTCGAAGTGCTCGAGGAACTCGTCGGCCAACAGCGCATTGGCCGGCAGCTCGCACATCATGATCAGCCGCAAGCCGTTTTCACCGCGCTTCAGGCCGTTCTCTGCCAGCAATTCGACCACCTGAGCCGCCTCGCCAACGGTACGTACGAAGGGCACCATGATCTCGACATTGGTCAGACCCATCTCGTCGCGCACCCGCTTCATCGCCCGGCATTCCAGCTCGAAGCAGTCGCGGAAGGAGTCACTGATGTAGCGCGAGGCGCCACGGAAGCCGAGCATCGGGTTTTCTTCTTCCGGCTCGTACAGACGACCGCCGATCAGGTTAGCGTACTCGTTGGACTTGAAGTCCGACAGACGCACGATGACCTTTTTCGGCCAGAAGGCCGCCGCCAGGGTGCTGACGCCCTCGACCAGCTTATCGACATAGAACTCGACCGGATCGGGGTATCCGGCGATGCGCTTCTCGACGCTGTCACGCACATCCGCCGGCAGACCGGCAAAGTTCAGCAGCGCCTTGGGGTGCACCCCAATCATGCGATTGATGATGAACTCGAGGCGCGCCAGACCCACGCCGGCATTCGGCAGGTTGGCAAAATCAAAGGCGCGGTCGGGGTTGCCGACGTTCATCATGATCTGGAACGGCAGCGGCGGCATGGCATCGACGCTGTTGGTACGGATATCGAAGGACAGCTTGCCGGCATAAATCAGACCGGTATCGCCCTCGGCGCAGGACACCGTGACCTCCTGGCCATCCTGCAGTTCGCTGGTGGCATTACCACAGCCAACCACCGCCGGAATGCCCAGTTCGCGGGCAATGATCGCCGCGTGGCAAGTACGCCCGCCACGGTTTGTAACGATGGCGCTGGCGCGCTTCATGATTGGTTCCCAGTCCGGGTCGGTCATGTCGGAGACCAGCACATCGCCGGGCTGCACCTTGTCCATCTCGGACACATCGTGGATCACCTTGACCGGGCCCGAGCCGATACGCTGACCAATGGCACGCCCCTCGACCAGTACCTTGCCTTTTTCCTTGAGCAGGTAGCGCTCCATCACATTGGCGTTGCCACGGCTCTTCACGGTTTCCGGACGGGCCTGGACGATATACAGCTTGCCATCATCCCCGTCCTTGGCCCACTCGATATCCATCGGCCGGCCATAGTGCTTCTCGATGATCAGCGCCTGGCGTGACAGGCTGACCACTTCCTCATCGCTGATGCAGAAACGCGCGCGCTCTGCCGGGTCGACATCCACGGTCTTTACCGAGCGGCCGGCACTGGCCTCCTCGCCATAGACCATCTTGATCGCCTTGCTGCCGAGGTTGCGGCGCAGGATCGACGGGCGACCGGCTTCCAGTGTCGGCTTGTGTACATAGAACTCGTCAGGGTTGACCGCACCCTGCACCACGGTTTCACCCAAGCCATAGGCGCCGGTAATAAACACCACATCACGGAAACCGGATTCGGTGTCCAGGGTGAACATCACCCCGGCAGTACCGGTTTCCGAGCGCACCATGCGCTGTACACCGGCAGACAGCGCGACCAGCTTGTGGTCGAAGCCCTGATGTACGCGATAGGCAATCGCGCGATCATTGAACAAGGAGGCGAAAACTTCCTTGGCGGCACGGATCACATTGTCCACGCCACGAATATTCAGAAAGGTTTCCTGCTGACCGGCAAAGGAGGCATCCGGCAGATCCTCGGCGGTGGCCGAGGAACGCACGGCAACCGCCAGATTGTCGTTGCCGGCGCTCAGTTCGGCAAAAGCCTGACGAATCGCTGCGTCCAGCTCCGGGGAGAACTCGGCGTCCATCACCCACTGGCGGATCTGTGCGCCAGTGCGGGCCAGCGCGTTGACGTCATCCACATCCAGACTGTCGAGGGCTGCGTGAATACGTTCGTTGAGACCACTCTGCTCGAGAAAGTCACGGTAGGCCTGGGCAGTGGTAGCAAAACCGCCGGGAACCGATACGCCAGCATGTGCAAGGTTGCTGATCATTTCGCCCAGCGAGGCATTCTTGCCGCCTACCCGCTCCACATCTCCGACACCCAGGTGTTCGAATGACACTACGTACTCTTGCAAGGTGATCTCTCCGTATTGCAATGAATCGGGCGGCACCTCTGCACACTGTCTGGTCGGACAGGCGCAAATGCGCCACAATGCCGGACGAGCCCGTGCGGCTCGTATACGGGCACACACCACATCTTAAGGCTTCGCCGATGAAACGCACCGCTTTTTTCATATCCGACGGCACCGGCATCACTGCCGAAACACTGGGCCAGAGTCTGCTGTCGCAGTTCGAGAACGTGCAGTTCAGTAAACTGCTGCGGCCCTATGTGGATACCGTGGAAAAAGCGCGGGACATGGTACAACAAATCAATGCAGCTGCCGAGCGTGACGGGGTTCGACCAATCATCTTCGATACTGTCGTAAACAGCGACATTCGCGAGGTACTGGCCGAGTCCAACGGCTACACCCTGGACATTTTCGCTACTTTTCTGGCACCGCTGGAACAGGAGCTTGGCCACGGTTCGTCCTATTCAGTAGGCAAGTCGCACTCGATCCAGCACAACGGCCATTACAAGGACCGCATTGATGCCGTTCACTACGCCATGGACAACGACGATGGCGCCCGTACGCATCACTACAAGGATGCCGACATCATCCTGATTGGCGTGTCCCGCTGCGGAAAGACGCCGACCTGCCTGTACATGGCGTTGCAATACGGCATCCGCGCCGCCAATTACCCGCTGACCGAAGATGACATGGAGCGCTTGCAACTCCCTGCCAGCCTGCGCCCATTCAAGGACAAGCTGTTCGGCCTGACCATCGAGCCTGACCGCCTTGCCAGCATCCGTAACGAACGGCGACCGAACAGCCGCTATGCCAGCTTTTCACAATGCGAATTTGAAGTACGCGAAGTTGAAAACCTGTTCCGCAAGGAAAACATTTCCTTCATCAATTCCACACACTTCTCGGTAGAGGAAATTTCCGCCAAAATTCTGGTGGAAAAAGGCATAGAGCGGCGTCTCAAATAACCACCGCCCATTCCACAGGTCTATTGCTGCGCAGACACTCCAGTAATGCCAGGAGTTTACGTGGCAAGCGACCATGGTTATACAGCAGGTTTACAGGCATCGCTGGCGCCTGCCATGCCTCCAGGCAGCGCACCAGACTTCCGGGATGTGCCGCTTCGGCGCGCTGAGCATACCAGTCCGGCAAAACGCCCACCCCTTGGCCGCGGCGTATGACATCAAACTGCAAGCCAAGGCTGGAAGTACATATCGTCGGGCGCGGCGTGCTGGCTAACAGATCAGACTGCTGTACATGCTGCAAGGTCAGGCTCTCGCCACCGCATCGCAACATATCAAACCAGGCATGTGCACGCAGATCGGACGGCTGGCGCGGTTTGCCATGCGTTTGCAGATAGGCCGGGCTGGCATATAAGCCTACCGACCACTCACCCAGCCGTTCGCAACGCATGGCCTGATCACTGCAATCACCCAACCACAACCATAAATCTGCCTGACCGGATTGCAGCGCAGCCGGAGGTGCTGCACTGGGCACCACCTGCAAGCGCAGCCGGGGATGCTCACGCACAAACTGCTCGAGCAGAGCAGGCAACCAACCCCGCTCGAATGCATTATGGATATTCAACTGCACATCACCACTTACGCTGCCACGCAATTCATCCAGCGCAATCCGGCTCTGGTCGGCAAGATCGAGCATCTGACGACTGTAGCGATGGAACAGGCAACCGGCCTCTGTCGCCAGCATCCGGTTTGACTGTCGAAGCAGCAGCGGCTGCCCCAGTCTTTCTTCAAGCTGCGAAATACGCCGACTTAAAGTTGATTTGGGCACACCCAGTCGCGCTGCGACAGGTGTCAAGCCACCCTCTTCCACAACAGCCACAAAGACTTCCAGATCATTCAGATCAAACACAGAAAACAGCCCCGGTTTTTGTCTCTTAAAGAGATCATTCAATTGCGTTGCATTCTATTGCAAATGATAACCAGTACCAAATGAAATACCGTTCCATTTACTTGAACACGGTGTTCCCGAGGGATAGCTGGCAGCAAGACATGCAAATGAGTAGATTTCTCATCCGAAAATTCTACTCATTAAATCTGCCAAACCGAATTACAGGAGCCCTCATGAGCAAGAACACCACAGCATTGTTAGCCGGCAGCATCGGCCTGCTCGCTAGCAGCATCGCCATGGCCAACAATGGCACGCCTGTGCGACTGGCCGATACCGTGGTAAGCGCCGCCGGGTTCGAACAGAAAATCACTGACGCGCCGGCCAGTATCAGTGTGATCAGCGCAGAACAACTGCGTCAGAACCGCTACAGCAACCTGGCCCAGGCGCTGGATGGGATTGAAGGTGTAGATATACGCCAGGGTACCGGGAAGACAGGCGGTTTGAACATCAGCCTGCGAGGCCTGCCCAGTGAATATACGCTGATCCTGGTCGACGGCCGCCGACAGAACAGCGCCGGAAATGTCACACCCAACGGCTTTGGTGAAACAGCCACCAGCTTTATGCCACCTATGTCGGCAATTGAGCGCATCGAGGTCATCCGTGGGCCGATGTCCACCTTGTATGGCTCGGATGCCATGGGCGGTGTAATTAATATCATCACCAAAAAAGTTGCCGCCGAATGGGGCGCCAGCGCCACAATTGACCACGTTTTTCAGGAAAACAGCGACTACGGCGAAAGCACCCGCACAACCTTGTATGCCAGCGGCCCGCTGGTTGACAACCTGCTGGGACTTGCCTTGCGTGGCAGCTACTACGACCGGCAGGCTTCTGATCTTGAATTCAGTAACGGCAGTACTGTTAGCCGCCGTGGTGCAGCACCAGTAGAAGGCGACAACTTCGTCGCCGGCGCACGTCTGAGCCTTACGCCAACTGATGCTCAGGATTTCTACCTGGATGTCGAGCGTGGCCTGCAGACCTATAACAACGATGAATGCCAGCTAGGCAACCTTGACGGCAGAAGCGGCGGCAACGCCAGTACCGGATGTACCGGCAGCGCGCCGCTGCGTGCCAACGGCTACAAGGACCAACTGCGCTTCAGTCGTAACCAGCTGGTGGCCGGTCACAACGCCAGACTGGCCTTCGGTCAGCTGAGCAGCAGCCTGACGCGCAACGTTACCGAAACCCTCGGCCGGACCATTCCCGGCACACCGATCGGCCAGTCCTACGCAGGCTTTCCCGGCATCATTATCGGCGCTGATCGTGAACTCAAGTCAACCGACCTGATCCTCGACAGCAAACTGACCACTGCGCTGATCGACCGGCATGTCACCACTATTGGCGTGCAGTGGTGGGACGCTGAAGTGAAGGACGGGATTGCCGACGAACGCTTCCAGCAAACCTCCTGGTCAGTGTTTGCCGAAGATGAATGGCGCCTGCGCGATGATCTGGCCCTGACTCTGGGCGGGCGCTACGAGAACCACGACGCGTTCGGCGGTCATATCAGTCCGCGCGCCTACCTGGTATGGAATACCACCGATAACTGGACCCTCAAGGGCGGTGTAAGCCGCGGCTATAAAACGCCGTCCCTGAACCAGTTGCATGACGGCATCAGTGGTGTCACCGCCCAGGGCGCAACGCTCACCATAGGCACCCCAAGCCTGGATCCGGAAATCACCACCAATACCGAAATCGGTATCTATTACGACAACCTGGACAGCTTCAATGCCAACCTCACGCTGTTCCAAAATCGCTTCAAGGACAAGATAGACGATGGCACGCCGTTGCCAAACTGCTTCTCGGCAGACCCGTCAGTACCGGCAAACCTGCCGGGCTGCATCAGCTTTGGGCCAGGTTTTACCCAGGCTGAATACGCACAAAGCACCAACATCGGCAAGGCCGAGACCCAGGGTGTGGAAATTGCGGGCAAATGGCAGTTTGCGCCGGCCTGGAGCCTGAGTGCCAACTACACCCTGACCGAGAGTGAACAAAAGAGCGGCATCAACCGTGGCGCGGCGCTGACCAACACACCAAAGCACCTGCTCGCGGCACGCCTGAACTGGGACCTGAACAGCCGTGCATCACTCTGGCTCAAGGGCGAATACCGCAGCAAGCGCGAGCGCTTTACCGATCGCTACGAAAACCTGTCGGCCGCCAACCAGGCCCTGTATGACCAGGCCGGCGATCTCAAGGCCTACGAGGTCTTTCACCTGGGCGGCTCATTCCGCGCCACCGAGCAGCTCAATTTCAACGCCGCACTCTACAACCTGTTAGACAAGGACTTCACCAAAGGCACCTTCTACACCACCAACACAGGCACAACAGCCTGGGTATCGAACTACATCCAGACCGGCCAATCCACCGATGGCACCCTGGAGGAAGGGCGTCGCCTGTGGCTGTCGGCGACTTACGAGTTCTAAGCCCTGCTACGGCCTGCAACGCCCCGCTTGCGGGCGTTGCAGGCCGCCTCTGCATAAACTGTTGCGCCCGGCAACAGGCTAGCTGTACGGCGACAGAAATAATCTGCAGCAGTAGTCTTTAGCAGACCGTCAACTGCTCCGGCCTGTACCATGTATACCCCGCCCCAGACCGTCTCCCTTCGCCACGACCATAGCCTGAGCGCCCTTAGCGCCGGACTGCTGGCGGTCTTTACCGGCTATGCCGGATCACTGATTCTGATCATCCAAGCGGCACAGGCCGCAGGACTGAATGCAGCCCAGACAACCTCTTGGGTGTGGGCCGTATCTGTCGGCATGGGGCTTGGATCACTTCTGATGTCACTGCATTATCGCCTGCCACTGCTGCTGGTCTGGTCAACGCCCGGCGCTGCGCTGCTGGCCGTCAACCTGCCGGGCATCGCCTTTGCCGAAGCCGTCGGCGCTTATCTGGTCAGTGGTCTGCTGGTGATTCTGAGCGCGTTGTTCACGCCACTCACCCGATTGGCCAGACGATTACCGTCTACACTGGCAGCCGCGCTGCTCGCCGGCATCCTGTTCCAGTTGGGCACACAGGTTTTCCTGGCTGGTGCCGCAGACAGCTGGCTGGTTCTGCCAATGCTGGCTGTCTGGTTGTTATGCAGCCACTGGACACCGCGCTTGGCCATTCCGCTGGCCCTGCTGACCGGTTTGCTGATAGCCGGTCAGCAGGGCCGCCTGGAACTGGGCAGTATCAACTGGCAGTTGGCGCAGCCGGTCTGGCAAACCCCGCAGTTCAGTGTGCAGGCCCTGTTCAGTCTGGCTCTGCCTCTTTATTTACTGGCGATGACCGCACAGAACCTGCCGGGGCTGGCGGTTCTGCAAACCGACGGATACCGTCCACCAGTTCGCGGCGTATTACTGGGCAGTGGTCTGATGTCCCTGCTGCTGGCGCCCTTTGGCAATCACGGTATGACCCTGGCCGCCATTACTGCGGCCCTGTGTACCGGCGAGCAGACACATGCCGACCCTCGTCGGCGTTATATGGCCTGCGTATGGGCTGGAGTGGCCTGCCTGGCGATTGCGCTGTTTGCCGGCAGCCTGGGTAGCTTGCTGCTGCATCTGCCAGGCAGTCTGATCAGCACCCTCGCCGGACTGGCACTGTTGGGCACCATCGGCAGTGGGCTGTCGCAGGCGATGCACAACAGTGAGCAACGCCATGCAGCGCTACTGACCTTTATGGTCACCGCCTCGGGCGTATCCGCAGGCGGTCTTGCCGCACCCTGCTGGGGCTTGCTGGTGGGTCTGCTGTGGCTGGGCTTGCAGCGGTTGCGGCAACGACAATTGCTGCGACAATGAGTCGGTTGCGACCTGCCATCCAACTGCGTAGGCTTTAACCAATACAGCGCGTTCGGATGACTGATTACGGCCGCTCAATTGAGGATAATCCCATGAAAAAACTGCTGCTTCCCCTGCTGCTGGTATCTGGTCTGACCCAGGCGGCCGACCCGCTACACATCGACGTATACCGCGACCCCTACTGCGGCTGCTGCACTGCCTGGATCGACCATCTTAAGGACAACGGCTTCAGCGTTGCCGATCACATTCGCGACGACATGCGCAGCGTCAAGCAAGAGCTGGGTGTACCGGGTGAGCTGGCGTCCTGCCACACCGGCGTGATCAACGGGCAGTTTGTCGAGGGTCATGTACCAGCCACCGACATCCAGCGCATGCTGGAGCAAGACAACCTTCTGGGGATTGCCGTACCGGGTATGCCGGTAGGCTCGCCGGGGATGGAAATAGGCAACCGCGTGGATGCCTATGATGTCATCGCACTGGACAGGAAAAAGCGCGCAAAAGTGTTTGCCAGTTACCCCTGATCAACCGGCAAAGGGCTAAGCACGTGGCGGTTGCGACCGCCACGCTTGGCTGCATACAGGCACTCGTCCGCCTCATGCAGCCAGCTTGGCCAATCAGTTATACCGCGATGAAGCAGGCAACCACCGATAGAAACGGTGACCCGACCACCCGGACTACGCAACTGTTGCTCTACCGACTGGCGAATATGTTCGGCGGCCCGTTCCAGCCCCGCCTGATCTACCTTGGGCAACAGCAGTACAAACTCCTCCCCTCCAAGCCTGAACAACCGGTCTGAAGTACGGCTGACCCGATCCAGTATCGCAACAAACTCCTTCAGCACAGTATCGCCCGCTTTATGCCCATACTGATCATTGATCTGCTTGAAGTTATCCAGATCCAGCAAGAGTAGTCCATAGGTATGCCCGTAACGCTTCTGTTCGGTCATCGCAATTGCCAGCTCTCGCTCCATGGTTCGACGATTACCGGCACCCGTCAGCGGGTCCAGCGTAGCCAGCAGATTCAGTTGCTCGCGCTGACGACGGCCACGGTAGGCAAACACAAAAGCAAACAGACTGGCCAGCGAACTGGTTACGGCAAAGGAACCCATCTGGTAGTGGCTTTCAAATACTTCGCCCGGATATACCAACCCATAGGCGCAGATCGCCAGCAACGCGCTCATGGTGGCGATCAGGCTCTGGCGCGGAGGGACAACGAAAAAGTTGAACAGGATCAGATTGTAGAACCAGAAAAGGCCATTTACACCTAGGTTAATAGCCACCAGAACTGTGCCGGCGGAATACACCAATGCCAGAAAATGCCCAGGTTTTATCGTATCGCCACTAACCCAGGCATATCGCACACAAGCCAGCGTACAGAGCACCAAAAAACTATCGACGACACCAACCAGCCAATTACCTTCTATCAGGCGGAAAATGGCATAGGGTGTAATACCGACGAAGGAAACCAGCGCGACCATCATGATGATCGACAACTGAAAATCGTTTTTCAGGCGAATCCAAAACTCGCTCATGGACCCTCGCATGGATAAGGCCGGCAAAGTCTTTTTGTTGACGCCAGAAAGACGTATCTCAGGCGTACTTTACTCGCGAGTATATACCCTCACCCTAGCGAATGATAGCAGCAGGCCTTTATATTCAAAGACCTGTATCACAAAACTGAAAAGAAGCTGAAGTGTTTACTGGTCAAACCGTAGCAGCACGATCCTGAATGCGCTTGACCATCGCGCGCAAGCCATTGCCTCGGGTTGGGCTCAGGTGCTTGAGCAGGTTGAGCTGTTCGAAGTAGTCCTCGACATCAAAGGCCAGCACCTGCGCCGGGGTCTTGCCGTTGTAGGCGGCCAGCACCACGGCCAGCAGCCCCTTGACGATAAAGGCATCGCTGTCGGCCTGGAAATACAGCTTGCCATCACGCAGCTCACTGTCCAGCCACACCTGGCTCTGGCAGCCGCGCACCAGGTGCTGTTCGGTTTTCAGCGCGTCATCCATCGGCGGCAGCTCGCGGCCCAGGTCAATGATGTACTTGTAGCGATCTTCCCAACTGTCGAAAAACGACAGGTTGTCGATAATGTCAGCGCTGCTGATATCGGTACCGAATTCACTCATCAGAAAAACATCCCGGTTTCCAGTTGCGCCTCTTCACTCATCATCTCGCGACTCCACGGCGGATCGAACACCAGTTCGACCTTCACCTCGCGCACATTCGGCACCAGTCGCACCCGGTACTCGACATCCCCCACCAGCACCGGGCCCATGCCGCAGCCCGGCGCGGTCAGGGTCATGCGGATATCCACCCGGCCGGCTGCCTGGTCGATGTCCACCGAATAGATCAGCCCGAGATTCACCAGATCTACCGGAATCTCCGGGTCGAACACGCTTTTCAGCGCGGTCCACACCTGATCCTCATGGATCAGCGAATCGGTCGGCGCAGGGAACTCGAGAATCTCGCGCTCCAGCCCCAACTTGTCGGCATCGGTGCCGTCCACGCGGACCATCTGGCCGTGGTAGGTCACCGTGTAGTTGCCACCCAGGGCCTGGGTAATTGTCACAAAGGTATCCTTAGGGATGGTCAGCGGCGTGCCATCCGGAACCCTGCGCGCAGGACAATCGGCCTGCGCTACCACCATGCGTCTTTCCATTCAATTCACACTGAAGCTTTCGCCGCAACCGCACTGGTCTTTGACGTTGGGATTGATAAAGCGGATCTGTCGGTTGATGCCTTCCTTGACCAGGTCAATCTCGGTCCCGGATATCACCGACAGGCTGTCGCGGTCGACCAGCAGCTCCACCTGTTCGTCGAGCGGGTAATGCAGATCATCGGCCTTGCCCTGCTCGACCAGTTCGATGTCATACATAAAACCGGTGCAACCACTTTTCTTCACGCTCAGGCGCACACGCTTGCCGGCCTGCCCAGCCAGCTGGCGACGGAAGTGCTCAAGGGCCGCCGGGGTCACACTGACCACCTGACTGGCCGGATCGAAGGCTTCGACGGACATGATGATCTCCTAGAGAAACTGGCGAACCTTGTCGAGCGCCGCAAACAGGCGGTCAACATCGTCTCGCGTATTGTAGAAGCTGAAACTGGCACGCACCGTACCGGGTATCCCGTACTGGTCCATGATCGGCTGGGCGCAGTGGTTGCCGGTACGCACCGCCACCCCCTGCTGGTCCAGCAGCATGCCGACATCCGCCGGGTGTGCGCCCTCCAGCAAAAAGCTCATGACACTGGTCTTGTGCGCCGCCGTGCCGACCAGCCGCAGCCCCGGCACCTGCCGTGCACGCTCCTCGGCATAGGCCAGCAGTGCCTGTTCGTGGGCCGCCGCGCCGGCGCGGTCAAGGCCGTTCAGGTAGTCGATGGCCGCACCAAAGCCAATAACGCCGGCAATATCCGGCGTGCCGGCCTCGAACTTGTAGGGCAACTGGTTGTAGCGGGTACCGGCAAAACTGACGGTCTCAATCATTTCGCCGCCACCCTGGTACGGTGGCATCGCCTCGAGCAATGCAGCCTTGCCATACAGCACACCCACCCCGGTGGGACCAAACAGCTTGTGCGCGGAAAACGCATAGAAATCGCAATCCAGCGCCTGCACATCCACCGGGAAATGGCCGACCGCCTGGGCTCCGTCGATCAGGCAGAAGGCGCCGGCGGCATGCGCCAGGGCAATGATCTGCTCGACCGGATTGATGCTGCCCAGCGCATTCGACACATGTCCGCAGGCCACCATGCGCACTCGCCCTGCTTCCAGCATGGCCTGCAAGGCCGACAGATCCAGGGTGCCGCTGGCATCCACCGGAATCGGCTCGACGCTGGCGCCGCGTTCGGCGGCGACCATTTGCCAGGGCACTATGTTGGAGTGGTGCTCCATCGCCGATACCAGAATGCGGTCACCGGCCTGTAACTGGCTGCGGCCCCAGCTGGCGGCCACCAGGTTGATGGCCTCGGTGGTGCCGCGGGTCCAGATCAGCTCGCGACTTTCCGCCGCGTTGAGAAAGCCCTGCAGCTTGATTCGCGCCGCCTCGAAGGCCTGGGTCGCGCGGTCGGCCAGCGTATGCGCACCCCGGTGCACATTGCTGTTGTCCTGACGGTAGTAGTCACAGATCGCCTGAATCACCGCCTCCGGCTTCTGCGTGGTAGCGGCGTTGTCCAGATACACCAGCGGCTGGCCGTTGACCTGCTGCTGCAGAATCGGAAAATCCGCACGCACCCGCTCGGCATCAAAGGGCGCGACAGTCGCCGGCAGCTCACTCATAGCCCAGTTGCCCCACATGCTCGTCGGCCTCGCCAAACAGCGCCGCCAGCCGCGGACGCAGGTAATCCTGAATGGCCTGCTCCGGCACCTGGCTGAGCAGCTCGTTGATAAAACCAAAGCTCAGCAGGGTACGCGCCTCGGCGGCGGATACGCCACGGCTCTGCAAATAGTAGAGTGCCGTTTCATCAAGCTGGGCAATGGTCGCACCGTGCGCACAGCGCACGTCATCAGCATAGATTTCCAGCTCCGGCTTGGTATCCACCTCGGCCTGCGGCGAGGTCAGCAAGTTGCGGTTGCTCAGCTCGGCCAGGGTTTTCTGCGCCTGCGGATGAATATGAATACGCCCGTTGAAAACCGCCTTGGCCGAATCGCCAATGATGCCGCGGAACACCTCGTTGCTGGTGCAGTGCGGCACACAATGTTCGACATTGGTGTGGTAGTCGATCAACTGGCGATTGCGCGGCAGATACACGCCATGCAGCTCCAGGTGTGCGCCCGGGCCACGATGGTTGACCTGATAGTCGATACGCTTCAGCCGGCTGCCCTGGGCCAGGGTAAAGCCGTGGAAACGCGCATCGCGCTGCAGGTCCACGTGCACACCGCCGACATGCAGCAGGTCTTCCTGCTCCAGATTGATGCGGTAGTGCTGCATGCGCGAATTGGCGCCAACCAGCACCTCGGTCAGGCTGTTGACGAAGCCGTTCTGCGGCGCACTGGTGGACACATAATGCTCGATCAGCTCGGCCTCGGCGTTGTCTTCCAGCACCACCAGCACCCGCTGACTGGCGGCGGCCGGCTCGGCCTCCGGCGTCGACACGTTGAGCAGATAGACCGGCTTGGCGAGTTTCTGGCCACGCGCCACATGCAGCAGCACACCCTCGGCGGCCCAGGCATTGCTCAGTGCGGCAAACAGGTGCCGCTGGCTGTCCACCACCTTGCCCAGATGCTGGCCAATCAGCGCCTGCTGCGCGGCATCCGCCGAACCGAACAGGCTGACCCCGGCCGGCAGCGCATCGGAACGCGCCGCATCAAACTGGCCATTGACGAATACCAGGGTGGTGGCGTCCAGCTCAATACGCTCAATCTGCGCGTCCCAGCCGCTCTGGCTGGCCTGCGCCCAACGTGCCGGCGCGGCCTGCGCCAGTGGCGTCAGTGGAGTGTATTTCCACAATTCAGTCTTGCGCGTCGGCCAGCCAGCAGCGGCCCAGCGCGCGGCGCCATCACTGCGCAACGCCTGCAGCCAGGCGGGTGCCTGCTGCTCGGCGGCCAGTGCCAGTGCCTGTTGTTGAAAGTTGCTCATCGGTTCAGCCCTCGCCATCCAGCCAGCTGTAACCCTTGGCTTCCAGCTCCAGTGCCAGGCTCTTGTCGCCAGACTTGACGATGCGCCCACCGGCCAGCACGTGCACATGGTCAGGCACAATGTAATCAAGCAGGCGCTGGTAGTGGGTCACCACGATAAAGCTGCGCTGGCCGTCACGCATGGCGTTGACGCCATCGGCGACCACCTGCAGGGCGTCGATATCCAGCCCCGAATCGGTCTCATCGAGAATGCACAGGGCCGGCTCCAGCAGCATCATCTGCATGATCTCGTTGCGCTTCTTCTCGCCACCGGAGAAACCCTCGTTGACCCCACGCTTGAGAAACGCCGGATCCAGGTTGACGCGCTTGCTGGTCTCGCGCGCCAGCTTCATGAACTCCACCGCCGACAGCTCCGGCAGGCCCATGTGCTTGCGCTTGGCATCCACCGAGACCTTGAGGAACTCCATGTTGCTCACCCCGGGAATCTCCACCGGGTACTGAAAAGCCAGGAACAGCCCTTCACGGGCCCGCTCCTCGGTTTCCAGCTCGAACAGATCCTTGCCCTTGAAGCTGACGCTGCCACCGGTCACTTCATAACCGGGCCGCCCGGACAGCACATTACCCAGGGTGCTCTTGCCCGAGCCATTGGGCCCCATGATGGCATGCACTTCACCCGGCTTGATCTCCAGGGACAGGCCCTTGAGGATGTCTTTCTCTTCAACTTTCGCGTGCAAGTCTTTGATGGATAACATTTTAGAAACCTGTAAAGCGTAAAAAACTATCAGGCGACCCGCACGGATCAGCCCACCGAACCTTCCAGACTGACCTCGAGCAGCTTGCCGGCCTCGACCGCAAACTCCATCGGCAGCTCCTTGAATACCTCGCGGCAGAAGCCGTTGACGATCATCGACACCGCCTTCTCCGCATCCAGACCACGCTGCTGGCAGAGGAACAGTTGATCATCACTGACCTTGGAGGTGGTCGCTTCGTGCTCGACTACCGCGTTGGGGTTCTTGCTTTCGATATAGGGGAATGTATGCGCCCCGCAGCGGTCGCCAATCAGCAGCGAATCGCACTGGGTGTAGTTGCGCGCCCCATCGGCGCCCGGGTTGATTCGCACCAGCCCGCGATAGGCACTGTTGCTGCGCCCGGCGGAGATCCCCTTGGCGACGATGGTCGAGCGGGTGTTCTTGCCCAGGTGAATCATCTTGGTGCCGGTATCAGCCTGCTGAAAATTGTTGGTCAGCGCCACCGAATAGAACTCGCCAACACTGTTGTCGCCCTTGAGGATACAGCTGGGGTACTTCCAGGTTACCGCCGAACCGGTTTCCACCTGGGTCCAGGAGATCTTCGCATTGGTATGCGCAACACCGCGCTTGGTGACGAAATTGAAGATACCGCCCTTGCCCTCGGCATCGCCGGGGTACCAGTTCTGCACCGTGGAATACTTGATCTGCGCATTATCCAGTGCCACCAGCTCGACCACCGCCGCATGCAGCTGGTTTTCATCGCGCATCGGCGCAGTGCAGCCTTCCAGATAGCTGACGTGAGCCCCCTCGTCACAAATGATCAGGGTGCGCTCAAACTGCCCGGTGTTCATCTCGTTGATACGGAAGTAGGTCGACAGCTCCATCGGGCAACGCACGCCCTTGGGGATATAGACGAAGGAGCCGTCGGAGAACACCGCCGAGTTCAGCGCCGCATAGAAGTTGTCCTTCTGCGGCACCACACTGCCCAGATACTTCTGCACCAGCTCGGGATGGTTTTTGATCGCATCGCTGATCGGGCAGAAGATCACCCCGGCCTCGGCCAGCTTCTCGCGGAAGGTGGTCACCACCGACACCGAGTCAAACACCACATCCATCGCCACCCCGGCCAGCACTTCCTGTTCGTGCAGCGGAATGCCCAGCTTTTCATAGGTGCGCAACAGTTCCGGATCAACTTCGTCGAGGCTCTTCGGCTTGTTGGCCATGCTCTTCGGCGCGGAATAGTAGGACACCGCCTGAAAATCGATCTGCGGGTAGTGCACATGGGCCCAGGTCGGCTCGTCCATTTCCTGCCAGGCACGGAAGGCCTTCAGGCGCCATTCGAGCATCCACTCCGGTTCTTCCTTCTTCGCCGAGATGAAGCGAATCACCTCTTCGTTCAGGCCCGGCGGCAGGGTATCGGACTCAATGTCCGAGTGGAAACCGGCGGCATACTCATTCTTGATCAGGCTTTCGACTTCGTCAGTCACGGTTATCACCTCAAAGGCACGACCAACCCACAGGGGTCAGCCAGCAACAGTCTCAGGCTTGCAGCACGGCCAGCTGCAATGGTCACGGCTCTAAATTGGCCGTTTGTGAATCCCTGCGCTCCACGCACCTCTGCGTGCGCCGGTGGAGCAGTGTGCGTGGCAGGTTAAATGATACGTTCAAGAACTATCTGGCGATTGGCGGCAACCTGTCTATCCTGCCGCAGGCGCACCTGCTGGATATCGTCGCGGGACACCAGATCGGCCAGACTGATCTGCCCGAGAAACTCGCGCAAACGATCACTCAGATCCGACCACAGATGGTGCGTCAGGCAGTGCGTACCATCCTGACAGTCACCCTTGCCAAGACAGCGGGTGGCATCCATCGAATCGTTTACGGCTTCGACAATGTCGGCCACACTGATACTGTCGGCAGCACCCGCCAAACGGTAACCACCACCCGGCCCGCGCACGCTGTCGACCAGCCTGTGCCGGCGCAGCTTGGCAAAGAGTTGTTCAAGGTAGGAAACGGACACACCCTGACGGCTGGAAATGTCCGCCAGGGTGATGGGACCCTGCTCTTCGTGCAACGCCAGATCGAGCATGGCCGTAACGGCATAGCGACCCTTGGTAGTCAGACGCATGATAATGCCCCGAGCAAATTCAAAGTGGGCCGACTATGCAATATCCAAGTATTTTAGTCAACTATTAACCCGCTAATGCCGCTTCGCAAACCCGTGTATTTTACGGGGTTTATGCCGTGCCGGCAAAAGGAATGCCAGCAGAGCCGGAGCAAAAGTCCCATGAATGACGAAAAATCCATCCCACGCCACGGGGGTGATACAAAGCCCCTAACAGTGCTATTGTCTGACGGTTTTTTGATACTGCAACCAGGGAGCATCCCGCATGAGTCATCATCTTGAGTTCTACATCAACGGCCAATGGGTTAAACCGCAGGGCACCCAGACCCTCGACGTGATCAACCCCGCCACCGAAGACGCGATAGCCACCATCGCTCTTGGCAACGCCGCCGATGTCGATCTGGCCGTTGCCGCTGCACGCAAGGCCTTTGAAAGCTACTCGCAGACCACCCGCGAAGAGCGCATTGCCCTGCTTGAGCGTATTCTCGATGTCTTCAAGAAGCGCATGGGCGAAGTGGCCGAAGCCATCACGGCTGAAATGGGCGCCCCCGACAAACTGTCACAAATGGCCCAGGCACCGTCCGGCGTCGGCCACTTTGCCGCTGCCCTGCACGCCCTGAAGAACTTCGAATTCGAAGAGCAGATCGGCACCACCCAGGTAGTCAAGGAACCGATCGGCGTATGCGGCCTGATCACCCCGTGGAACTGGCCGATGAACCAGCTGACCTGCAAGGTCGCCCCGGCACTGGCCACCGGCTGCACCATGGTGCTCAAGCCCTCCGAAGTGGCGCCGCTGTCTGCCCTGCTGCTGGCCGAAATCCTCGACGAAGCCGGTGTACCGCCGGGCGTGTTCAACCTGGTCAATGGCGACGGCCCGACTGTCGGCGCCGCCATGTCCGCTCACCCGGATATCGACATGATGTCCTTCACCGGCTCAACCGGCGCCGGTCGCCAGGTGATGATCAACAGCGCCGGCACCATCAAGCGCGTGGCCCTGGAACTGGGCGGCAAGTCTGCCAACATCCTGCTGGATGATGTCAACTTCGAGAAAATGGTCGCCCACGCAGTTCTTACCTGCATGAACAACACCGGCCAGTCGTGCAACGCACCGACCCGTCTGCTGGTTCCGGCCAACCGCATGGACGACGTCGCCGCCATCGCCAGCGCCGTGATCACCAAGGTCAAGGCCGGTGATCCCAAGGCACCTGACACGGTCAACGGCCCGGTAGTTTCCAAGGCCCAGTGGCTGAAGATTCAGGACCTGATCCAGAAAGGCATCGACGAGGGCGCCACCCTGCTGGCCGGCGGCACCGGTCTGCCTGATGGCCTGAGCAAGGGCTATTACGTCAAGCCGACCATCTTCACCCACGTAACCAACGAGATGACCATCGCCCGCGAGGAAATCTTCGGCCCGGTACTGTCGATCATCGCCTACGAGGATGAAGACGACGCCGTGCGTATCGCCAACGACACCGTCTACGGCCTGTCCGGCTATGTCTCCTCGGCCGATCTGGAGCGTGCCCGCAAGGTCGCCCGGCGCATCCGTACCGGCATGGTGCACCTGAACGGTGCCGCACTGGACAACAACGCCCCGTTCGGCGGCTACAAGCAGTCCGGCATCGGCCGCGAATGGGGCCACCACGGTTTCGAGGACTTCCTCGAAATCAAGTCGATCTTCGGCTACCACCCCAAGCAGGCCTGAGCCTGACACGGCGGGCCTGACCCGCCAGGCAATACCGACCGGCCCCTGCACACCAGGGGCCGGTTTTTTTTGTGATACAGCTATGTGCATTGGCTGAAACCGCAGTGACACACCCATGACGTGCAACTGTCGTGCTGCTGTCGTGGCAAACTGAGCGACAGCAAGGCACAGTGATCGCTCCGCAATAACGAGGAAATCTGCAACATGTCAGTCCAGAAATTGCGCCTCAGGCACGGCTGGTCACAGCAGCAACTGGCCGACGCCAGCGGCCTGAGCGTACGCACGGTGCAACGCATCGAAGCCGGCCAGCCGGCCAGTGTCGAGACGCTGAAGTCCCTGGCTGCCGTGTTTCAGGTGGAATTCAGCACACTGGACCCGGAGCAATCCATGCACAACCCAAGCGACAGCCAGGCCGCCCAACAGGAAGCCGAAGCCTTCAACTATGTCCGCCGCCTGCGCGGCTTCTATCGCCACCTGATCTGCTGGGTTGCGGTGATACTGCTACTGCTGGCAATCAACCTGCTGGTCACCCCGCATCGCCTGTGGGTGCTCTGGGTGATTGCCGGCTGGGGAATTGGCCTGGCGCTGCACGCCTTCAGGGTATTTCGCCCAGTCTGGCTGTTTGGCCCCGAATGGGAGCGCCGGCAGGTGGAAAAACGGCTGAGCAGGCCGCTCTAGGCACAACCAGCTACAGCTGGTTGGACTGGCACAGAATCAGCCGCTGGCCCAGCCCATTCCGGGCACTTGGCAATCACTGGCAAAGCCCGCATCATTGCCACTCGCCCAAGGCAAGGAAAACACCGTCAATGGATCTGATAAAACTCACCAACCGGGTAGCCCTGATCAGCGTACTGCTGCTGGTCTACTGGGTATTCATCTTTATCTGCTCCAGCGTGTTCGGCTTCAAGGTCGTGCAAACGCAGATGACCGAAATGTTCATGCTCAGCATTCTCGGTATCTTCGCCATCCTGGCTGGCGCCATCATCCTCAACATCATGTACAACCTCACCGCGATTGCCCGTGGCCGGCCGCAACCGCAAGCCATCAGCCCGACCCGCAGCCGCCGGCTCAGCCTGCTGTTTGCCGGCTCCTTCGCCCTGATCTTCGCCCTGCTCTATCTGGGCGATGCCGCCACCACCAGCAAGCGCGAACGCACCCTGCTGGATACCGCCAGCCACCTGATCGAAGAGCAGCAAACCATCATCCAGCGGCTCGGCAACTATCGCTTCGAACGTGACTACATCGCGCAGGCCACCAACGACCTGATTCGCCTGCAACGCATCGAGTCGCAGTTCCCGCAGATTACCGTGATCGTTCGCGACAGCATCGAGGATGACCTTGTACTGATGGGGTTCAGCAGCACCAACAAACTCAGGGACAACCAGCCTCCTAGCAGGCTTGACTACCTGGTCAGCACCACAGCCCCCGAGCGCCGCTACCTGCATGGGGTGTTCGACGCTGTCATCAGTGAGCCGCGCTACAGCAGCCAGAACAACAAGCAGGAAGTTTTCTATCCAATAGTCACCGGCCAGGGCCGGATAGTCCTGCACCTGTCGCAATTCAACCGCTACGGCAAGTTCGGTTCCTGAGCCAAACCAAGAGAACCGCCCTAGGCTGGCGCCTGTTACCGCTGTCGCCAGGCTGCAGAAGCCCTGACTGAGGGTTATCTGGCCTGTCCCGCCTGGCGGCTCAACGCCTCCTGCAGAATGCGCGCCTTGAATCCCTCACGCTCCAGTTGCTCAAGCACAACCGCCAATTCAATGGCCAACTGCGCATGACGGCGGTTCAGGTAATGGTAGAGGGTGAACCGGACTACCGGCTCGGGCAAGCGGTTCAGATGCGACCAGTCCGGGCCGCTCACCGGTGACAGCCCTTCAATGTCCGAAGCCAGCGCCAGATCGGCACGGCCATATTCGAGAAGCCTGCGCATCTGCTCATAGTTCTCCGCTGGCAGCGGATACATGTCCAGGGCTTCTGCCGTCTGCTCGGCAATCAAAACGCCACGCCGCACTACCGCATTCAGTCGCCTGCCATTGCCCCGTGGCAAGCTGCTGGCATCGGGATCAAGCACTACCGCAAACAAGCCGGCCTGCAGCAATGGATAGTCAACCCGCCGCAGGTTCGGATAATGCTCGGCAACCGTCGCAATACGGAACAGATCGCCATCCAGCTCACCACGGTCTGCCAGATACTAGGCGCGCCGCGAGGGCAGCACCAGCACCTGCATGTCCACACCCAAACGGGCATAGGCTTCCTTTAGCAAGGCCATGCCAGCAACCGTACTGGGCACATCATCAATAACCGCGATACGCACCTGCTCAGGGTAGGTGCCGGCATAACCCGCAGGCGCGCCGCAGCAAGCCAGAGCCATCAGGGCACAGAACATACAATTGACCAGCACGCGCGGAAAACCGACACCCATAGTGATCCCTCATGCAGGTTGTTGCGCCAAGTATAGGCACAGCCGCGCTGGGCGCTTGGCAATCCGTGGTAAAGCTCGCATCATTGCCGGCACCCCAAACTCCGGGACAAACGCATCAACAGCCCATCGCCATGACCCCAGCCATCAACCTGCTGCGCCAGCAAAAAATCACTCACCAGGTACATGAATACAGCCACGACCCAGGCGCCGCTTCCTATGGTCTGGAAGCAGCCGAAAAACTCGGCCTGGACCCGCAGCAGGTGTTCAAGACACTGGTGGTACAGATCGACGGCAAATCACTGGCCGTGGCGATTATTCCGGTGGCCGCCAGGCTCGGCATGAAGCAGATCGCCAAGGCCGCCGGCGGCAAAAAGGCCGAGATGGCTGATCCTGCTGCGGTTGAGCGCAGCACCGGCTATGTGCTGGGCGGCGTCAGCCCGCTCGGCCAGAAAAGACGCCTGCCAACCTGGATAGACAGCAGCGCCGCCAGCCTGCCGAGCATCCACATCAGCGCCGGCCGGCGTGGCCTGGAAATCGAGATAGCCCCCGACGATCTGGCCATGCTTACCAATGCAGGGTTTACAGCGTTGGCACACTGGGGTTGATGGCAGACAGCCCGATCGGAAACACGGAGAGTCGATGAACAAACTCAAAGACGAGTTACTGGCAACCAGCCTGCCCGCATGGAGAAAGAAAGGCTTCTTTCTGAGCATTGCCGCGATCAGCCTGTTCCCGCTGTTCATTGCCTTTTACAGCGCCCGCCCTGATCTGGCAGAAGGCCTGTGGAAGACGCGTCACTTGATCGGCATCGGCCTCGTGCAGGCACTCGCACAACTTGCCCTAGCCTGGTACGCCCTGAAAAACCCGGTACCCAACTATGTGCTTCTGAGCCTGCTCACCATCACCCTGATGTTTCAGGTGACCTACGGAATTTCCGTGATACTGCTGTCACTCGCGTGACAGGCAATGGCATACCACACTGGCGAGACTGAGCAGGCCAGCTATAGTCAAACCTCTGATATCTGACCTGTGATGTGAGGATTCTGGTCATGCAACATAACGGACATTGTCTGTGCGGGGCGATTGGCTTTGAAGTTAAAGGCGAACCAAATGTGGTCGCGGTATGTCATTGCCGGGACTGCCAGCGCAGCGCCGGTGCCCCCATGGTCAGCTGGGCGATGTTTCCCGAGTCGGCCCTGCGCATCACCAAGGGGCAACCAAAAACCATCAACTCATCCGGCACCGCCATGCGCAGCTTCTGCGCCGACTGCGGCAGCGGTCTGTTCTACCGCAACGAAGCGGTGCTGCCCGGCATAGTCGATGTACAGACCGCCACCCTGGACAACCCCGAAGCACTGCCCCCGGCCATGCAGATCCAGACCGCCGAGCGCCTGGAGTGGATGCAGCATCTGGCGGATCTGCCGGAGTTTCAGCGCTTCCCTGAATAACACCCAGACTGAACAGCTGTCCTGCGAGCAATCCTCATTACAAATGAAAGCCCCCTGCCCGCCGGATCATTACATGACAGGCTGGGCACGCTGACGTCACTGTTAGCCATGATTGCGCCAACCAGAAAGTGACACTAAAGTATCACTGTCGCTGTCAATTTCGATCAAGGTGAGTCCATGAAAGTTGAGCTTGTTACAAACCTCAAGCGCCAAGCCACAAAAATCCTGGCTGACCTGCATCTGTCCAAGGAGCCGGTGTTGATCACTGAGCACGGCCAGCCATCCGCATATCTTGTTGATGTGCAGGATTTCGAATTTATGCAGCGTCGACTTGAGCTGCTTGAGGGGCTATCCCGAGGAGAGCGGGCTGTGCTTGAGGGAAGAACGTACAGCCAGAATGAGGCCAGGGAGAAAATGAGTAAATGGCTGAAGTAATCTGGACTGAGCCGGCCCTTCAAGAATTAAACGCCATCGCAGAATACATTGCTCTGGATAATCCAGCCGCAGCACGCCGTCTGGTAAAAGCGCTTTTCGACAAAACCAACCGCCTGAAAGACTTCCCCCAATCCGGACGAATTCCTCCAGAGCTCCCTGATTCGGTATACAGGGAGGTAGTGGCACCACCATGCCGCATTTTTTATCGTGTGGATGAGACGCGGGTTCTGATTCTTTATGTCATGCGCGAGGAGCGGCAGCTTCGGACATACATATTTGAGAGCAGCTAACCAGGCGAGCAGCCCTAAGGAATCGCTGATCGAATCAGATTGGTGCAGCTGCTGGGCAGCTATGATTTGATCAGCCACCAGGATGCGATATCTCAAAACACTGGATGGAGTGCCCATGACAACCGGATTTGCCAGCTTCACTCACCTCTCACGCAGCATCGCCCTGGCGGCCATGCTGTTGCTTTCCGGTTGTGATGCCTTTACCGATGCCGCAACCCGGCTTGCCTATGACCTTGAAGGGGCGGCCAGGCAGTTGAAGGCGCATGGCGACAGATTCACCCTGCACCATAAAACGCCCTCTGTAGTGGTCAACTGATTCCGGACACGGATTTAAGTTTTTCTTCCGCCAGCACCGGAGCGATTCCACCATTGAAGGCATGTGGCCGCTCAGTGTTGTAATACCCCATCAAATAGCTGCTGATATCCTTCCTGGCTGCCGCCAGACTTTGATAGCCCATCGCCGGCACCCACTCTGTTTTCAGACTCCGGAACAGGCGCTCCATTGGCGCGTTGTCCCAGCAATTGCCTCGGCGACTCATGCTCTGCACCATGCGGTAGCGCCAAAGCCTTTGCCGGAACTTGCGGCTGACATACTGAGACCCCTGATCAGAATGGAACATGAGCTTCTCCGGACGTCCTCGCTGCTCCCAGGCATGATCCAAGGCCTGAACAACCAAGTCCGCATCTGCCGTATCAGACATCGCCCAGCCGACCACGCGACGGGCACACAAGTCCAGGACTACCGCCAGATAGCTCCAGCGCTGGCCAGTCCAGATATAGGTAATATCACCACACCAGACCTGATCAGGCTGTGACACATCAAACTCACGATCCAGCCGGTTGGGAATGTCCAGCCGCTCCACTGTGGCGCGTTTATAGGCGTGAGGTCCTGGCTGCTTGCAGACCAGGCCTAACTCGCCCATCAGCCGGCGCACCTTGAATCGACCGATCTCGATGCCCTGGTCGTTCAGCAAGCCCTGTATGGTGCGACTGCCTGCGGAGCTGCGGCTTTTGTTGAACATCTCGTTAACCCGGGCTCTCAGGGCCACACGCTCAGCATCCACACACTGTATCCTCTGGCGATGTTCGTAGAAGCACGAACGGTTGATACCAAAAGCTGCGCACACCATGTCGACCGGCGCCTGCTCTCTCAACTGGTCAATCAGCGTGTACGTTTCCAGTCGTCCGACATCAAGAGAGCGGTAGCCTTTTTTAATATGGATTTCTCCATTTCAAGCCGCCGGCACCGTTCTTCCAGCTCCTGAATCCGCTGCTGCTCTGGCGTTATGGCTTTGCCTTTGGGTGTGACGCCCTGTCGTTCATCGCTGAGCTGCTGAACCCAGCGGCGCAATGCTGATTCGCCAACGCCCATGGATGTGCAGGCCTGGGCAATGCTGTAGCCCTGATCAAGCACTAGGCTGGCTGTTTCTTGTTTGAATTCAGGGGTAAACGTACGTCGCTTTCTAGTCATCGAACACCTCTCAATGGCGAGCATTGTCGCCTAAGTGGGTGTCCGGTTTCATTAGACCACTACACTCTCGGGCAGGCCAGTGCAGTGGCCCTTACAGGGTGCAGCTGGACAAGGTCGGGGCCTTGGTGATCTGGTGCAAGGATGAACATGGTGTGGTGGTATCCAGTCCTGGTACTTCCTACCACCGGCGTTTTGTTCACACGCCTGAAACCTATCTGGTGGACAAGCAGGCCGGGGAAACGCTGGTTATTGAACTGGAACAGCAGGGCAGCCTGGCTGTCATCGTCAAGGTGTATTGAAGCTGGCGGGAATTATTGACGCTGGTGCTGGCCAATTCTGAACTGATCAGCGAGCTCTTACAGCAAATGCGCTTCTGGCAACATACGTTGGTGGAGGATGCGGATAACTTCAACGACACCGTCGCTAGCTACCCTGTATAAGATGTGATGGCTTGCTTGTGGATACTGTCGGTAGCCTGGGCTGAGATCCTCGCAAGATTGCCCCAGATTCGGATTTTCACCCAACAGGTGGAAGCACTGGTCGAACTGAAGGATGTAGTGGTTTCGTTGCTCCCTGCCCCATCTACGCTCGGTGTACAGCGCAATTGACCTGAGGTCGGCTTTGGCCTTCCTGGAAAGCTTGAAGTTCGGCATCAGCGCTGTTCATTGTCCAGTTCGCGAATAAATGAATCATAGGCGTAGTCTTCAAAACCACTGTCCTCGCCTTCCTTGAGCAGTTTGCGGAGCGTCGTCAGGCGGGTTTCGGACTCCTCAAGCAGGCGCAATCCAGCACGAACAACTTCGCTGGTTGAGCTGTATCGGCCATTTTTGAGCTGTTCTGCAATGAACGCATCAAAATGCTGACCTAGTGTGATGCTGGTGTTTTTTTGCATGATGCCACCTCGCCAATACCAATAATTGGTACATTCTGGTCCGACCAGAATAACAATGCAATCCACACGACCAGCCACTGATTACCGGCGTTTTAAAATATCCGGAATTTTCGTTGTCAGCACCAGCGGACGGGATAGCTGGTGGTGTGGTGGAACAGGCTGTTGCCACTTATCGGGGCTGGCTGGGCCAGCCCCGCCCTGCCCTGCCCTAGCCCAGTGACTTGACCGCTTCGATCATCTGCACCATGACTTTCTGCGCATCACCGTAGACCATTGAGGTGTTGTCGAGGAAGAACAGTTCGTTTTCCACCCCGGAGTAGCCCTTGCCCTGGCCGCGCTTGACCACGTAGGCCTGCTGCGCCTGGTCAACGTTGAGGATCGGCATGCCGTAGATCGGGCTGGACTTGCGGTGGCGGGCGGCCGGGTTGACCACGTCGTTGGCGCCGATGACGATGGCCACGTCGGTCTGGGCGAACTCTTCGTTGATGTCTTCCAGGTCGAAGATAATGTCGTAGGGTACGCCCGCCTCGGCCAGCAGCACGTTCATGTGTCCGGGCATGCGGCCGGCTACCGGGTGAATGGCAAAGCGCACGTCCACGCCCTGCTTCTGCAGCAGCTTCACAAACTCATACAGCTTGTGCTGGGCCTGGGCCACCGCCAGGCCGTAACCCGGTACGATAATCACCCGGCTGGCGTAGAACATCGAGATGGCCGCATCGCTGGGGTCGATGGCCTTCATGCTGCCTTCGATGCCCTCCTCGCCACCGTCGCTGCTGTCGCCGAACTGGCTGAACAGCACGTTGGCTACCGAGCGGTTCATCGCCTTGGCCATCATCAGCGTCAGCAGAGTGCCGGCGGAGCCGACCACGGTGCCGGCGATAATCATCGCCGGGTTCTGCAGCACAAAGCCTTCAAAGGCCACTGCCAGACCGGTGAAGGCGTTATACAGCGAGATCACCACTGGCATGTCGGCGCCGCCAATCGGGGTGGTCATCATCACCCCCAGCGCCAGCGACAACAGGAAGAACACGGTGATCAGCAGCATCGGTGTGGCCGCACCGCCGACCGCTGCGCTGATGATCGCCGCACCGGTGGCCAGGGTGCCGAAGAACAGCACGGCGTTGATCAGTTGCTGCATCGGCAGACGCAGGGTGCGATTCAGCCGGCCATCCAGCTTGGCCCAGGCCACCAGCGAACCGGACAGCGCCACCGCGCCAATCAGCCCGCCAAGGACTGCCAGCACACTGACCACCAGTCCGTGCGACTGGGCATTGCCGGAGTAGAGTTCGATGGCGGCAATCGCGGCGGCGGCACCGCCACCCATGCCGTTGTACAGGGCGACCATCTGCGGCATGTCGGTCATCGCGACCTTTTTGCCGCTGTACCAGGCCCAGCCGACCCCGACCCCAAGGGCAACCAGCACCAGGATGATGTTCATGGTCAGGTAGGGTTGTGCGCGCTCGTTGACGTCAAAGCCGTAGAGGAAGGCCACCACGACCGCAAGCGCCATGCCCCAGCCGGCAACCAGAATGCCGGAACGGGCGGTGACCGGGCTGGACATGCGCTTGAGGCCGTAGATAAACAGCAGTGCGGCAATAAAGTAGGCCGCGTCGATGATGAACTGGGTATCCATGGCTTACTCCTTGTCCGCCGATTTTTGCTTGCTGGGCTTGAACATCTCCAGCATGCGTTCGGTCACCACATAGCCGCCGGCGGCGTTGCCGGCGCCGAGCAGTACGCCAAAGAAGCCGATCACCTGTTCCAGCGGCGAGCCGGCATTCAGCAGTGCCCACATGGCGCCGACCACCACGATGCCGTGGATAAAGTTGGAGCCGGACATCAGCGGGGTGTGCAGGATCGCCGGTACCCGGGCGATGATTTCATACCCGGTAAAGGCCGCCAGCATGAAGATGTACAGGGCAACGAAGCCGGTGATTACGGTTGTCGGTTCCATGGCTTATTCCCCCGTTTCCACGGCCTTGCGTGCCGTGTCGTTGATGATCCGACCTTCATGGGTCAGCAGTGCGCCGGCGAGGATTTCATCCTCCCAGTCCGGTGCCAGTTCGCCGTCCCGGACCAGCAACGGCGCCAGCGCCAGCAGGTTGCGCGCATAGAGTTCCGAGGCGTGTTCGGCCAGGTGACTGGGAATGTTCAGCGGCGCCACTATGGTCGCCGGGCCGACTTCCACGGTGTCGCCGGGCTGGGTCAGCGGGGTGTTACCGCCGCCCTCGGCGGCCAGGTCGATAATCACCGCGCCGGCCTTCATGCCCATGATCTGTGCTTCGCTGATGATTTTCGGGCTGGGCCGGCCGGGAATCGCGGCGGTGGTGATCACCGCATCGGCCTGCTGGATATGCCGGGTCAGCACCTCGGCCACCCGCGCCTGCTCCTCGGCGGTCAGTTCGCGGGCGTAGCCACCCAGACCACTGGCGCTGACGCCGGTATCGACAAATTTGGCGCCAACCGATTCCACCTGCTCCTTCACCTCCGGGCGCACGTCGTAGCCCTCGGTCATGGCGCCGAGCCGGCGGGCGGTGGCCAGTGCCTGCAAGCCGGCCACCCCGGCGCCCATCACCAGAATGCGTGCCGGGCGCAGCGAGCCGACCGCCGTGGTCATCATCGGCAGGATGCGGTTGAGGCTGGTGGCGGCCAACAGCGCTGCGTAGTAACCGGCCAGCGCGGCCTGCGACGACAGTGCATCCATCGCCTGGGCACGGGTGATGCGTGGTACCAGCTCCATCGCCAGACAGGTGATCTGCCGGTCACGCAGGGCGCGCACAATGGCCGGTTCGCGATGGGCATAGACAAAGCAGCAGAGCACGCTGCCGGCGGGGATCTGTTCGATGTCTTCCAGGCTCGGCGGCTGTACGCGGAAGAACAGCCGGGTCCGTTCCGAGTCGGCCAGGCCGATCTGCACCCCGGCCTGCTGGTACAGGCTGTCGGGAATGCGCGCATGCTCGCCGGCGCCGGGTTGCAGGGTACAGTGGATGCCGAGCTTCTCCAGCTTGGCGACGACGGCGGGCACCAGCGCCACACGTTTCTCGTGCAGCCGGGTCTCGCGGGGGACGAACAGGTGGACAGCCATGGACATGCCTCGCAGCGTGCTTGTTGTTGTGAGCACAAGCATAGCCCAGGCATGGCAGTCGGCGAAACGGCGTCAAAGGCTGGTCAATGCCCTCAACGCACCAGCGTGGTGCTGTATTCGTCGGCCACCTGCTGCATCAGCACGCGGTTGTCGTGCTGCCATGGGTGGAAATCCTCGCGGAAAAAGTCGCGATAAGCGCCGAACAACTGGCGAAAGAAGCCGCCCCGTCCCCACAGCCAGCGCATGCCACCCCACCACACCGCAAAACTCAGCTGACCGTCGCGGCGCAGCATGTGCAGGGTGCCGCGGGTGACGTCCTTGAGGAAGAACCAGGTGGACAGGCGCATGGCCTTGCGCAGCATCTTGCGGTCGCCACACACCTGCATGAATACATCAAAGGCCACCGCCTTGTGCTCGGTTTCCTCCAGCGCATGCCAGCGCCACAGGCGGCGCATTTCCGGGGTGGCATCGGCCAGCCACTGCGGGTCACGCAGCACGGCATCGGCCATGATCGCGGTGAAATGCTCCATCGCCACGGTAGCCGCCAGCCGGCGCTCGGGCGGGAATTTTTTGTTAACGAAGCGGATGCGCTGTTTTACCGGGCGTTCCAGCGCATCGATGTCATAGCCGAGGTCGCGCAGCCGGTTGTTGTAGTCGATATGTTCGCGACTGTGGTGGGCTTCCTGACCGATAAAGCCACGGATCTGCTGCTGCAGTTCGGGATCCTTGACTTGCTCGCGGTAGTGGCGCACCGAGTCGATAAAGAACTGCTCGCCATCCGGGAACAGCACCGACATGGCGTTGAAGAAGTGGCTGCGAAACGGGTCATTGCCCAGCCACCAGCGCGGCAGCGGGTCGGGTGTGGCGACATCCAGCCGGCGCGGGCGGATGTCGAGGTTGTCCGGGGTGAGCGACTGCATGACGGGCCTCGTTTGCCTGATGGCATTTATTATTGGTAGCCCGTGCATCCTAGAACAGTTGTGGCGCTGGTTAAAGCGGACCGGTCAGCCCTTGATTTCCTGCAGGCTGTTGCCGCCGTCGGCGACCAGCATCTGGCCGGTCAGGTAGCTGCAGCCGGGGCTGGCGAGGAACAGCGCGACGCGGGCGATTTCCTCGGGGGTGCCGGGGCGGCCGACCGGGGTCTGGCGGGCGGCTTCCAGTTCCTCCGGGGCGCTGGAGCGGGTGGCAATCCAGCCGGGGGCTACGGCGTTTACGGTAATCCCCTGCCCGGCCACCTCATGGGCAATCGCCCGGGTCAGGCCGACCATCGCCGATTTCGCGGCGCTGTAGGCGGCGGTGCCGGGGAAGGTCACCAGCGGCCCGGTGACCGAGGCGATATTCACCACCCGCCCGAAGCCGGCAGCCAGCATATGTGGCAACACCGCCTGGCTGACGTGCACGCAGGTATTCAGGTTGAGGTCGATATCGCGCTGCCACTGGGCAAAGGGAATCTGGTGGAACAACTGCGCCGGCGGGGTTTCCTGGCCGGTCTGGCTCATGCCGGCGTTGTTCACCAGTATGTCGATGCGACCATAGCGCTGGATTACCGCCTCAACCAGCTCGGCGACCTGCTCCGGGTGGGTCAGGTCGGCGACGTGCGCCATGCACCGCACGCCCTCGGGGTCCAGCTCGCGCTGGCGCTCGAAGATGCGGTTGGTGGTCGAGGTCAGCACCACGCTGGCGCCGGCCAGATACAGCAGGCGCGCGGTGGCAAAGCCGATACCCTCGGCGCTGCCGGCCCCGGTTATCAGCGCGACCCGGCCGCGCACATCGGAGATCGAATGTGGCATGTCAGTCGGCCAGCCGCCAGCTGGTGCCACCCTTGCCATCCTCCAGCACCACGCCCATGGCGGTCAGCTGGTCGCGGATGCGGTCGGATTCGCCCCAGTTCTTCTCGGCACGGGCCTGCAGGCGCGCCTGAATCAGCGCCTCGACTTCAGCGGCATCGACCTTGCCGGCGGCGCCGGCCTGCAAAAACGCCTCGGCATCCAGTTGCAGCACGCCGAGCAGCCCGGCCAGCTCGCGCAGGCGCGCCGCCAGGGCAGCCGCTGCCTGGATGTCGCTGTCCTTCAGCCGGTTGACCTCGCGGGCCATGTCGAACAGCACTGCGCAGGCTTCCGGGGTATTGAAGTCGTCGTCCATCGCCGCGCCAAAACGCGCAACAAACTCCTCACCGCCGGCTGCAGCAACCTCCGGCAACCCTTTGAGTGCGTTGTAAAAACGCTCCAGCGCTGCCTTGGATTCCTTGAGGTTGTCCTCGGAATAGTTGATCGCGCTGCGGTAGTGACTGGACACCAGCAGGTAGCGCACCACCTCCGGGTGATACTTCTCCAGCACCTCGCGAATGGTGAAGAAGTTGCCCAGGCTCTTGGACATTTTCTCGCCATCCACGCGCACCGCGCCGGCGTGCATCCAGGCCATGGCGTAGGGCTTGCCGGTGGCCGCCTCGCTCTGGGCGATCTCGTTTTCATGGTGCGGGAACACCAGATCCGGGCCGCCGCCGTGGATATCAAAGGTGTCGCCGAGGCAGCAGGTGGACATCACCGAGCATTCGATATGCCAGCCGGGACGACCGTCACCCCAGGGTGAGGCCCAGCTCGGCTCGCCGGGCTTCACGCCCTTCCACAGGACGAAGTCCAGCGGGTCTTCCTTGGCCTCGTCGACCTCGATGCGTGCGCCAATCTTCAGGTCTTCGATCCTGCGCCGCGACAGCTTGCCGTAGCCCTCGAACTTGCCGACCCGGTAATACACGTCACCGTTGCCCGGTGCGTAGGCGTAGCCCTTGTCGATCAGCGTCTGGATCATTGCGTGCATGCCGGCGATATGCTCGCTGGCGCGCGGTTCCTGATCCGGCGGCAGTACCGCCAACCGGCGCTCGTCCTCGTGCATGGCGTCGATCATGCGCCCGGTCAGCGCCTGGAAGCTCTCGCCATTCTCGTTGGCGCGCTTGATGATCTTGTCGTCAATGTCGGTGATATTGCGGATATAGGTCAGCCGGTAGCCACTGTGGCGCAGCCAGCGCGCCACCACGTCGAAGGCCACCATCACCCGCGCATGGCCGATGTGGCAGAAGTCGTAGACGGTCATGCCGCACACGTACATGCGCACATGGTTGTCTTCCAGCGGCTGCAACGGCGCCTTCTGCTTGCTCAGGGTGTTGTAGATCGACAGTGCCATCAGCCCCCCCAGGAGTCACGCAGGGTGACGGTGCGGTTGAATACCGGACGCGCGGCGCTGGAGTCCTTGCTGTCCAGGCAGAAGTAGCCTTCGCGCTCGAACTGGAAGCGCTCGTCCAGACTGGCCTGGGCCAGCGACGGCTCGGCGCGGCAACCGCTCAGCACCACCAGCGATTCCGGGTTGATGTTGTCGAGGAAGCTGCCGCCCTCTTCGCCCTTGTCCGGGTTGGCGGTCTTGAACAGACGGTCGTACAGGCGTACTTCGCATTCCACGCTGTCGGCACCCGGCACCCAGTGGATCACGCCCTTGACCTTGCGGCCCTCGGGGTTCTTGCCCAGGGTGTCCGGGTCATAGCTGCAGCGCAGCTCGACAATGTTGCCGTCGGCGTCGGTGATCGCCTCGTCGGCACGGATCACATAGCTGCCACGCAGGCGCACTTCGCCGCCCGGTTCCAGGCGCTTGTAGCCCTTCGGCGGATCGATCATGAAGTCGTCACGGTCAATGTAGATCTCGCGGCTGAACGGCAGCACGCGCACGCCCATGTCCTGCTTGGGATGGCGCGGCAATTCGAGGTTTTCCACCTGGCCTTCGGGGTAGTTGCTGATCACCACCTTCAGCGGGCGCAGTACGCACATGGCGCGCGGCGCATTGGCATCCAGATCATCACGGATGCAGAACTCCAGCACACCCATATCCACCACGCCATCCGAGCGGGTCACGCCGATGCGCTCGCAGAACTCGCGAATCGCGGCCGGGGTATAGCCACGCCGGCGGAAGGCGCTGATGGTCGACATGCGCGGGTCATCCCAGCCGTCCACATGGCCTTCGTCGACCAGTTGCTTGAGCTTGCGCTTGCTGGTCACCGTGTAGTTCAGGTTGAGCCGGGCAAACTCGTACTGGCGCGGCTTGCAGGGCACCGGCAGGTTGTCGAGGAACCATTCATACAGCGGCCGGTGATCCTCGAACTCCAGGGTACAGATCGAGTGGGTGATGCCCTCGATGGCGTCCGACTGGCCGTGGGTGAAGTCATAGCTGGGGTACACACACCACGTGTCACCGGTCTGGTGGTGATGGGCATGGCGAATGCGGTAGATGATCGGGTCGCGCAGGTTGATGTTTGGCGCGGCCATGTCGATCTTGGCGCGCAGCACCTTGGCGCCATCGGCAAATTCGCCGGAGGTCATCCGCGCAAACTGGTCGAGGTTGTCCTCAACGCTGCGCTCGCGGAACGGGCTGTTCTTGCCCGGCTCGGTCAGGCTGCCACGGTATTCGCGGGCCTGCTCCGGGGTCAGCTCGCAGACATAGGCCTTGCCGGCCTTGATCAGCTCGATGGCCCAGGCATGCAGCTGCTCGAAATAGTCGGAGGCATGGCGCACCGCACCACTCCACTCAAAGCCCAGCCACTCGACGTCCTGCTTGATCGCGTCGATATATTCCTGCTCTTCCTTGGTCGGGTTGGTGTCGTCAAAGCGCAGGTGACAGTCACCGCCAAACTCCCCAGCAAGGCCGAAGTTCAGACAGATCGACTTGGCATGCCCGATGTGCAGGTAGCCATTCGGCTCCGGCGGGAAACGGGTGACGATACGGGCGTGCTTGCCGGCATCCAGGTCGGCCTGCACGATCTGGCGCAGGAAGTGGGCGGGCGTGGTGCTTTCCGGTTTGCTCATGGGGCATGCGACTCTGTACAGGGGCGGGCACGGGCGGCGCGCCGATTGTGTCTAGGCCAGTGCGGCCAAAAGCGCTTATCATAGCGCAATCCGCCGGGGGTCTGAATGCACCCGGCGGCTCTCTGACGATTTATTCGCGAAGCAATCGAGGACACCCCCACATGGTCAAGCTGCACACCAACTTCGGCGTCATTACCCTGGAACTGTTCGCCGACAAGGCGCCCAAGACGGTCGAGAACTTCAAGCAGTACGTCCGTGACGGCCACTACGACAACACCATCTTCCACCGGGTGATCAGCAACTTCATGATCCAGGGCGGCGGTTTCGAGCCGGGCATGCAGCAGAAGAGCACCCGTGATTCGATCGAGAACGAGGCCAACAACGGCCTGTCGAACAAGGTCGGCACCATCGCCATGGCTCGTACCATGGAGCCGCATTCGGCCAGCGCGCAGTTCTTTATCAACGTCGCCGACAATGACTTCCTCAACCACAGTGCACCGACCGTGCAGGGCTGGGGTTACGCGGTATTCGGTCAGGTCACTGACGGCATGGACGTGGTCGAGAAGATCAAGGGCGTGAAAACCACCATGCGCGCCGGCCACCAGGACGTCCCGGCGGACGACGTGATCATCGAGCGCGCCGAACTGGTCGAGTAAGCCGCCGATGCGCAGTCTGTTCATTTCGGACCTGCACCTGGAACAGCAACGCCCGGATATTACCCGGGCGTTTTTGCAGCTGCTCGAAGGCCCGGCGGACAGCGCCGAACACCTGTATATCCTGGGCGATTTCTTCGAGGTGTGGCTGGGTGACGATGCCACCGACGGCCTCTCGCAACAGGTGATCGCTGCCCTCGCCGCCCGCGCCGAACGCGGTGGCAAGACCTTTGTCATGCATGGCAACCGCGACTTTCTGCTGGGTCGGCGCTTTTGCCGCGAGGCGCGCTGCCAGCTGCTGCCCGATCCCTGCGTGATCAGGCTGAACGGCGAGCCGACGCTGCTGATGCACGGCGACAGCCTGTGCATTGATGACCTCGACTACATGCGCATGCGCCGCCTGCTGCGCAACCCGCTGAGCCGGCTGATCCTGCGCAACCTGCCACGTCGCACCCGGGAAAACATCGGTCGCAAGCTGCGCGCTGAAAGCAGCCAGCGTACCCGGCTGAAATCCAGCGAGATCACCGACGCCAACCCCGGCAAGGTGGTCGAGATGATGCGTAAATTCAAGGTCAAGCGCCTGATCCACGGCCACACCCACCGCCCTGCCCGGCACCCGCTGGTGATCGACGGCCAACCCGCCGAACGCTGGGTTCTCGGCGACTGGGACAAGCAGGCCTGGGCACTCTGGGCAGATGCCGACGGACTGCAGCAGCAGGCCACGCCGCTGCTTGCCACACCCGACCCAGGCTACCCGGAAGCCCTGACCTAAGCAGCCTCCGAATCCCCACAGCCTAATCCAGAAACACCCGGTCATCCCCGCACAGACGGGAATCCACCAGCCCCCGCCACATGGCGGCTTTTTATGCCCGTCATTCCCGCGCAGACAGGGATCCACGAAGTAAACCCATCGACTCGCCGACCGCACCACCGTCATCCCCGCGAAGGCGGGGATCCAGTGCAGCCCCGTCACTCCCTGGATTCCCGCCTTCGCGGGAATGACGTGAATGTATGGATTCAGACCTGCGCAGAAATGCGTACGACGTCACAGAAACCAGAACAACTCTGCCCCGCCTGCCCAATCCAGCCTATAGCCAGTCTTCAGCCTCAACCAAACCAGCCCAATGAAACAGCCCTGCGTATATATCATCAGCAACAGGCGCAACGGTACCCTCTACACCGGGGTCACCTCGAATCTGCCGCAACGGGTCTGGCAGCATCGGGAGGGCATCATCGAGGGCTTCAGCAGCCGCTACGATCTGAAAATGCTGGTGTGGTTTGAACCCCACACAAACATGGAAACGGCAATCCAGCGCGAAAAGGCTATCAAGAAATGGAATCGGCAATGGAAGCTTCGGCTGATTGAGCAACATAATCCGGACTGGCGCGACCTGTGGGCAGATATTTGCCGATAATTCCAAAGGACATGCCAACCACCATCCCCGCGGGCAAAAGTTCAGTTCAAGCACTGATGCCGCCAACCATACAAACCCGTCATTCCCGCGCAGGCGGGAATGACGTGACCGGCTGGGCGCATGTCTGGGCAGGAATGACGTAATCGCACGGGTGCATGCCTGCGCGGGAATTACCAGTAAGAAGCAGCGTTCAGCCTCTCAGGCCTGGTATCCATATCGCAGGCAAAGTGCAGATACCTGTGAGGAACCGCCATCCCCGCGGGTAAAAGTCCGGCTCAAGCGCCGACGCCGCCACCATTCACACCCGTCATCCCCGCGCAGGCGGGGATCCAGTGCAGCCCCGTCACTCCCTGAATTCCCGCCTTCGCGGGAATGACGTGACCGGCTGGATTCAGATCTGCACAGGAATGACGTAATCGCATAGATTCACGCTTGCGCAGGAATGACGAGAGAGAGGCAGGTTAATCGTCTCCGCAGGCATGGATCTGCAGTTGTCCAAACGCAACAACCCCGGCAAATGCCGGGGTTGTTGGTTGTCAGCGACCGCCGCTTAGTGGGCGACAGCGGCGCCGGCTCCGCGCGGGACACGAATGTCCTCAATCAGGTGCTGGATATGCACCGGCGGGGCCTTGGTTACGGTGGACACCAGAATCGCCGCCATGAAGTTGAAAATCATGCCGAGGGTGCCGATGCCTTCCGGCGAGACACCGAACCACCAGTGTTCCGCATTATCCAGCTCGGGGCTGATGAACTTGAAGAACACAATGTAGCTGAAGGTGAAGATCAGACCGACCAGCATGCCGGCAATCGCGCCTTCCTTGTTCATGCGCTTGGAGAAGATGCCAAGCACGATCACCGGGAAGAACGAGGCGGCTGCCAGACCGAAGGCAAAGGCCACCACCTGCGCCACGAAGGCCGGCGGATAGATGCCGAAGATGCCGGCAATCACGATGGCTACCCCCGCTGCCAGTCGCGCCGCCAGCAACTCCTGTTTCTCGCTGATATTCGGCGCGATATTGCTCTTCAACAGGTCATGCGATACCGAGGTGGAAATTACCAGCAACAGGCCAGCCGCGGTCGACAGTGCTGCCGCCAGACCACCGGCAGCAATCAATGCCACCACCCAGCCCGGCAGATTGGCGATTTCCGGGTTGGCCAGCACGATAATGTCGCGATCCACATACAGCTCGTTGGCATTGGCAGTCGGAGCATTGGTGACTACCCGCTCGCCATGCTCGCCCTGCTCGGCAGCGAATTTCGGGGCACCGGCAAAGGGTGCGCCCGGGGCGTACTGGATCACGCCGTCACCATTCTTGTCCTGCCAGGCCACCAGACCAGCGGTTTCCCAGGTCTTGAACCAGTCCGGCACTTCACTGAACGACACATTGGGAATGCTGGTCAGCAGGTTGGTACGGGCAAAGGCAGCCACAGCCGGTGCAGTGGTGTAGAGGATGGCGATAAACAGCAGTGCATAGCCGGCCGACTTGCGCGCATCACGCACGGTCGGGGTGGTGAAGAAGCGTACAATCACGTGCGGCAGACCAGCGGTACCGACCATCAGCGCCATGGTGATAAAGAACACGTCAATCGTCGATTTGCTGCCATCGGTGTACTGGGCAAAACCCAGTTCGGCGCCCAGGCCATCCAGCTTTTCCAGTACCGACAGGCCGGTGGCCGGATCGGTTGAGCCAAAGCCCAGCTGCGGGATCGGGTTGCCGGTGATCAGCAGCGAAATGTAGATGGCCGGTACCATGTAGGCAAAGATCATCACGCAATACTGCGCCACCTGGGTGTAGGTGATGCCCTTCATGCCGCCCAGCACGGCGTAGAAGAACACGATGGCCATACCGATCACTACGCCGGTATTGATGTCCACTTCCAGGTAACGCGAGAACACGATGCCAACGCCGCGCATCTGCCCTGCCACGTAGGTGAAGGAAATGAAGATCACACAGATCACTGCCACCACCCGCGCAGTCTGCGAGTAATAGCGTTCACCAACGAACTCCGGCACGGTGAACTTGCCGAACTTGCGCAGGTAAGGTGCCAGACACATGGCCAGCAGTACATAGCCGCCAGTCCAGCCCATCAGGTAGTAACCACCGTCCCGGCCGATAAAGGAAATGATACCGGCCATGGAAATGAAGGATGCAGCCGACATCCAGTCGGCGCCAGTGGCCATGCCATTGGCAATCGGGTGAACGCCCTTGCTGGCCACGTAGTACTCACTGGTACTGCCGGCACGCGACCAGATGGCGATGCCGATGTACAGCGCGAAGGTCGCGCCGACAAACAGATAGATCAGGGTTTGGGTTTCCATTGCAGTGCTCCTCGCGCCTTATTCTTCGTGGAAGTCGTATTTGCGATCGAGCCTGTTCATCTTCCACACATAGACGAAGATGAGCACCACGAAGGTGTAGATCGAGCCCTGCTGAGCAAACCAGAAGCCCAACGGGAAACCGAAGAACCGAATGTTGTCGAGGGCATCGACGAACAGAACACCGGCACCGAAGGACACCGAGAACCATACGACCAGAAGGATCAGCATGAATCTCAGGTTTTCTCTCCAGTAGCCGCGGGCAGCGTCTTCTTTTGAAAGTGACATAACCATCTCCGCTTGTTGTAGTTATCGCAGAGTCACGGTAGCACCGGGGTTGTCACTGGGGGATTACGACTTTGGTAGGGACAGGCAGAGGGGAGCGCCGTTCAAAAGCACTAAAAATGCTCCAACCAACTGATTTAAGTCAAAAAAAAGAAAACACCCAATCTGTCGAAAAAACGCGGCATGCGACCAAGGTATTAGGAAGCCAGCTACACGCAGGGCTTCGGTCGGGACTCAGTCCTCCAGCCCCTGCACCGCCGCGCGCACCTGATTGCGCCCGGACTGCTTGGCGCTGTATAGCGCCATATCGGCCCGCGCGATCAATTGCTCGATGCTTTCACCCGCGCTCACCTCGGCAACACCAAACGACAGACTGGGATGACCAGC
Organism: Halopseudomonas yangmingensis; assembly: GCF_900114825.1. Taxonomy (GTDB): domain Bacteria; phylum Pseudomonadota; class Gammaproteobacteria; order Pseudomonadales; family Pseudomonadaceae; genus Halopseudomonas; species Halopseudomonas yangmingensis. The sequence goes on along the minus strand of NZ_FOUI01000004.1, from coordinate 140,685 downwards.
CTGCTCATCTTCAACCTGGTGACAAGCCATACGCAGCCGCTCAGCCGAAGCCAGTGCAGCATGCAGGTCACTGCCCGGTAACAGCAGCAGAAACTCCTCACCACCCCAGCGTACCGCCATATCATCGTTGCGTGAATGCTCCGCCAGGCAGCGGGCAACTGCACGCAATACGCGGTCACCAGTCAGGTGGCCATGGGTGTCATTCAGTAATTTGAAGTGGTCGATATCTGCCAGTATCAATGAAAAAGTCTCACCGTTCTCTAACTGCGCCTGTTGCCAGAGTGCATGCAAAGCCTCTTCACCCGCATGCCGGTTGCTCAATCCGGTCAAACGGTCACTGTTGGCTTGTTCACGCAAACGGTGTTCACGCCGTACCATATCGCTGACATCCTTGCAGATGCTGACGAAGTGGGTAATACATCCCTGCTCGTTAGTGATAGGCGCTATGCTTTGCGACGCGTGATAGAGGCTGCCGTCCCGTCGCCGGTTGACAAAGGTCGCGGAAAAGGGCTCGCCGCGCATCAGCGCCTGCCAGAGCCCAGCATAAAAACGCGGCGGGTGCAGCCCGGATTTCAGCAGTGCGGGTGTCTGGCCAATGAGTTCATCAGGGAAGTAGCCAGTCAGTCGGGTAAAGGCCCGGTTGACCAGTTTGATAAGCCCTTGGGCGTCGGTAATCATCACCGAGGCGCCGGTAGCATTCAGTGCAGCCGTCATCAGGTCCCGCTCACGCTCGGCGCGTATGCGCGAACTGATATCCTGCTGCACCGATACGTAATGACTGATCCTGCCCTGCTGATCACGTACCGGCGAAATATTCCACTCGACCCAATAGGGGCTGCCATCCTTGCGATAGTTGATTGCTGTACCCTGAAAGTACTCACCTTGATGCAAACAACCACGCAGACGCTCAAGCACCTGCGGATCAGTATCAGCCCCCTGCAGCACTCGCGGGGATTGCCCCAGCAGTTCATTTTGGCTGTAGCCGGTCATGGCACAGAAAGCCTGATTGACAAACACTATGTGGGGACCGCCGGCAGAAAGCTCCGCATCGGTCACCAGCATAGGCACAAAAGCCTGAGCCATGGCACTCGAGAGCACCTTGTCGAGACTGTCGGTCATCAGCACTCCGCAGAGTTGATTGGCTCAAGTCTGATGCGATATCAGGCGCACCGAGAAAAACCATCATTCTGACATCAGTCAATCCAATCGTACACCGGCACCGCAGCTTTTTGCCCTGCAGGTCTGAATTAACCGAACCAGTTGCCAACAGTGGTGCGTGCGCGCTGACGAACCGGTTCGTCAATGTAACGGGAAACCGCCAGCAGTGCGGCCGCCATCACCGCCAGATCATCACTGTAGCCAACAATGGGCAACATATCCGGCACCGCATCCAGCGGCAGAATGAAATAACCAAGGGCACCGTAAATGGTATTACGTGCCCAGACGGGTGTGCGCGGATCACGTGCAGCGTAGAACAGCCACAGGGCCTTTTCCACCACTTCCCTTCCAGCCTTGCCTGCGTAACGGCTCAGGGTGTTCCAGAAGCCCTGGTCGCTGAAATGTCGTGCGTATTGGCTATTGCCCATGGGTTTACCCTCTGAAAAGTCGCAAACGGAATGCTGACTGTCGATACCGTGACAGCCACCGGCTTGCCGGCAACAAATAGGGAGGCAGTGTGTAGCCAGCCTTGCTGCTTTCAATGCATAGACCATTTGACTGTGAAATGAGTCACACTTTCATCACCCGTGAGGGTTAGGCAGACATCAATCCCAGCCGGGCACCCCTTCACGGATGTAGCGGGAAAATTGAGGGTCACGATCTGCCTTGTGGGCCCGTGCGGTTATCTGGCCAAGGCGGTTGAGACTGTCAAGGCTGTAACCGGGTATCAGGCCACCAACCGACTCGACATACGAAGGCAGGTGACCTGTAAGCAACAACCGAAAATCCAGCGGCAGACGGGGAAAAATCCTGCGCATCATGTTGAACACCAGCGTGGTGCAATTGGCCGTGACTGTATTGTAGAAGCGCGGCTGGCGATCCAACTGGTTACCGGCCTCAATAAAGGCCATCAGCAATTGCCTGCAAGCCGGCGGTTTAAGCCTGACACGATAAAGGCTGACGTCCTCGCCGCGAACGTTGGTACGCAGGCGCACCGCATCACGCTCGTCACAGGCGAGAATGCACAATTCAAACTGTTTGAAGAAGCCGCCTATCTCGGAGAATTTCTCCCCTCGCTGGCGGCGCACTTCGACGGTAAATGCCAAATGCCGACCATCGGTAAAACCGAAAGACACAAGCACATGAGCGATGCCAGGTCGCCCCCAGCGTGACAACAGCATATCCACGCCGACCAGTTGACTTAGATCGTACTCGCGACTTTCCCAGCGCACCTCGTAGTCCTGCTCGGTGTGCCAATCGAAGTTGCGCAGATTGTGGATCTGCAGGCGATCTCCGTCGATCTCGCCGGTGCTTATATGCTGCAACTCGTCGGCCCAGTCCAGATTGCCCAGCGGGCGAATGCTGCGCCACCACAGCATCAAGACCAGCACCGCCGGGAGCCATAACAGTAAAGCCGCGAACCAATACCCCCCCCAAAGACGCTCCAGCAACACGCCATGAAACAGCATCCACAACAGTGCAGCCAGCATACGCGGTGCCTGAGGCATGGGTAGCCGATGACCAAGGGCAAAGCCTCCCCATACCGCCATTGGCAGTATGCACAGGCTGAGCAACAGGCTGGCGAGAAAGATCATCGGCCCCGGCTCAGGTTTTCGGCCTGAAGGGCTGAATCACGTCCGGATTGCATTCAAGGTAAGGGCCGTCCATCAGATCTATACAATAAGGTACAGCAGGAAAGACAGCATCCAGACACTGACGAATGGCTTTAGGTTTGCCCGGCAGGTTGATAATCAGGCATTTTTTGCGCAGTCCGGCGGTCTGCCGCGACAGAATGGCCGTGGGTACGTACTTCAGGGACTCACTGCGCATCAGCTCGCCAAAGCCCGGCATCATGCGATCGCAGACAGCTTCGGTGGCCTCCGGGGTGACATCACGCTCGGCCGGACCGGTACCTCCGGTGGTAACAATCAGGCAGCAGCCATCCTGGTCAGCCAGCTCGCGCAGGGTTTGCTCGATCTGCTCGCGCTCGTCAGGGATCACCCGGTAAACCGCTTCCCATTCGCTACTCAGGTAATCCTTCAGGGTGGCAATGATACTTTGCCCTGAGATGTCCTCGTAGACGCCGGCACTGGCTCTGTCGCTGACGGTGACTACGCCTATGCGCGCACTGGACGCTGTATTCATGCAATTGGATTTCCTGATTGATTGATCTGACAGCCGCATCCCGAAGATGCGGCTGTCAGATTCTAGCAAACACACGGCCGTGCGTCGGTCATCCTGACGGGGTACCCGTACTCAGGCTGCGGCACGAGGAAACAGACGCAGAAAGTTTTGACTGGTTTCACTGGCCAGTTGTTCGGGCTCGACTCCTCGCAGCTCGGCCAGAAATCGCGCCACTTCAACCACAAAGGCCGGTTCGTTGGGCTTGCCGCGATGCGGCACAGGGGCCAGGTAGGGCGCATCGGTTTCCACCAGCAGGCGATCAGCGGGAACCTGGCGCGCCACCTCGCGCAGGGCATCTGCATTGCGAAAGGTGACAATACCCGACAGCGAGATGTAGTAGCCCATATCCAGCGCCCTACGGGCCATGTCCCAGTCCTCGGTGAAGCAATGCAACACCCCTGCCTGGGGCAGATCGGCCTCGCGCAGCATGCTCAGGGTATCTTCCCTGGCATCACGGGTATGGATGATCACCGGCAAACCCGTCTCGGCAGCCACCTGCAGGTGCATGGCGAAGGAGGCACGCTGTTGCTCTGCCATTTCCGGCTGGTAGTAGTAGTCAAGCCCGGTTTCACCGATACCGACCACCCGCGGATGTGCCAGCTGGCTCTTCAGCCAATTGGCGTCAGGCGCCTGCTCTCGGGTCAGGTCCAGCGGATGAATGCCGACACTGCACCAGACATCGGCATAGCGCTCGGCCAGCGCCTTGACCTCGCTGGCATTCGCGGTATCCACGCCAATACACAGGAAGCGCGACACGCCACGGCTGCGGGCAGCATCCAGGGCAGCATCCAGCGAGCCGCCATGGGCGCCCAGGTCGAGTCGGTCAAGGTGGCAGTGGGAGTCGGTGAGCATGGTCTCTCGCGGGCAATGCCGCCTCGGTCAGTGCGGCGCTGCCGGGGCGAAATATTACATGGTATGGGTTGGGCGATCCGACTTCAGAGCACCGGCCAGATAGGTTTCAATCTTGCTGCGTGCCGTATTGTCCTGATCGCTGAACTGTACACCGATACCGGCAGCACGATTACCCTGGGCACCCTTGGGGGTAATCCAGATAACCTTGCCGGCCACTGGAATCTTCTCGGGTTCTTCCATCAGATTGAGCAGCATGAACACTTCATCGCCAAGCCGGTAGCTCTTGTTGGTCGGAATGAATAATCCGCCATGCTTGACGAACGGCATATAGGCGGCATACAGCACCGACTTGTCCTTGATGGTGAGTGACAGGATACCGCTGCGCGGTCCCGGCATCGCATTGCTCATGGCCTGTGTTCCTTGTTGTTGCCTGCGCGTGCAGATTAACGCCTTTTACCCAATCGTTTCCAGTGCAGCCACAGGCTTTCCAGCAATAGCGTCTGGTTCAGATTGGCCTTGGTCAACAGCATGCGGCGATGCTGCAACAGCCAATCTTGCCACGCTTGCAGTTCTGCAGCCGCTGCGTGACGCGCCATGTAGCCAAGAACAGGCTGCATGTCGGCGACTGCACACTCGGCAGGCAGCCCCAGTTTCAGTTTCTGCAGGGTCAGCGTCCAGTCGTGCAACCAGTCGACCAGCAACAGCAGCGGCACAGACTTCAGCCGGTCAGCCAATACCGACACAGACACCTGATCCTTGAGCAATTGCTTGATGCCGGTGACTACGCGCTCCAGGTGTTCGAGCACCGCCTGCTCATGCAGCTGCAGGGCACGCAGCGGCGCACCACCGGCCAATGCCAGTAGCAGCGCCAGCTGATCGTCTGGCAGCCCCGACAAACTCTCACGCAGCCAGTCAAGGGCACTGGTGGCATCGGGCCCCGACAATGACAGATGCCGACAGCGACTACGCACTGTAGGCAGCAACAGACCTGGCTGGTCACTAACCAGCAACAAAAAGGTGTCCTGCGCCGGTTCCTCAAGGGTTTTCAGCAGGGCATTGGAAGCGTTCTGGTTCATCGCATCGGCCGGATCCAGCAATACCACCTTGCGCCCGCCCTGCTGTGCGGTCTGGTTGATAAAATCGATCAGGTTGCGGATGCGCTCGATGCGAATCTGCTTGCCCTCCTCCTCTGGGCCAACCTGAAACAGATCAGGATGGCTGCCGGCTTCGCGCAACAGACAGCTGCGACAACTGCCACAGGCCTGACCGTCACGCGGCTGAAGGCACAACAACCAGGCTGCCAGACGGGCGGCGAAGGCACGCTTGCCGATACCGGCAGGACCAACCAGTAAAAAAGCATGCGGCAGGTTGGACATGCCCACCAGCTGGCCCCAGGCATCGGCATGCCAGGGCAGCAGCGCCGGCTCATGCATGCCAGCGCTCCAGAATCTCCGCCACCACGGGAGCCAGCGCCTGCTGTACCTGCTGCAGGTCGCCACTGGCATCAATCACCCGGTAACGCTGCGGGTCGGCGGCCGCGCGCTGCAGATAGCAGTCACGTACCGCCCGGAAGAAGGTTTCCTGCTCCTGCTCAAATCGGTCCGGTGTGCTGCGCGCGCGCGCGCGCGCCAGCCCAACGTCCACCGGCACATCAAACAGCAGCACCAAATCCGGCCGCAGACTGCCCTGCACCCAGGTTTCCAGGTCGGCAATGCGCTGCAGGTCAATACCGCGCCCACCGCCCTGATAGGCATAGGTGGCATCGGTAAAGCGGTCACTGATCACTACCTGCCCACGCGCCAGTGCCGGACGGATCAGCCGGTGCACATGCTGGGCGCGGGCGGCAAACATCAGCAGCAATTCGGTATCGCTGGCCATCGGCTCGCTGTGCTGGCGCAGCAGCAACTCGCGGATTTCCTCGGCGACTGGCGTGCCCCCCGGCTCGCGGGTCAGCAGCGGTTCACAGCCGGCACTGCGCAGCGCCGCCGCCAGATACTGCAAGTTGGTCGACTTGCCGGCGCCTTCTGGTCCCTCAAAACAGATGAACAGTCCACTCACCGGGCATTCTCCCTGGGCGTCGGCGGCGGGCTGGAGCGATAATTTTCCGCCCGCTGCTCGATCTGGTACTTGCGCACGGCCCGATTGTGGTCGCGCAGGTTGTCGGAAAAAGTATGGCTGCCATCACCGCGGGCAACGAAATACAGACTGCTGCCAGGCTCGGGACTGACCGCCGCCTCAATCGCTTCGCGGCCCGGCATGGCTATCGGCGTGGGCGGCAGCCCGTCGATCACATAGGTGTTATAGGGTGTTGGCTGACGCAGGTCGGCGCGGCGGATGCGCCCCTGATAGCTGTCACCCATGCCATAGATGACCGTCGGATCGGTCTGCAGGCGCATGCCGATCTTCAGTCGCCGGCTGAATACCCCGGCTATTTCGCCGCGCTCATGCGGCACGCCGGTTTCCCGCTCGATAATCGAGGCAAGAATCAGCGCCTCGTAGGGCGACTTGATCGGCAGGTCCTCGGCACGCTGGGCCCAGGCCTGCTCCAGCACTTGCTGCATGCGCCTGTGGGCGCGCAACAGGATGTCGCGGTCAGTCATGCCAAGGCTGTATTGGTAGGTATCCGGAAAGAACCAGCCCTCGGGATGCCCCTCCAGGCCCAGTGCCGCCATTGTCTCGGCATCGGTCATCTCAGTTGGCAGGGTCTGGCCCAGCCGCTCGGCACGCGCCAGCGCGGCGCGGAACTGGCGAAAGGTCCAGCCCTCGACCAGCGTCACAGTGCGCTGCACCACCTCGCCACGTTGCAGGCGAACCAATAAATCCTGCGCGCTGTCACCAGGCTGTAGCGGGTATTCACCGACCTGCAGGACCGCCTCGGGGGTCTGCCATTGCCAATAGCGACGCAGCAATTGCCCGCGCTCAAGCCACTGGCGCTGCTGCAGGTCGGCAAACAGCCGGGCCGGACTGGTGCCCGGCACCACATCCAGGGTCACTGGCTCTTCAATCTGCAACGGCTGATGCAGGGTCTGCTGCAACACCTGATAGCCCCACAGGGCAACGCCTGCTGCAATAATCGTAGTAAAAACAACAAGTAAAAAAAGGAACTTAATTAACTTTTTCACATAAATACCTGTGCTGCGACGCCTTGCAGACGGCGCGTCTGCGACCCCACTGGCCAGCGTTGACGCTCCAGCGCACGCACCGGCCAGATGCCAAACAGGCTGTTGCAACAGAACAGCTCGTCGGCCTGCGACAGCTGTGTGAGGGCCAGCGGCCGCTGCTGCACCACCTGACCCTGTTGCTGCAGCCAATCGATCAGCCAGTCGCGCATTACCCCGCGCACACCGCAATTACGCAAATCCGGCGTCACCCAGCAGCCATCAATCAAGGCAAACAGGTTGCTCAGAGTGCCCTCGATCACTTCGCCACGGGTATCACGCAGCAGGCCTTCGGCATAGCGGGTATCGGTCCACTCACTGCGCGCCAGTACCTGTTCCAGGCGGTTCAGGTGCTTGAGTCCGGCCAGCAGTGGCTGGCGCGACAGGCGGGTTCGGCAGGGAAACAGTTCAATACCCTCGATGGCATGACTGGCAGGCCAGTCTGGCAAGGCTGACAGCTGCAGCAGATGCCGACAGCGCGCATCGACAGGGATTGCATAACCACGTTGCCCACTGCCACGGGTCACTAGCAACTTGATCACGGCTTCGCCAGCCCCACTGGCAGCGATAAAGCCCTGCAGCTCCTGTTGCAATCGTTGCACATCCAGCGGCAGGCGCAGCCGCTCGGCCCCGCGCTGCAGACGCTGCAAATGCAGTGACCACAGCGGGATTTGCGCGCGCTGCACACGCAGGGTCTCGAACAACCCATCACCATAGGCCAGACCACGGTCAGTCAGCGGCAGACTGTCTGCCGCCTGTCCGTCGACCCAGGCCAGGGCTGTATTACTCACAGACGCCGGAATACCAGTGTGCCATTGGTGCCGCCAAACCCGAAGGAGTTCGACAGCACCACATCCAGCGACCGTGCCTGGGCCTGATGGGCTACATAATCAAGGTCGCAACCGTCACTGGGGTTATCCAGGTTGATGGTCGGCGGCGCGACCTGATCGCGCAGCGCCAGCACACTGAAAATCGCCTCAACCGCTCCAGCAGCACCGAGCAGGTGGCCGGTCATCGACTTGGTCGAACTGATGGCCAAGGCGCCTGCATGTGCGCCGAATACCGATTTGACCGCCATGGTCTCGGCAATATCACCGGCGGCTGTCGAGGTGCCGTGGGCGTTGATATAACCGACCTGCTCAGGGGTCACACCGGCATCCCGCAGAGCATTGCGCATGCACTGGGCACCGCCACGACCGTCTTCCGGCGGTGCGGTCATATGGAAGGCATCACCACTCATGCCAAAACCGATCACCTCGGCATGAATATGCGCACCGCGTGCCCTGGCGTGATCATAGTCCTCCAGCACCATCGCGCCGGCACCGTCAGACAGCACGAAGCCATCACGGTCACGGTCCCAGGGGCGACTAGCGGCCTGCGGATCCTCGTTGCGGGTGGAAAGTGCCCGAGCAGCACCAAAACCGCCCAGACCCAGACCGCAAGTAGCCATCTCCGAGCCACCGGCAATCATCACATCAGCCTCGCCGTAGGCAATGTTGCGCGCCGCCATGCCGATGCTGTGGGTACCCGTGGTACAGGCGGTAGTGATAGCGTAATTCGGGCCCTGCAAGCCGTACTGGATAGACAGGTAGCCCGATACCATGTTGATGATGGACCCGGGCACAAAGAACGGCGAAATACGTCTGGGGCCACTGTTGAGCAGCAGCTCGCAATTCTTCTCGATATTGGTCAGGCCGCCGATTCCGGAGCCCATCGAGACCCCGATGCGATCGCGGTTGGCATCGGTAATGTCCAGTCCGCTGTCACGAATCGCCTGCACACAGGCAGCGATACCGTACTGGATAAACAGATCGAGCTTGCGCGCCTCTTTCGGCGGCATATAAAGCTCGATATCCAAATGGCGTACCGATCCGCCAAAGCGGGTACCGTAGGCACTGACATCCATGTGTTCGATGGGAGCAATGCCGCTCTTGCCGGCCAATGCTGCCTGCCAGCTCTCCTCAACACTGTTGCCCAATGGCGAGAGCATGCCCAGGCCGGTTACCACCACGCGTCTGCGCGACACAGGAGACTCCTTGTTGTCAAAGTCGGAACCCCGGGGCCAGAGTGGCTCGCCCCGCCGTTATTCGAGTGCCGCTATTGTCCGCATAAAGCAGCTGATCGGCAACAGATGATAGCGGTCCGCCGTAGCCACCCATACATCGGGCAACAAAAAACCGCAGCCCCTTGCGGTTGCTGCGGTTTTTACGACTACCGAACCAGGTATTACTTCTGGTGGTTCTTGACGTAGTCGATAGCTTCCTGAACGGTAGTGATCTTCTCGGCTTCCTCGTCCGGGATCTCGGTCTCGAACTCTTCTTCGAGAGCCATGACCAGCTCGACGGTGTCGAGGGAGTCAGCGCCAAGATCATCAACGAAAGAAGCGCTGTTGGTCACTTCTTCTTCTTTGACACCGAGCTGCTCGGCAACGATTTTCTTGACGCGTTCTTCGATGGTACTCATACCTTGTTCTCACTCCTATTTGCAGTTCCGAGAAGCCGGACTGCCGCTAGTTTATAGAAACGTTTCGCAGTTTTTCAAGCGCAAAAGCGTTCTTATCACCCAGACCGGAGCCCGAGGGGCTTCGATCGAACAAACAGGCTCAGGCACGGGCTCCAGCACCCTGCCGGTGCTGACTGCCCGGTCATTCAGCCCATGAACATACCACCATTCACCGGAATAGTCGCCCCGGTGATGTATCCGGCCGGCTCACTGGCCAAAAAAGCTACGGTGGCAGCGATCTCTTCCGCCTGACCCAAACGACCCAGCGGAATGCCCGTCAGCATGGCCTCACGCTGAGCGTCACTGAGCACCTTGGTCATGTCGGTGTCGATAAAACCGGGCGCCACCGAGTTGACAGTAATCGAGCGCGAACCCACCTCACGCGCCAGTGCGCGGGTAAAGCCTTCCATGCCAGCCTTGGCTGCCGCATAGTTGGATTGGCCACCGTTGCCCATGCCGGCGACTACCGAGCTGATATTGATGATACGACCCCAGCGCGCCTTGGTCATGCCACGCAGCACCGCCTTGGACAGCCGGTAGACCGAGCCGAGGTTGGTGTTCAGCACATCCTCCCACTCGTCATCCTTCATGCGCATCAGCAGATTATCTTTGGTGATGCCGGCGTTGTTGACCAGAATCTCCGGCGCTCCGTATGCCGCGATAATGTCATCCAGCACACCGGCAACCGAAGCGCCGTCACGCACGTCCAGCTGCATACCAGTGCCCTGATAGCCCGCCGCCTTGAGTGCTTCGCCAATAGCGGCTGCGCCGGCGTCAGTGGTGGCGGTGCCCACCACAATGACGCCCTGCTCGGCCAGCGCGCGGGCAATCGCCTTGCCTATGCCACGACTGGCACCGGTTACCAGTGCTACCTTGCCTGCGATACTCATGCCTTGTCTCCCTGCTCCAGCTGTTCACGCGCAGCGGCAAAACCCGCTGGCGTTTCCAGCACATGATTGTTCAGCGCCTTGGCGCAACGCTTGTTCAGACCAGCCAACACCTTGCCCGGGCCACACTCGACCAGATCGGCAACGCCCTGGGCAGCCAGGTATTCGATAGTTTCAACCCAGCGTACCGGGCTGAACAGCTGCTGCACCAAATTGTCACGCAACTCGGCCAGGCTGGCCGCCGGGCGCGCAGTGACATTCTGCACCAGAGTACATTGCGGTTCACGCCACTGGATGGCGGCAAAATCCTCGGCCAGCTGTTCGGCGGCCGGACGCATCAGTGCGCAGTGTGAGGGCACGCTCACCGGCAACGGCAAGGCCCGCTTGGCGCCGGCCTGCTTGCAGGCCTCGATGGCGCGCTCGACTGCAGCTGCGTGACCGGCGATCACTACCTGGCCGGGGGCATTGAAGTTCACCGCACTGACCACTTGCCCGGCGGCAGCGCTGGCGCACAGATCAATGATCTGCTGATCCTCAAGACCAAGAATCGCCGCCATGCCACCCTCTCCCTGGGGAACCGCCTGCTGCATCAGCTCGCCGCGCCGGCGCACCAGCTTCACTGCGTCGGCAAACTCCAGCACACCGGCAGCCACCAGCGCCGAGTACTCACCCAGACTGTGACCAGCCACCCAGGCCGGACGCAGGTTGCTCTGCGCACACCACAGGCGCCACAGGGCAATCGAAGCCGCCAGAATGGCTGGCTGGGTAATGTCGGTGCGATTCAGGTCGGATTCAGACCCCTGGCTGACCAGTTGCCACAGGTCGTAGCCAAGCGCGTCAGAGGCTTCGCTGAAGGTATCAACGATCAGTTGATGCTCGCTGGCCAGATCGGCAAGCATGCCGATTGACTGTGAACCCTGACCGGGAAAGACGAAAGCGAGGCTTTGGGACATGCGGTATTCCTCGTTGCGGATATGTTGTTGGTATCGAGCTTTCGGTTTTGGATGGCCGGCAGCCGCAGCGGGTCACAGTGACCGGTCGACCTGCGCCACACGCCCGGCAATCCGTTGCGGCAAACCGGCCTGGCAGGCGCGCACGGTGTAATCAATGGCCGCAGCAAAGGCCTGTTCACCGGCTGCGCCGTGACTCTTTACCACCACCTTGGGCAACCCGAGCAGACTGGCACCATTATAGGCAGTCGGATCGTGTCGCTGGGTAACCGGGCGCAGAGCCCGGCGCAGCAGTGGCGCCATACAGCGCAGCAACAGGCTGTTGGCCAAGGCCTGACGAATCTCCTGCTGCAAATAGACCGCCAGCCCTTCGCTAGCCTTGAGTACCACGTTACCCACGAAGCCGTCACATACCACCACATCGGCCTGGTCACGGAACAAGCCGTCCCCTTCAACATGACCGATATAGTTGAGGGATGCACACTGGCGCAGCAACTCGGACACCTCACGCACCTGCTGTCCGCCCTTGTTCAGCTCATGGCCGATATTCAGCAAGCCAATGCGCGGCGACGGCAGTCCGTACATTTCCGACACCGCCACCGAGCCCATCAGGGCAAACTCGAATAGCTGACGCGCCGAGCAGTCGACATTCGCACCCAGATCCAGCACATGGCAGGGCTTGCCCGCGACCGGCAAGGCCGCCATGATCGCCGGGCGCTCGACACCCTCCAGCATGCCCAGCAGCGATCTCGACAGCACCATCAGCGCCCCGGTATTGCCGGCACTCAGGCAGCCGTCAGCCGCCCCGTCGCGCAGTAACTCAAGGGCTACGCGCATGGACGCATCACGCTTGCCGCGCAGCATGCTGGCGGGCGAGTCATCAGCTTCAATGGTTTCGGTGCAGAAATGCAGGGTAACGCGATCAGCAGGCAGCGCATGGCGCTCGACTTCGTCAAGCAGGGGCTGACGCAGACCGACCAGCAGCAAATGCAGATCGGGATTACGCCGCAGGGCATCGGCGGCGGCGGGAACAACGCAGCGGGGACCGTGGTCCCCGCCCATCACATCAATCGCTATGCAGACTGACGTGGACAAGGGTGTTATTCGTCGTTGCCCTTGCTGACCACCTGACGGCCGCGGTAGAAGCCATCCGGAGACACGTGGTGACGGAGATGGGTCTCGCCAGTGGCGTTGTCCACGGACAGAGCGGGTGCAGTAAGAGCGTCGTGCGAACGACGCATGCCGCGTGCGGAACGAGACTTTTTGTTCTGCTGTACAGCCATGACGGTAAGCTCCTGAGCTTTAGATATCGCGTTTCAAAGTTGCCAGCACACTGAAGGGATTGGGCTTCTCAGCCTTGTCCGAATCATCAGGGTCGGGCTGGAAGCCCGACGGATGCTGACAGTGTTCATCGGGATGCATGGGGACGGCCGGCAGTGCCAGCAACAGTTCATCCTCGATCAGCGCATGCAGATCAAGCGTCTCATCATCCACAATCACCGGTTCATAGGAACGGGGCAGCTGTCGGGCAGCCTCGTCACTATCCACGAACCCAACCACGCAACGGCTGTCGAGTGGCAATGTTACCGACTCCAGGCAACGCTGACAGATCAGCGTTACATCAAGGCGGTAGTGTCCCCGCATGAGCCGAACACCTTGTTCGTCACGCTCGAACTGCAATTGAACCTCGGCCAAGCCTGCCGGCTCATGCAACAGAGCGCTCAGACGCGGCATCAGGCGACTGTCGAGCTGCCCATTAAAGGCGACGGCGCGATCAGTCAGCTTGCGAGGTTCTACGTGTGCAGGTATGGGTCCGGACATAAGCGCGCAATTCTAGGGATACAGACCCCGTCTGTCAAAACAATTTGCAGGTCAAATCCGGCTTGCTGCACCAGTAGCCAGCATGGCTAAAATGCGGCTCCACCTGCTCACGGAGTCAGTCATGCCTGCCCTGCTGCTCGCTTCTTCCTCACCCTGGCGCCGCCAGTTACTTGAACGCCTGCGCGTCCCCTTCGAGTGCGCCAGCCCGGACATCGATGAAAGTCCGCTGGCGGGAGAAAACCCCGAGCAATTGTGCCTGCGCCTGGCAGAAGGCAAGGCCCTCGCGCTGGCAGCGGAGTATCCGAACCACCTGATCATAGGCTCGGATCAGGTACTGCTGCTTGACGGCCAGCCGGTCAGCAAACCGGGCACAGCCGAGGGCGCCTTCGAGCAACTGCGCCGCTGCAGCGGACGGCGCATCAGCTTTTATACCGCGCTGGTGCTGCTGAATACCGCCAGCGGGCGCCTGCAACGCCATTGCGAGCCGTTCCATGTGCATTTCCGCGAACTGGATGATGCGCGCATCCGTCGCTATATAGCGCTGGAGCAACCCTGGGACTGCGCCGGCAGTTTCCGCGTCGAGGGACTGGGCATCAGCCTGTTCAGCGCCCTTGAGGGCCGCGACCCGAACAGCCTGATCGGCCTGCCGCTGATTGCCCTGTGCGATATGCTGGCAGAGGAAGGGGTTATTATCCCGTGATCGATCAACGCACTCATCTTCCGTGTTCCGTGCAAGCTCCATTGCTGGCAGTCAGTGCTGGACACGCCGCAAGTACATCCCTGTAGGCTCGCGCCCAGCCATCCCTGGCCGGGCACGGTCCAGCACTGACTACCAGCAATCGAGCCGCATCAATCCGAGCGAGCAAAGACCCTGGCCTTGACACACTACTCAGCGTAACCCCGGCGCCCCGAACCCAAGGTGCAGCGCCAGGGTATTGCCGACACTGGTACCGAGCTGGCGGGCGAAACGCTCCAGCGGTGATTCGCGGTAACTGAAGTCGACCAGATTGTCGACGCCGACCACATCCCGCGCCACCGTCGAGGAACTGGCCAGACCATCCACCAGGCCCAGCTCCAGCGCCTGCTCACCGGACCAGACCAGTCCGCTGAACATATCCGGATGTTCCTTCAAACGATCACCACGCCCCTGCACCACCTGATCAATAAACTGCTGATGGGTAGTCTGCAGCACTGACTGCCAGAACTCGCGCTCATCCGGCTTTTCCGGCTGGAACGGATCAAGGAATGCCTTGTGCTCGCCGGCGGTGTAGGTGCGCCGCTCGATACCCAGCTTGTCCAGGGTGCCGACAAAACCGAAACCGGCAGCGGTTACGCCGATCGAGCCCACCAGACTGGCCTTGTCGGCATAAATGCTGTCAGCGGCGGCAGCTATATAATAGGCACCGGAAGCGCCCAGATCGGTAATCACCGCGTGCACCTTGATATCCGGGTGCAGGCCGCGCAGCCGGCGGATCTCGTCATACACATAACCGGCCTGCACCGGACTGCCACCGGGACTGTTGATGCGCAGGATCACCGCACGGGTCTGCTCGTTCTCGAAGGCCCGGCGCAGTGCGGTGACCAGATTGTCGGCACTGGCCTCCTGACCCTGGGCAATCATGCCGCGCACCTCAATCAGCGCCACATGCGGCTTGCTCATCGCCTGTCGCGAATCCAGATTGGCCAATGGCGAAAACAGCGCAATTGCGCCAAACAGATAAAGGAAGGTCAGGCTCTTGAAAAATATGCCCCAGCGCCGCGCCCGGCGCTGCTCGATGATTGACGCCTGCAGACTGCCCTCAAGCAGCTTCCAGGCCTTGGCATCCTCGACAGTTCCCGGCATGCCGGCAGATTCACGGGCCTGCATTGGACTCTGGGTCCAGCGATCCTCAGACATCAGACAATCTCTCCATATGAACGCCCGGCCAGGCGCGAGGCCAGCCAGACATCCAGTTGTTGAAAATGATCCAGACACACGGCGGGCGCATGCGGCAACAGCAACTCGCGTGACTGCGCGCCGTAGCTTACGGCTATCGGCGTCACCCCGGCATTGTGCGCCATCTGCAGGTCAAATCCGCTATCACCAACCATTACCGCCTGTTGCGGAGTACGATCCAGCTCACCCAGCAACTCATAGAGCATGCGCGGATCCGGCTTGCTGGCGGTTTCGTCGGCGCAGCGGGTGGCATCAAAAAACCGCTGCAGGTCATGCAACTGCAAAATCCGCTCAAGACCACGCCGACTCTTGCCGGTAGCCACTGCCAGACGTAACCCCTGCTGACGCCAGCCATGCAGCGCCTCCAGCACCCCGTCAAACATCGGCGAGGGCTGCTGCTCCAGCTCCAGATAAGTATTGCTGTAGGCACGGCCAAGACGCTCGATCAACGCAGGGTCATCCAGTTGCGGGTAGAGCACGGCAATCGCCTCCGGCAAACCAAGCCCGATAATGCCACGTACCGCCTCATCGCTGGCTGGCGGCAAGCCCACCTGATCAGCAGCCAGCTGCATGGCGGCGACAATCTTGCTGACCGAATCCACCAGGGTGCCGTCCCAATCAAAAATCAGCGTATCAACCACGGTAGCCTTCCAGTTTTGTCAGCAAACTGTCCCACTCCTCACCCGGCTCGGCGGACACTTCCAGCCATTGCTCATCCGGCAACTGCACGCGCAGCGAGCGCGCATGCAGAAACAGTCGCCGACTACCCAGGCCGGCAATCAGCCGACTGAAATCCTCATCACCATACTTGTCATCCCCGGCAATCGCATGCCCGGCATGTCGGGCATGCACGCGGATCTGATGGGTACGCCCGGTAATCGGCCGTGCCTCAATCAGCGTTGCCACATCCTCAAAGCGTCGTACCACACTGAATTCGGTAAGCGATTCCTTGCCCTCAACGTTAACCTCAACCATACGTTCGCCAGATCGCAGATTGTTCTTGCGCAGCGGCGCATGCACCTTGCGCAGCGAGGTCGGCCAGCGTCCGCGCACCAAGGCCAGATAGCGCTTGTCAACGCCGTCACCACGCAGCGCGGCATGCAGGTGGCGCAGCATGCTGCGCTTTTTTGCAATCATCAGGCAGCCCGATGTATCCCGGTCCAACCGATGCACCAACTCCAGTTGCGGGCAGTCCGGGCGTAGCTGTCGCATCGCCTCGATCAGTCCGAAACTCAGCCCGCTACCGCCATGCACCGCCAGACCCGCCGGCTTGTTGACGATCAGCAACCCCTTGTCCTCATACAGCACACAGCTTTCCAGGTGCTCCAGCAGCCCCTTGCCCAGCTTGGCCGGCTGGTCCGGCTCGGGCAGGCGTACCGGCGGAATGCGCAACTGGTCACCCGCCTGCAGGCGGTATTCCGGCTTGACCCGCCCCTTGTTCACGCGCACCTCGCCCTTGCGCAAGATACGGTACACCAGGGTGCGTGGCGCGCCCTTGAGTCGGGTCATCAGGAAGTTGTCGATGCGCTGTCCGGCCTGATCCTCGGTGATCAGTTCGATGCGCACAGACGGACTTGGCGAAGTGCTTGCGGGGGTATCGGTTTTCATCGGCGCATCATACATTTTTTCTTGCATTTGAAGCACTTGATAATTGCTGCTATAGTCCGCCGAGCTGCGCGTCATGCAGCCGGGAAACGCCGTTGAAAATGCCGGCGAAACATCCCAGAAACATCGGTCAGAGCCGATCCGCGCAACGCAAGGGCGTCGTGGATGACAGGCCAGCCACAGTACACCTGCCCCACCGGCAGGTGATAGGTAATTTAAACCCGCTCTGCGCAAAGCCGCTAGCGGCACCCGATTTGATGGGTAAGTGTCCAGGTGGAGATGCACAGCTTCAGGATCATGTGACCAGCGTTGACAGCCGCCTTTGCAGGCTGTCCCAGTCCCCAGTCCGGCTGATTCCTCCCCCAAGAAGTTCTCTGTACTCGCCAGCAACAGTCGTGCTGTCACTGCCCAGGGCAGTGACAATTGATCTGCAAAGGGCAAGGTTGGCCCAAACAGAAACACACCTGACACCTCGTTAGAGTCAGGGTGCCGTGTGCGTGCGATCCGGCAAGCAACTGGAACGCCAACGGTACTTATGAAAAGAATGCTCATCAACGCAACCCAGCCCGAAGAGTTGCGTGTCGCACTGGTAGATGGCCAGCGCCTGTTCGATCTGGATATTGAATCCGGAGCCCGTGAACAGAAAAAAGCCAACATCTACAAGGGGCGTATTACCCGGGTAGAACCCAGCCTGGAAGCCGCCTTCGTCGAGTTCGGCTCTGAACGTCACGGTTTCCTGCCGCTCAAGGAAATCTCCCGCGAGTACTTCATCAAGCAGCCGGAAGGCCGCGTCAATATCAAGGACGTACTCAAGGAAGGTCAGGAAGTCATTGTCCAGGTCGACAAGGAAGAGCGTGGCAACAAGGGTGCTGCACTCACCACCTTTATCAGCCTGGCCGGCCGCTACCTGGTACTGATGCCGAACAACCCGCGCGCCGGTGGCATTTCCCGCCGCATCGAGGGTGAGGAGCGCAACGAACTGCGCGAAGCACTGAACAGCCTGAATGTGCCCGCCGATATGGGCATGATCGTTCGCACCGCCGGACTTGGCCGCAGCGCCGAGGAACTGCAGTGGGACCTCGATTACCTGCTGCAACTGTGGGGCGCGGTAAAGACCGCCTCCGCCGAGCGCCCTGCTCCGTTCCTGATCTATCAGGAGTCCAATGTCATCATCCGCGCGATCCGCGATTACCTGCGCCAGGATATCGGCGAGGTGCTGATCGACAACCCGCAGGTTCGCGACGACGCACTGGCCTTCATTGACCAGGTGATGCCGCAGTTCGCCAGCAAGATCAAGCTGTACGAGGACAGCGTGCCGCTGTTCAACCGTTTCCAGATCGAAAGCCAGATCGAAACCGCCTTTGAACGCGAAGTGAAACTGCCCTCCGGTGGCTCCATCGTCATCGACCATACCGAAGCCCTGGTTTCCATCGACATCAACTCGGCGCGCGCCACCAAGGGCGGTGACATCGAGGAGACCGCGCTACAAACCAACCTGGAAGCAGCCGAGGAAATCGCCCGCCAGTTGCGCCTGCGTGACATCGGCGGCCTGATCGTCATCGACTTTATCGACATGACCCCGGCGAAAAACCAGCGGGCAGTCGAGGATCGCATGCGCGAAAGCCTTGAGGCTGACCGTGCCCGCGTGCAGATTGGCCGCATTTCGCGTTTCGGTCTGCTGGAAATGTCCCGTCAGCGCCTGCGCCCGTCACTCGGCGAGACCAGCGGTATCGTCTGCCCGCGCTGTAACGGCCGCGGCACCATCCGCGATGTCGAGTCGCTGTCACTGTCGGTACTGCGCCTGATCGAGGAAGAAGCACTCAAGGACCGTACCGCCGAGGTGCGCGCACTGGTGCCGATCAGCGTCGGCAGCTTCCTGCTCAACGAGAAGCGCGAAGTGCTGGTGAGCATCGAGAAGCGTACCCGCGTGCGTCTGCTGGTGATCCCCAGCGAGGCCCTGGAAACGCCGCACTTCGATGTTCAGCGCCTGCGTGATGACAACGAGTCCGTACTCAGCGGCGAAAGCAGCTACAGCATCAGCGTGCAAAGCGAAGAAGAAGCCGCTCCGCAGCCGGTCAGCCAGACCCGCACCGTGGTCCGCCAGGAAGCTGCAGTCAAGGCTATTGCGCCCTCACGCCCGGCACCGGCGCAGACCGCTGCCGAACCCGCTCCGGCCACCGCTCATACCCAGTCGCTGGTAGATACCCAGCCCGGTCTGTTCAAGGGCATGATCCGCTCACTGGTATCGCTGTTTGCCCAGAACAAGCAGCCGGAAACAGACGTGCAAGCCGAGCCGTCCAAGCCGCAGCGTCAGGCGCAGCGTTCGGATGAGCCGCGCCGCAATGACGAGCGCCGTAACAACCGCAACCGCCGCAATCGCAATGATCGTGGCGAACGTGGCGATCGCCCCCGTCAGGAACGCGCACCGCGAGAGGAACGTGCCGAACGCGCACCGCGAGAGGAACGCCAGGAACGCCCGAATCGTGAGGAGCGCCAACCGCGTAACGAGCGTGCAACACCGGCCGCCTCCCCGCAGGTCGAGGGTGAAGTACGTGACAGCAGCAGCGAAAACCGTGGTGAAGGCCGCCGCCGTCGCCGCAATCAGGACAGCGAAACCCGTGATACAACCCGCCAGACAGCGGTAGCTGACGAGGCCGCCGTTCAGGCGCCGCAGCGCCAGCCGCACCCGGCTGCCAGCGAAGTCGCCGGGGTTGCTGTTGCCGCTGCAGCCAGCACTGCCGCTGCCGAACTGGTCGAGGATATTGCCGACAGCGCGGATGAATCCAGCGAAGACAATGCCGTCGACGGACAGGAGCGTCCGCGTCGCCGTTCACGCAACAGCCAGCGCCGCCGCAACAACCGTCGTCGCCCTGAAGCTGAAGCCCAGAACGAGGCTGAAACTGATGCCGACGGCACAGCTGTCGAGCAGCAAACCGAAGCAGGGATTGCTGCAACAGCAGCCGCAGCCACCAGCATCGAAAATGTAGCCATCGAGCCGGTTAGCCAGCCTGTCGAGCAGACCCTGGGTGAAACCGCTGAAGTATTGGAAGCCTCATTGGCCAGTGCCGCCAGCCGTTTTGCCGAGCAGCAGTCCAGCCAGCTGGATACCCAACTGAGCCTGGAACAAGCCGCCGTTGAAGCCCCTGCACAAGCCGAAGCCCAGCCGGAGCCGGTTGCCGCTGAAGCACCTGTTGCCGAGGTCAGCGAGCCCCCTGCAGCAGTAACAGTCGAGCCGCAACCCGCCGCAGAAGCAGCGCCCGAGGCACAGCCTGAAGCGATGCCAGCCCTGACCGAAAGCGGTCGCGCCTACAATGACCCACGCGAAATCCGCCGCCGTCAGCTGGAAGCCAAGCGCCTCGCCGAGGAACAGGCGGCTGCCGAGCAGGCCCAGGCCGATGCGCCCAGCCCGGCTGTCGACGCAGCAGAACCGGCAACTGAAGCTACCAAGGTTGTCAGCCAACCGGTTGCAGAAGCAACCGTCGAGACAGCCCAGCCGGTGGACAACGACACAGCACCTGTCGCGGTGGCCAGCGAAGCGGCTGTCGAGCCCGCAGCCCTTGTCGAGACTGAGGTAGCTGCCGAGACCGCACCTGTTGCAGAGCCACAGGCCGACCTGCCTGCCGAGGTTGCCGCCGAGGTTGAACAGCCGGCCAGCGAGCCACTGCGTCCAGAACAGGCCAGCCTGCTGATCGAGCCCGGCAGCGATGCTGACGGTGAGGCAGAACCGCAGGACGCGGTACAGCCGAGCACTGCAGTGGAGCCTGAACAGCGTTGATCCAGCGCTGCCAGCAAAAAAGGGGATGCCAATCGGCATCCCCTTTTTTATTCAGCAAACGCTGATCAATTGCACAGCATCCTGACAACCTGTTAATCGGTTGTCGCGAAGGCGCAGAACCTGTTTGATCTGTGTTTTCTTTTAACCGACCTGCCCCAGTAACACCGGTTCACGCTCCAGCGCCACGCCAAACCGTGCCTGCACATCCGCTGCTACGGCATCGGCCAGGACCAGCACATCCCGCCCACGGGCACCACCATGGTTGACCAGCACCAGCGCCTGCTCGCTATGCACACCCACAGGCCCAAGTCGACGGCCTTTCCAGCCGGCCTGCTCGATTAACCAGCCCGCCGCCAGCTTGTACTGACCACCCGACTGAGGATACTGCGGCAACTGCGGATACTGTTCGGCCAGCGCCAGTGCCTGGTCCGCAGCGACCAAGGGATTTTTGAAGAAGCTGCCGGCATTACCCAGCACATCCGGGTCCGGCAGCTTGCTACGGCGGATAGCACAGACCAGTTCGGCCAGCAGCCGTGGGTCCGGGCGCTTTACCCCGGTCGCCTCCCAGGCCTGACGCAGCGGCGCATAGTCGATCCGGTGCAGCGGACGACGCGATAGCCGCAGCCGGATACGCAGTATCAGCCAGCGTCCCGCCTGCTGCTTGAACAGGCTATCCCGGTAGGCAAACCGGCAATCCTCGCGAGTCAGGTGCAGGCACTCACCGGTCTGGCGATCCAGTGCATCCAGACTGTCGAAACAGTCGGCCAGCTCGACGCCATAGGCACCGATATTCTGCACCGGTGCAGCGCCGGCAGTTCCCGGGATCAGGGCCAGGTTCTCCAGGCCTGAGAGGCCCAGATCAAGCGTCCAATTGACCAGTTGATGCCAGTTCTCCCCTGCCTCGACTTCCACCAGCAGGCTGTCCGGATCACGCTGCAGCACCCGCCTGCCGCGACTGCGTATGACAACCAGCAGACCCGACAACGGACCGGCCAGCAGCAGATTGCTGCCGCCACCGATAATCTGTAGCGGCCAGCCGTTACGCTCGGCCAACGTCAGGCATTCACGCAGCTGGGCGGTAGTTTCAACCTGACAGAAATACTCGGCGGTTTCGGCCAGATGAAAACTGTTCCAGGGTGCCAGATCGACCTGCTGCCGGACATCAATCACAACAGCAGCTCCAGCCGATCAAGCAGGGCATCACTGGCCTGTTCCAGCAAGTCAAGCACCTGTTCAAAGCCCTGTTCACCGCCGTAGTAAGGGTCCGGCACCTCGCACTCACCAAGGCCGGCATGTGCCAGCAACAAGGCAAGTTCCGCCCTCGGGCTGGCCGGCGCACGCTGACGCAGGGTGCGCAGATTATCCTGATCCATCGCCAGCAACAGGTCGAACTCCTGAAAGTCCGCCGCCCTGACCTGACGCGCACGCAGATCATCCAGCCGGTAACCGCGCCTGGCCGCTGCTGCCTGCGAACGGGCATCCGGCGGCTTGCCGACATGCCAGTCACCGGTACCTGCCGAGTCAATCTGCAGGCGCTGACCGAGTCCACGCTGATCGGCCCGTGCCCGCAACACAGCCTCTGCGCTGGGCGAGCGGCAGATATTGCCCAGACACACCATCAGGATACGCATTCAGGCCCCGCTGATCAGTTGCCGAACCCGCTCCAGATCCTCGGCGGTATCCACACCGGGCTGTGGCGGCACACAGGCATCAGCGACGTGGATGCGCTTGCCGAACCACAGGGCTCGCAACTGCTCGAGGGATTCGGCCTGCTCCAGCGGCGCCGCCGGCCAGCTGACGTACTCATGCAGAAAGCCAACCTTGTAGGCATACAGACCTATGTGGCGGCGGAAACTGCACAGCGCCGGCAGCAACTCCGGGCGTCCGGCGGCAAAGTCGTCACGACACCAGGGCATCGGAGCGCGGCTGAAGTACAGCGCATAGCCCTGATGGTCACAGACCACCTTGACCGCGTTCGGGTTGAACAGGGTGGCACTGTCGCTGAAGGGTTCTGCCAGGGTGGCAATGCTGGCCGCCTCGAAACGTCGCAGGTTGTCGGCCACCTGATCGATCAGCGCCGGTGGCAGTAGTGGCTCATCACCCTGCACATTGACTACCGCATCGTCATCCTTGAGGCCCAGCTTCACGGCAACTTCCTGTAGACGGTCGGTACCCGAGGGGTGATCGGTTCGGGTCATGACCACCTCGGCACCAAAGTCACGACACACGGCGGCAATGCGCTGGTCATCGGTGGCCACCGTCACGCTCTGCGCATGGCTGCGGCAGGCCTGTTGCCAGACGTGCTGGATCATCGGCTTGCCGGCAATCGGCAGCAGCGGCTTGCCCGGTAGCCGGGTCGAGGCATGCCGGGCCGGAATGATTACGTGGAACATGTCAGCGATCCAGCTTCTCGTCGGCGTCGAGGGAGCGTGCCTGGTTCTCCAGCATGACCGGAATGCCGTCACGTATCGGGAATGCCAGGCCGTCGGCACGGCACCAGAGCTCGGTCTTGTCGGCAGTCAGGATCAACGGGCCCTTGCACAGGGGGCAGGCAAGGATATCCAGCAGTTTAGGGTCCATCGGCTTCTCCAGAATCGGGTCGGGGGGTGACGTCTGCTAACATCAAACGCGCCTCGAGGGCTGCCACAAAGGCGGCACCGGGCTCACCGTCGATGCGCAGATACCACCAGTTGTCGCGGGCAAACGCCAGGCATTTTACGGCATCCTTTTCGGTCATCAGCAAGGGCCGTCCATTATCCAGCTGATCCAGCAGCGCCGCATCATAGCGGGCATGATCGGCAAACGCATGGCATTCCGGATGCAGCCCGGCGGCGATCAGGCTGTCGAAGAAACGTTGCGGATTGCCGATACCCGCCAGCGCCACCACCTCGGACTGATCCCAGCTAACCAGTTCACGCTGCTCGCCCGTCTGCAGATTGACCAGCAGGCGTGCCCGTAGCGGCATGGCAAAACCGTCGGCACTGTCCTGCATGGCACCGGTACGCACACAGAGTACATTTTCCTGCAGCCGCTGCGGAGGCTCGCGCAGCGGCCCTTCCGGCAAACAGCGGCGATTGCCCAGCCCTCGCTGGTGATCCAGCATGACGATTTCCAGACTGCGCCCAAGGGCGTAGTGCTGCAGGCCATCATCGCTGATCAGCACGTCAACCGGCTGCTGTTCCAGCAAAAAACGCGCGGCGCGTACCCGCTGCGGATCCACCACCACCGGCACCCCGCATCGACGGGCAACCAGCAACGGCTCGTCACCGCAACGCTCAGCACTGTCGCGTTGCGCATCAACCCGCCACGGCAGTTGCGGCGGCTTTCCACCATAACCGCGACTGATTACACCCGGACGCAATCCACGCTGCTGCAGATAATCGACCAGCCAGACCACCATCGGGGTCTTGCCGGTACCACCGACGGTGATATTGCCGACCACAATCAGCGGTACCGGCGGCTGCCAGACCCGCTGCGGATCAGCCAGATAACGCTGACGGCGACGGCGCGCCAGCCAACCGAACAACAACGACAGCGGACGCAGCAGAATCAGCCAGCGGCTGCCCTGATACCACGCCCTGGTCAGTCGCTGTTCAAGTCCGCCACTCACTCCGCGGCATCCTCCGGCAACTCGGCAGTGGTCAGACGCAAGCGGCTGAAACCGAGCTTGCCGGCGGCGTCCATGGCAGTAATCACCGACTGATGGGGAGTCAGCGCATCGGCAGTAATGACTACCGGCAGATCAAGATTGCCGGCTGACTCACGTTCCAGCGCGCGCATCAGATTTTTCAGATTGGGGTCGGCAAGGGTCTGCTGGTTTACCGCAATGCTACCCTCGGCAGAAATAACCACCTCGATCTGTTCGGGACGATCGGCAGGCACCTGTTCGCCGGTCACCGCCTGGGGCAGATCTACGCGCAGCTGGGTCTCGCGGGTAAAGGTGGTGGATACCATGAAAAAGATCAGCAGCAGGAAAACCACGTCGATCAAGGGGGTCAGATTGACCCCGGCATCCTCGGGACGCTGTCGGCGAAATTGCACGATCAGCCCTCCTTGCGCGGCTTGCCGCTCCTCGGCTTGGACGCTGGCGGACGCGGTGCAGCCGGACGTTGCTCGCCGGTAAAGTCAGCCTCACGATTGCCCTGCACCACCTCAACCAGCCGGGTCGCCTCCTGCTCCATGGCCACTACCAGCTCATCCACCCGGCGCATGAAGAAACGGTGGAAGAACACCGCCGGAATCGCCACGGTCAAACCCGCCGCAGTGGTAATCAGCGCCTTGGAAATACCGCCAGCCAGCACGGCGGTATTTCCGGTGCCCTGCAGCAGGATGGCATTGAATACGTCGATCATACCGATCACGGTTCCGAGCAGACCCAGCAGCGGCGTAATTGCAGCAATGGTGCCCAAGGTATTCAGATAACGTTCGAGTTCATGAATGACTCGTGATGCCGCTTCCTGAATACATTCCTTCATCACATCACGGCCATGCTGAGCGTTGCTCAAACCGGCAGCCAGCACTTCACCCAGAGGGGAACCTGCACGCAAGGTTTTGAGTGCATTGGCATCCAGTTTGCCATCGCGAACCTGCCGCCATACGTTAGCCACCAGACCGGCTGGTGCAACCCGCTTGCCGCGTAGTGTCCACAGGCGCTCCAGCACGATCGCCAGAGCAATCACCGAGGACAACAGAATTGGCAGCATCAGCCAGCCACCGGCACTGATCAGTTCCCACACAGGTCCATCCTCCTTATTGTTCAGGTCGGCTACTCTAGCACAGGGTTTTGCTCCTGAGGCCGCTCTGCGGGAGGCATGGGCAGATGCCAGAAACGCGCTGCCCGTTGCCGCCATTGCCACTCCATACGCGGCTCTGCTGCTTCAGTACCAAGCACCCAGCGCAAGGCACCGGAGCGCGCAGTATAAACCGGTTGCACACCCAATTCGCGATAGCGTTCTACAACCGTTGGATGCGGGTGGTTGTAGCTGTTGTAGCGGCCGGCGCTGAAGACAACCCAGTGAGGAGCGACTGCCCGGATAAAGGCATAGGAAGACGAACTACGGCTACCGTGATGTGGTGCCAACAAGACATCCGCAGCCAGGGTTTTGCCCAGCATGCGGTATTCGGTGCGAACGCCGATATCACCAGCAAGCAGCACTGCCTGCTCGCCAGCCAATACACGCAACACACAGGAACGCTCATTGGCAGGTGCCGGCATGCCCTCTGCATGCACCACCTCGAAGCGCACCCGATTCCAGTACCAGTGTTCTCCGGGCACGCAGGGCTGCGCCCGCAACGCCTCCGGCAAGCGCTCGGACTCGCCTGCCAACACCTTGCCAATGGGTAGTCGCTGCCGCAACGCGGGGGCACCCCCAGCATGATCATTATCCGCGTGACTGATCAACAGCAGATCCAGACGATCCACGCCCAGTTGCCGTAACGCAGGATAAACAACTGCCTCACCAATATCGAAGCCGCTGGGCAAGCGCGCACCTGCGTCATACAACAAGGCGTACTGCCGGGTCTGCAGCAATACCGACAAGCCCTGCCCAACATCCAGCACAGTCACCCATAACTGCCCTTCCGAAGGGCGCGGCTGATACGGCCAGACCAGTGGCAACAGACACAGGATGCCGGGCAGCAGCATCAAGCGTACCAAAGGTCCAAGCAGCATCAGCGTGCCAAGCAGCGCGATGCACCAGGCCAGCCAGCCGGGAAAAGGCAACAGATGCGGTTCAGGGCTGGCCAGATAGCCGAGCAACTGAAACAGCCATTCAAGCAACAGAGCCGCAAACTCCAGGGGCGCGGATATGCCAACAAGCAGGTACAACAGGCTTCCGGACAGAGCCAGCGGCACTACCAGCAAACTGACCCAGGGAATGGCCAGCATATTGACCAATGGCGCATGAACGGAGCCCGGCATGGCCCAGAACACCAGCCAGGGCCAAAGCCCGACAAATACCAACCACTGCGGCCGCAGCCAACGCCACCAGACACCTCGGATGGCCAAGCGTCCACCCATGCCGAACAGCAGCACTGCCACCGCCATGAAGGACAACCAGAAGCCGGCCCGCAGCGGGGCTGCAGGTTCAAGCAGTACCACAAGCAACAGTGCGCCCAGCCAGGCAACCCAGGGATCCGGCCTTCGGTAGAGCACCCGCGCCAGCAGTAACAGCGCCAGCATCAGCAAGGCGCGTCGAGTCGGCACAGCAAAACCGGCCAGTGCCGCATAGAACGCAGCCGTCAGCAGAACCGGCGGTACAGCCAGCCAAAGACGAGGCCAACTGCGTGGCAGAATACCTGCTCGACCGGCCAGCACCAGCAAGGCAAATACAGCAGCCGCCAGCATGCCCACATGCAGGCCTGAGATAACCATCAGATGACTGGTACCCGTAGCCTGCAACACCTTCCAGTCATCGGCAGTCAGCTGATTCCGGTCACCACTGATCAGCGCCAGAACCCGGGTATCCCTGTCCGCCGCCTGCAATACCATGGCAAGCTGCTGCCCCAGCGCATAACGCAGACGGTGCAGTAACTGCATCTGCTGAATATCCAGACGTTCACCGTGACGCACACTGGCCAAACCGCCAATACCTTCGGCGTACAACCATCGCTCGTAATCGAAACCACCGGGATTGCTCATGCCCGCAGCCTGCCGCAGGCGCACATCGAAGCGCCAAAGCTCACCCGGCATGACAGGCTCACCGGCAAACCAGTGCACTCGTAAATCCGGCAAGGGTTCGGCATTGTCCTGATGCACAGAGGTCAAACGAAAGCGCCACCCCAGCTCTGTCTGCTCAGGCAAGCCGGCAACAACGCCCTCAATGATGCGTCGCTGGCCATCCAGCGCAGGATCAAGCCTGGCCTGCAGCAACGCATGGTGCTGAAAGCAGCTCAGTGAAAATGCCAGAAAAAAGGCAGATGCCGGCCACAGCTTTCTGCTTGGCCGGCCCAACAGCAATGCGCCCCCCGAGAGTATCAGCAGCCAGCCAATGGAAGGCAGCAATGGAAGCGCCAACGGCGATACCAGACCGGCGGCAAAGCCCAACAACGTCAGTCGGATGGATATGGCTGACACATGCATTCACCTCTTCCCTGGTCTGGCAGTAGAGCCCGCCGTTCATTCCATGCATAATTGCAGCGACTTCCTGTAGCCCGTGCCTCTGCGATGCCGCGCCAGCTTCTGAAACGCTACATACCCAGCCCGGAGCGGATCAAGAACACCAAGTCGCTGCGCTTTCTCGGCGAATTGCTGCATGATCCAAACCTCTGGCACCTCAACCGTCACGGTGTCGCGCGCGCCATGGCGATCGGCTTGTTCGTCTGCATGTTGCCGATTCCGATGCAAATGCTCGTATCTGCCGCACTGGCAGTGCCCTTGCGTGCCAATCTGCCCATTTCCGTTGGCCTGGTCTGGCTTACCAACCCGGTTACCATGCCGGCGATTTTCTTTGCGCAATACCGCATAGGCACCCTGTTGCTGGGCACCCCTGAACGGCATATTCCGATGGAACTGTCGCTGACCTGGCTGGCCAGCGAACTCCAGCATATCTGGCAGCCATTGCTGACCGGTGCGGTCATTAGTGGCGCCGTGCTGGGTTTCTGTGGCTATGCAGCCACCATGTTGTATTGGCGCTACTGGGTGTCGCGCAACTGGAAGCTGCGCAAACTGAGACGCCGTCGGCATTCCTGAACAGAACATGCCGACAGCAGGCAGTCAGCTCAGCCTTGCCAGGGCGCCAAGTGGCCATCATCCAGCAACAGCGCGCGATCCATACGCGAGGCCAGTTGCAGGTCGTGAGTGACTACCAGGAAGGTGGTATTGAGCGTCTGGCTCAGCTCCAGCATAAGCTGCTGGATACTTCGCGCCGTGTGCTGATCCAGATTGCCGGTCGGCTCGTCCAGCAGCACACAGGCAGGCTTGTTAATCAGCGCCCTGGCAATCGCTACTCGCTGGCGCTCACCACCGGACAACTCGGCAGGCTTGTGCTCGGCACGCGCCTGCAAACCCACACGCTGCAACATGGCCATCCCCAATTCCCGTGCCCGGGAAACCGGCGTCGAACCAATCAACAGCGGCATGCAAACATTTTCCAGCGCACTGAATTCCGGCAACAGATGGTGGAACTGGTAAACAAACCCCAAATCGCTGTTACGCAGCCGCCCACGCTCGGACTCGCGTAACGCAGACATCTGCCTGCCCGCCAGCCATACCTCGCCGGACGTGGGCGTATCCAAACCGCCGAGCATGTTCAGCAGCGTGGTCTTGCCAGAGCCGGAACTACCGACAATGGCCACACGCTCGCCTGCCAGCAGGCGCATATCCACTGCACGCAAGACATCAAGCTGCTGCGGGCCGACCGAATAGCTTTTGGTCAGCTGGCGGCATTCGAGAACCACATCAGTCATAACGCAGGGCCTCCGCCGGTTCGGTACGTGCGGCGCGCCAGGCCGGATACAGGGTAGCGAGGAAACTCAAGCCAAGACCGGCCGAGCAGATCAGCAGCACATCATTCCAGATCAGCTGTGACGGCAGGTAGCTGATGAAATACACATCGGAGCTGAGAAACTGGCGGCCAAGTAACCCTTCGATCCAGGCCACTATCTCGGTGACATTCAGCGCCGCCAGCACTCCCAGCACACAGCCGGCCAGTGTTCCGGTAACGCCAATTACCGAGCCCTGCACCATAAATACACCCATGATCGAACGCGGTGACGCACCCAGAGTGCGCAAAATGGCAATATCCGCCTTCTTGTCGGTCACCACCATCACCAGCGTGGAAATGATATTGAAAGCTGCCACTGCAACAATCAGCAACAACAGCAGGGAGATCATGGTCTTTTCCATACGGATGGCGGCAAACAGGTTGCCGTGGCTGCGCGTCCAGTCTTGCGCATAGAGCTCCCCTGGCAAGGTTGCCACCAGATCCCAGGCCACCCGTGGCGCCTGAAACAGATCGTCCAGACGAAGACGTAAACCCTGTACCTCGCCTGGCTGCATCCGCGACAGCCGGCCGGCATCTGCGATATGTACCAGGGCCAGCGAGCCATCCAGCTCTGCGCCGACCTTGAATACACCGGCCACAGTAAATCGCTTGAGTCGTGGAAAGACCCCGGCAGGTGTTACCGACGCCTCAGGCAAGACAAAGGTCAGCTTGTCCCCGACCTGTACGCCAAAACGTCGCGCGGTCAGCTCCCCAACGACAATACCGAACTCGCCGTCACGCAAGTCGGTCAGAACACCCGCCTGCATATGCTGCTCGATGATGGAAACCTTGCCTTCGTGTGCCGGGTCAATGCCATTCACCAGTACCGGTGCAACAGCCCCGTTATGGGTGAGCATGCCTTGCATCTGAATGAACGGAGCAACCCCTTCAACTCTGGGATGCTCAAGCAGTTGCCCGGCCAGATCCGGCCAGTTACCCAGCGGCTGGTAGCCATTCACTGTGGCATGCGGCACCATGCCCAGAATGCGGGTGCGCAGCTCACGGTCGAAGCCGTTCATGACTGACAGCACCAGGATCATCACCATCACGCCCAGGGTGAGGCCAAGCATGGAAATCAGCGAGATAAAGGATATGAAATGATTGCGACGCTTGGCCCGGGTATAGCGCAGGCCAATAAACAGCGGCAGTGGTCTGAACATGGATAAGCCGTAACAGGAGAAGGGCCGGAGCCGGAGTGCATATCGGATCGACATGTTACACTGAAGCACGACAATGTTAAGGGGCCCGGGACGGTTTTTTGCCGGCCGGACGCTCACCGTTCAGCAGGGAGCCAAGCATGAGCAGTGACGAGGAAAGCCGCGAGTTTTTCCGCATAGAAGACCGCGTTGCGTTGCGCTTCGCTGTCGCCGGCCAGCCACAGGCCGACCAACTGAATACCCTGGAGTCACCGCTGTTCGACCTGTTGGGCGAGTTACACCTGCTGGATTACGAATCTCAGCACCTGCTCCGCCAGATCGCCGAGCGCGACCGGACACTGGCCAGCTATCTGAAAGGGCTTAACCGGCGCATCGATCTTCTTGGGCGGACGCTGGCCACCGAACTGAGCGGTGATCTTGGCCCCCAGCAAGATATCACGCTGAGCGAAGGAGGCCTGTCATTCCGGCACCTGCAACCGATTGAACCAGACACCCCGCTGAACCTCAGCCTTATTCTGCTTCCTGCACCGCTCGGCCTGCGCCTCAAAGGCCGCGTCATATATTGTCGAAAAGAATCCGAAGGCGACTGGCTGGTCGGCGTCAACTTTGAAGACCTGGGTGATGCCCAGCGCCAGTTGCTGGCCCGCCATATAGTGCAAAAACAGGCGCAGGAAATTCGCGCCAGCAAACAACAGGAAGGGACCCCATCATGATCAGCACACTGACCCGAAGCGCCTTGCTCAGCCTGCTACTTGTCTTCTCGGCGGCGCCAACTGCCGATACCCTGCAAATACCTCTGGGCCAGCAAGGCGTCAGCCAGAGCTTGCCTTTGCCGGAGCGCGGCAGCAGCCCGGAAACCGTCCTGCGCGAGTACGGCGAGCCACGCCAGCGCCACGCGCCGGTAGGCCAGCCGCCGATCAGCCGTTGGGACTATGCCGACTTCAGCGTCTACTTTGAATACCGGCATGTGGTACACGCGGTGCGCCACCACCAGCGCAGGAATCCCTGATGCCGGCACTGCAGATATACGGCCATCGTGGCGCCCGCGCCGAAGCCCCGGAAAACACCCTGGCCAGCTTTCGCCGGGCGATTGATGCCGGGGTAACCCGGGTGGAACTGGACCTGCACCTGTCCGCCGACCAACAGCTGATGGTGATTCACGATCCAACCCTGAAACGTACCACCGGCCTGCATGGCAAGGTCGCCCAGCACAGCGCAGACTACCTGCGCCGGCTGGATGCACGGCATGCCCTGCCCGACTGGGTCGAACCCTGCCCGATTCCCAGCCTTGATCAGCTATTTGCCGCCTGTCCGGAAATCCGCCATTACCAGCTGGAAGTGAAAAGCGGTTCGACTGAACAGGCACGTCGGGTGCTGTCGGCCATCCTGCAGCTGGTTGAGCAGTTCGGACTGCAAGAGCGGGTAACAGTTACCTCCTCCAGCCGCACCCTGCTGCGCCAGGCGCATACCAGCAATTACCCGCTGCCGACCGGACTGGTCGAGGAATACGGGCTGCTGGATCCGGTCAAGAGTGCCCTGCGCTACGGCTGCCGCATGCTGGTGCTGAACTGGACGCTATGTAGCCCGGCGCTGCTGGCGCGTGCCCGGCAAACCGGACTGCATGTGTCGGTATGGACGGTGAACGAGCCGGAACTGATGCAACACCTGGCCACCCTGGGCGTCGACAGCCTGATCACCGACCGTCCAACACTGGCCATGCAACTGTTTCCGGATGCCGGGAGTTGACACCAGATGACTGAATGCCTGCTGGCGATTGACCAGGGCACGACCAGCAGTCGCGCCATTCTGTTTGACCGGCTGGGGCATCCGCTGGCCACCAGCCAGCAGGAATTTACCCAGTATTTTCCGCATGACGGCTGGGTTGAACACGATGGCGAGCAAATATGGCAAAGCACCCTCTCGGTTTGTCGCCAGGCAATCCGTGACAGTGGTATCAGTCCCGGACAAATTGCCGGCATCGGCATTACCAACCAGCGCGAAACCACCCTGCTGTGGGATGCCTGCACCGGCGAACTGCTGCACCGGGCGATCGTCTGGCAGGACCGGCGCACTGCGGATTTCTGCGAACAATTGCGCCGCGCCGGCCATGAGCCGCTGATCAGCGAGCGTACCGGCCTGCTAATTGATCCCTACTTCTCCGGCACCAAGCTGCGCTGGCTGCTCGACAACGTGCCCGACGCCCGCCAGCGCGCCGAGCGCGGCGAACTGCGTTTCGGCACTGTCGACTGTTTCCTGTTATGGCGTTTGAGCGGTGGCAAGGTGCACCGCACCGATGCCAGCAACGCCTCGCGCACCTTGCTATTCAATATCCACAGCCAGCAATGGGACCCGGACCTGCTGCAGTTGCTGGACATACCAGCCAGCCTGCTGCCCGAGGTGATGGACTGCGCCGCCCACTTCGGCGAAACCGATCCCGAGCTGTTCGGCAGTGCCATTCCGATCTGCGCCATGGCCGGCGACCAGCAGGCGGCGCTGGTTGGCCAGGCCTGCTTCAGCCCCGGCATGGTCAAGAGCACCTACGGTACCGGCTGCTTTATGGTGATGAACACCGGCAGCCAGCCGGTGACCTCCAGCAACCGGCTGCTGACCACCGTGGCCTATCGCCTTGACGGTCAGGTGACCTATGCCCTGGAAGGCAGCATCTTCGTCGCCGGCGCCGCCGTGCAGTGGCTGCGTGATGGCCTCAAGCTGATCCAGCATGCCGGCGAGACCGAAGCCCTGGCGCAACAGGCCGACGAACACTCCGGGGTCTATCTGGTACCGGCCTTCACCGGTCTGGGTGCGCCCTACTGGGACCCGCAGGCACGCGGGGCTATCTTTGGCCTGACCCGCGATACCGGAATTGCCGAGATCGTCAGCGCCGGCTTGCAGTCAGTGTGCTTTCAGACCCGTGACCTGCTGGAAGCCATGACCGCCGACGGCGCCCATGCCACGGCGGCACTGCGGGTGGATGGCGGCATGGTAGTGAACAACTGGGTGGTGCAGTCGCTGGCGAACATTCTCGGGGTGCCGGTGGAACGGCCTCAGATCACCGAGACCACCGCACTTGGCGTGGCCTATCTGGCGGGGCTGCAATGCGGTCTGTTTGACAGTCTGGAGCAGATTGCCGCGCACTGGCGCTGCCAGCACAGCTTCAGTCCGCAGATGGATGCAGAACGCCGCGAATCCCTGTATCAGGGCTGGCGCGAGGCGGTACAACGGGTCAGAAGCCAGCACGACCCGGCCTGACGGCCGGGTCGTGTGACGGGACAGCGCTCAGCGGCGAACCATAAAGGTTCGGCCGGCGGTGAAGGCACCGATGATCAGTACCGAGCCAATCGCCGGCACCCAGTACCCCTCAATCTGCGGAATGGTGCGCAGGAACACGAAGGCCACCGCCATCGGCGCGATAAAGCGCACCAGGAACTGCCACACAGCAAACCAGCGGTCGTTGGTGTTCATTTCACGCAGCACTTCCTCGCGGGTCAGTGCCCAACCGGCAAACAGCGCGATCAGCAAACCACCAACCGGCATCATGATATTGGTCAGGAACTCCAGCACATCAAAGGGCGAGCGGCCGAACAGTGCGTGGGACCAGGAATCCTTCTCCCAGACATTGAAGCTGAACACCGTCAGCAGGCCCAGGGCCCAGCAACCGAGCACCATCACGGTCACGGCCAGCGGCCGGGACATGCCAAAGCGCTCGACCAGCCAGGCCGCTACCGGCTCGACCAGTGAGATCGCCGAGGTCAGGGCTGCGCCAATCACCAGAATGAAGAAGATACCACCAAGGATGGAGCCGCCCGGCAGGTCGGCAAAGGCAATCGGCAAGGTGACGAACATCAGGCCCGGTCCCTGACCGGCCTCCATGCCCGCACCAAACACCAGGGCAAAGATCGCCACACCGGCCATCAGTGCAATCAGCGTATCCACCAGCGCAATGGAAATTGCCGTGCGGGTCAGCGACGCCTCGCTGGACATGTAGGCACCGTAGGCCATGATCGCCCCCATGCCCAGACTCAGAGTGAAGAACGACTGGCCCATCGCCTGCAGCCAGCCCTCCAGGCTGAGGTCCTCCAGATTGAAGGTAAACAGGAAGCGCATGGCAGCCCCGGCATCACCGACAATTACCGCATAGCCGAGCACGATCAGCAGAATCAGGAACAGTGCCGGCATCATAAAGCGCAAACTGCCTTCAATCCCCTTGTGAATGCCCATGCCGACAATCAGCCCGGAAGCCAGGATGAACAGCGTATGGTAGGTCAGCAGCAGCTCCGGGGAGCCGAGCAAGGTGCCAAAGGCCGCCCCTATGGTCTCGCTGTCGGCGCCGGCCAGCTCACCGGAAAACAGCAGCCAGGTGTAGTGAATCGCCCAGCCGGCAATCACCGAATAAAAGCTCAGGATGATAAAGGCTGCAGCGGCGCCCATCCAGCCGATCGTTTGCCAGGCCGCACTGGTCCCATGGCTCTCGGTCAGATACTTCATGCCCATGATAGGACTGCGCCGGCTGGCACGACCCAGCAGGGTTTCAGCAATCAGGATCGGAATACCGACCATGGCAATGGTCAAGGCATAGATAAGGATGAAGGCGCCGCCGCCGTTCTCGCCAGTCAGGTAGGGAAACCGCCAGAGGTTGCCCAGACCGACGGCGGAACCGACTGCAGCCAGCAGGAAGGTGCCCTTGTGGGTCCAGATGTTCTTTGCACTCATTGGCAACAGGGTCCAGAGTCAGATTGTGTGGAAAATATGCGTGCTGAAGGGTAGCACATCCCTGTTGTACCCCCCCGCAAGCCATGGCCGACGGGATTCAGGACCAAAAAAAAACCCCGACTCTTGCGAGTCGGGGTTTTATGTTGGTCGGAGCGACTGGAATCGAACCAGCGACCTTCTCGTCCCGAACGAGACGCGCTACCAGGCTGCGCTACGCTCCGTTTGTGAGCCGGCATTTTACCGAAAATGCCTGCCAGCACAAGGCCCGCCTGAAAAAAAATTGCAGTAATGACAGATACCTGCGCCGATCAACGCCCCACAAGGGCATGCTGTTCAGTCCCAGTCCTGTGGCTGGTTGGCATTATGCAGGCGCGGATCATCCGCCGCCAGCTGCACAACTCCGTGCGTCTGGCCGAGCAGCCAGCGCAGCGGGCTGCGCCCATCCGCCGCCCAGCAGGCCTCCAGACTGTCCAGGCAATTGCGCGGCAATACACAGAGCAAGGGTTGCCATTGCTCGCCGGCGCGCACCAGGCAGGGCTGCTCCGGATGCGCGGCAGAACACGCCAGCAGCGCATCCAGCAGCGCTCCGTCAAGCGCCGGCAAATCGCAGGGCAACACCAGCAGATGACTGCCACGGCAGGCACGCAGGCCGGCAAGCATCCCCGCCAGAGGACCCGGGTAGTCCGGCAGCGGGTCGCCGACCAGCTGATCCGCCCATTGGGCATAGATTGCCTGATTACGATTGCAGCTGATCAGCAACTGGCCGACCCGGGGACGCAGCAAACTTGCCAGCCGCGCACTGACCACCTCGCCGCGCCACTGCATCAATCCCTTGTCACGCCCACCCAGACGGCTGCCCTGACCGCCGGCCAGCAATAGTCCGCTGACTGGCGCAAAAGAGGTATTCGACATGGCTGGTCTCCGGCGAAACGGGGGGCCTGTGTTATAACACCGCCTGACGTTTTCACCAAAGGAGCCTTGCCATGGCCCACAACAGCAGCGAATTCATCCCGCTGAACATCGCCGTGCTCACCGTGAGCGACAGCCGTACCCTGGACACTGACAGCTCCGGGCAGTACCTGATTGAGGCACTGGGCAATGCCGGCCACCGGCTGATTGACCGCCAGCTGCAAGCCGACGACATCTACCGCCTGCGTGCCAGCGTCTCCGGCTGGATTGCCGACCCACAGGTACAGGTGGTGCTGGTCACCGGTGGCACCGGCTTTACCGGCCGCGACAGCACGCCGGAGGCCCTGACGCCGCTGTTCGACAAACAGGTGGACGGCTTTGGCGAACTGTTCCGCCAGCTGTCGGTGCAGGATATCGGCACCTCGGCGCTGCAATCACGCGCCCTCGCCGGCCTGGCCAACCGTACGCTGATCGTCTGCATGCCCGGCTCCACCGGTGCCTGCCGCACCGCTTGGGAATACATCCTGGCCGAGCAACTGGACAGCCGTACCGGCCCTTGCAACTTTGTCCAGCATGTCACCGTCAACGCCCCTGTCTGCGGTACCCGCTCATGAGCCTGCTACCGGTAGAACAGGCCCTGCAGCAGGTGCTGCAACACGCCGCCGAACAACCCGCGCTGACCAGCGAACGCGTTACGCTGGCCGAAGCCCTCGGCCGGGTACTGGCGAATCCGGTGATTTCCGCGCATGACGTGCCCCCCTGGGACAACAGCGCCATGGATGGCTATGCCCTGAACAGCAGCGACCTGCCACAGGCCCTGCAACATGGCCTGCCGGTCAGCCAGCGGATCACCGCTGGCATGGCCCCCCAGCCGCTGCAGCCCGGCACCTGTGCGCGGATATTTACCGGCGCACCGATTCCCGCTGGCGCCGACACCGTCGAGATGCAGGAAAATGTCGAGCTACTCGAGTGCGGCCTGGCAAAACTGGCCAAACCACTGAAGGCTGGCGCCAATGTGCGGCCACAGGGTCAAGACATTCGCTTGGGCGACCAACTGTTTGCTGGCGGTGCGCGTTTGCGTGCCCAGGACCTGGGCGTGATTGCTTCGGCCGGGGTTACCGAAGTCAACTGCGTGCGCCGCTTGCGGGTAGCCGTGGTTTCCACCGGCGACGAACTGGTGGAGCCCGGCCTGCCCCTGGCTGCCGGACAGATCTACAACAGCAACCGCTATACCCTGCAGGGCCTGCTGCAGGGCCTGGATGTCGAGATCAGCGATGCCGGCATCCTGCCCGACGAGCCCGAGCAGACCCGCCATGAGCTGCTGCGACTGGCAGCAAATGCCGACCTGATCATCAGCTCCGGCGGCGTGTCGGTCGGCGAAGCCGACTTCCTCGGCCAGATCCTGCGTGAACAGGGCCAGCTGACGCTGTGGAAACTGGCGATCAAACCGGGAAAACCCTTCACCTTGGCACGGGTTGGCGAGACGCCGGTGATCGGCCTGCCGGGCAATCCGGCTGCGGTACTGGTGACCTTCCTGCTGCTGGTCCGGCCCTGGTTGTTGCGCCGCCAGGGCGTTCAGGACTGCGCGCCACTGAGCCTGCCGGTAGCGTCCGGCTTTGCCTGGGAGCGTGCCGGCAACCGCGATGAATACCTGCGGGCCCGGCTGGAACAGGGTCGGCTGGTGCTGGCCGGCAACCAGAGTTCCGGGGTGCTCAGCAGCGCCAGCGCCGCCAGCGGCCTGCTGCTGATTCCGGCAGGCCAGACCGTTGAACCGGGGCAACTGCTGGAATTCTTGCCATTCAACGGACTGCTTGACTGAAACCGCCATGGCGGTCGCCCCCTGGGTCGACCGCCTGCTGCGCCTCAGTCAGCGGCAGCGCGCTCGCGCAAAAACTCGACCACTGCCGCCTGATCGCCACTGAACACCACCCGCTGTTCCTTGCCGGAACGCTGGTAGGCATACATCGGGTCGTAATACTGCTCCAGCAGGGCGGCAATCCAGTACCTATGCCCGTCCACCTCACCGCTGCGCTGCTGCTCTATGAGCGCCTCACGCATCAGTTGCTCAAGCTGCTGGTGGCGCTCGCCACCCAGGCGCTTGCGGATGCGCAGCAGACTGCCCAGCAGATGCTCGGAGAGCGCCGCAAAGCTGGCTTCGGGGTTCTGCGGGTAGAGCACAGCAAACTCCGCCTGCATATCCACCACATAGTCGCCAAGGATGCGCGCCACGCGATTCTCGAAGCTATCCTCCAGCCACACCAGCGGTGCCTGCTGCATAACACGGAACAGTTCGATCGGCACGGAACAACTGCCGACGATGCGCCCCTCATCCTCCAGCACCAGTTGCCGGCAACCGGCCTCCATCCGCCGCAAGGCTTCAATCGCCAAACGGTTCTCGAAGTCAATCTGCCCGGGTTGCGGGGTGGCGTGCCGGCCAAAGCTGGAGCCGCGATGGTGGGCGTGCCCTTCCAGGTCCAGACTGTTATCGAGGGCGCTGATCACCTCGGTCTTGCCGGTACCGGTCAGACCCGCCACCAGGGTCAGCGGACAGTCGGCCACGGCCTGATCGAGGGTATCGATAAGGAAACGCCGCATTGCCTTGTAGCCACCGATCACCCGCGGATACTGCACCCCGGCGTCCTGCAGCCACTGCTGCACTATCTGCGAACGCAGCCCACCACGAAAACAATACAGGTAACCGTCCGGGTTGGCCTCGGCAAAGGCCTTCCAGGCTTCAATACGCGCCGCCTTCAGCTTGCCGCAGACCAGTCGATGACCGAGTTCGATGGCTGCCTGCTGGCCCTGCTCCTTGTAGCAGGTGCCAACCTTCTGCCGTTCACCGTCATTCATCAGCGGGTAATTGAGCGCGCCGGGGAAGGCGCCCTTGGCAAACTCGATGGGTGCGCGCACGTCCATCAGCGGCAAAGCCTGCAGAAACAGCCGACGGTAGTCCGCGCTATTGTCACGCATCAGAGCACCTCGACCCAGTGACCGGGCACCGGCTCCAGACATTCGCCTATCGCCGCCAGCTGCAGTCCCAGTTCGGCGGACAGCGTATGGAACTCCGCCTCGGCCTCCGCTGCCACCGCCACCAGCAAACCGCCGCTGGTTTGCGGGTCGCACAGCAGGTTGCGCCAGTGTTCAGGCATGGCAGCCACCTTGTCGCCATAGCTGGCAAAGTTGCGGCCACTGCCACCCGGCACACAACCCTGCGCCAGGTAATGCTCGACACTGGCGATACGCGGCACCGCCGACTCATTGATGCGCGCCAGCACGCCCGAGCCCTCGGCCATCTCCACCAGATGCCCGAGCAGGCCAAAGCCGGTCACATCGGTCATCGCCTGCACCCCCGGCAACCGGGCGAAGCACGCACCGGCACTGTTCAGCTGGCACATCAGATCACGCGCCACCCCGGCATCCTCAGGGCGCAGCTTCTTTTGTTTCTCGGCGGTGGTGAGAATGCCGATACCCAGT
This sequence comes from Halopseudomonas yangmingensis, assembly GCF_900114825.1. GTDB lineage: Bacteria > Pseudomonadota > Gammaproteobacteria > Pseudomonadales > Pseudomonadaceae > Halopseudomonas > Halopseudomonas yangmingensis. The sequence goes on along the minus strand of NZ_FOUI01000004.1, from coordinate 101,124 downwards.
GGCTTGGTCAGGTACAGGCGGGCACCGGGGCGAGCGGTATCATTGCGTTTGAGGTGCTGGCGCTGTACCTGCCCGGTCACCGCCAGCCCGAAGATAGGTTCGGGTGCATCGATCGAATGACCACCGGCCAGCGGCATGCCTGCCAGACTGCAGACGCTGCGGGCACCGGCAATCACCTCGCCGGCTAGCGCCGCCGGCAGCAGGTTGACCGGCCAGCCGAGGATGGCGATGGCCATCAGCGGTGTACCGCCCATGGCGTAGATATCGCTGATCGCATTGGTCGCGGCAATCCGCCCAAAATCAAAGGGATCGTCAACAATCGGCATAAAGAAATCGGTGGTACTGACAATACCGGTCTGCTCATCCAGACCGAAGACGGCGGCATCATCACGGCTGGCATTGCCCACCCAAAGACGCTCGAAGGTTGGCCCCGGTGCGCCTACTGAAAGAATCTCGTCCAGCACCCGCGGCGCTATCTTGCAACCACAGCCGGCACCGTGGCTGTACTCGGTCAGTCGAATCGGCTCGCTCACGCGGCAGGCTCCTGTGCTGAAAAAACCGCCATTCTAGCAGCGCTGAGCCAACGGCGGCATCAATGCCCGTCGCGCTCAAAGCGATCCAGCCGATCACTGGCCACCTGCCGGCCCAACTCGATCAGTTCCGGTGCCCGGTAAAACTCAAAAAACCGGCACAGCCGCTTGGGTATGTCGATCACCAGATCCGGCGGATAGCCGGCAATCTTGTACTGGGTCAGTGACGCCTGCATGGCCTCGAAGGACATATTGACCAGTTCAAGCAGGCTACCAGGACCGGCATTCGCATCATCCTCACGGGACTCCCGTACCACGCCTTTGGTCTTGGCCTTGTCTAACGGCGCCGCCGGCAACGCGTCAGGAAAATGTTCCAGCGCCTCGGGCCGAATCTCCACATCGCTCTCCCGCCCGGCCAGCCAGTTGCGCAGCCGGAAGCTCTCCAGCCATTGTTCCCACTGCTGGCGGATCGGCGCCGGCCGCTCGATAACCGGCAAACGGTAGCCATTGGTGTGTAACGAGTTCAGGTTGACCGCAATGATCAGATCGCAATGCGCCGACACCACAGGCACTATCGGCAAGGGGTTGAGCAAGCCACCGTCACTAGCACCCGGTCGCCCTGATGCACCGGGGCAAACAGGCTGGGGATAGCCGCAGAGGCACGCATCGCCTGCTGCAAGCTGCCCTGCTGGAACCAGATTTCCTGCTGGTTGACCAGATCGGTGGCCACCGCCGTAAAGGCGATCGGCAGGTCCTCTATCTGCACATCACCCAGCATGTCACCGATGCGCCCGAACACCCGTTCGCCACGGATAGCCCCTAGACTGCCGAAACCGAAATCCAGCAGTTTGAGCACATCCAGATAATCCAGTCCGCGCACCCAGTCCCGGTATTCGTCCAGCTTGCCGGCGGCGAAAAGCCCGCCTATCACTGCACCCATCGAGCAGCCGGCCACGCATTCGATCCGATAGCCGCGCCGGACCACTTCTTCGATCACCCCGATATGCGCATAGCCCCGCGCACCGCCACTGCCCAGCACCAGCGCTACCGTCTGCCCCATGCTCTGACCTCGACTATAATTGACGCCCCTGCTGGCTGATCGCATCATAGCGCAGCCGGCAGCTCAGACCAGTCTGCCGTCGCGCCATTTGACAATAACAGGGTGCCCCGTGATCCGACTGCTCCGCCGCCTGCCACGCAAACTCGTATTATTGCTGCTGACCATTTCCTTGAGTGTGGTCGGCTACTGGCAATGGTCACTGCAAAGCGCCGCAGCACAACGCAGTGGCAGCCTGAGCCTGACCGGGCTGAAGCAACCGGTTAATGTCTATTACGATGCCTGGGGCGTACCGCACATTGATGCAGCCAACGATCTGGATGCAACGCGCACGCTGGGTTATCTGCATGCCCAGGACCGCCTGTTCCAGATGGACATGCTACGCCGCGTCGGCAACGGACGGCTCGCCGAACTGCTGGGTCAGGAAGCCTTTGCCACGGACAGGTTTTTTCGCACACTGGGCATAGCCCGCCACGCGCGCCAGTATGCCGAGCAACTGAAGACCCGCCAGGACCAGCCGCAAGTCAAGTCGTTACTGGCCTATCAGGACGGTATCAACCAGTACATCGACAGTGGCAAACGCCCCCTTGAATACCGCCTGCTGATGCGACGTCCGCAAGCCTTCACCCCGGAAGACATCATCGGCATCATCGGCTACATGGCTTACAGCTTTGCCGAAGGCTTCAAGACAGATGCTCTGCTGGATCATGTGCATGGCACGCTGGGCGAACGCCATCTGCGCGACCTGGTGCCCGGCTGGCCCGACGAACTGCCCCCACGCCTGCAGCCTGCAACAGGCAATGATCCTGAGCTGTCGAGCGAACAGCAGGCCAGTCTGCTGACACCGCTGCTGCAACAACTGGCCGATATCCAGAAAAACCTGCCAGTTGGGCAATTCATGGGCAGCAATGCCTGGGTGATCTCGGCCGAGCGCAGCGCCAGCGGTGCGCCGCTACTGGCCAACGACCCGCATATAGGTTTCTCGGTACCGGCTGTCTGGCACGAAGCACATATACGCACGCCGGAGCATGAGGTTTATGGACACTTCGTTCCCGGATTGCCGTTCCCGCTGCTGGGCCATACCCGACAGCATGCCTGGGGACTGACCATGCTGATGAATGATGATACGGATTTCTACCGCGAACGCAGCAACCCGGAAAATCCCGAGCAGGTATGGGCCGTAGACCGCTGGCAAAACCTGCGGATACACGAGGAAGTCATTCGTGTGCGCGGCCAGGAAGATCGACTGGTACGTGTACGCCATTCACGACACGGCCCGATAATCAACGACTTGCCGGGCAATCTGCAGACCGGTGTCGAACGCCAACCGGTCAGCCTGCATTGGGGCTTCACCGCAGCCGAGAATGATATCCTGGGCACGCTGTATGCACTCGGCAAGGCCAGCGGCCTGCAGGAAGTCGAGCAGGCTGCTGCATTGCATGGCGCCCCGGGCCTGAATCTGGTTTATGCCGACACCCAGGGCAACATTGCGATGTGGGCCATGGGCAAGCTCAAACCCCAGAGCAGTCGCAACCGCTTCCGTCTGCTCAATGGCGGCAGTGGCCGCGATGATTTCACCGGTTATCAGCCGTTTTCTGCCAACCCGCGCATTATCAATCCGCGCTCGGGGATTATTTACAGTGCCAACCACCCCTACCCTGGCAGCGGCAACCGCCGCCTGCTGGAGGGCTACTATGCCCCGAGCGAGCGTGCCGAGCGTCTTGCCGAATTGCTTGAGGGGCGCGAGCAACTGGAACTGTCCGACATCAAGAGCTTCCAATTGGATAACCAGCGTCCGCAAGCGCTGGCGATGGTTGCCGAGGCTTTGCCGATACTGCGCGATGAACTGCTGCGCAGCGACCTGCGCGCGCCTGCCATGCAGGCGGCAAGACATTTGCAGCTGTGGGACGGGCGCTTCAGCGCTGAGAGTATCGGCGCCACCCTGTTCCAGCGCTGGCAGGACTATCTGATGGAAGCGCTGTTTGCCGACGAACTGGGGCGACAGTACGAATTTTTCCGCGACACCATGATGGCTGAAAAGAGCCTCAACAGACTGTTCTGGAAGCCTGCCTCGCCCTGGTGGGACAACCGCCGACAACCCATGCTGGACGGACGCCAGGCAGCCATTGAGCAGGCCTGGATTCGCACTATCGAATCCCTGGTTGATCAATTCGGTATTGACCCGCAGGACTGGCAATGGCGACATGTCGCCAGCTTGCGCCATGAGCATCCGCTTACCGGAAAAATACCCTTTACCGGCAGCTTCAGTACCGAACCAGTGGCGGTAAACGGTGGTCGGGAAAGCATCAATAACATGTATCACGGGCTGGGCGGACCGCACTACGCCATCAAACTGGGCCCTTCGACCCGCCGGCTGATCGATCTGGCAGACCTGAACGGTACACTGGGGATCAACCCGCTGGGACAATCCGGCAACCCGAAAGACAATCACTTCAGCGATCAGGCAGCCCTGTTCAACGAGGGACGCTATCGCACACAGCTGTTTGACTGGCAGTCAATCGAGGCGCTGCCCGATCGACTGCAAGTGAAGCCGCGCAAGCGCCGCTGAATACTCACAGCCGCGTAATGCGAATACCTGACGCCGGATCCGGCTGGCCGATATCCAGCCGTTGTGCATGGATGCCTCCTGCCTGTAACGCATTGATCAGGGCAGGCGCACCTGCACCGTCAATCCGTACGCGCACACGCACATCGCTGCGCAACATGCGTACCAGAACATCCACCCAGGGCTGCGCCGCCTGCTCGACAGCATTCTCCAGCACCACCTCAGGCAACTCTAGCACACCATCGGCCTGCAACAACTTCAACAGGGTCGCCGGCGTTGGCAGAATATCCTCCTCCACCGGTATCTCTGGAACAAATTCATCAGCGTGCAGATAGACACGACGGTTGCCGCGGGTAATCGAGTAAATCGCAACAAATCGCTGGGGCTGTTCATCCAGACGCAACGCCAGATAGGCCTGATTGTCCTCAGGGCCGTACAGCCGCGAGAAGTTCAGCACCTGATTGGCCCACAGGCTGCTGCTGCCGCATTCACGACCCTCACAGAAAAACAGCACACGATGAGGCCGTTCGAGCAATTGTCCCTTGGCCTGGCGAAAGGCCTCGTCGGCAGTATGACCATCAGGAATTTGCCAGGTACGCCGCAGCAGGTCACCCGCTGCGCGAACCTCACGCTCGGCACGCAACTGATTGTTGATCCGGCGGATGCTGCCGATGACCACGCCATGATCAGCGTTGTCAGCCGCCACCTGCTGTACCAGTTCTGCCCGTGGAAAGGCTTGCAGAACAGGCTCTGCCGACGCGACAAACGGCAGCAGAACAAACACGCCGACCACCGTGCTACGGGTCAAAGCACTGAGATTGCGAAGGTGCATCCAGACTCCTTGCTCGCTGGCGGTCATGCAATCACCGCCGATTGGATTAACTGCACGGTGCCCAGCGTTTGATCACAGGTCAAGCCAAAGCCCGATAAAAACTGTCAAGAATCGTTGCCACCTCAGGTGCAGCCTGTTCCAGGTGAAGGTGATGACCTCCTTCCAGACGGTGCTGCTGGATATGCTCGAACCGCACTATCTGCTCCAGCACGTGGGGATGTCGGTGCATTACCCCTTGATTGGCCAGAATCAGGCAGGCTGGCGAACGGATTGCCTCAATGAAGGCAGCCGCATGACTGTTGGTGAAACGCAAGGGCGACGGCAGCATCAGCTGCGGATCGGTTCGCCAGGTCCAGCCGCCATGTGCCGGCATCAGTCCCCGTTCGACCAGTAATGAGGCGGCATCCCGACTGATCGGTGTGGTCCCTCCCAATACCCGTGCACTGACCGCTTTCTCGACACTGTCGTAAACCGGTTTGCGCTTCTCGCCTGCGGCCAGGCTGGCCTCGAAGAAGCGGGCCATATTGCGCGGCGCATCCTCGGCTTCCGAGGTAAAGGGCAGCAGGCCGTCAATCATCGCCGCGGCCGTAATACGCTCCGGAACACTGCCAGCAATAATGCCGGTGATGATGGCCCCCATTGAATGCCCAAGCAGAGCAAAGCGCTGCCAACCCAACTCCTCCGCCACCTGCAATACCGTCGCTGCCTGCTGCCAAAGACTGTAGCCTCCAGCAGGAAGGTGCCCGGACAACCCGTGTCCGGGCAGGTCCAGCGCCACCAGATGCACGTTCTCCAGCAAGGGCGCAATCCGGTCAAAACTGCCTGCATTGTCCAGCCAGCCGTGCAGGGCGATCAACGGCAGACCCTGCGGGTCCCCCCAGGCCTTGCCTGCCACTTCAATCGACGGCAAGGTGAAACGAACCTCATGACAGCTTGTCTGCATGCCTCTCTCTCTCTTCAGCAATACAACTGATTCAACTACTCTGACGGTTGCTGCCAGACCACTTCCCGTCCGCTGACCGCCCACAGCGGCAGCATGTCACGATAGGTTGCCTCGACACGGTGTCGACGCAGCTTGCGCGTGGGGGTAATAAATCCGGGGAGGGCCTGCCAGTCATCAACAATCACGATCAGACATGCCAGACGCTGGTGCCGCCCCAACTGCGCATTGACTGTCGCCAGCAGCTCGCGCAGGCTCGATTCAAGCTTGGCGCTTCTGTCACCTTCTGACTCTCTGGCCAGCTGCAGTAATGCCAGCGGCTGCGGCAACCCCTCACCCAGCACACAGGCCTGCGCAACCTGTGGATGTTCGCGCAGACGCACTTCAATATCCGCCGGCAGCACAAAGTGTCCCTTGCTGGTCTTGAAACGCTCGCTCAATCGACCGGCAAGGCGCAGAAAGCCCTCATTATCGATGTCAGCCAGATCACCGGTATGCAGAAAACCTTCGGCATCCAACGCCTCGGCCGTTGTACTGTCATCCTTGTAATAACCGAGCATGTTGGCCTTGCTACGGACCAGTAACTGGCCTTCGGAGTCCAGACGGCATTCCACGCCCGGATTGGGCAAGCCGATTCGCCCCTTGCGCGGCTTGCGCGGCCGTCCCAGATGCGAATAACCGCAGTTCTCGGTCATGCCATAGACCTCGCTGGTCAATATGCCGATTCGGCGATACCAGTCGAGCAGACGCTCCGGTACCACGCCACCACCACACACCAGATAGCGCAGACTGTCAAAACCCAACTCGCGGCGGATGCGACGGGCCAACAGGGCACCGTACCAGGGCATGCGCAGCAACAATCCAAGCAGGTGCTGTGGCACTTGCTCCTCGACACCCTGACGCATGCGCTCCAGCACATGCGGCACAGTCATAAGCACTGTAGGCTTCGCGCGCCGAATATCTCGTCTGAAAAACGTGCGTCCCCGGCAGAAATACAAGGAGCCGCCCGCCATCAACATGCATATCTCGGTGGACTGTCGTTCGGCAACGTGAGCCAGCGGCATATGGCAAAAAGCCCGGTCATGCTGGTCAACGCCCAGCAGGCGAATGGCATTCAGTGCAGAAAAGGCCATCGCCGAAAAACTCAGCATCACGCCCTTGGGTGTGCCGGTTGTGCCCGAGGTATACAAAATACTCGCAAGGCTTTCCGGATCCGGTCGAGGACTCTCTTTCAGCGGCTCGCAGCTGGCCATTACCGTATCCCAACCCAGCAGGGACGGTTCTTCAGGCGCTCCGGGAAGGCCGATCAGTGAGAGTTGCGAGGGGATTCCGTCACGTACTGACGCCCAGTTCCGGGTTGGCCCCAGAAAAAGCAGGCGCAAATCGGCGTGTTCGATTACATCACCGAGAGACTCCGCGGTTTGGCCCTGAAACAGCGGTACTGACACATGACCGGCCATCCACACCGCCAGATCAGCCATGATCCAGTGGGCACAGTTGACCGAGAGAATTCCTACATGGCTGCCCGCAGGCAGCTGCATACCGCGCAGCCAGGCGGCCATTCGCCGCACCTGATCACCGACCTGGCGCCAGCTGTACTCGACAACCTGGTCATCCTCAAGAGGTTGCACCAGCAAGACCTGTTCCGGCTGCTGCTGCTCGTGCAGATAAAAGGACTCAAGCACCGATTCGGGTGCAGGCACATGACGATCGGTCATGGGCTTCCTCGTTTTATTGTTGTTTGGATGATATTCCACAAAACCACCCTTCAGGGTCTTGACTATCCCACGCACAAGGCCAGCCAACAAGTGGGCAATATCAAGGATGCGCGCCGCCTCTCATTCCGGCCAGTCAAGCCCCAGCAAGCGCGCCGCACCGCTCGCCGGCAACTCGCAGTCAAGACTGGCCAGGGCCGCTGTAGGCATCGGATAGCGACCGCGGCGGTTACCCTCGATCAACAGACTGATCAGAAGACCTGAGAGCGGCTGATGGCTGACCAGCAACGTATCCTGCGCCTCGAGTGCACACAGCTGAAGCAGCACGGCATCGGGATCAGTGTCCGGCGTCAACCAGTCAACCTGCTGGGCCGGTGGCAACCCCGGCAGAGCCTCCTGCAACACCTGGACTGTCTGTCGGGTGCGCAGATAAGGACTGCACAACAGCCGCTGCGGGAGCATTTCAGCGAACCTGCCAGCCATGACGCGAACTTCCTCACGCCCTGCAGCACTCAGTCGCCTGTCAGCATCCCGCTCGGCACGCAACTCGGCGGCGCCATGGCGCATTACCCACAAACGCATCAGTTGGCCGGCGGGCGCGGCAGGCGAACAGAACGCTGTCCGCATGACCCCGGCCATTCGACAAAAGGCCAGGGCTTGACGGCTTCTGCGCTGGTCAGAAAGGCTGCAATCTGTCGGACGTAGTGCCCGAGCGCCTGTCCCCAGCGCGCCAGACAGGGATGATCTTCGGCATAGAGCACGCGCCAGAACAATTGCGCCAGAACGGTCAGCAGCAACAACACCTCGGCCACCTGCCAGGCCAGCACAAACAGCAACATCCAACCCAGACGTATCCAGAAATCAGCCGACCCCAGACTGCGCAGCGGATTCATTTGTCTTCTCCTCGGTTCCATTCACCGGCAAACCACAATGCCGCAAACTCGACATCATGCTTCTGTTCGCCACCCATCAGGGCTCCGACCACCCTGTCCAGCGGCAACTGCTCGAAAAGTATGGCGTGCAGACCATTGACCAGAGGCATGTACACACCCTCCTCCTCGGCTTTCTGGCGCAACACCTTGAGTGTATTGACGCCCTCGGCCACCTGCCCCAGACGAGCAACGCTCTCTTCCAGAGACAAGCCCTGACCCAGGGCATGCCCTACCTGATAGTTACGTGACAGGGGTGACATACAGGTGACGATCAGATCACCCACCCCGGCAAGACCAAGGAAAGTCAGCGGATTGGCACCCATATGAACAGCAAACCGGGTCATTTCGGCCAGCGCACGGGTAATCAGCATGCTGCGGGTGTTTTCCCCCATGCCCATGGCCGCCGCCATCCCCGAAATAATCGCATAGACGTTTTTCAGTGCGCCGCCCAGCTCAACCCCGTAATGATCCTGACTGGCATACACACGCAAGGTACGGCTGCCCAGTACCTGCTGCACCTCACGGCACAGTTGATCGTCTGCACTGGCGACCACCGTAGCGGTCAGCGCTCCGGCAGCCATCTCGCGCGCCAGATTGGGACCTGACAATACAGCAACACGTGCCGTCGGCACTTCCTCGGCGACAATCTCGCTCATCATCAGAAAACCCGGCTGCTCGATACCCTTGGTGGTGCTGACGATGCCCTTACCGGCCAACAGCGGAGCCGCTTCGCGCAGCACACTGCGAAAGGCGCCGCTGGGGATAGCCAGAAAAACCAGACTGGCGCTTGCAAGCACCTGCTGCAGGTCAGTTTCTACCTGCAGGCGTGGATCCAGCTGAATGTCCGGCAGATAACGGCTGTTCTGCCGCGTCTCACGAATAGTCGCAGCCAGCCCGGCATCACGCATCCACAGGGTCACATCAATGCCGTTGGCTGCCATCAGGCCGCCCAGCGTGGTCCCGAAACTACCACCACCCAGCACTGCCACCGTTGGCTTGTCACTCATGCAAACTCCTCGCAAACATCCAGTTCATGACCCGGGCGGCGCTGCCGCAGCCTTGCCCGAGTATAGGCCGGCGCGAGAATAACAGTGAAAAGCGACTGGAAAAACCATGGACTGCGGGTAATATGAAGCCATTACAACCAAGGCCGTCCGCCATCATGCCAATCCACAAGAACCTGCCTGTATTTCTGGGAGCATGGTTGCTCAGCGCCGTTCCATTGGACGGTCTGGCGCTCGACAACCTGCTGATTGACCAACCTCAGCTACCCGATATCCTCACAGCCAGCCGCTTGCGACAGTCCGCCGCGGAAGTTCCCGGCAGCATGACGCTGATCGACCGGGAACTGATCCGTGCCTCAGGCGCGCGCGACATTCCCGAAATCCTCCGTCTGGTGCCCGGCATGATGGTCGGCCAGCGACGCGGCAACCAGTTCAATGTCAATTACCACGGCACCAGCATTACCGAGGCCAGACGCCTGCAAGTGCTGATTGACGGCCGTTCGGTATACCGTCCGGGACTGGCCACGGTGGACTGGGCAGAGATTCCGCTGGCTATCGAGGACATTGATCACATCGAGGTATTTCGTGGCCCGAATACCGCCGCCTATGGCGCCAACGCATTTCTTGGCGTGGTCAATATTGTCACCCGCCACCCGCGCGAGGACATTGGCACCCGCCTGAAAGTGGTAAAGGGCAAGCGCGGTGTCAACGACTGGTATGCCAGCCAGTCATTCAGCACCGCCAACAGCCAGACACGCCTGAGCCTCTCTGGCATCGAGGATGATGGTTTTGACACCTTCGGCGGCATTCTTGGCTTTCGTCAATTTGAACCCGACCAGGATTACCGAGATGGTCGTCGTGGCAGCCGCTTCAACCTGCGCAGTGCTATTCAGTTGAACGCCAGCCAAAGTATCGACTGGCAAGTCGCCGCCAGCGAAATGACCCGGCAAAGCTACTACGACTACGAGCCCTTCCTGCAGCCAGTAACTCCAGCGCTGGGCGGTTATGACAGCAACATCACCCAGTACGCACCAAAATCCGACTACCGAAACCGCGACTATGCGGTCCAGTTGCGCTGGAACAACGACCTGAGTTCAGATCACAACCTGCAGGTACTGGCCTATGCCCAGCATATGGAGCGACTGAGGGACTGGCGGGTCTGCGACAGCCCGCTGGTCTTCTCGCCGGAACTGCAACAGCTGGCGGGCATGACCTCACTGGGGGCGCGCAGGGTTTCCCGCTGGCTGCGCACTCCACGCATCTGGAACGGGTTGACTTTACCTGAATACATGGAAGGCAGCATGAGAGGCACCTACCTGCCCGAACATGGGGAGCTGGCATTGCAGGTCGAGCAACAACGCCTGGCCCTGCTCGACAGCGAAATGGCCTGCTGGGACATCAACCAGAACCTGCGTGAAAGCCGCTACCACCTTGAAGTCCAGGACACCCTGCGAATCAGTGAGCAACTGCGCATGGTCAATGGCGCCAGTGTGCGTGAAGACCGGGTCAACTCCCAAACCTATTTTGGTGGCGTTCTCAACAACCGGATCTACCAGTTGTTCAGCAACATCGAGTACCGCCCGCACCAGCGTCTGCTGCTGCAGGCCGGCGGCATGTATGAGGATGACAGACGGATTGGCGACTCCTTCTCGCCGCGCCTGGCCAGCCACCTGTTCCTGGCCCCCCAGCACAGCCTGCGACTGGTCTATTCCGAGGCAGTGCGCTCACCCGACATGTTTGAAAACAACGCCACCTGGTCCTATCCGGTGAAGAACCTCAGTGGCCCGGTCAGCGGACCGCAACAGTACTATATAACCGCCACAGGCCCCGGCAATCTGGGCCAGGAACAGATGCGTTCCCGTGAGCTGGGTTACAACGGGCATTTTGCCGAGCAGGGCTTGAGCATTGACATACGCTATTTCCGCGAACAGCTGCGCGACCTGAACAGCCAGCCACTGAAAATTGAAGACTTCCTGCCTGACAACGAGTCCGAGGCCAACTTCCGCGGCTTTGAGAGCCAGATTGACTGGCGCGTGACCCGTAACGACCGGCTGCGCCTGACCCACGCACGGATCCGCTTTGATGCCACAGCTAGCATGGACCAGCGACTGACGCCCAAACACTCGGGATCTGCTGCCTGGTTGCGCCAGTGGCCGGCCAACTGGCATACCAGCCTGATCTATCATGGTGCCGACAAGCTCAATGAGCGCCGCTTTGAACGGGTAGATGCCCGTATCGAAAAGCGCATGCAGGTCACCCCCGCCAGCCAACTGACACTGGCATTGAACTGGCAACAACGGCTCGACAAGCAAGGCATGACCTGGCGGGAAAACCTCTACGACAGCCCCCGCCAATACTATCTGAGTGCAGAGCTGGACTTTTGATCCAGACAAACAGGACAAGGAGTGACATGGATGTCCTTTAAGCGCCATGGACACCGCATGATGCGAGCACTACTGATACTGCTGCTGTGGGTACCGGCAGGCTGGCTGACGGCTGGCACCTTGTTGCTGTCACCAGCACCCTCCACTCTCTCCGAGCAATTTGCCGACGCCCTGGGCCGCCAGGGACGCGCGATAACCGTCCAGTACCTGCAACAACCGCCGGATACGACAGCGTTGGCCGAGGCGGATCTGGTCATTACGCTGGGGCAGGCTGCGCTGAAATGGCGCATGCAACAGGCACCGTCCACCCCTACACTGGCCATCTATCTCAATCTCGACAGCCTGCATACACTGGCACTGACCGATGCCGATCAGCGCCCGGACTGGTTGCAGCTGATGACCATCAGCCCCTTACCGGACCGCCAGCTGCAACTGGCCGCAATAGGCGTACCCCGCCTGCGCAGTCTGGGCCTGCTGTACAGCCCATCACAGGACTGGCAATTACCACTCTGGCAGGCAGCTGCCGAACGCCAGCAACTGCAACTGGTTACCCGGCGACTGGATCATCCCGCGCAACTGGCCCGCCAACTGGCTGACCTGCTACCGCGCACCGACGCCCTGATAGGCATTGAAGACTCAGCCGTCTATGCGCCGGAATTGATCAAGACCATCCTGCTGACCAGCTACAACCACAACCGTGTACTCATAGGCCCCAGTGCTCCCTACATTGCTGCCGGCAGTCTGGCCAGCACATACAGCGACCCTGAGGCCGTAGCCGCGGATGTGAGTGCGTTACTTGCGCAGGAATGGCAGCCGCGCACCCTGCATTTCCCCAGACGCTTTTCCGTGATCAGCAACCGCCAGGTAGCCCGCTCCCTGGGGCTGGACTTGCCAGCGGATGACGATTTGCAACAACGACTTGTCCAAGCGGAGATGCCCTGATGCAGCTCAAGATCAATAGTCTGCCGACCCGCTTGTTGCTGACAGCACTGGCGCCCGCCTTGCTGCTTGGCCTGCTGCTGGTCGCCTGGTTTACCCATGCACGCATAGATGATGTGCAGCGAGAACTTCAGGAAACCGGCCAACTGATCGCTGACCAGTTGGCCCCTGCAGCCGAATACGGCGTGATTACCGGCAACCGCGCCACGCTGGAAGCCCTGCTGACAGGTGCAATGCGTTCACCCCATGTGCATAGCATCGAAGTCCTCGACCGCTTTGGTCTCAGGCTTATCCGGCAGGAGAGCGAGGTGCCGGATAGTGGACAGATACAGTTGTTCATGGCTGACATCATGCGTGAAAGCATTGTGCTGGACCGCGCCCTTTTTCTGCTCGACAGCCCCGCCAGCAACGCACAGGAACAGCAACGCTATCTGGGGCAGGTACGGGTTGGTCTCAGTCCTGCCCTGTTCCAGCAGCGTCAGCACCAGATAATGCTGACCACCCTGTTGCTGTCGGTACTGGTACTGCTGGGCGCGGCGGCTCTGGCATTCGCAATGACTCGCTCCATTTCGCAACCGCTTGGCCGCATGAGCAAGGCCGTCCAGGCACTGCGCGACGGGCGGCTGGAAACCCGTCTGGCTGTCAGCGAAAGTGACGACATGGGACAACTGATGACCAACATCAATACCCTGGCCGACAGCCTGCAAACATCCCGGCAACAAAACCAGCAAATGATCAGCGAACTCACCTCAGCCCGCGAACAGGCAGAGACGGCCAATCAGGCCAAATCGGATTTCCTCGCCATGATGAGCCACGAACTGCGCACACCGATGAATGGCGTCATGGGCATGCTGCAACTGCTGGAAACCACCGAACTGTCTGACGAACAGGACGAATATGTGAATGTCGCAGGGCAGTCCACCCAACACCTGCTGAAAGTCATCAACGACATTCTGGACTTCTCCCGTATCGAGCGCGGCGTGGTCGAACTGGAGCGCATCCCCTTCGATCTTTACGACTGCCTGCACAGCATCCCGCTGTCTTTCGAGCATGCTGCCCGACAAAAAGGACTGCTGCTGGAGGTCCAGTTGTGCGGCGAACCTCCGCACCCCCAGGTTATCGGCGACCCCACGCGGATCAGGCAAATACTGGTCAACCTGCTCGGTAACGCATTGAAATTCACAGAACAAGGCCGCATCCGCCTTGAGGCCCAATGGTCCCTCGAGGACAAACAGCGCCTGTGGCTGGAATGCCGCGTCAGTGATACCGGCATTGGCATCGACAGTGACCGTCTGGACAGCATGTTCGATCCCTTCCAGCAGGCTGACAGCAGCACATCCAGACGCTACGGCGGCACCGGCCTTGGCCTGTCCATAGCCCGCACCTTTGCCCGCCAGATGGGCGGTGAACTGCAGGCCAGCAGCCGGATTGGCCAAGGCTCAAGCTTTACCCTGAGCATGCCCCTTCCGTTGTCTGCCACAACTACACCCGAGCGCAATGGCCTGTCCGCGGGAAAGTTTCCGGACATCGAGGGCAAGTTGCTGGTCGTTGAGGATAACAACGTCAACCGGATGGTCGTTGAAGGCTTGCTGGGCAGCCTGCATATCGACTGCAGCAGTGCAGAAACCGGCGAAGAGGCCCTGCAAATGCTCGAGCGTGAACCTCATCAATGGTCGCTTATCCTGATGGATCTGCAACTGCCCGGACTCAGCGGCCTGCAGACATGGAAGCGCTGTCAAAAACTCTATGCTGAACGGGGGTTGCCACCACCCGCGTGCGTAGCACTCAGTGCCGGCGCCCTGAGTCGCGATCGTGAAGACTGCGAGCGAGCCGGCATGCACGGCTACCTGAGCAAGCCGGTCAGTCGACAGGCCCTGCAGAAGGCCCTGCTGCCGCTGATGCAACGCGAGGAAAATAAACCTGACTGATTCCGGCGCATTCCGCCAATCACTTTGTCCCCTTTCAGGCTGACACTAACAGACAGCCGCGCGACACTGCTCTCAGGCCCATACAACGCACACTCACGAGACAACCAGAATGCCCGTATCCGAACTGCCAACAATCAATCTGGATACTGCTTTTATCAGCCTGCCCCAAATGATTGCCCTGCATGCCCGACACAAGGGCAGCAAACCTGCGCTGATTCAGGAAAAGCAGATCCTTGACTACAAAGAACTGGATCAACGCATGGACCAGGTCGCTGCCACCTTGCAGCAGGCCGGCCTGCAACCGGGTGACAGCATCGCCATCTGCGCCTTGAACTCGATCAACTATGCCACCCTGTTCCTGGGTGCCCTGCGCGCTGGTATTGCCGTAGCCCCGCTGGCCCCCTCATCGACACCGGCCAGCCTGCTCGGCATGCTGCGCGACTCGGCCGCACGCCTGCTGTTTGTTGACCAATCGGTAAAGCCCTCGATCGAACAGATTGCCGATCAACTGCAGTGCCCGCTGGTCGCACTGGATGACCATGCTGCGCCCGGCTTCAGCAACTGGCTCGGCGACACACCGCTCCAGCCTGTAGAAATTGACCCGCAGTGGGTGTTCAATATCATCTACTCCTCGGGCACTACCGGCGAACCCAAGGGCATTGTGCAATCGCATGCCATGCGCTGGTCACACATCCAGCGCAGTGTGCAATTCGGCTATGACGAAGACAGCACCACGCTAATCTCCACGCCCCTGTACTCCAACACCACCCTGGTATCCTTTCTGCCAACACTGGCCCTCGGCGGCACTGTGGTACTGATGGCCAAATTCGATGCAACACGCTATCTGCAGCTGGCCGCACAGCACCGCGCCACCCACACCATGCTGGTGCCCGTGCAATACCAGCGAATCATGGACCGCGAAGACTTCGCCAATTTCGACCTTGGCAATTTCAGGGTCAAGTTCTGCACCAGCGCGCCCTTCCATGCGGCGCTGAAGGCCGACATTCTGGCGCGCTGGCCGGGCGGGCTGGTGGAGTTTTACGGCATGACCGAGGGCGGTGGCTCCTGCATGCTCGCAGCGCATCTGTTCCCGAACAAGCTGCATACGGTCGGCAAACCGCTGGAAGGTCACGACATGCGGGTGATCGACGAGGATGGTCAGGAACTGCCGCACGGTGAAATTGGCGAAGTGGTCGGACATTCCCCGGCGATGATGACCGGCTATCTGAACAAGCCGGAAAAGACCGCCGAGGCCGAATGGTTCGACGCTGAAGGCAAGCGTTTCATTCGCACCGGTGACGTTGGGCGTTTTGACGATGAGGGATTCCTGACCCTGATGGACAGACGCAAGGACATGATCATCAGTGGCGGTTTCAATATCTATCCCAGTGACCTGGAGGCCGAACTGCGCCAGCACCCGGCACTGGAGGATGTCACCGTGATCGGCGTGCGCTCGCGCAGCTGGGGCGAAACACCGGTGGCCTATGCTGTGTTGCGTGCAGGCAGTAGCGAAAGCACTGAGAGCATCCTCAGCTGGTTCAATCAGCGGGTCGGCAAGACCCAGCGCCTGGCCCGCCTGCTGTTTACCGACGAACTGCCACGCAGCGCCATCGGCAAGGTGCTGAAACGCGAGCTGCGCGATGCCTTTCAGGCAGAACACGGAGAACTTGACTGATCCCGTCACCGTTACACGCCGGACATGCGTGGTGCTGTCCGGCAATCACGGGTATCCTGTGCAACCGGACAGCATGTGACTCGGCCCACTCCAACTCAGTCAGAGCACACGCAAAGCCGATTCAACCGCCCACGAAGGGATGAGCAGGAGCCTCCAATGACAAGACAAAATGCGTACGACCGGGAACAGCTGCTGGCCTGCAGCCGTGGCGAGATGTTCGGTCCCGGCAACGCACAGTTGCCCGCCCCCAACATGCTGATGATTGATCGCATCACCCACATCAGCGACACCGGCGGCAAGTTCGGCAAGGGCGAGATCGTCGCCGAGCTGGATATCAATCCGGACCTGTGGTTCTTTGGCTGTCACTTTGAAGGCGACCCGGTCATGCCCGGCTGCCTGGGCCTGGATGCCATGTGGCAGCTGGTCGGCTTTCATCTGGGTTGGCTAGGCTTTGAGGGCCGCGGCCGCGCCCTGGGTTCCGGTGAAGTAAAATTCTTTGGTCAGGTGCTGCCAACTGCAAAGAAAGTCACCTATACCATTCATATCAAGCGCACCATCAACCGCTCACTGACCCTTGGCATTGCCGATGGCAGCATGGCCGTCGATGGTCGCGAGATCTACACCGCCGAAGGGCTGCGGGTAGGTCTGTTCACTTCTACCGATAGCTTCTGAGGATACCCGCCATGCGTCGCGTTGTTATCACCGGAATGGGCATTATTTCCTGCCTGGGCCAATCGCTGGATGCCGTTGCCGACAGCCTGAAGAACGGCAAGTCCGGCATTCGCCACAACCCTTCCTATGCTGAAATGGGGCTGCGCAGCCAGGTCTCCGGCAGCGTTGACATCGACCTGGATGCCGCCATCGACCGCAAGGTCAAGCGCTTTATGGGTGATGCTGCCGCCTTCGCTTACCTGTCCATGCAGCAGGCAATTGCCGATGCCGGCCTGACAGAGGAACAGGTCAGCAACGTGCGCACCGGCCTGGTTGCCGGCAGCGGCGGCGCCTCCACCCTGAACCAGATGGAATCGGTGGACATCCTGCGCGAGAAGGGCGTGAAGAAGATCGGCCCTTACCGCGTGCCGCGCACCATGGGCAGCACCGTATCCGCCTGTCTGGCCACCCCGTTCAAGATCAAGGGCAACAACTACTCGATCTCCAGCGCCTGCGCCACCAGTGCCCACTGCATTGGTCACGCCATGGAGCTGATCCAGCTGGGCAAGCAGGACATCGTGTTTGCCGGCGGCGGTGAAGAGGTGCACTGGTCGCAATCCATGC
The DNA here is from genome assembly GCF_900114825.1 of Halopseudomonas yangmingensis. Taxonomy (GTDB): domain Bacteria; phylum Pseudomonadota; class Gammaproteobacteria; order Pseudomonadales; family Pseudomonadaceae; genus Halopseudomonas; species Halopseudomonas yangmingensis. The sequence continues at coordinate 83,347 of NZ_FOUI01000004.1, read as the reverse complement.
TGTTCGATGCCATGGGCGCCCTCTCCACCCAGTACAACGACACCCCGGACAAGGCCTCGCGCGCCTACGACGCCAAGCGTGACGGCTTCGTCATCGCCGGCGGCGGCGGCATGGTGGTGGTCGAGGAACTGGAACATGCACTGGCCCGTGGTGCGACCATCTACGCCGAACTGGTTGGCTACGGTGCCACCTCGGACGGCTATGACATGGTCGCCCCGAGTGGCGAGGGTGCGGTGCGCTGCATGCAGCAGGCACTGGCCACGGTGGACGGCAGCATTGACTACCTGAACACCCACGGCACCTCGACCCCGGTGGGTGACGTTGCCGAGCTGAAGGCCATCCGCGAGGTATTCGGCGACCAGGCACCGCTGATCAGCTCGACCAAGAGCCTGTCCGGTCACTCGCTGGGTGCGGCTGGTGTGCAGGAGGCGATCTACAGCCTGCTGATGATGCGCGATGAGTTCCTCTGCGCCTCGGCCAATATCGAGGAGCTGGACGAGAACGTCGGCAATCTGCCAATCCTGCGCCAGCGCGCCGACAAGCGCATCAACCTGGCCATGTCCAACAGCTTCGGCTTTGGCGGCACCAACGCCACCCTGGTGTTCAAGCGCTGGACCGGCGCCTGATCCAGTCCTGGCTGTAAAAAAACCGCTGCCGGCTTCCCGGTAGCGGTTTTTTTATGGGCTGTGACGACCTCCCTGTCGCCAAGCGCCAGTCTCAGAAGCGGTAGTTCATACCCACTTCAAAGGTGCGCTCCGGCCCGACGTAGATGCCCTGACGCAGACCAGTGATATAGCGCTTGTCAGTCAGGTTCTTCACAGCACCCTGCAGCCGCAGGTGATCGTTCACCTGGTACTGGGCCAGCAGGTCATACACTGTGTAGGAGCGCATCTGACCACCCCAGATACCACCGGCCGCATCGGCAGGAATATCCTTGCGATTGCTAGGATCACCATACTGATCACCACGGTAATGCGCGTTGAGAGCAGTGCTCAGGCGACCCTGGGTGTAATTCAGACCGACATTCGCCAGAAACTCAGGCGCATAGGGCAAGCGATTGCCATCGTTCACCCCGGTGCGGAATTCCGATTTGGGTACCCAGGTAGCGTTGGTATCCAGACTGAAGCCTGCGCCCAGCTCGATACCCAGTGCTGCTTCCAGACCGTAGTGCAGGGTCTTGCCGGCATTCGACTGGGATAGGCTCGGATCGCTGTTACCGGTTACCACCTGGTTGTCGAAGTCCATATAGAAGGCAGTAACATCGTAGGTGTAGATACCCTGACTGCCGCGCACACCGAGTTCATAGTTGTCCGAGCGCTCACCATCCAGCTTCTGGTCGACCAGACCATCCAGTGCGACGCCGTTGGAAGCCGGTGAGAACGCCCGATAGGCACCACCGTAAAGCTGAGCCGCAGCGGCCAGTTGGTAGGTAAAACCGATGCCCGGCAACCATTCGGTATTGCGGGTGCTTTCCGAGGCATTCACCGGATTGAAGTTCTGTACCCGCTCACGACGGGTCTGCTCATAGGACTCGACGCGCAGACCAGGGGTAATCGCCAGGCGCTCGCTGATCACAAAGCGGTTCTGCACATAACCGGCCAGACTCTCCGCCAGGTCGGCACGCTTGGCGCGCAAGTCGCCACGCCGGTCACGCGCACGGGTCGCATCTATGGTACGGTCATCCGACTCTTCCTTCATGAAGCGCACCCCGAACTCAGCCTCACTGATCAGCCCAAACAGCTCATGATCAAGATTCAGACGGGATTCCACGCCCCAGCGTTCGAAGCTGCGGTTGTTGCCACGCAGACTGTCGGTATAAACCCAGCGACCAGCGGCATTGGAGGCCGGGGTATCCACCGCATAGCGCCAGTAATCACGGGTCACTTCGCTCCAATAGGCCAATGTACGCAGGGTGGCGCGGTCGTTCAGGTGCCATTCGTGGTTGATGTCGAAGGCCTGACGATCGGTCAGGAAGTAATCATCCGGGGCCGGATTGTAGGTCCGTCGATCACGGTAATCGTCAAGCAACAGGCCGCGGTAGGAGATGTTGGCATCATTCTCGTACCAGGAATATTTGAAGCCGATGTTCTGATTGTCGCCAATGGCGGTCCCCGCCTTGAACATCAGGTCGGTCATATCGTAATCACGATCGAGAAAGCCGTCGCTTTTGGCCTTGCTTGCAACCAGGCCTGCATAGGCGTCACCGTTAGCGCTGCGGCCGCCTGCCTCGAGGGTTGCTTCGCGGGTATTGAATGAACCGATCCGGGTGCTGACCGCGACCCCCTCAGGCGTTTTGGTCTTGTAGTTGATGACACCGCCGATGGTGGACGGGCCATAGCGCAGCGAAGACGAGCCCTTGAGCACCTCGATACCTTCCATACGCTGGATACGCGGGTTGTAATAACGGTCGTTACCGATGAACAGACCCGGCGCTACCGGCACACCGTCTTCCAGGACCAGTGATTTTGACTCACTGGCCGACAGGCCGCGAATACCGATATTGCTGACCACCGCTGACTCTTCCTCAGTCTTGGCATTGATACCGGGAACCCGGCGCAGCACGTCCTCGGTAGAGGTCGGCTGAATCCGCTCGATCTGCTCACGGTCAATCACCACCACAGCACCTGTCTGGCGGGCGATAGCATCATCCTTGGAACCAACCACCTCCATGGATGGCATGCGCAGGGTGTTGTCGGACTGGGCCAGTGCGCTGACCGGCAACAGTGCGGCGGCCACCGCAATAGCCAGAGTGCGGCGGGTAAACAAGGGTGTTGGCTTCATGGGTATTTCCTGTTCAGGTTGCGACTCTCTCCCCTCCCCAGGGAGAACCAGACCGCCAGTACGTGGAATGGAACACGTCATTGCGGCTTTGCGAACAGGATGCTAATTGCAATTGATAATGAGTGTCAATTGCTCCATCTATCAAAACATACATATCAATAACAACACCCCCTTACTGCTGCGCCGGCAACACAACAGGAATCAGCGAAACAGTGAGGGTGAGGAATAACGCCGCGCCAGCACGGCACACAGCAGCACCAGCAGAGCACAACCCAGCATCACCTGGGCCAGTGGCAAGGCACTGCCATCATGCAGCCAACCGACCAGCGCCGAGGTCAGGCCGGCGATAATGAACTGCAAGGTACCCATCAGTGCCGATGCCAGCCCTGCCTGCTCACCCTGCCCGGCCATGGCGCAAGCTGTGGCATTGGGCATGACCAGAGCGCCCAGCGAGACACCGAAAAACAACGGCAACATCAGTAACCAGAGGCTCTGTGGTTGCGACAATGCTGCCAGCAACAGCCAGATGGCAGCCAGCAGATAGGCGCCAGTGGTGAACGGCAGCAAACGCTGCGGAGAGCGGCGACGCAACAACCAGCCATTGAGTTGGGCGAACAGAATGAATCCGGCGGCGTTCAGTCCGAAAAACCAGCCAAAATGTTCTGCCGAAACGCCATACAGGTGCATGATCACGAAGGGTGATGCGGCGATCCAGGCAAACATTCCCGCCATGGTCAGCCCACCCGTGAGCGCATGCAGCATAAAAGGCGCATCCCCCAGCAGTCTGAAATAACTGCCCAGCGCCTTGCTGATCGGGGGACGCCGCGCCGCGTCAGCCAGGGTTTCCGGCAGGCTGCGCAGCACCAACCAGAGAAACAACCCGGCAAAACCACAAAGAAACAGAAAAATCGACTGCCATCCGCCCCACAGCAGCAGCAAGCCACCCAACAGGGGTGCCAGAATCGGCGCCACCCCCATCACCAGCATCAACCTGGAAAACACCTGGGCAGACTCCAGCGGCGTGCACAAGTCACGCACCACCGCACGGTTGACCACCATACCGGCACAGGCACCCAGCGACTGGACAAAGCGCGCCGCCAACAACCACTCGAGTGTCGGTGCCAGTGCACAGCCCAGAGAGGCAATAGCAAACAGGGCAATGCCGAACATCAATGGTGGCCGCCGTCCAAAGCGGTCGGCAATAGGTCCGTAAACCAATTGACCGCAGGCCAGCCCGGCAAAATATACCGACATGCTCAACTGTACCTGCTCGATCTGCACAGCAAAGTCCAACGCCATGGCGGTAAAGGCGGGCAAATACATGTCAATGGCAAGGGGACCAAAAGCACTCAGTCCGCCGAGAATCAGCAACAGCTTGAAAGGCATGGGAAAACGGATCCGTGGAAGCGCAGCAACTGGTAGGCTGTCAGACCATAATGATGCCAGAAGCCGCCGCAGCTTTCCGGCAACAGTCTGTTGCTTCAAGCATGGGCAGGCAATATCCGGCAGGGCGTATGATTGCCAAACACCGCCCTGGAGCCAGTCATGTCCGCAACGTTATTTGCCCGATTCCCTCGCCTTATCGGCACACTCTGTGCCGTCAGCCTGATACTGGTCATGTATCTGCTGTACCTGTTGCTGGATCCACACCAGCGCAGTGCCAGGGAAACCCGGGCTGCAGCAGTGATGCTTGAGGCAGCAGCGCGCGGAGACACCCATGAGGTGACCCGCGCCCTGGATCGCGGGCTATCTGTAAACAGCACTAACGACTGCGGGTGGTCTGCCCTGATGCAGGCGGCCGCGCATGGGCACCCGGACACACTGGAGGCGCTTCTTGCACGCGGCGCAGCGTTGGAGTTACGCGACCAGGCTGGTTACAGCGCACTTATGCTGGCCGTGGTCAATGACCAGCAGCAAATAACAGCCATGCTTCTGGGTGCCGGAGCCAATCCGCAGCTTGCGGATACCGAGAACGGCTGGACAGCCCTGATCTGGGCCGCACGCAATGGCAATCTGTCGATTGTCGAGCAGCTACTGCAAGCCGGTGCCAACCCGCAGCAGCCAGCCAGCGACGGTCGCACTGCCATTGACTGGGCCAGAGAGGCTTCTCAGGCTGACCTGTTCAATCGGCTGCAATCAGCGCTGGAAAACCGCCCAGCAACAAGCTTGCCCTGAGCCGGTCAGAGCCGCATGATGTGGGCTGTTCTGTTCCGTTCCGGGGAAGCTTGCCGATGCCGCTGATTGGCTGGATATTTATACTGCTGGCTGCCGGCATGGTGATCGGCAGCCTCTTGTTGCTGCGTGACAGTGCCAATCGTATGCCCATCGACAAGGAACGCATGAAACGCATCAAAGCCCGCCAGGCAGAGCTTGAGGCGCAAGAAAAACAGCGTGAAAACAAGTAGAATGCCGCCGGTCATTCACCCGTCCAGCTTATCGGGAACAGCCACGCATGATGAACTCACTGCAAGCACAACTGCTCAAGGCCGGTCTGGTCGACGAGAAAAAGATCAAGCAGGCCCAGCGCTCAAAAAAGAAAACAGCCAAGCAGCAGCCAGACACCCTGCAGGCGGTAGCCGAAGCAGCTGAACGGGTACGTCAGGAAAAACTGGAGCGCGACCGTCAACTGAACCAGCAACGCCAGGAAGAAGCCGCGCGTCGCGAAGCCGAAGCCCAGGTCAAACAAATGATCGAGCAGCACCGCATCGACCGCAGCCAGGGTGACACGGCCTACCAGTTTGTCAGCAAGAAGAAGATCAAGAAGATTCACGTCACTGGCGAGCAGTTCGAACGCCTGAGTCGCGGGACACTGGCGATTGCCCGGCTCGGCCCCGGGTTTGAATTGATACCGGCAGATATCGCCACACGCATCAGCGAACGCGCTCCGCACTGGCCAGTGATCGTTGCCGAGGTTTCAGCCCAACCGGCTGATGAAGACGACCCTTACGCTGACTACAAGATCCCAGACGACCTGATGTGGTAAACCTCTACCGGGCACCAACCTGGTGCCCGGTTCGAGCAGGACGGTTATTCCTCGTGCTCTTCCTCAACCTGTTCGGGTTGATTTATCTGGGTATCATCGACCAGCGTTTCATCCTCACGCAGTCGCTTCTGGCGCTCACGCTCATCCTGCTCCACCGAGTCAGAGCAATTCAACGGCAGCAGGAAAGTGCGCGACACATCAATCAGACCAATATGTTCGATGGTTCGGCGCCCAAGCAAGACCGGATAGGTCATGTCACCCCGGTCACGCAGGGAGAACTCTTCCTCGTAGACGCGATCACCAATGCACATGGACATTTTGACTACCGGACGACGGTCTTCACCTCCGGCTCCGCGCACCAGGACACGGCGCGCCACCGGGCGCTCAAACTCCAGCACCACTTTCTCGCCGGAATCTGCATCCCGTACCGGCACCTGATAGCTGACCCAAGCCTTGCCCTTGCGGGTAAAGTTACGGATATTCACCGCATGCATGGAAGAGGTCAGCGCCCCTGAGTCCACTTTGATCTTGACGGCTGTGTGTTCAGGCAGGATTCTGCCCTTTTCAACCCAGCCAACAATCAGCTTGGCAGATACAGAATCGGTAGTGACCGGCTGTTTTTTTCCTGCCGCATACACGGGTAGCGGTTGCAGGGACAGCGATGCGGCCAGCAGTACGGCTGAAATACCGGCAGTGAACGCAGACAGGGTAAAAGCTGACATGGGACTCCCTAGGCAGACCTGCGTGAACAGGGAAGAAAACAGCAAAGCCAATGTGCCTATTCTAGGGGGTGTTACAGTTTCATCACAACAGTGCCAACAGCTCTGCCCGGCGTTGTTGCGGAGCCAACTGCCTGGCTTCAAAATTTCGACGCCAAAATGCCAGCAGATAGGTTACTATCCGCTCAAGATCGGTCTTAAGCAGCCGACATCATGCTGCCAGCAACGGCTTGTTCCGAACTGCGACCACGGAACCATTCTGCCGCACAACAAAGGTCGCTGAAGCCGGAGACTTCACATGAACATTCTGCGCAAAATCAGAATAAGCCAGCGCATCTGGCTGATCCTCGTCGTAGCCCTTGCCAGCCTGCTGATCCAGTCAGGCCTTGCGTTGAGCAATCTGTACCGCGAGTTCAAACAGGCCGAGATCACCAAGGCAACCGATCTGGTCGAAGCCGCCTCCGGTATTCTGGAACATTTTCACGACCTCGAGCAAAAGGGCACGCTGAGCAGCGAGCAGGCTCGCACCCAGGCGCTCGACGTGCTCAGCAAGCTGCGCTACGCCGGCCATGAATATTTCTGGGTCAACGACATGAACCATGTGATGGTCATGCACCCCTACGCACCTGAAACCGTCGGCATGGACCTGACCGTACTGGTCAATGACGACGGCGTGAACTTCATTACCGAAATGGTCAACCGTGCCCGACGCCATGGCACGGCGAGTTTTGAATACACCTGGGCCAAGCCAGGCCAGACCGTGGGCGAAGGGCCAGGCGTACTCAAGGTATCCGCCTTCAAGCACTTCCAGCCCTGGGACTACATGCTAGGTACCGGTATTTTCATCGACCAGATGGATGCCAAGTTCGCCGCTCAGGCCCGCCTGAATATCATCATCATGCTGCTGATTACCGCCGCTATGGGGCTGATCCTGTTTGTGGTCGGACGCAGCATTACCAACCCGCTGACCAAGGTAGTCGACGCCATGCGCGATATCGCCAGCGGCGATGCCGACCTGACCCGCCGCCTGGATGACGATGCGCGGGATGAGGTGTCGCATATGGCGGTGTACTTCAACCAGTTTTCGCAGAACCTGCGAGCACTGATTACTCAACTGGGCGACAACGCCAGACAACTGATCAGTGCCGGCGAACAACTTGATCGCATCAGCAGCAACAGCCTGCGTGACATGAACAGCCAAAGCGAACGCATGGAGCTGATGGCCACCGCAGTGAACGAAATCACCTATGGCGTGCAGGACGTTGCCCAGAATGCCAATGCCGCCGCCGAGGAAGTTGCCCGCGCCAGCGAAGGGGCGGAAAACGGACGCCAGCAAGTACGCAGAACCATTGATGAAATCAGCCACCTGTCCGACAGCGTGCAAACGGCTGTTGAGAACATGCAAACCTTGTCCAGCGACGCCCAGGAGATTACCTCGGTACTGGATGTAATCCGCAATATTGCCGAGCAAACCAACCTGCTGGCACTGAATGCTGCCATCGAGGCTGCACGGGCAGGAGAAATGGGGCGAGGGTTTGCAGTCGTTGCTGACGAAGTTCGCAATCTGGCCCAACGCACACAGAAATCAACTGAAGAAATCCAGGCGATGATCGGCAAGCTGCAGGGTAATACCCAGACAGTGGTCAACGTAATCAACAACAGCCATCAGCACTCGCAGCGCAGTGTCGACCAGGTCAATGCGGCCGGCGAGGCGTTGGAACAGATTATCCAGTCCATGCAGCAACTGGTTGCACTGAACGCCTCGATTGCCAGCGCTACCACGCAGCAGTCCACCGTGGTCGAAGATGTCAACCGCAACGTTACCGAAGCGGCGCAACTGGCCCACGAAACCACCGACGGTGCCCGTCAGACGGCAGAGGCCAGCAATCACCTGGCCGATCTGGGCAAACAAATCGACACGCTGGTAAGCCGCTTCAAGATCTGACCCATGAAAACCAGAAGGCCTCCGATATGGAGGCCTTCTGGTTTCTGGCTCACAGCACTTGTGGCTTGTAGCTGGACGCTTGTCTAGAGGATCATCACCGCCAGCCAGCCGAACAGCATCAGCGGCAGGTTGTAGTGCAGGAAGGTCGGTACTACGGTATCCCAGATATGGTTGTGCTGACCGTCGACATTCAGGCCGGCAGTCGGCCCCAGGGTCGAATCCGACGCCGGCGAGCCGGCATCCCCCAGCGCCGCCGCGGTTCCCACCAGCGCGACAATCGCCAGCGGACTGAAGCCCAGTTGCAGCGCCAACGGCACATAGATGGAGGCAATGATCGGAATGGTCGAGAACGACGAACCAATCCCCATGGTAATCAACAGGCCAACCAGCAACATCAGCAGTGCCGCCAGCGCCCGGTTATCGCCAATCAACATGGCCGAGCTGTCTACCAGCGTCTGAATAGCGCCGGTGGTGCGCATTACCTCGGCAAAACCGGCAGCGGCAATCATAATGAAGCCGATCATCGCCATCATCTTCATGCCCTCGGTAAACACATCATCCGCCTCCCGCCAGCGCACTACGCCGGACACCGAGAAGATCACAAAACCGGCCAGCGCACCGATGATCATCGAGTCCAGCCACAGCTGCACGACGAACGCCACCACCACAGCAACCAGCGCCACCCAGAGCGATAGTGGGCTGTAACGCGCCTCGACCTGCTCGGCTTGGGCGATCCGCTCGATGTTATAGGCACGCGGTCGCCGGTAACTGACCAGCAAGGCAAACAACAAACCCAGCAGCATGCCCAGTGCTGGCAAAGCCATTGCCTGCATCACATTGACTGCAGAGATATCCGCGCCGCTCTCGGCCACATTAGCCAGCAGGATGTTGTTAAGGAAGATCCCGCCAAAGCCCACCGGCAGGAACATATAAGGGGTAATCAGGCCGAAGGTCAGCACGCAGGCAACCAAGCGACGGTCCAGTTGCAAACGCGCCATCACATAGAGCAGCGGCGGCACCAGCAGGGGAATAAAGGCGATATGGATCGGCAGGATATTCTGCGAGGAAATGGCCACAGCCCCGAGCACCAGTACCAGCAACCACTTCAGCCAGGCAGCATTGCCTTCCTGCTGGCGGTTGACCAGGCCAAGCGCCCTGTCAGCCAGCGCATGTGCCAGCCCGGACTTGGCTATCGCTACAGCGAAGGCTCCCAGCAACGCATAACTCAGGGCGACATTGGCGCCCTTGCCAAGACCACCCTGAAAGGCCTGAAGCGTTGCCTCAAGACCCAGCCCGCCAAGCAACCCACCCGTCAGCGCGCCAAGAATAAGCGCCACCACCACGTGCACCCGGCACAGACTCAACACCAGCATGACCGCCACTGCAGCAACCACTGCATTCATCGCGCTTTACCCCTCTTACTCTCCGAATCAAACGGCAACGCCAGGTGGTTGCCATTATCGGCAGGTTAGCTGACGCACAAGGGCGCGTACTCTGCCGCAAGCCCCCGCCCCTGTCAAAAACTCGGGGCATCACCCGAGATTTTCGATCATTCCGATAGAAAATCACGACTTTTAACTGGCATTGGCCTCCCTATAGGATGCACTGACAGCCATTAAGGAGAGCGTTGATGACACATATTGCCCTGGTTGCCGGCAGCAGCCGCCCAGATAGCCAGACCGCCAAGGTCGCCTACTTTATCCGCCAGCGACTGACAGAACACTTCGGCCTGTCTGACGAACAGGTTGGCGTACTGGATCTGGGTAGCCAGCCACTTCCGCTATGGCCGAGCGACGATCAGCCGCACTGGGCCGCTCACCGCGAACAACTGGTGCGTGCCGATGCGATTGTGATTCTTGCGCCCGAGTGGCACGGCATGGCCTGCCCGGCAATCAAGAACTTCTTCCTGTATGCCGGCAAGGACGAACTGGCACACAAGCCTGCGTTGCTGGCAGGTATTTCCGCCGGTGTAGGCGGCGCCTACCCGATCAGCGAACTGCGCGCCTCCAGCTTCAAGAACTGCCGCCTGTGTTACCTGCCCGAGCATCTGATAGTGCGCGGCGTAAACAAGGTCATGAACGGCACGGAAACAGAATCTGAAGACGACCAGCGCATCCGCGCGCGGCTCGACTATAACCTCGACATACTGCTGCGCTATGCCGACGCACTGAAACCGGTGCGGGCTGCCATCGACATGCACAATCCGGCATTCGCAACCGGTATGTAACCTCTTGCAGCGGCCATCTGCGACCAATGTCGAAGGGCCAAAATCGCACACCCGTGATTTAGTGGCATGACCGGAGAGTCAGCTCCGGCTTGCCAATCCGTCACGGAGAACAACAATGCACAAGGGCATCACAGGGATACTCGGCGCCAGCCTCGGCTGCGCCCTGCTATTGCCGACCAGTCTGCAGGCCGGCGGCTTTATTGAAGACAGCAGCGCCTCGCTGCAACTGCGCAACTTTTATTTCAACCGCGACTTCCGCGGTTCAAGCGCCCCCAATGCACAGTCCAAGGCCGAAGAATGGGCCCAGGGAGTAGTGCTTCGCGCCGAATCCGGCTACACCCCGGGGGCCGTGGGTTTTGGCCTCGACGCCCAGGCCATGCTTGGTATCAGACTCGATTCGGATGACCAGAGAGCCGGCACCGGCCTGCTACCCAACCGTTACGGCGATCAGGGCCCGGCGGAGTACAGCCAGCTGCTAATGACTGCCAAGGCCAAGGTATCCAACAGCACCCTGCGCATCGGCAGCCTGTACCCGCAGTTACCGATTGCCCAGGCCAGCGATATCCGCCTGCTGCCGCAATCCTACAGCGGCGCCATGTTACAGGTCGGTGAAATCGACAACCTCGACCTGCAGGCTGGCCAATTGCGCGAAACCAGTTACCGCGCCAGTACCGATCGCGAGGACATCGCCGCCACCCTGGGTGGCAGCTCCGACCGGTTCAACTACCTCGGTGGCAGCTACCGCTTCACCCCGCAAACCAGCCTTGGCCTCTGGCGCGGGCAATTGCAGGATGTATACCGTCAGGATCTGGTCAACCTGATCCACAGTCAGCCGCTCGGTGACTGGACGCTCGGCGCCAATCTGGCCTGGTTCGAGACGCGCGATCATGGCAGCCAGCGATTGACTATTGATCACAGCATGAAATCACTGATGCTCTCAGCTGCCCAGGGTGGACACACCCTTCGTCTTGGCTACCAACACAGCGATGGCGACACCGCTTTCCCTTATCTGCGCGAGAACAATCCGTACATCGCCAACTATGTCCAGGTGCTCGACTTCGCCAGAGCTGACGAAAAGTCCTGGCAGGCACGCTACGACTTCGACTTTGCTACTGTTGGCATTCCCGGACTCAAAGCACTGGCTCGCTACATTCGCGGCAGCAATATCGACATGGGCGCTGCTGGTCGTGGCAAGGAGTGGGAACGCGATCTGGATGTCACCTATGCGTTCCAGACCGGCCCCCTGAAAAACCTGTCGATCCAGTGGCGCAACGCCATGGTACGCTCGGATGCCATCCGTGATATTGACGAAAACCGCCTGATCCTCAACTACAAGATAGCGCTGCGCTGATTCAGCACGCCTGATACCCGGTGGCTCGCCACCGGGTGTACACTTGCCGCACGCAAGCTGCCGACACCGGGAGATACACGTGCACAACGGCCAACCACTGCCCTATTTTCAGCCCCTGATTGATACTGCCACCGGCCGCATTGCCGGCTATGAAGCCCTTGCCCGGCTTCGCCTTGAAGACGGTCGCATAGTCAGCGCCGGCCCACTGTTTACCGACCCGCAGACCGATCCTGATGCGCTATTGGAGCTGGATCGCAGTATCCGCCAGCAAGCGCTGGAGCTGTTCCGTGATCAGCCCGAGGGCTTTATCAGCATCAACATTTCCCCCCTGTGGATCAGCCGTCTGATCAGCGAACAACCGCTGCCCAGCCTGCAGTTGCTGGAACAACTGGGTATGCAGCCGGGACAACTGGTATTCGAGATCACCGAACTGCAAGGCGATATCCGCCAGTTACGCGATGCGGTAGCCCGTTACCGTGCCCACGGCATTCGCGTCGCCATTGACGATTTCGGCGCCGGCGCTTCCATGCTGGATCGTCTGCTCGATCTTGAGCCGGACATCATCAAACTCGACGCCCAGCTGCTGCGTCAGGCAGCCAATGGCAACAGCCACAGCCGCGAGTTTGTCCGTGCGCTGGCCCTGATGGCCGAGCGTTCCGGCTGTGAAGTGATCGCAGAAGGTATCGAAAACCAGCGTGAATTACACTTTGCGCTGGAGTGCGGCGCGCGTTTTGTGCAGGGGTACCTGTTCAGCGAGCCTCGCGAGGGCTTTCAACCGGTTGACAGCTACGTTGAACCCTTTGCCAGCATGCGTGACGCTTATGTCAAACAGCAGCAACAGGAACGCCAACGTCTGGCCGTACTGCGTCAGTCGTTACACACACTGTTCGGTGAGCTGCGCCAGTGGCTGGAACAGGGCGCGGCTCCGCAGCGTCTGCCCGACCCGGCCCGCTGGCCCTGGTTGCTGCGCTGCTACCTGTGTGATGCCGAAGGCACGCAGATATCACCCAACTTCGACGCCACTGCAACGGGCTGGGAAACCGATCCGGCGCTGCTCGACCATAACTGGTCATGGCGCCCCTACTTCCACCAGATACTTGAGGAAGCCGGTGAAGACAGTCGTGTCATTCTTTCCAGCCCCTACCGTGACGCCAGCAGTCAGGCGCTGTGCATGACCTCGGGCCTGTTCTTTAACGACAGCCGGCACCTGCTGCTGGTTGACATAGATGTCAGCCGGATTCCGGCAACACCGGCAGCATGAGCGCCATTCTCGTCAAGCAGCCGGTGCTGACCCTGAAGGCCGGCCCCGCAGCCATGCAACATATTCGCCAGCAGGGTCTGCACCCTGCGGATGTGCACTGCCTGCCCGGAGCAGCCGGTGGCCCCAAGGCACTGGGTATCCTGGGGCTGGACACCGCACTGTTCGGCGACTGGCTACCACGCCAGCCACAGCCGCGCAGCCTGATCGGCGCCTCGATTGGCAGCTGGCGCTTCGCCAGTGCCTGCCAGACCGATCCGGTGGCTGCCCTCAAACGCCTTGGCCAGCTGTACACCGCCATGCGCTTTGCCCCCGGCAGCAGCATCGACGATATAACCCAGCGTTGTGCGCAAATGCTGGATGAGTTGATTGAGGGTGAACAGGCACACATCCTGGGTAACCCGAACTATCACCTGAACATACTGGTCAACCGCAGCCATGGTTTGCTTGAGCGTGATGACCGGCTTGGCATAGGTCTGGCACTGGGCGCTGTGGTTGCCGGCAACCTGCTTTCACGCCAACACCTGCAACGGCACCTGTCGCGAGTGGTCCTGCACGACCCGCGACAGCCACCGCCGATGCAACTGCCAGAGAACTTTGCCAGCCAGTCAGTCGTACTGGACCTGCAGAATCTGAAACCGGCGCTGATGGCCTCTGCCTCCATCCCCATGGTGATGCATGCGGTACGCGAGATTCCCGGCCTGCCTGCTGGCAGTTACCGTGACGGCGGGTTAATTGACTACCACCTGGACCTGCCCTGGCAAGTCCCCGGTATAGTGCTCTACCCGCACTTTACCGACCGCATCATTCCCGGCTGGTTCGACAAAACCCTGCGCTGGCGCAAGCCCAGCGCCGCCGGCAGCGATCAGGTGCTGCTGTTGTCACCCTCCCCCGAATATCTGGCCAGCCTGCCTTACGGCAAGCTGCCGGATCGGCGGGATTTCAAACGCTTTGCCAATGACGACACGGCCCGTGAACGCTACTGGCAGCACGCCATGGACGCCAGCCAGCGCCTCGGCGACGAGTTTCTCGAACTGGTTGAGCGGCAATCACTGCCTGACCGCCTGCAGCCACTCTGACATGAGCCGTCTGCTTGCCATACAGTCAAGCCGCACATCCCTGGATGATGCATGGCTGCTGTTGCGGCTGGCATTCCTGTATGCCGCGCAGGCGTTACTCTGTTATGCGCTGGCGCTGTTAGCCCTGCACCTGATGCTTGGACACGCCTCGGGCAGCGCTCTCTGGCTGCTGGTTGACGGTCTGTATGCGACGGCACTGATGCTGACCAGCCTATGGCTGGCATATCTGCTCTGGCCAGACAGCTCCCGTCAAATACTGGCCGGAAGCCGGACTTCCCGGCAATGCTGGTTACTGGCAATCCTTGGCGCTGTACTTCTGGTTCTGCTGGCTGACCCGCTGGCAAACTGGCTGGATACGCTGCTGGACCTGTCAGCCCTTCCGTCAGGCGGCGGCGATGTATGGAGCCTACTGGAGCAGCGTGGCGCCCTGTTGCTGCTCGGCATCTGGCTGACCGTAGTCTGGGTGCCCCTGGCCGAAGAACTGATTTTCCGTGGCTGGTTGTTTCAGGGCTTACGTCACACCCGTGCCGGAATGTGGCTGGCCCTGCCGGCCAGCAGTCTGATCTTTGCTTTACTGCACAGTTTCTATAGCCCCGGCGGGATGCTGGTTATTGGTCTTCTGGGTTTGGGACTTGGCTGGCTGCGCTGGTACAGCACCAGCCTCTGGCCCTGTGTGCTCGGACACGCCCTGTACAATGCGCTGACACTGCTTTGGGTAGCTCTGGCATGAACACCTGCGTCTTGTGTGGCGGCACCGCTGTTTTCTGGCAGGCCGACCGCCGCAGGCCTTATCTGCGTTGTCAGCGTTGCCTGCTGGTACAGGTACCTGCCGATCACCAGCTAGATGCTGACGCCGAACTGGCAGAGTACCGCCTGCACCGTAACGACCCTGATGATCCGGGCTATCGACGCTTTCTGTCGCGTCTTGCCGAGCCGTTGCTGCAACGCCTGCCCGCCGACAGCAGCGGGCTGGATTTCGGCTGCGGACCGGCACCGGCGCTGGCCCTGCTGCTGCGTGAACAGGGTCACCGGGTGGCCTTACATGACCTGTACTTCGCCAACAATCCGCAGGTCTTTGATCAGCAATGGGATTTCATTTGTGCCAGCGAAGTGGTCGAGCACCTGGCGCAACCCGGCGAGGAGCTGCATCGGTTATGGCAGTGCCTGAAAGCGGGCGGCTGGCTGGCACTGATGACCAAACGGGTGCGCGATGCCGAGGCCTTTGCCAACTGGCACTACAAGAACGATCCAACACACATCTGTTTTTTCAGCGTACCCACCTTCGACTGGCTGGCCGCACACTGGCAAACCCGCGCCGAGTACCCGGCAGATGATGTGGTGCTGCTGCGCAAGCCGCTCTGATCAGTCGATCACGCGGCGCGCGCCCTGGTAGCTGCGCTGCCAATAGCTGGCCTGCAGCTCGTCAAGACGGACCCGCCCACCGGTGCTGGGAGCGTGCAGAAAACGTCCCTCGCCGACGTAGATGCCAGCATGGTCTACACCCCGCTTGCCTGAGGTGGAAAACAGCACCAGATCACCCGGTCGCAGGGCATTGCGCGACGGCGCCTTGGCCTGCATTGCCTGCAAGCCCGAGGTTGTGCGCGGCAATTGCAAGCCGGCCGCTTCACGGTATACATAGTGGATCAGGCCGCTGCAGTCGAATCCGGTTTCCGGTGAACTGCCGCCATAGCGGTAGGGTGTGCCAACCAGACCGAAGGCCTTGAACAGCACATCGTTGTGCACCGGCGAGGCTTGTGGCACCACCACAGGTGTCGGGGCAACCTCCACGGGCCGCGAGGAACAACCGGCCAGTAGTGCCAGCACTATCAGCAACAACGTCAGACGCATCCCCACTCTCCCTGACTGCAACACCCGCAGTGTTCCCGCTGACAGCGCCAGCGTCAACCCCGGCTGCCCGCAAACAGCGACTGGAAGGCCCGACACTGCGCGGCGCTGAGGACGAACACGCCGTGCCCGCCACGTTCGAACTCGACCCATTCAAAGGGCACCTGCGGCCACTGCTGGCGCACATGGCATTCACTGTTGCCGACCTCGATCAGTAGCCAGCCGTTTTCCGTGAGATGGTCAGCGGCTTCGGCCAGCAGCCGGCGTACCAGATCCAGTCCGTCGCTGCCTGCAGCCAAGCCCATCTGCGGCTCATGCAGGTATTCGTCGGGCAGGTCGGCCATGTCCTCGGCATCCACGTAGGGCGGATTGCTGACGATCAGCTCGAAGCGTTCGCCCGGCAGTCCGTCGAATCCGTCCGACCAGCGTGCTTCCACCCGATCCTGCAGGCCGTGCATCTCGATGTTCTGCTCGGCCACTGCCAGCGCGTCCACCGACAGGTCGGCCAGCACCACCTGTGCCTGTGGGAAACGCACGGCACAGGCAATGCCGATGCAGCCGCTGCCGCTACATAGGTCAAGGATGCTGGCCGGCGCCTGTTGCAGCCAGGGGCTGAAGCCGCGCTCGATCAGTTCCCCAATCGGCGATCGCGGGACCAGCACCCGCTCATCGACCATAAAATCCAGTCCGGCAAAGCGCGCATGCCCGGTCAGGTAGGCGGTCGGGATACGCTGCTCGATGCGCTGGTCCAGCAAGGCCTGTACGGTGGCGGCTTCCTGCGCCTCCAGGCGGCAGTCCAGATAGGCATCCGGCGTTTCCCAGGGCAGCCACAGGGCATGCAGCACCAGCAGCCTTGCCTCGTCCCAGGCGTTATCGGTGCCATGCCCGAAAAACAGCCCGGCCTCATGGAAGCGACTGACGGCACGGCGGATATGGTCACGAATGGTCAGCAGGGACATCAGGGCCTCCGGGGCGGTTTTAGTTGGCAATAATGCAAGATTGAAAATCTGGAAAGCAGCGAACCAACAGGCCGGTGCAGGCTCAATTTCCGCTATCCGGTTCTGGACACGCCACAAGTACACCCATGTAGGCTCGCGCCCGCCTATGAGTTTTTTGACAAGTGCGCAAAACTGGTAGAGCGTGCTTGCCGAGCAGTCATGGCGGACCGTGTCTGGCCATGGATGGCCAGACGCGAGCCTACAGGGACGTACTTGCGGCGTGTCCGCCATGGCTGGTCGGCAAGTACGCAAACTCCGCGACCAGCAACCATGCATTCAAGGACAAAGTGTACACGCCGGGACACAGTGTTGCCGACTGCCGTAATGGTCAGCGGTACCTGCCATCCCTTAAAATGACAGCCTTTTGCAGGGGTAGCAGCAACATGGGTGATCTACCCGACGACGACCTTGAACTGTTCCGCGAAGCCACCCGCGGCGCCCGGCCGATCCGTGTCGACCAGGCCGACACCGGCAAGCCGCGCAGCGACCGCAGTGTGCTGCAGAGCCGGCGTCAGGCCGCCAGTGTGGCACCCAAGGCGATTCGCGTCGATGGGCTGTCCGACCAGTTCGTGCTGGATGTCGAGCCGGAGGAATTCCTGCTGTGGACCGGTAACGGCGTGCAGGAAGGCCAGTTGCGCAAGCTCAAGGCCGGTCAGATACCTTTTGATGGCAGCATTGATCTGCATGGTATGACTGTCGAGAAGGCCCGGGAGACCCTGTGGGACTTCCTCGCCGAGGCCAACCGGCTGGAAATCCGCTGCGTGCGGGTGACCCATGGCAAGGCGGTGCGCAAGGATGGCCGCCGGCCGATCCTCAAGAGCCATGTGAATACCTGGCTGCGCCAGCATCCGGGTGTGCTCGGTTTCAGCTCCTGCCTGCCGCGCCATGGCGGCACCGGCTCACTGTATGTGCTGCTGCGCCGCAGCATGCTGGAAGGTCGTGATGAGTAAGCCTTTGCTGCAGCGCCTGTTCAGCTGGTTCGAGGGCAAACTCGACCCCTTCCCCACTGCCGAACCGCAGGAGCCGCCCCGTTCGCTGGTGGCCTTCTGTCTGTTCTATACCCGTGGCGCCTGGCCCTGGCTGAGTGTCGCCGCCGTGCTGATGGCCGGTATCGCATTGGCCGAGGTATGGCTGTTCAGTTTCCTCGGCAGCATCGTTGACTGGCTGTCGGTGCAGGACCCGGACACCTTCCTGCAGGATCAGGCCTGGCCGCTGGCCGGCATGGCGGCAGTGATCCTGCTGCTGTTGCCGGTAATGATTCTGGCCAACTCGCTGGTCACCTACCAGACGCTGATGGGCAACTACCCGATGCGCATCCGCTGGCTGGTACACCGCTACCTGCTGCGCCAGTCGATGGCTTTCTATCAGGACGAGTTTGCCGGACGGGTCGCCACCAAGCTGATGCAGACCGCCCTGGCGGTACGCGAGTGCGTGATCAAGCTGATCGACGTGCTCAACTATGTGACCATCTACTTCCTCGGCACCCTGCTGGTGATCGGCAGTGCCGACTGGCGGCTGACCCTGCCGATGCTGGCCTGGTTGCTGGGCTATCTGCTGCTGATGCGCCATTTCATCCCGCAGTTGCGGCATGTTGCCAGCGAACAGGCGGATGCCCGTTCGCTGATGACCGGGCGCATCGTCGACAGCTATACCAATATCCAGACCGTCAAGCTGTTCTCGCATGCCCAGCGTGAATCCCGCTATGCCCGCGAAGGCATGGACGAGTTTATGGGCACCGTACACCGGCAAATGCGCCTGGTGACCCTGGTCTATACCCTGCTGTATCTGCTGAATGCCCTGCTGCTGCTCGGCGTGGTGGGTCTGGCGCTGTGGCTGTGGCAACAGCAGCTGATCAGCATCGGCGCGGTGGCGGTGGCCGCCGGTCTGGTGTTGCGCCTGTGGGGCATGTCGCAATGGATCATGTGGGAACTGTCGGCGCTGTTCGAGAATATCGGCACCGTGCAGGACGGTATCGGCTCGATCTCGAGGCCACAACTGGTGGATGACCAGCCCGATGCGCGTCCACTGCGGGTCAGTGCCGGCGAGATTCGCTTCGAGCAGGCGAATTTCCACTACGGTAAGGGCGGCGGTGTGATGGCGGGACTGGACCTGCATATCCGCCCCGGAGAAAAGGTCGGTCTGGTTGGACGCTCCGGTGCCGGCAAGTCGACTCTGGTCAATCTGCTGCTGCGATTCTACGACCTGGAGAACGGGCGCATCCTGATCGACGGGCAGGATATCAGTCAGGTAACCCAGGACTCGCTGCGCGAGCAGATCGGCATGGTCACCCAGGACACCTCGCTGCTGCACCGCTCGGTGCGCGACAACATCACCTATGGCCGTCCCGAGGCCAGTGAGGCTCAGGTGGTGGAAGCCCTGCGCCGTGCCAAGGCCGAGGACTTTGTCGCCGACCTGCAGGATGCCAAGGGTCGCCGCGGTCTGGACGCGCATGTCGGCGAGCGCGGCGTGAAACTGTCCGGCGGCCAGCGCCAGCGCATCGCGATTGCCCGGGTAATGCTCAAAGATGCGCCCATTCTGATCCTCGACGAGGCCACCTCGGCACTCGATTCCGAGGTCGAAGTGGCAATCCAGGACAACCTCAACCGCCTGATGGAAGGCAAGACGGTGATTGCCATCGCTCATCGCCTGTCCACCATCGCCGCCATGGACCGGCTGATAGTGCTGGATCAAGGACAGGTGATCGAGGATGGCAGCCATACCGAGCTGCTGGCGCGCGGCGGCCTGTATGCCCAATTGTGGGCACACCAGAGCGGCGGCTTTCTCGGCGAACAGTGAAGGGATGAGGGAAGTCGACACCCGCCGCAGCGGGTGTCGACAATACCTCAGAACAGACGGTTAAGCCCGTCCAGGGCGGCAATCCGGTAGGCCTCGGCCATGGTCGGATAGTTGAAGGTGGTATTGGCGAAGTACTGGATGCTGTTGGCAGCGTCCTTCTGGTTCATGATCGCCTGCCCGATGTGCACGATCTCCGCTGCCTGGTCGCCAAAGCAATGGATCCCCAGCACTTCCAACGTCTCGCGGTGGAACAGAATCTTCAGCAAACCCACTGGTTCACCACTGATTTGCGCACGGGCGATATTCTTGAAGAACGCCTGACCAATCTCGTAGGGCACTTTGGCCTCGGTCAGCTCGCGCTCGTTCTTGCCCAGCGAACTGATCTCGGGAATCGTGTAAATACCGGTAGGCACATCATCGACGAAGCGCCAGGCATCGTTGCTGACGATATTGCCGGCGGCCGAACGACCCTGGTCGAAGGCGGCACTGGCCAGACTCGGCCAGCCGATCACATCACCGACTGCGTAGATATTGGACACCGGGGTGCGGTAGTTTTCATCCACACCCAGCTGTCCGCGACTGTTGGCGTGCAGACCGATATTTTCCAATCCAAGACCATCGGTATTGCCGGTTCGACCGTTGCACCAGAGCAATGCATCAGCCTTCAGGCGCTTGCCGGATTTCAGGTGCAGCACCACACCCTTGTTGTCCAGGCCCTCGATCTTTTCATATTCCTCGTTATGCCGTATCAGCACGCTGTTGTTGCGCAGGTGATAACTGAGGGCATCGGAAATTTCGTCATCAAGGAAGCTGAGCAGGCGGTCACGCGTATCGATCAGATCGACCTTGACCCCAAGTCCGCAGAAGATAGATGCATACTCGCAACCAATCACCCCGGCGCCATAGATAATCAGGCTGCGCGGGGTGTGATTCAGTTTGAGGATGGTGTCGCTGTCGTAGATGCGCGGATGGCTGAAGTTGACATCGGCTGGACGGTAGGGGCGTGAGCCGGTGGCAATGATCACTTCCTTGGCGATCAGCTTCTCCACCACCCCGGACGGATTGACCAGCTCGATAGTGTGCTCGTCAGCAAAACTGCCCTTGCCGAAAAACAGATCGACCCGGTTACGGGCATAGTAGCTGGTACGCGAGGCGACCTGCTTGTTCATCACCAGTTCGGCACTTTTCAGCACATCCGGGAAGGAGAACCAACGCGGATCACCGATCTGGCGAAACATCGGGTTGGTGTTGAACTGGATAATCTGCTTGACCGAGTTACGCAGCGCCTTGGAGGGAATAGTGCCCAGATGGGTACAGTTACCGCCCACCACCGAACGCTCCTCAACCACCGCCACCCGCTTGCCATGCTTGGCGGCGTTCATCGCCGCCCCCTCACCGGCCGGGCCGGAACCCAGGACTACGATGTCATAGTTGTAAACAGCCATTCAGGAATTTCCTTGATTGGGGTTTGCTCGATGCTGACACGAAGGCCAGCCAGCCACTAGTCGACCTTGGTCGCGTCCCTGGCCTGGACCGGCTTGTCCGCATAGGCGGCCTGCGCCACCTTGCTTGCCTCTTCGCAGCGCTCGGCATTGCCGCCGCAGATACCACAGGAACTGTCCAGCCCGGTCGCACCAATGCCGCCACAGGAGCCGGCAATCGGCTTGCGCCCCATCATTACGCCTATTGCCATGCCGGCAACCATTACCAGCATCACACCAAACGCCAGAAGCCAAACCATGAGTTACTCCTTGTCCGTCAACAGGACATTGAAAGCCGGTGTGCGCTGCACCTCGTAGTGCGCGTCCCGGCGTGTGACAAATGCGGCCGCTATGTCATGCGACAGGGCAAAAGCCCAGCCATGCTCGGGGC
This sequence comes from Halopseudomonas yangmingensis, assembly GCF_900114825.1. Taxonomy (GTDB): domain Bacteria; phylum Pseudomonadota; class Gammaproteobacteria; order Pseudomonadales; family Pseudomonadaceae; genus Halopseudomonas; species Halopseudomonas yangmingensis. The sequence continues at coordinate 61,493 of NZ_FOUI01000004.1, read as the reverse complement.
CCATTACCATCAGGATACTGGAAAGACCGTCAGCGCGCATCGCCGATGGCTCTACCACGGTAACCGAGACCAATCGGTGTTGCAGCGGCCAACCGGTCTCCATATCAAAACCATGGGCATGCAAGCGCCCATCCACCCGCAACTGTCGCCGGTGATTACCACTGGTTGAAACCGCAAAGCTGTCAACATCCAGTATTTGCTGTGCAACCCGGATATCGTCTCGCGGCTCTTCAAGACTGATACGCCATGGCCGACTACCGGCTTTTTGTCCAACCGCCTTGAGATCACCGGGCAATTCGATCATATAGCTTTCAATGAGCTGATCGCGCAGCAGCAGTTCCAGCTGATCAACCAGATAACCTGACGCGATACTGCTGAAATCCAGCTCCAGAGGCACATCCTTGCACAACAGATCATCCTGCAGATGCAAGTGCTGCTGCCCCAGATTGGGCAACACAGCAGCCAACTGCTGCGGATCAGGCGGCCCTCGCCGGTCTTGCGACTGGGGCTGGCTATGTACCCCCCAAATTCGCAATAAAGGCGCCAGCGTCACATCAAGTGCGCCGTCGCTGAAGCGGTGGAATTCGACAGCAGCCGTCGCCAACCTCAGGAAATGACCCTGCAACTGCATGCAGCCGCCAGCCGGTAAACGGTTGAAACGGCTGAGATCGGAGTTTTCCTGTTGAGCTGACATCTGTTGCTCAAAGGCCTGAAGCAGACGCGCAAGCTTACCAGCCAACTCGCTGGCTGGAAGTGGATCACCTACCCACTTTACCGAGTAGTCGCCACCCAGCACCTGGCCACGCACTTCATTGACCGGCGCTGCTGATGTGAAACAGCCCGTCAGGACTGCTGCCAGAGCAGCAACCATGACGGGCTGGTTCAGGTACCGCAGCATGCCGATGGATCAGCCGCCGAAGTCGTCGAGCAGGATGTTTTCCGGCTCTACACCGAGATCTTCGAGCAACTTGATGACCGAGGCATTCATCATCGGCGGGCCGCACATATAGAACTCGCAGTCTTCAGGAGCCGGATGCTCCTTCAGGTAGTTCTCGTACAGTACGTTATGGACGAAGCCGGTCGGGCCGGTCCAGTTGTCCTCGGGCAGCGGATCGGACAACGCCAGATGCCAGGTAAAGTTCTCGTTTTCCTCGGCCAGCTTGTCGAATTCCTCGACATAGAAGGCTTCACGCAGGGAACGGGCACCGTACCAGAAGGTGATCTTGCGCGTGGACTTGAGCCGCTTGAGCTGGTCGAAAATGTGCGAACGCATCGGTGCCATACCGGCACCACCACCGACAAACACCATCTCGGCATCGGTTTCCTTGGCGAAGAACTCACCAAAGGGACCGTACACGGTAACCTTGTCACCCGGCTTCAAACCAAAGACCCAGGAAGACATTTTGCCGGGCGGCAGGTCGTCACGGCCGGGCGGCGGCGAGGCCACACGGATGTTGAACTTGACCACGCCGACTTCTTCCGGGTAGTTGGCCATCGAGTAGGCACGAATGGTGGTTTCTTCAACCTTGGAGACAAAGCGCCACATATTGAACTTGTCCCAGTCACCACGGTACTCGGGCTGGATGTCGAAGTCCTTGTAGTTGACCGTGTGCGGCGGGCATTCCAGCTGCACGTAGCCACCGGCGCGGAAGTTGACGTTCTCACCCTCGGGCAGACGCAGGGTCAGCTCCTTGATGAAGGTCGCCACGTTGGGATTGGACTCGACGGTGCATTCCCACTTCTTCACGCCAAAGACTTCTTCCTCGACCTCGATGTGCATGTCCTGCTTGACCGGAGTCTGGCAGGACAGGCGCCAGCCGGCAGCCGCTTCACGCTTGGTGAAGTGCGACTCCTCGGTCGGCAGCATGGAGCCACCGCCGGATTCGACGATGCACTTGCACTGGGCACAGGTACCGCCGCCGCCACAGGCAGAGGACAGGAAAATGCCATTGTCGGACAGGGTATTGAGCAACTTGCCACCGGCCGGAACCGTAATGGTGCGCTCATGGTTGATGACGATCTTCACATCACCGCTGCTGACCAGCTTGGAGCGGGCGATCAGGATCACCGCCACCAGCGACAGCACGATCGCGGTGAACATGCCGACGCCCAGGTAGATTTCCATGTTCATAGGTTTCCAGCTCCTCTCTTACAGTTGCACGCCGGAGAACGACATGAACCCGAGGGACATCAGGCCCACGGTAACGAAGGTGATGCCGAGACCACGCAAGCCGTCCGGCACGTCGCTGTACTTGAGCTTCTCGCGGATACCCGCCAGTGCAACGATGGCCAGACACCAGCCAACGCCAGCACCGAAACCGTAGACCACACTCTCACCGAGGTTGTAGTCACGTTCAACCATGAACAGCGAGGCACCCATGATCGCGCAGTTCACTGTGATCAGCGGCAGGAACACACCAAGCGCGTTGTAGAGCGCGGGCACGTACTTGTCGAGGAGCATCTCGAGAATCTGCACCATGGCAGCGATCACACCGATGTAACTGAGCAGTCCGAGGAAGCTCAGATCGACATTCGGCAGACCGGCCCAGGCCAGCGCACCGTCCTTCAGCAGGTAGGTGTAGATCAGGTTGTTGGCCGGCACGGTAATGGTCAGTACTACAACCACCGCAATACCTAGGCCCAGTGCGGTTTGCACCTTTTTGGAAATGGCCAGAAAGGTACACATGCCAAGGAAGAAGGCCAGTGCCATGTTCTCGACGAAAATGGCACGCACCATCAGGCTTATATAATGTTCAAGCATGGCTTACATAGCCTCCTTGGTGGCATTGGTCTGCGGCGCCATACGGAATTCAGGCGCTTCGACCTGCTCCGGCTTCCAGGCACGCAGTGCCCATATGATCAGACCGATGATAAAGAACGCCGACGGCGGCAGCAGCAGCATGCCGTTAGGCTGGTACCAGCCACCCTCACTGACCAGCGGCATGATTTCAAAGCCGAGCAGGTTACCTGCGCCGAACAGTTCACGAATCACCGCCACCACGATCAGGATAAAGCTGTAACCCAGACCATTGCCGACACCGTCGAGGAAACTCATGCCCGGCGGGTTCTGCATTGCAAAGGCTTCGGCGCGACCCATCACGATACAGTTGGTGATGATCAGACCAACGAACACCGACAACTGCTTGCTGATGTTGTAGGCAAAGGCCTTGAGCACCTGATCCACCACAATCACCAGAGAGGCGATGATCACCATCTGCACGATCATGCGGATGGAGCTTGGGATCTGGCTGCGAATCACCGAGATAAACAGGTTGGACAGTGCAGTCACCGAGGTCAGGGCAACGCACATCACCAGGGTCACGCTCAGGCTGGTGGTTACCGCCAGCGCCGAACAAATGCCCAGTACCTGCAGGGCAATCGGGTTGTTGTTGAATATCGGGTCAAACAGGACCTGACTGGCTGTTTGCTTGGCCATGCTCATGCCTCCCCTGCGCGAAGGTTGTCGAGGAAGGAGCCGAAGCCGTGCTCACCCAGCCAGAAGCGCACGAGGTTTTCTACCCCACGCGTGGTCAGGGTCGCACCGGCCAGCGAATCCACCTGGTGCTGGGCACGCGGACTGTTCGGATCCACACCGCCCTTGACGATCTGTACTGCCACGTCGCCGCCTTCATTAAAGGCCAGCTTGCCGGTCCACTGGGCTTTCCAGTTGGGGTTGTCTACCTCGCCACCGAGACCGGGGGTTTCGGCGTGCTGGTAGAAGCCCAGACCAACGATGGTGTTCAGATCACCTTCAAGTGCCAAAAAGCCATACAGGGTCGACCACAGACCTGCACCGTGGATCGGCAGGATCATGGTTTCAATGCCGTCATCACCTTCCACCATGTAGACAGTGGCGAAATGCTCGCGACGACGAATGCTGGCAATATCGGTCCCGGCCGGCAGACGCTCGGACAAGGCCGGCTCCTTGGCAGCCCTCTGCTGGTCATAGTTCAGCGGATCCATTTCATCGCTGAAACGACCTGTGCGCAGGTCAACCAGACGCGGGGTAATCTTGCCAAACTGCTCAGGTACGCTGCGGCCTTCTTCAAGCAAGCCGGCAATCGACAGGATGTTGCGCTGCTTGTCGAGCAACTGGTTCTTCTGCTGCACCGGCTTCAGTGCCACTGCGGCGGCGGACACCACCACGGAGCAGACCAGACAGACCAGGAACGCCACCGTAACGGTGCGTCCTACGGTTTCTTTCTTACTGGACATTGCGTGCAAGCCTCCGATTAATGTTGGCCTGAACCACGAAGTGGTCGATCAGGGGCGCGAACAGGTTGGCGAACAGAATCGCCAGCATCATGCCCTCGGGGAATGCCGGGTTGACCACACGGATCAGTACCACCATCACGCCGATCAGCGCACCGAAGATCCACTTGCCCTGATTGGTCATGGAGGCGGATACCGGATCGGTAGCCATGAAGATCATGCCGAAGGCAAAACCACCAACCACCAGATGCCAATACCAGGGCAGCGCAAACAACGGGTTGCTGCTTGAACCTATGGCATTGAACAGCAGACTGGTAGCCACCATGCCCAGCATCACACCGGCGACAATGCGCCAGTTGGCAATCTTGCTCAGCAGCAATACAGCACCACCAATAAAGATCGCCAGCGTGGAGACCTCGCCCATGGAACCATGGATATTGCCGACAAAGGCATCCATCCAGCTGATACCGCCAGCGACAATCCCCTCGACGCCACCTTCAGCCGCCAGGCTCAACGCCGTCGCGCCAGTGTAGCCATCAACCGAAGTCCATACCGCATCACCGGAAATCTGTGCCGGGTAAGCGAAGAACAGGAAGGCACGGCCAGTGAGTGCCGGGTTGAGGAAGTTTTTGCCGGTACCGCCAAAAACTTCCTTGCCGATCACCACGCCGAAGCTGATGCCCAGAGCCACCTGCCACAGCGGAATGCTCGGCGGGACGATCAGCGCGAACAGCACAGAGGTAACGAAGAAGCCTTCGTTGACCTCATGCTTGCGGATCGAGGCAAACAGGACTTCCCAGAAACCACCAACCAGGAAGGTCACCGCATACACAGGCACGAAATAGGCTGCACCATGAATGAAGTTATCCCACAGGCTGCCCGGATCAAAGCCGGCCAGCATGGCGATGATCGCCAGACGCCAGTTATCCTGAGCTGCCAGCAGATCAGGGCTGGCCGCATAGATGCTGTTAGCCTGGAAACCGATGTTGTACATGCCGTAGAACATCACCGGGAAGGTGCACAGCCATACGGTGATCATCATGCGCTTGAGGTCAAGGCCATCACGCACATGCGCAGTGGTCTTGGTGACATCAGCCGGACGGTAGAAGAAGGTATCCACTGCTTCGTAAAGGGCGTACCACTTCTCGTGCTTGCCGCCTTTTTCGAAGTTGTGTTCGATCTTGTCTAGAAACGCTCGCAGACCCATGGATTAACCCTCCTTTTCGATACGGGCGAGGTTGTCCCGCAGGATCGGGCCGTACTCGTACTTGCCGGCGCAGACATAGCTGCACAGCGCGAGATCTTCTTCGTCGAGTTCCAGACAGCCGAGCTTCTGAGCCATATCGGTATCACCCACCACCAGATAACGCAGCAACTGGGTCGGCAGGATATCCAGCGGCATGACCTGCTCGTACTGACCCACCGGCACCATGGCACGCGGACTGCCGTTGGTAGTGGTGGTGAAATCAAACAGCTTGCCGCCAGTCAGCTTGGAGATGAACACGTTGAGCACCGAGTGCTTGTTCACCCCGGCACGCAGGTAGTGCAGCATTTCACGCTCGTTGCCTTCAAGCAGCACCGATACCTGCTGGTGATAGCGACCGAGGAAGGCCACCGGACCACGGGCATTGCGGCCACCAAACACGGAGCCGGACACAAGGCGATTATTGCCCTGCTTGAGTTGACCGGCGGTCAGTTCGGTGAGGTTGGCACCGACACGGGTACGCAGCAAGCGCGGCTTCTGCACTTGCGGCCCACCCAGGGCTACGACCCGCTCGGTCCACAAACGCCCCTCGGTAAACAGCTTGCCAACCGCGATCACGTCCTGGGCATTGATCTGCCAGACACAGTGATTGACGCTGACAGGATCAAGGAAATGGATATGGGTGCCCGCATTACCTGCCGGGTGGGGGCCGGCAAAGCTTTCGGTACGCACACCACTGACGCCCTCACCCGGAAGCTTGGCGTCTTCGGCCTTGCACAGCCAGATGGGTGCAATGCGCGCCAGTACCTTCAGGCCATTCTCGAAGTCACTGGCATGCTCACGCACGATCAACGCAATATCGGCAGCCAGCGGGTTGCTGTCCATTGCCGTGACGAAAATCGAGGAGGGCTTGCTGTCGAGCGCCGGCACCTTGCTGTAGGGACGGGTACGCAGCGCAGTCCACAGACCGGAGGCAACCAGTTGGTCGCGCACCTTCTGCGGATCCAGCTGTTCAAGCTGGCTGACAGAATGGGCGTCGAAGGTCACTTCGTCGTTGCCGTCAATATCAATGACTACCGACTGCAGCACGCGCTTCTCGCCACGATTGATGGCGCTGACCACACCACTGGCTGGCGCGGTATAGATTACGCCCGGTGTTTTCTTGTCGCTGAACAGGATCTGGCCCAATTTGACCCGGTCCCCTTCGCGCACCTCCATGGTCGGTTTCATACCGTGGTAGTCGAAACCGATTACGGCGACGCTGCGCACAGGATTTCCATCCTCAATGCGCTGCTCGGGAGAGCCGGTGATTGGCAGATCCAAGCCCCGTTTGATTTTTATCATACGAATAGCCTAATCACTGGTTTGGAAGCTTCAGGGGCGGGAAGCCAGTACAGGTTGCGAGCCGGAAGACCGACCCGGATGACGCAGAAAACCCACGACCAGGCGACCACAAACCCCCAGTAAAAAATCCCGCCAAGTATAAAGATTCGGCCCTGTAAAGGCTACCGAAGCCCTTGGTTTTTTCAGGAATCTGCCCTGTCAAGCGGGAAAAATGCCGCAGCCTCGACAGCCTGCATGACCGATTCGCAAACAAACTTGACGCATATCAAATATAGCTGGCAATCCCGTATGCGATGCACGGCAAATACCTTTCGGGCAGACACAAAAAAAGGCGCCGAAGCGCCTTTTTTTGCCAGCACCCGAATCAGGCCGGGAAGGCCGGCGGGTTGACGTGGGCCATATCCTCGAGGATACGCACCACCTGGCAGCTGTAACCGAACTCGTTGTCGTACCAGACGTAGAGAATCACCCGGTTGTCATTGCAGATGGTCGCCTCGGCATCCACCACGCCGGCGTGCCGCGAGCCGACAAAGTCAGTGGACACCACCTCCTGGGAATTGGTGAAGTCGATCTGCTTGTGCAGCTCGGAGTGCAGCGCCATATGCCGCAGGTACTCGTTGACCTCGTCACGATCGGTCGACTTCTCGAGGTTCAGGTTGAGGATGGCCATCGACACGTTCGGCGTCGGCACCCGGATGGCATTACCGGACAGCTTGCCAGCCAGCTCCGGCAGCGCCTTGGCCACCGCCTTGGCGGCACCGGTCTCGGTAATTACCATGTTCAGCGCCGCACTGCGGCCACGGCGATTGCCCTTGTGGAAGTTGTCGATCAGGTTCTGGTCATTGGTATAGGAGTGCACTGTCTCCACATGACCATTGACGATGCCGTACTTGTCATTGATCGCCTTGAGCACCGGCACGATGGCGTTGGTGGTGCAGGAAGCGGCAGAAATGATCTTGTCTTCCGGGGTAATCACCGCATGGTTGATGCCATGCACGATATTCTTGATATCGCCCTTGCCCGGCGCGGTCAGCACTACCTGCGAGGCACCCTTGCACTGCAGGTGCTGGGACAGACCCGCCTCATCACGCCAGACGCCGGTATTGTCGACGATGATCGCATCCTCGATACCGTACTGGGTGTAATCGATGCTGGTCGGATCACTGGCGTAGATCACCTGGATCTGCACGCCATTGGCGGTAATGGTGTTGTTGTCCTCGTCAATGGTGATGGTGCCCTGGAAGGAGCCATGCACCGAATCACGACGCAGCAGACTGGCACGCTTGGACAGGTCGTTGGCGGCGCCCTTGCGCACTACCATTGCACGCAATCGCAGACCATCACCGGCACCGGTCTTCTCCACCAGAATGCGCGCCAGCAGACGGCCAATGCGACCGAAACCGTAAAGCACCACATCGCGCCCCTGACGCTTCTCGCCCTTGTGGTCAATAACACTGGCCAGCTCGGTTTTCAGGAAGGCATCCAGGTCAGCGCCACCGTTCTTCTTGAACTTGTCGACCAGGCGCGCCAGGTCGATGGAGGCCGGCCCAAGATTCAGGGTCAGCAGCTTTTCGATAACCGCATGGGTATCACGCACCGACAGCTCGGTATCGTCAATCTGACGGGCAAAACGGTGGGATTTGAGGATACTGATTACCGAACGGTTGACCAGGCCACGACCGTAAATCGAGGTAACAACACCATGCTCGCGGTACAGGCGACCGATCAGCGGAATCATCGCCTCGGCGATAGCCTCACGTTGGGTCCAGTTTTCCAGCCTTTGATCAAATTGGGATTGGGTCACGGCGATACCTTCCGGGGTCTGAGAAATCTGGGGCGCTATTATGCGTTTTGCTGCTCCTTGAGGCAACGCCATGCATCCCCTGCCCCGTGATTGCCGGGCTTGGGGTAAACTGGCGCCTTTTTGCAGGGACACACGGGTATGCCGGCCACACCGACTCTTTTCAGCCTCCCGGAAATCAGCAGCAACCAGCCACGCAGCAGCTGGAGCGGCCTGCATGGCGCCGCACGCGCACTGGCGATTGCCGAGGCGGCCAGCGCACACCCTGGACTGAGCCTGGTTGTCGGCAAGGACAGTGCCGAAGCCGACACGCTGGAACAGGAACTGCGCTTCTTCGCCCCGCAGCTGCCGGTACTCAGCTTTCCCGACTGGGAAACCCTGCCCTATGACCGTTTCTCGCCGCACCAGGACATCATATCCCAGCGCCTGACCAGCCTGTTCAAGTTGCCACAGGTCAGCCAGGGCATCCTCGTGGTGCCGATGACCACACTGCTGCAGCGGATTGCCCCGCGCAGTTTCCTTGGTGGATCAGTCCTGATGCTGGAGGTCGGCCAGCGGCTGGATATCGAGCGCATGCGGCTGAACCTGGATGCCGCCGGTTACCGCTGCGTGGATACCGTGTACGAGCACGGCGACTACGCGGTTCGCGGCGCCCTTCTGGACCTGTACCCGATGGGTAGCCGCCTGCCCTACCGCATCGATCTGCTGGATGACGACATTGACACCCTGCGCACCTTTGATCCGGAAACCCAGCGCTCAATCGACCGGGTCGAGCGCATCCAGCTATTGCCGGCCCGCGAATTTCCGCTGGACAAGTCGGCACTCACCGGCTTTCGCGCGCGCTTTCGCGAGCGCTTCGACGTCGATTACCGCCAGTGCCCGATCTACCAGGATCTCAGCGAAGGCATGGTGCCACCGGGCATCGAGTATTACCTGCCGCTGTTCTTCGAAGAACTTGACAGCCTGTTCGACTACCTGCCGGACAACACCCGCCTGTTCAGCCTGCCCGGCATCGAGCAGGCCGCCGAACACTTCTGGCAGGATGTGCGCAATCGCTACGAGGAACAGCGGGTTGACCGCACCCGACCGCTGATTCCACCAGCCGAGCTGTTTCTGCCGGTCGAGGAATGCTTTGCCCGGATCAAGCAGTACCCGCGAATCATCTGCCACCAGCAACAGCAACCGGCCGCGGTCGGCCACAGCGTATTCAACTGCCCGCCACCGGCCGAACTGGCAATCGACAACAAGCGTGAACAGCCACTGCAGGCATTGCTCGCCTTTGTCGCCGAGTTCAACGGACGCATTGCCTTTATTGCCGAATCCGCCGGCCGCCGCGAGGCGCTGCTGGATCTGCTGCGCCCGGCTGGTCTGCAACCCCTGGCCTTTGACGACTGGCCAGCCTTCCTCGCCAGCCAGCACCCCCTGGGACTGTTGATTGCCCCACTGGATCAGGGCCTGACCATCCAGCACCCGCCACTGGCACTGATCACCGAAGGTCAGCTGTTCGGCCAGCGGGTGATGCAACGGCGGCGGCGCGGCAAGGCCACCGATCTGGGCGATGCGATCATCCGCAACCTCACCGAACTGCGCGAAGGGGCGCCGGTGGTGCATATCGACCACGGCGTTGGCCGTTACCGTGGCCTGAGCAATCTGGAAATCGACGGCCAGCAGGCCGAGTTCCTTATGCTGGAATATGCCGGCCAGGCAAAACTCTACGTCCCGGTGGCCAACCTGCACCTGATCGCCCGCTACAGCGGTGCCGAGGATGACAGTGCACCGCTGCACCGGCTCGGCTCCGAGCAATGGCAAAAGGCCCGGCGCAAGGCTGCCGAGCAGGTGCGTGACGTGGCTGCCGAGCTGCTCGATGTGTATGCCCGCCGTGCCGCACGCAAGGGCTTCAGTTTCAGTGCACCGGAACGTGACTATCAGGCCTTTGCCGAGGCCTTCCCGTTCGAGGAAACCGCCGACCAGCAGGCCGCCATCGAGGCGGTGATTGATGATATGACCGGCAACCAGCCGATGGATCGTCTGGTCTGTGGCGATGTCGGCTTCGGCAAGACCGAAGTAGCGATGCGCGCCGCCTTTATGGCGGTGCACAGTGGCAAGCAGGTGGCCGTACTGGTGCCCACCACCCTGCTCGCCCAGCAGCACTACAACAGCTTCAAGGACCGCTTTGCCGACTGGCCGGTAACGGTCGAGGTAATGTCGCGTTTCAAATCAGCCAGGGAGGTGAAGGCTGCCGTCGAGGCGCTTGGCGAAGGCAAGGTCGACATTATCATCGGCACCCACAAGCTGCTGCAGGATGATATCCGCTTCAAGGACCTGGGACTGGTGATCATCGACGAGGAGCACCGCTTCGGCGTGCGCCAGAAGGAGCGACTGAAGGCCCTGCGCAGCGAGGTCGATGTACTGACGCTGACCGCCACGCCGATTCCTCGGACGCTGAACATGGCGATGTCCGGCATGCGTGACCTGTCGATCATCGCTACCCCCCCGGCGCGCCGGTTGTCGGTAAAGACCTTTGTCATGCAGCAACAGCCGAATGTGGTGAAGGAAGCCATCCTCCGCGAGCTGTTGCGCGGCGGCCAGGTCTACTACCTGCACAACGAGGTTGAAAGCATCGAGAAATGTGCCGCCGAACTGGCCGAGCTGGTACCTGAGGCACGTATCGGCATCAGTCACGGGCAAATGGCTGAACGCGCCCTGGAACAGGTGATGCGCGACTTCTACCACCGCCGCTTCAATGTGCTGGTCACCTCGACCATCATCGAAACCGGTATCGACGTGCCCAGCGCCAACACCATCATTATCGAGCGCGCCGACAAGTTCGGCCTGGCCCAGCTGCACCAGCTGCGCGGACGGGTCGGTCGCAGCCACCACCAGGCCTACGCCTACCTGCTCACCCCGCACGGGCGCAAGGTTACCGGCGACGCGGAAAAACGTCTGGAAGCCATTGCCGCTGCCCAGGATCTGGGTGCCGGCTTTACCCTGGCCACCCACGACCTGGAAATTCGTGGCGCCGGCGAACTGCTCGGTGACGGCCAGAGCGGGCAGATCCAGGCGGTCGGCTTCACCCTCTACATGGACATGCTGGAGCGGGCGGTCAAGGCCATCCAGCAGGGCAAGCAGCCGGAACTGGAGCAGCCGCTATCCGGCGGGCCGGATATCAACCTGCGCCTGCCGGCGCTGATCCCCGACGACTACCTGCCGGATGTGCATGCCCGACTGATTCTCTACAAGCGCATTGCCAGCGCGGCCAGTGACGATGACCTGAAGGATCTGCAGGTAGAAATGATCGATCGGTTCGGCCTGCTGCCAGAACCGGTAAAGACGCTGTTCCGGGTCACCCAGTTTAAACTGCGCTGTGCGCCGCTCGGCATCGTCAAGCTGGATGTCGGTGCCGAGCACGGACGCGTCGAGTTCGGCGCCGAGACCAGCGTAGATCCGCTGACGCTGGTGCGACTGATTCAGGACAGCCCACAGCGCTACCGACTTGAAGGCGCCACGCTGTTCCGCTTCAATGCGCCCATGGGCAATGCCGAACTTCGCCTGAACACCGTCGAAGCACTACTGGAACGCCTGCAGGCCGGCAACGGCAAATAAACCAAGGAAACATGCCATGAAAACTTTCACCCAGCGCCTGGTTAGCATTGTCCTTTTTGGCGCGAGCTGGCTGCTCGGTGCCGGCGCCCATGCCGACACTTACATTCTTGAAGTGGTTCTTTTCAGCCAGCCATCCGCCCAGTGGCAACAGGCCGAACCGCCACACTGGTCCTGGGCAGATCAGGCCACACTGCTCGAACAGAGTGCCCGAAGCAATCTGCGCGGTATCGACAGCAGTCGCCATCAGCTGCAACGTGACGCCGAACGGCTGACTGGCAACGGCTATCAGGTACTACTGCATCGCGCCTGGGAGCAGCCGGCCGACCCGGACCTGCAGGTTGCAGTACATGCCGGTGAGTCTCGTGGAGACCTGTACCCAGCCCAGGGTCTGGTCAGCCTGAGCAGCCAAGGTGCACTGCAGGTGGATCTCGAGTTCTGGCTGAATCGAGACCAAGGCAGCGAGCACCTGCAACAGAGCCGTCGCCTGCGTCTCAACGAAACCCATTATCTGGATCACCAGAGTCTCGGCATGCTGGTTCGCGTGTGGCGTTGAGCTGGCATACCGGCATTAATCAGCCGGCTTCCAGAACCTCCGCGAGTACGGCATGCACCTGCTGCATGCCGGCGGCCATCACCGATTCCATTGCCTCCATGCTCAGACTGCCAGCACTCAGTCCGGCAGCCGGATTCACCACTAAAGCCAGACAGGCATAGGGCAACCCGAGCTCGCGCGCCAGTACAGCCTCGGGCATACCTGTCATGCCAACAATATCGCAACCATCAGCAGCCATCCGGCGGATCTCTGCCGGCGTTTCCAGCCGAGGCCCCTGGGTGGCGCCATAAACACCCGCTGGCGCATGGTTGACACCCTGCTGCTTCAGCGCCTCCAGTAGATGTTCACGCATGAGCGCATCGTAAGGTTGGGTAAGATCCACATGCACCACCTGCTGCAGATCGTCCTCGAAGTAAGTACTCGCCCGTCCCCAGGTGTAATCGATCAGGTCGTGCGGCACGCAGAAATGCCCCTCGGCCAGCGCCGGATTGATCCCACCCACCGCATTCACCGCCAGCACCCGCGTGGCACCCGCCTCACGCAGGGCCCAGAGATTCGCCCGGTAATTCACCCGGTGCGGTGGAATCCGGTGTGGATCACCGTGGCGCGCCAAAAACAGCAGCTCGCGCTCCTGCAGACGCATCCGCAAGGGCGCTGCCGAAGGCTGTCCCCAGGGTGTATCAGCACTGCCCTGAGCCAGCCGCTCGACGCCCTCAAGCCGGGTCAGCCCGGTACCACCAATAATTGCCAGGGTCATGCCAGACTCCCGCCAAGCCGTTGTTCATCCTGCAGCATCTGCAAGCGCAGCCCCTCGGGCACATGCAGGGTGGAGGTCGGGAGGGCTACTTCGGCGCCCTGCTGTTCGATGATCGCCATGGTCTTCAACAGCACATCTTCCTTGATCCGGTGAAACTCTGCCCACACCGTGGTGGTCGTGAAGCAATAGATGAAGAAGTCCACGGATGAGGCTGCACAACGATCAAAATAGACCATCTGTGTCTGATCCTGGGCAATCTCCGGATGCTCGCGCAGCATCTGTCTGACCGCCTCAAGAACCGGCTGCATGCGTTGTATATCGTCGTAACGGATGCCTATATGTTCAAAGATGCGGCGATGGGTCATACGTGAGGGGTTCTGCAAGACTATGGTGGTAAACACCGCATTCGGTACATAAATCGGCCGTTTGTCGAAGGTACGGATACGGGTCAGACGCCAGCCGATATGCTCAACCGTTCCTTCGATTTCCTTTTCCGGCGAACGAATCCACTCGCCCACCTTGAATGGTCGATCCAGATAGATCATCAGCCCACCAAAGAAATTCGCCAGCAGATCCTTGGCAGCAAAACCCACGGCAATACCACCAATCCCGCCAAAGGCCAGCACACCGGAAACGCTGTATCCCAGCGACTGTAAAATCACCAGCGCGGCAGTAATGATCACCGAGATACGCAGCAACTTGCCGATGGCACTGACCGTGGTCTGGTCAACCGGTTTGGCGCGGTAGGCCGGGTCTACCAGACGCTTCTCCACCTCCAGTATCAGGCGAATCAGGAACCAAGCCAGCAACACGATCAACAACACCGATTGCAGGTTCTCCAGCACCTCGGCAAAACCCTCATCCATCTGCGTGGCGGTGATCTGCCCCGCCCATAGCAGTCCCATGCTCCAGATCAGCACCCACAGGGGACGACGCGCGGCAATCACCAGCGCATCGTCCCACACGGTATTGCTGCGCAGGGCGCGCTGTTCGATCCGATCAAGAATCAACTTGCCGATGTAGGCCAGCACCAGCGAGGTAAAGATCACGGCAAACGCCTGGTAAATCCACAACTCGCCCCCCAGTGGCAGCTCCTCCAACGGCAGGGTTTCCAGTAATTCGTTCATCGCTCCTCACCCAGCAGTCCAACAGAATCAAGCAAACGCACAGCTCGCAACCAGCGCGGATCAGCCTTGTACACTACCCCCGGCTCGCGCCTGGCCAGCAGTCCCACCAGGCGTTGCGAGGGTGCAATGCCTCGGTGCTGGGCTTGTTGTAACGCCTGCTCGGCACCACCACGGTCGTTGCATACCAACAGCATGTCGCAACCGGAAGCCAGCGCTGCATCTACCCGCGCCACCATATCGCCTGCCGCATGAGCGCCGGCCATACACAGATCATCACTGAAGATCACACCGTTAAAGCCAAGTTCGCCACGCAGGATTTCCTGCAACCAGCGCCGCGAAAAACCGGCAGGATGCCGATCAACCTGCGGATACAGCACATGCGCCGGCATGATGCCATCCAGCTTTGACGCCAGATCACGGAAAGGACGCAGGTCGGTTGCGCGTATCTCAGCTTCGCTGCGCTCATCCACCGGCAGATCAAAATGCGAGTCAGCCTCGGCCCAGCCATGACCGGGAAAATGCTTGCCAGTCGCGGCCATACCGGCCGCATGCAGCCCGTCAATATAGGCACCGCCGAGCGTTGTCACGGTCTCCGCACTGCTGCCGAGCGAACGGTTACCAATCACCGCACTGCGGCCATGATCCAGATCCAGCACCGGAGCAAAACTGATATCAATACTGCAGGCCAGCATTTCCGTGGCCATCAACCAGGCCGCTGCATGGGCCACTTCAACGGCTTGCTGCTGATTAGCAACTCGCCGTCCGATCTCGCCCAGCGCCGGCAAACGCAGCACACCCTGGCGCAACCGCTGCACCCTGCCGCCCTCCTGGTCAATGGCAATCAGCATATCCGGGCGCAATGCACGGATCGAACGCACCAGTTCACTCACCTGGGCAGGCGACTCGGTATTGCGGGCAAACAGGATCAAGCCGCCCACTTCGGGCTGGCGCAGCAGCTGACGGTCATCGGCATTCAACCAGAGCCCGTCTACATCAATCATCAATGAAGCCTGGGTCAAACGGAGTTACTCCCTGTGGTCACGGGGCAAGGGCCCCTCGAGGATATCGACCCGGCAACCAACCGGCGTCAGGTCGAACAGTGCAAGCATATTGCAGTTACTAAGGCGGATGCAGCCATGTGAAAGGGGTATGCCCAAAGGCTGGTCGTCAGGCGTGCCATGCATATAAATATAGCGACGCTGGCTGTCGCAACCGGCACCTCGATTGAAGCCCGACTGTTCACCGCACAACCAGAGAATGCGGGTCAGTATCCAGTCGCGTTGCGGGAATTGACCGGCCAGTGCAGGCGTCCATACCTCGCCGGTCGGCCGCCGGCCAACGAACACCGCCGCCAGCGGCTGGCCGTCGCCAATCCGGGCGCGCACACGATGACGACCACGCGGAGTACAGCCACTGCCATCACGCTCACCTGCGCCATTCAGCGCAGTGGATACCGTGCAGGCAAATACTACAACGCCGTCACACAGCCCCAGCAGGCGCTGCTCGGCAAGGGAAACCAGAATCTGATCAAGTGGCATGGCACCTCCGTGAAGTGCCACACAATAGCCGAAGCAGGCCGGCGATCAAACCCTCTCGAACGACTCGCGCGTGTCGGCAGATGTTGCCGTACCCGCATCCGGGCTACTGGCATGTGCACCAGCTGCCAGAAAAGGCACCATCATGCGCAACACATCATCCACGCCCGGCTGCTGACCGAACTCGGATTCGGCGATAGCCCTCAAAGCCTTCATGCTCGACAGGGTAAAGGCCGCACTGCCCAGCATGAAATTCACTCGCCAGAACAGCTCGTGTGGGGGAAGTTCTGGCAAAGCCCGCATCAGCAAGGCCATGTAACGGTTGAACACCCGACCGTAAACCTCGCCCAGATACTTGCGCAAATGGCCCTGACTCTGGCTGAAGGCCAGACCAAGCAACCGCATGAAAGTAGACAAGTCATTGCCGCTGCGCGGTTTAACCGTCAGCGCCTGCCGGACCAACATCTCCAGCAATTCCTCCAGCCCCAGGTGGTTACTGGTGCCGGCAGCCTGATGGCGATCAAGTTCCTGTTCAAGGCTGCTGACAAAAGGCCCGAGAAAGCGAACAAACACCGCCTGAATCAGCGCCTTTTTCGATCCGAAATGGTAATTCACCGCAGCCAGATTGACGCCGGCCTTGCTGGTGATAAGCCGCAAAGAGGTTTCAGCAAACCCCTTCTCGGCAAACAAAAGTTCCGCCACATCAAGAATGCGTTCTACGGTTTCAGACTGGGCCATTGGCAGACATCCACTAAAAACAATTGTTTCAAACATACGTTTCAAACACTTTGCCGTCAACCCGATTGTATCCGCCAACCCCATTCAACAAACTCAAGGGAGGACTTGCCAGCAGGCAATTGCTGTATATAATCACAGATACTGGATAAAAAAGCAGGCAAACGATATGCAGAAGCTCACCGCACGACAGCAGCAGGTTCTGGACTTCATTCGTCAGTACAGCCTCAGCAATGGCTATCCGCCGACCCGCGTCGACATTGCCCGCGAGCTCGGCTTCCGCTCGCCCAACGCGGCCGAAGACCACTTGCGCGCACTGGCCCGCAAGGGTGCCATCGAGATGATACCCGGTGCCTCTCGCGGCATCCGCCTGCCGGACGCCACCGAAGAGCAGGACGACCAGTTGCCCGTGATTGGCCAGGTCGCCGCCGGCTCGCCGATTATGGCGCTGGAAAACATAGAAGATCATTGCCGGATAGACCCGAACACCTTTCGCCCACGTGCCGATTACCTGTTGCGGGTACGCGGCATGAGTATGAAGGACATCGGCATCCTTGATGGCGACCTGCTGGCAGTGCACCGTACCAGTGAGGCTCGCAACGGGCAGATAGTAGTCGCGCGCATCGGCGAGGAAGTTACCGTCAAGCGCTTTCAGAAACAGGGCCGGAAAGTGTCGTTGATAGCCGAAAATCCGGATTTCGCCCCGATCGAAGTTGATCTTGGCGAGCAGGAATTGACCATTGAAGGATTGAGCGTTGGTGTCATCCGCCGCTGACCGAGGAGAGCAACATGGCCGCAGTAAGTGCCCGACAGTACCCCTTGCAACTGGATGAGCTTCGTGAAAACGCCCTGCGTGCTTGCCAGCGCACCCGCCTCGATCCACACAGGGACTCCCTGCGCACAATGGACTGGCCTGATGATTCCACGACAGCAGAGTGTGTGGCGGCAGGTTTCAGCGAAGTCAGCCTGTCGGATGCCGGTAGCGGTTGCCAACTGTGGCTGGCACCACTGCTGCGCGAACTCAGTCACAGTCACGAACGCCGCTGGCTGACCCTTCTCGACCCGCCGGCCAGCCTGGATCTGCGCTGGCTACGCAATGCCGGTCTTGACGGCCGCCAGCTGAGAATAATCCGCAGCAAGCCCGGAATGAATACCTGTGCTCTGTGCCTGGAATTGCTGGCCAGCGGTCTCAGTCACACCCTGATCAGTTGGCTTGAACTGTGTATCGAACAGCGCCAGAGCCTGGAAATCGCTGCACACAGTGGCAACTGCCGCAGCCTGAACATAGTGATCAAAAGCGCAGCCGCCGCCTGACAAACAAAAGGGCCGCACATGGCGGCCCTTTTGCAAACATTCCTGAACCATTCACGCATCAGTGCAATACGCGCCCCTCGGGCACTGATTGCTCGCCATCCATGATCTGGCCGACCATCTGCATACCGCTACTGATCATGACCTTGGCGACTTCAACGTGCTGGCCTTGCAAAAAATCCTGCGCCTCGTGGGAAAACTCGATCACCACCAGCGGCTCGGCATCATCATCGGAGCGGCGCAAGGCAATACGACCGTCGTCCAGTTCGATGATTTCCAAAAAAGGTGATGGCATCGGCAAATTCTCCTGTGAAAAACGACCGTAGTGTATCACAGCGATACCCTGACAGGCTTTCAGTACCGAATCACCACTCCTGCATGCCACTGCGAAATCGGTTGATGCAGTCGGACAACCCGGCTATGCACTGCTCTGCCGCCGCCGTCTCCCAACTCGCAGAAACGGCCGTGCTAGCAAGCAATTGGCTTGAACTGTCAGCAACCTCGCGCGGCGCAGCTGACAGCTGCTGCCAGGCAGACAGCATCAACGACAGCCAGCTGTCCGGTCTGCCGGCAAGCTCAATCAGCTCCCCAAGCTCGGCGCAGGGATAACGCTCAAGGTTGGAAACGACCAGCACCTGCTCCGGAATCCGCGCTTCCAGCAAGGGCCAGCGGTAACGTTCACCCACCTCGTGAAGCAGTCCGAGCAAGGTGCGCTGCAGATGCAACAGCACATGCTCACGGTGGTAGCGTTGCCGTGTCAGGGCATCCAGCGCCTGGTCATCCACAGCCGCCTGCCAGGATTGCAACGCCCAGCGGGCAAACTGAAGAGCCTGATTGGTGCGGGTGTAGACTTCATTAGCCATATGCGATTATCTCAGCGCTTGCCTTTGCCACGACCATCGTCCACCACCCACTGCTTGCCGTCATAGAAGGCCCTCCACCCGGTAGGCTTGCCGTCTACCTCGCTCTGAACATACTGCTCACGGGTCTTGCGACTGAAGCGAATCACGGTGGGCAGACCATCAGGGTCCTTTACCGGCGCGTCGAACAGGTAATGGTGTTTGGGATCTATCTCAGCCTGGTGCGGCAGCAACTCAGCCACCAGCGGCGCTCGGGTTTCACGGTTCTTGGGGAACTGACTGGCAGCCAGAAAGAGTCCGGACGCACCGTCACGCAACACATAGACATCATCCACCTTCTCGCAGCGCAACTCGGGCATGCGCACAGGATCCATCTTGGGTGGAGCAGCCTCACCGTTTTTCAACAGCTTCCGGGTGTTTTTGCAGGCACTGTTGGTGCAGCCGAAATACTTGCCGAAACGCCCGGTCTTCAACTGCATCTCACTGCCACACTTGTCACATTCAAGCGTCGGACCATCATAGCCCTTGAGCTTGAACTGCCCCTCTTCGATCTCGAAGCCGTTGCAATCCGGATTGTTGCCGCACACATGCAGCTTGCGCCGGTCATCAACCAGATAGCTGTCCATCGCCGTCCCGCACAGCTGGCAACGACGACGGCTGCGCAACACCCGTGACTCACCCTCATCATCGTCCTCGGCCACCTCGTTCCCGGGCACCAGGTTTACCGTGGCCTTGCAACGCTCCTTGGGTGGCAGTGCATACCCCGAACAACCCAGAAATACGCCGGTTGATGCAGTACGAATCATCATCGGCCGACCACAGTCCTGACAGGGAATATCGGTCAGGGTCGGCTGATTGGCACGCATGCCGACAGCGTCACCGCTGGCGCCCGCAGTTTCCAGCTTGCGCTTGAAATCGTCGTAGAAATTGTCCAATACCCGCTTCCATGGCACCTGCCCCTGCGCCACCTCGTCCAGCGACTCTTCCATGTTCGCGGTGAAGCTGTAGTCCATCAGGTTGGGAAAGCTCTCACTGAGCCGGTCAGTAACAATATCGCCCATCTTTTCGGCGTAGAAACGCCGGTTGTTCAGGGCCACATACCCCCGTTCCTGGATGGTAGAAATAATAGCTGCGTAGGTCGATGGCCGACCGATACCGCGCTTTTCAAGCTCCTTGACCAGACTGGCTTCGGAGTAACGTGCCGGCGGCTTGGTGAAGTGCTGTTTTGGTTCAAGCTGCTTCAGGGTCAGGTCGTTACCAACCTGGATATCCGGCAACACCTCATCCTCACTGCCCTTCCCTTGCGGCGGCATGACACGGGTGTAACCGTCAAACTGCAATATGCGCCCTTTCGCGCGCAGCTCAAAGGTACCTGCCTCAACCAGGATGCTGGTGGACAGATAACGCGCAGGCGGCATCTGGCACGCCACAAACTGCCGCCAGATCAATTCATACATTCGCTCGGCATCCCGCTCCATGCCTTTGAGATCGGTCGCCTTGAGCTTGACATCAGAGGGGCGGATGGCCTCGTGAGCCTCCTGGGCGCCATCTTTGCTTGAATACAGGTTGGCTGACTCCGGCAAATATTCAGTGCCGAAAGTCTTTTCGATATAGCCACGGGCCATGGCAATGGCGTCCGCCGACAGGTTGGTCGAGTCGGTACGCATGTAGGTGATGTAACCTGCTTCATACAGACGCTGGGCCATCATCATGGTCTTCTTCACGCTGAAGCCGAGCCGGGTACTGGCTGCCTGCTGCAGGGTCGAGGTAATAAAAGGTGCATTGGGGCGCGTGCTGGTCGGCTTGTCTTCACGCTTGCTGACACGGTAGGCCGCCGAGTCCAGCAGTGCCAGCGCCGCATCGGTCTGCGCCTTGTTGACCGGGCGGAAGGCCTGACCATTCTGGCGGACAACTTCAAAACGCGCCGACTCGGCCTTGGGCGTATCCAGCAACGCATGCACTTCCCAGAACTCTTCCGGAACAAAGGCGCGGATTTCCCGCTCGCGATCAACGATCAGCTTCACCGCCACCGACTGCACCCGTCCGGCGGACAGGCCGCGGGCGATTTTTTGCCAGAGCAGCGGCGACACCATATAACCGACAACCCGATCAAGAAAGCGTCTTGCCTGCTGGGCATTGACCCGGTTCAGATCCAGCTCACCCGGTTTCGAGAAAGCTTCCTGAATGGCCTTTTTGGTGATTTCATTGAACACCACGCGCTTGTAGCGGCTATCGTCACCGCCGATGCTTTCACGCAGGTGCCAGGCAATCGCCTCCCCTTCACGGTCCAAGTCCGTAGCCAGATAGACAGTATCCGCCTCGCGGGCCAGTCGTCTCAGCTCGTCAACCACCTTTTCCTTGCCCGGCAGGATCTCGTAACGCGCCGCCCAGCCGTTTTCAGGGTCGACGCCCATGCGGTTGACCAGTTGCACCCGTGCCTTGGCAGCCTTGTCCAGCTGACTGTCAGCGGTTTTGCGCGTCTTGGTCTTGCTCTCGGTCTTGGCACTACCGCTGGTCGGCAGGTCACGTATATGGCCAATACTCGACTTCACAATGAAATCGTTGCCCAGATACTTGTTGATGGTCTTGGCCTTGGCAGGCGACTCGACGATGACCAGTGCTTTTCCCATGGATAAACAGATTCCTTGCAGTAACAGAAGGATGGCGTGCTGCGCTGCGAGCCGCCGCCGCCGCGAAAGGCGTCAGGGTGCGAAAGGGATCAGAGCCTACACGTCTTCGCTGACAAAGGTAAAGCGTGGCAAGCGCTCGCCGTCAAGCTCTACGTCTTGTGTAAACATGTCCAGAGGGCGCACCCACAGATCAAAATTTCCATACAGGGTACGATAGACCACCAGCACCTCTTCAGTTTCAGAATGCCGTGCAATACCCAGCACCTGGTAGTCCTGCCCTTTGTAATGACGGTAGCGTCCCGGTTTCAGCATGCCTCGGTTCTCCCCATTCGCAAGCCGGCAAAAGCGCCGTCTCACGGTAAAAAACACTCGCCTGACGAGAGCATAGATCGTAACCTATCGGCATTGAACCGATCTGACCCGGCCTGACAGCTGGCAGGACCGGCAGAAGCAATCGACAGAAACACGAGGCAGGCAGTGGACAGCAACGCGACACAAAAGGCAACCGACTCGCTAAAGGTAAAGATTTTCCGCGCCGCGGAGGCCATCGTTAGCGAGCTGGGCGCTTCACAGCTCACTTTCGAGATTCTGGCGGAACGTAGCGAGGTCGATACCGACACGCTGAACACCCTGTTCCCCAGCCGCGAAGCCTTGCTCAGCGCAATGATTGAACACCGCCTCGAGCGCTTCCGTATCCGTTGGAGAGCCTATGAAAGCGTGTTGCCCGACGAACCCATGCGCGAATTCAAGGCACTGCTGCTGAGCAACCTGAGCGAATCCAGCGAGGAGAAAAACCTCGACTCGGCCATTCTGGCTGCTGCCGCCAGTAACCCTGCGCTGCTGCAAACCACCTCGGACGACGTGGAGGGGCTTTTCAGCATCCTTGCCAACTCGCCGCTGGGTCTGGCCCAGGCCAGCATCCTGTTCTTTTCGGTACGCGGCTATCGCCTGTTTGAGCAAATCGGCATCTGTCCGATGAGCGAAACCCAGCGCAGCGAATTTCAGGAAGAAATCATGCGTCTGGCGCGCAAGCTCTACGAACAGCGCCAGGAAGACTGATCACGCAGGATCTGTCTGCTCTCCAGTCTGGCGGCGCCATTGCCGCCAGGCAAGCCGCAAACAGGCAAAGGCCACCCAGGCGGCCATGACAATACTGGCCACCAGCGCCAGTTCAGCCAGCATCCGTCCCTGGTTATCCCCTGTGCCAAACAGGGTATCCAGTACCCAGATGATTACTGCCGGCGCCTGCTCGGCCTTGAGTTGCTCTACCGCAGCCGGGGTGAACAGCAGGACCGCCATCAGCAACTGCAGCGGCTCACGAACGAACCACCAGCCAATCCAGCGGGTCATCTTCCACCACACCAGCCAGCCGACCGCCGCCGCCGCCAGATAGATCAGCCAAACTGTCTGGTATTCGGATTCATTGAACATGCCGGTAATTCCATCCCATGGGGCCATTGAGCGGTGCCTATAATAGCGGCTTTTGCTTCCGGAGACCCGCCATGTCCGACAACTCGCAGACTGACGATTACCGCTGGCTGGAACAGCGCGACCATCCAGCGGTACTGGACTGGTTGCAGCAGCGCAATGCCGAGTGCGAAGACTGGCTGAGCCAGCATCAGGACCGCCGCCAGGCACTGTTCGAGGAGATTCGCGGACGTATCCGTGAAACCGACCTGTCATTACCCGGCGTGCGCAACGGCTGGCTGTACTACCGGCGCAGTCTGGAAGGCGCCGAATACCCGCTGTGGTACCGCTGCCGGCAAACCGCACCGGGCAATCTGCAGATCGACGACGCCAGTGAACAACTGCTGCTGGATCTGAACCTGCTGGCCGGCGACGGCTTTCTGCAACTCGGTGATCTGGCCATCAGCCCCGACCAGTGCTGGCTGGCCTACAGCCTGGACCGTCAGGGTGACGAGGTCTACCAGCTGTATCTGCTGGAAATCGACAGCGGCCATACCCGGGAGCTGCCACTGTCACAGGCGGACGGCTCGCTGGTCTGGGCCAACGATAACCGGACGCTGTTCGCCATCAGTCTGGATCAGGCCAGTCGGCCCAGCACCCTCTGGCGCCTGCGCCCCGACCAACCCGCCTGCATGGTCTACCACGAGAGCGACGAGCGTTTTCTGCTCAGCTGTGGGCGCAGTAGCAGCGAGCACTACCTGCTGCTGGAAAGCAGCAGCAAGAACACCAGTGAAATTCGCCTGCTGCCGGCCGATCAGCCGGATGCCAGCTGGCACGTGCTGGCGACCCGCCGCAGCGGCCATGAATACCATGTCGACCACGGCCCACAGGGGCTGCTGATCCGCAGTAATGACCGCGGCAGCAACTTCTGTCTGTACCGTTGCGATCCGGCCGGATGCGCTCCGGCCAACTGGCAGTTGCTGGTCGAGCAGGACCCGCAGCGCACCCTGGAAGATTTCCATGTGCAACAGCAGGCACTGGTACTGTGCTACCGCGATCAGGGACTGATACAGCTGGAGGTGCGTCCACAGTCCGGCAACAGCTACCCCGTAACCATGCCGGACAGCGTTTACAGCCTGAGTCTGGAGGCTGGCGAGGAATACCACAGCGACCGCCTGCGACTGCGCTACGAGTCGCTCAATCGGCCGGCACAGATCCGTGCCCTGCAACTGGCTGACGGCAGCCAGCAGGTGCTGCGCGAAACCCCGGTGGAGGGCCCGTTCAACGCCGCAGACTACCGTGTCGAGCGGCGCTGGGCGACGGCCAGTGACGGCAGCCGCGTACCCATCAGTCTGGTCGGCCGGCATGCCAGCTTCAACGCCCCGGCGCCACTCTACCTGTATGGCTATGGTGCCTACGGGGCCAGCCTTGACCCCTGGTTCTCGCATGCCCGGCTGTCATTGCTGGAGCGCGGCTGGATCTTTGCCATCGCCCATGTGCGCGGCGGCGCCGACATGGGCGAGCAGTGGTATCTGGACGGCAAGCTGGAACACAAGGAAAACAGCTTTGGCGACTTTATCGCCTGTGCCGAGCAGTTGCTCGCCGAAGGCCTGAGCACGTCCAGCCAGCTGGTGATTTCCGGAGGCAGTGCTGGCGGGCTGCTGATCGGCTGCGTGCTCAACCGGCGCCCGGAGCTGTTTGCCGCAGCCATCGCCGAGGTGCCCTTTGTCGATGTCTGGAACACCATGAACAACCCGTCACTGCCACTGACCATTGGCGAATACGAGGAATGGGGTGATCCGTCCGATCCTGCCGCCGCCGCGCGCATCCGCGGCTACTCGCCGTTCGACAATGTCGCCGCACAGCACTACCCGGCGCTGTATGTCAGCGCCGGTTACCACGACGTGCGGGTCCAGTACTGGGAAGCCGCCAAGTGGGTGGCGCGCCTGCGGGAACTGAAACTGGATACGCAGCCGCTGCTGCTACGCACCCTGATGGACGCTGGCCATGCCGGTGCCAGCGGCCGCTACCAGGCGATCCGCGAAGTGGCCGAGCAATACAGCTTCCTGCTGGCACTGATTGGCGACCAGGCGGACTGAGCCGGCTCAGTCACGCCGCCTGAAGCCACGCTGCTCCAGCAGCATGTAGAACACCGGCACGAAGATCAGCGCCAGCGAGCTGGCCGCCAGCATGCCGCCAACCACCACGGTGCCGATCTCCTGCCGACTGACCGCCCCGGCGCCGCTGCTGAATACCAGCGGCAGACTGCCGATGATAAAGGTCAGCGCGGTCATCATGATGGCGCGAAAGCGCTGCTGGGCTGCCGTCAGTGCTGCGTCATAGGGTGACATACCGTCCTTGCGGTTCTGCGCGGCAAACTCGACGATCAGGATGGCATTCTTCGCCGACAGGCCAATCAGCACCAGCAGCCCCACCTGAAAGTAAATGTCGTTGGGGAAACCACTCAGCAATGACGCCACCACCGCACCGAACACACCAAAAGGAATCGCCGTGGCCACCGCCAATGGCAGACTCCAGCGCTCGTACTGGGCGGCCAGAATCAAGAATACCATAAGGATGCCGAGGGCAAAGGCGATGCCACCGGAGGACGCCGAATCGATCAGCTGGTAGGCCTCACCCACCCAGCCAAGCTGGCTCTGGCTTCCCAGCACCTCACGCTCCAGTGCCTGCATCGCGGCCAGCGCATCCGCCGTGGTGTATCCCGGCGCAGGATCAGCGGTGACCTTGGTCGCCGGATACAGGTTGAAGCGACTCACCGAATCGATACCCTGGGTTCTTTCAAAGTTGACCACAGTACTCAGCGGCACCAGATCACCAGTGCCGGCTCGGACAAATACCTTGCGCAAGTCATCCGGATGGCTGCGGAACTCGCCCTCGGACTGCAGGTTGACCTGCCAGTTGCGCCCTTGCAGGGTAAAGTCGTTCACATACAGCGAGCCAAAGGTGCTGCGCAGGGTGGTGAAGATGTCATTGATG
Source organism: Halopseudomonas yangmingensis (assembly GCF_900114825.1). Lineage (GTDB taxonomy): Bacteria > Pseudomonadota > Gammaproteobacteria > Pseudomonadales > Pseudomonadaceae > Halopseudomonas > Halopseudomonas yangmingensis. The sequence continues at coordinate 35,417 of NZ_FOUI01000004.1, read as the reverse complement.
GCGATGCCCATCGCCTTGGCCTTGTCCCAGTCAACCTGGGCACTGTAACGCGGCACGCCGACATCCACCGCCGCCCGCACATTGGTCAGCTCCGGCCTCTTGGCGGCCGCCTCCAGCAGAAGGTCGGCCTCGGCTTTCAGGCGCAGCGGATCGGATTCACCACGCAACTGCAGGTAACCCTCAACCCCGCCGGTCAGCGACAGCCCGTTGATTGGTGGCGGCACAAAGGCGAAAACATTAGCTTCCTGAATCTGCGACCCCATGCCAAAGATCCGCCCGGCAATGTCCTGGGCACTCTGCCCCGGTGCCTCGCGGTCCTTCCAGTCGATCAGCGTGATAAAGGCCACACCGGTATTGGTGCGCAGGCCGCGATTGAGGATATCGAACCCGGCAAAGCTGGTAATGCCCTTGATTTCCGGCATCGCCACCACCTGCTGACTGAGATTCTCACGCACCGCCTCGGTGCGCCCGAGTGCCGACACCGGCGGTAGCTGGTAGACCGCCAGCAGAAAGCCCTGGTCTTCCTGGGGTACCAGGCCGCTGGACATACGTTCCAGCAGCCACAGGGTGGAGCCGATCAGCGCAACGAACAGCAGCAGGGTGATCAGCGCATGCCGCAGCATCCAGTCGACCACTCGGACAAAGCCATTGGTCAGCCAGTCAAATCCCCGGTTGAACCAGGCAAAGGCCGGTGATTCCTCAGTCTGATCACGACTCAGCAGCAAGGCACACATGGCCGGCGTCAGGGTCAGCGCAACCACCCCGGAGATCGCCACCGACACCGCGATGGTGATCGCAAACTGACTGTACAACTGACCGCTGAGACCACCGATAAAGGCTACCGGCAAAAACACCGCCACCAGCACCAGGGTCGAACCAACCACTGCGCCGGATACCTGCTGCATGGTCTTGCTGGCGGCCTGATAGCTGCTCAGCCCCTCGTCCCTGATCAACCGCTCGGCGTTTTCCATGACAATGATGGCATTGTCCACCACCACCCCGATCGCCAGAATCAACCCGAACAGGGTCAGCAGGTTAACCGAGTAGCCCAGCAGCGCCATACCGGCAAAGGTGCCGATCAGCGACACCGGAATCGCCACCAGCGGAATCAGCGTAGCCTTCAGGTGCTGCAGGAACAGAAAGGTCACCAATACTACCAGTGCAAGCGCCTGCAGCAGGGTAACCACCACCTCACGGATCGACACATCGATAAAGATGGTGGTGTCGTAGGGAATATCGAAACGCAGATCGGCAGGGAAGCTGGAAGACATGCGCTGCATCGCCTGGCGCACATTCTCAGCAGTTTCCAACGCGTTCGCGCCCGGCTGCAGGTAGATACCGATGGGCACTGCCGCCTTGGCATTGTAGGTAGCGGAGAAATCATAGCTCTGGGCGCCCAGTTCCGCGCGCGCCACTTCGCCAAGACGCAGGGCGCGGCCATCGACATCACTGCGCAGGATGATCCGTTCGAAATCCTCCGGAGTCACCATCCGCCCCGGGGTGCTGACACTGTAGGTAAAGGCCTGCCCTTCGGGGGCCGGCTCCGCGCCGATGCGCCCCGCAGCATACTGGGCATTCTGTTCACGCAGCGCCTGCGCCACATCGCTCGGGGTCAGCTGGTATTCGGCCAGCTTGTCCGGACGCAGCCAGATACGCATCGAATAGTCCTGCGCGCCAAACAGCGCGGCATTGCCGACACCGGGCAAACGTACCAGCTCATCCAGCACATTGAGCAACGCATAGTTACTGATTTCCAGCGTGTCCAGTTGCTGATGCTCGGAGGACAGTGCCACTACCTGCAAAATAGAGGTGGAGCGCGCCTGCACCTGTACCCCCAGATCACGCACCTCCTGTGGCAGCCGTGCGGTGGCGCGCTGCACCCGATTGTTGACGTCGATGGTGGCCTGATCCGGATCGGTACCGATGCGGAAATAGATAGTCAGCTGCATATTGCCGGAGTCGGCACTGTAGGATTCCATGTAGAGCATGTCATCCACACCATTGATCGCCTGCTCCAGCGGCGCTGCCACGGTATCGGCAATCACTTGAGCGCTGGCGCCCGGATAACTGGCGCTCACCACCACCTGCGGCGGCACCACGTCTGGGTACTGCTCGACCGGCAATTGCGTGAGTGATGCCCCACCGGCAATCAGGATAAGGATCGACAGCACCGTGGAGAAAATCGGCCGGTCAATAAAGAACTGAAACATGCCTTATTCTCCCGCCAGGTTTTCAGTTCCTGCCACCTGCACCGGCATACCCGGCTGCAACCCGGCCTGCCCGTTGATCACCACCGAGTCACCCGGCTGCAGCCCCTCGGCGATCACCTGCCGGTCACCAATCACATCACCCAGCACCACCTGACGCAACTCGGCCTGACCTTGCGGGTCGACCAGCCAGACCAGCGCACCCTCGGCATTCGCACCCACTGCCTGGGTCGGCACCATCAGCACATCATGCAGCCGGCGCAATACCAGACCCACCCGTACAAACTGGCCGGGGATCAGCTCACCGTCGGGGTTGGCCACCACTGCGCGGGCGGTAATGGTGCCGGTTGCCTGGTCAATCCGGCTGGAGGTGAAATCGATGCGCCCCTTGCGCTGGTAAAGGGAAGCATCCGGCAGCAGGATATCCACCTCACCCTGCAGGGTCTGGTCATGGATACGCGCACTGCGATGAATCGAGGCGTCCCGCTCGGGCAGCGCAAAGAACACATGCACTTGATCCTGCTGAACCACTCTAGTCAACAGGCTGCCAGCCTCCAGCAGACTGCCTTCTGGCAACACTTCCAGACTGGTTGACCCGGAAATCGGCGCAAGCACCTCGGTGTACGACAGATTCAGACGCGCCTCGTCCATTTCCGCCTTGGCCTGGGCCATCCCCGCCTCGGCAAACTCCAGGGCAGAACGTAGCCGGTCCCGCTCGCTGGCACTCACTGCGCCCCGGGAAAACAGCTGTTCGGCGCGCGTCCAGTCACGCTCAGCCTGTTGCTGCTCGGCGCGAAAGGTAGCCAACTGAGCCTCGGCCTGGGCCAAACGGATGCGCAGCGGCGTCGGATCGATACGGAACAGCAAATCGCCTTCCTGTACCAGCGAACCTTCCTGGTGCGAGCGTTCCAGCAACACCTCGGCAATCCGCGCACGCACCTCGACTTCACGAGCACCGCGCACCCGCGCCGGGTACTCCTGACGCTGGTCGACACTCAGTGGCTGCACCTGCTCGACGGTCACCAGAGTCGGCGGCATCTGCCCCTGTCCATTCTCGGCGGGCTCCCGGTTGCAACCGGCCAGCAGCACAAGGCCAGCCAGCAGCAGGGGCATGGCTCCAGTGGAAGACAGTTTGAACAGACGGCTTTTCATGGCAATTTCCATACGGGTTTCATAGTTGCGAATTAGCGGGTCGATAACCTGGGTGACAGGCACGGATAATTCCCGCTGGATGTGCGGATGATTCGCATTAGATGACACATGCGTCGCAACGACAACCGGCAGGATCAGAAAACACTGTTGCATCAGCGCAAAACCACACCCTATCCTGCGCCGATCTGTACATTCGGTACGTTAAAGGAACGCCGGCATGCCCTCCTCCACAAGCAACAATGTCCGACTGGTCGAAGTAGGTCCGCGTGACGGACTGCAGAACGAAGAACAGCCAATCACTGTGGCCGACAAGATCCGCCTGATCGATGATCTGGGCCACGCCGGCGTGCGCTGGATCGAAGCCGGCAGTTTCGTGTCGCCCAAGTGGGTACCGCAAATGGCCGGCAGCGATCAGGTATTTGCCGGCATCCAGCGCCTGCCCGGGGTGAGCTACAGCGCGCTGACACCAAATATGCAAGGCTTCGAAGCTGCACTCGCAGCCGGTGTCCGCGAAGTGGCGGTATTTGCCGCTGCCACCGAGGGTTTTTCACAACGCAATCTGAATTGTTCAATCAGTCAGAGCCTGCAGCGCTTTGCCCCGCTGCTGGAAGCTGCCAAGGCCCGGGGCATTGCCGTGCGCGGCTACATTTCCTGCGTACTTGGCTGCCCCTGCGATGGCGAGGTGGCGCCGCAGCAGGTCACGGCACTGGCCCGAGAACTGCTGGACATGGGCTGCTACGAGGTCTCCCTTGGCGACACCATCGGCGTCGGCACCCCCGGCAGCACCAGCCGGCTGTTCGAGCATGCCTTGCAGCAGCTGCCGGCAGACAGCCTGGCAGGGCATTTTCATGACACCTGGGGGCAGGCGCTGGCCAACATCCATGCCAGCCTGCAGCTGGGTATACGCAGTTTCGACAGCGCGGTCGCCGGGCTTGGCGGCTGCCCCTATGCCAAGGGGGCTACCGGCAATGTAGCCAGCGAGGATCTGGTCTACATGCTCAACGGCATGGGCCTGCACAGCGGCATTGATTTGCCCGCACTGATCGCCGCCGGACAGCGTATCTGCGAGCTGCTTGGCCGCCCCAACCAGTCACGCGTGGCGCGCGCCTGGCTGGCTGGCAATCATTGACACCGACCCATCCAGCAGGCCTTTAGCCAACAGCCCCAGCGTCACGATGGCACGCTCGGTATCGCGGTTCCAGGGAATCCCGCAGTTGAGCCGTAAACAGTGATTGAACTGGTCGGAATTACTGAAAACGATGCCCGGTGCAATGCTGATATTCTGCTCCAGCGCCAGATTGAACAGGGACAGGGTATCCACCTGTTCCGGCAGGCTCAGCCACAGGATAAATCCTCCGCGCGGCCGGGTGATTCGTGTACCCTCGGGAAAATGCTGCTGCACCGCCAGCTGGAAACAGGCCAGATTGTCGCGGTATTGCTGACGAATATGCCGAAGATGACGGTCGTAGCCGCCGTTCTCCAGATAGGCCGCCACGGCCATCTGACTGACGCTAGAGGCTGACAGTGTGGTGAAGGTCTGCAGCTTCTCGATCTGTTCCTGATACTTTCCGGCTATCACCCAGCCAGTACGCACACCCGGCGAAATCGTCTTTGAGAAACTCGAGCAGTACAGCACTGTGTCCGAACAGTCGAAAGCCTTCAGGGCACGGGTACGTCCATGGTCGAACATCAGCTCCCCATAGATGTCATCCTCGATAATCGGAATACCGCGTTGCGCCATCATTGCCACCAACCGGCGCTGGTTGGTCTCGGACATGGTGGCACCCATCGGATTGCCTGCCCGCGTGGTCACTACCAGCGTCTTGATCGGCCAGGCTTGAGCGGCTCGCGCCAGCGTATCCAGACACAGCCCGGTTTCCGGATGCGTCGGAATCTCGATTACCTGCAAACCCAGCAACTCGCACAACTGCAACAGACCGTAATAGACGGGTGACTCGATAGCTATCAGATCACCAGGGCGGGTCAGTGTCCGCAGGCAAAGCTGCAAGGCCTCGACACAGCCACTGGTAATCACCACCTGGTCAGGCTCGACCAGCGCACCGGCATCGCGCATGCGTATCGCGACCTGGCGGCGCAGCGGTTCGAAGCCCGGACTGAAGGTATAACTGAAGGCGCGTTGACCGTGGAAACGGGTGACACGGCTCATGTGCTGGTGCAATGCCCGCAACGGCAGAAACTCACTGGAGGGAACTGCCGCGCCCAGAGGAATAGTACCGTCACGACGCGCCTGACGCAGGATTTCACTGATAATGCCACTGCGGGTCACGGCATGCGGCGGCTCAACCCGGGCCATCACGGGTGGCGGCGCAGTCAAGGCAGGCGCCTGATGCACGTAGTAACCCGACTGTGGACGAGCCCTGACCAGGCCTTGATCTTCGAGAGTGGCATAGGCTTGCAATACCGTGGCATGGCTCACGCCTTTCTGCGCACTCAACTTGCGCACCGAGGGCACACGCTCACCCGGCTTGTAGAAACCCTTACGGATATCGTCCGCCAACTGGCGGGCAATCTGCTGATAAAGAAGCGTGGACATGGGACACCCTGGCATGCACGAAGCGGAGCGCCCTCAACCTCAATGGCCAAGAACGCCCTGAGGCTGATCAACTCCGAGCAATGAGTACAGCACAGACTGCGGGCGGAAGAAACTGTTCAGGTGCAAAAGTGCAAAAAACTGACTGTTGCGCAATCAGCCCTATTCCGCCACCGGCTCAACCGCCGATGCGGCTGGTGGAAACTGGGCCAGCCAACGCTCCCGATTGCGCTCCAGCAAAGGTTCCAATCGCCCCTCACGCAACCAGTCAGCCAGACCCGTGGCCAGCGCGCGACGCAGCGCCGCCGTATTGCAGGCAGAGTTGTGTGAAATTGTCAGGTACAACGGCTCGGCATTTACCGACCCTTCCATGGCCACAATTTCATCCGCCAATCCCATCTGTAGCAGCAATGCCTCACCCTGATGGCGTTCGTACACCACATAGTCAACCCGAGCACGCTGGAGCAACTGGAATGACTGCTCGATCGAGGGGACCTTCTTGATCTGCAAATAGTCACGCGCATAACGGTCAAATGCCATGCCAAAACTGTTATTGAGCAGCGTACTGCCTTTCAGGCCGCGCAGGTCGTGCCAGCCACTCCAGGGGAACAGGCTGTCACGTCGCACAAAAATAGCACTGGGTACTTCCATGTAGGGCGGATAGACATAATCCATGTATTCGAGCCGTTCCCGGGTCAGAAAAGCCCCCACCAACATATCCACACGCCCACTGCGAGCCTCTTCCTGAGCCCGTGACCAGGGACCGACATTCAACACATCAACCTTGACCCCGGCAGGCGCCAGCACGTCGGCAAGCATGTCCGCACCCACTCCGATAAGGCGGCTCCGGTCCTGCGGATCCACCCACAGCAAGGGCGGATACTGGGGATTGCCGGCAGCCACTACACGCTCGCACACAGGTGCAGCAGCCAAGGGTGTAGCCACAAGCCACAACAGCACTGCTAACAACCGGCTCATGCAGTCACCTGCGCAAGTTCCGCCGGCGCGCCACTGTGGAACCTGAATTGGGGATCATCCACATGGATCGCCAGGGCTTCCTGCTCGGCAAAAAAGGCAATGCGCTGGTCAATCGGGTCAGGGCTGTACTGGCGAGCCAGCTTCAGATAGTCCTCGAAGTGGCGTGCCTCGGACTTCAGCAATGAGCGATAAAAACTGCCCAGTTCGTCATCCAGATGCGGCGCAATCATGGCAAAGCGCTCACAGGATCGCGCCTCGATAAAAGCCCCGATAATCAGCGTATCGATCAGCCGCCCGGGCTCCTGCTGACGCACATGCTGGTGCAGACGACCGGCATACAGGCTGGCTGACAGCGAGCGATATTCCACGCCACGCTTTTTCATCAACGCCAGCACCTGCTCGAAATGACGCAATTCCTCACGGGCCAGACGGGACATCTTGTCCAGCAGCTCGGCATGTCCGGCATAGCGGAATAACAGGTTCACCGCCGTAGCGGCCGCCTTTTTCTCGCAATTGGCATGATCAATCAGCAACTCTTCGGGATGCTTGAGCGCGCGCACCACCCAGGCATTCGGCGTCGGGGCGGCAAGAAAGGACAGCAATGTATCGGGCAATGTCATCGGCTTTCCGAAATGATGCAAAAAGACTATGGTTGGCATTATAAGAGCATATTCAAGCCCGTGACCTGTTGACGCATGTCAACATGCATCAGCCGGAAACGCGCTAGATTGACACAAGACCAACAACAGACAGCGTTATCTCGCATAACTAGGGAGCAAGCCATGCAGGCCATCAAGCGTATCCTGGTCATAATCGACCCGAACCAGCAGAAGCACATCGCACTCACCCGCGCCAAACTGATCGCCGGTGTTATCGAGTCGGAGCTGCACCTGCTGGTCTGCGAGGATCGCCCGGATCACACCCCTTTACTCGAGAAGCTCACTGCAGAACTCACTGCCGAGGGCTTCACCGCAAGTCATACCCAGTGCTGGCACCGCAACCTGACTGAAACAATTATCCACGTCTTGCAATCCGAAGGGTGCGGCCTGGTAGTCAAGCAGCACCTGCCTGACAACCCGCTGAAAAAAGCCCTGCTGACGCCCGATGACTGGAAGCTGCTGCGCTACTGCCCGAGCCCCGTTCTGATGGTCAAGACCACCGAGTCCTGGATGAAAGGCGCGGTACTGGCCGCAGTCGATCTTGGCAACAGGGACGATCAGCACAAGGTGCTGCACGACACCATTGTCAGCAACGCCTCCGACATGGTCGAGATGATTGCCGGCACCCTGCATGTGGTCAGCGCCCATCCCGCGCCTATGCTGTCAGCGGCAGACCCGGTCTACCAGCTGCGCGAAAACATCCACCAGCGCTATATGGATCATGCGCAGGCCTATGTTGAACGCTACGACCTGAAAGAGGAGCAGATACATATCGACGAAGGCCCGGCTGACACGCTGATACCGCGTATCGCCCGCCAGGTTGGCGCCAGCGTCACTGTGATCGGCACCGTAGCCCGCAAAGGCCTGTCCGGCGCCCTGATCGGCAACACCTGTGAAGTGGTGCTGGACCAGCTCGAATGCGACCTGCTGGTACTCAAGCCGGAAGACATGCTGGCGCACCTCGAAGACATCCTGCAGAAGTAAGCCCGTTCCTGCCGGCATCGCCGATGCCGGCAGGATGGCTCAGACAAAGGTCGCACAGCCGGCCGTCTTAACTTCGCTGCGCTTTTAATGTAGAATTCCGCCCGCCGTAGGGCTCTGTGCCAGGCCTGCGCCTGCATTCCCCGACCGTATCCGTCAACCCGACCTCCGGGTTCCCCGCCGATACCGGACAGCGCCTGCACTGACCCGCACCTCCGGCGTCAAGATCCGTAAGGATGACCGTTCCGACCGTAGCGGAACAGACTGATGAGGGTAAAAACTGTGCTTGAAGCCTATCGCAAACACGTTGAGGAGCGCGCTGCCCTGGGCATCGTGCCTCAGCCGCTGAACGCCGAACAGACCGCCGGTCTGATTGAACTGCTGAAGAACCCGCCGGCCGGTGAAGAAGAGTTTCTGCTCGATCTGCTGATCAATCGCGTACCGCCGGGTGTTGATGAAGCGGCCTACGTCAAGGCCGGCTTCCTGTCCGCCGTTGCCAAGGGCGAAGCAACTTCTCCGCTGCTGAGCAAAGAACGTGCTGCCGAGTTGCTGGGCACCATGCAGGGTGGTTACAACATCGCCACACTGGTAGAGCTGCTGGACAACGCCGAACTGGGCGCCACTGCTGCCGAACAGCTCAAGCACACCCTGCTGATGTTCGACGCCTTCCATGACGTAGCCGAGAAGGCCAAGAACGGCAACGCCAATGCCAAGGCAGTCCTGCAATCCTGGGCCGACGGCGAGTGGTTCACCAACCGCCCGGCGGTAGCCGAGAAGATCAGCCTGACTGTATTCAAGGTTCCTGGCGAAACCAACACCGACGACCTGTCGCCGGCGCCTGACGCCTGGTCGCGTCCGGATATCCCGCTGCACGCGCTGGCCATGCTGAAAATGGCCCGTGACGGCATCGAGCCGGTCGAGCAAGGCGCCATCGGCCCGCTCAAGCAAATCGAAGCGATGAAGGCCAAGGGCCTGCCGGTTGCCTACGTGGGCGACGTGGTCGGTACCGGCTCCTCGCGCAAGTCCGCCACCAACTCGGTGCTGTGGTTCTTCGGCGACGACATCCCTTACGTTCCGAACAAGCGTGCCGGCGGCTTCTGCTTTGGCACCAAAATCGCCCCGATCTTCTACAACACCATGGAAGATGCCGGTGCACTGCCGATCGAATTCGACTGCAGCAACCTGAACATGGGCGACGCCATTGACGTCTACCCCTACGAAGGCAAGGTCTGCAAGCACGGCACCGATGACGTCATCACCACCTTCGAACTGAAGACCCAGGTGCTGCTCGACGAAGTCCGCGCTGGCGGCCGTATTCCGCTGATCATTGGTCGCGGTCTGACCGAGAAGGCCCGCGCCGAACTGGGTCTGGGTCACTCCGAGCTGTTCCGCAAGCCTGACGTACCGGCTGCCAGCAGCAAGGGCTTTACCCTGGCGCAAAAAATAGTCGGCAAGGCCTGCGGCGTCGAAGGCATCCGTCCCGGCACCTACTGCGAACCGAAGATGACCACCGTCGGCTCCCAGGACACCACTGGCCCGATGACCCGTGACGAGCTGAAGGATCTGGCCTGCCTCGGCTTCTCCGCCGATCTGGTAATGCAGTCGTTCTGCCACACTGCGGCCTATCCGAAGCCGATCGACGTCACCACCCACCACACCCTGCCGGACTTCATCCACACCCGTGGCGGTGTTGCCCTGCGTCCGGGTGATGGCATCATCCACAGCTGGCTGAACCGCATGCTGCTGCCTGATACCGTCGGTACCGGTGGCGACTCGCACACCCGTTTCCCGATGGGCATCTCGTTCCCGGCCGGCTCCGGTCTGGTCGCCTTTGCCGCCGCCACCGGTGTAATGCCGCTGGACATGCCGGAGTCGGTACTGGTGCGTTTCAAGGGCAAGATGCAGCCCGGTATCACCCTGCGTGATCTGGTACACGCCATTCCCTATTACGCCATTCAGGAAGGTCACCTGACCGTCGAGAAGAAGGGCAAGAAGAACATCTTCTCTGGCCGCATCCTCGAGATCGAAGGTCTGGACCACCTGACCGCCGAACAGGCGTTCGAGCTGTCTGACGCCTCTGCCGAGCGTTCTGCTGCCGGCTGTACCATCAAGCTCAGCGAAGAGTCGGTAGCCGAGTACCTGAAGTCGAACATCGTCCTGCTGCGCTGGATGATCGCCAACGGCTACCAGGACGCCCGCACCCTCGAGCGCCGCGCCCAGGCCATGGAAGCATGGCTGGCCAACCCGAGCCTGATGCAGGCCGACGCCGATGCCGAGTACGCGGCAGTGATCGAAATCGATCTGGCCGAGATCAAGGAGCCGGTACTTTGCGCCCCGAACGATCCGGATGACGCCCGCCTGCTGTCGCAAGTAGCTGGCGACAAGATCGACGAAGTGTTCATTGGCTCGTGCATGACCAACATCGGCCACTTCCGCGCTGCCGGCAAGCTGCTGGACAAGAACAAGGGCGCCCTGCCGACCCGTCTGTGGCTGGCTCCGCCGACCAAGATGGATGCGTTCCAGCTGACCGAGGAAGGCTACTACGGCATCTATGGCAAGGCCGGCGCCCGTATGGAAATGCCAGGCTGCTCGCTGTGCATGGGTAACCAGGCGCGTGTGGCTGCCAAGTCCACCGTGGTCTCCACCTCCACGCGGAACTTCCCGAACCGCCTGGGTGATGGGGCCAACGTGTACCTGGCCTCCGCCGAACTGGCCGCCGTGGCATCGATTCTCGGCCGCCTGCCGAGCGTTGAGGAGTACATGGCCTACGCTGCGGAAATCGACAGCATGGCCAGCGATATCTATCGCTACATGAACTTCAACGAGATCGAGACCTACCAGAAGGCTGCAGCGTCCATCCCGGTCGCCCAGCTGTAAGGGCAGGTGTAGTAAACAAAAACCGCTGCAGGTTAAGCTGCAGCGGTTTTTTTATGTCTGCGGCCAATTCCTCAGGCCAACGCAAAATAAATCTGTCCCCTTTATAGGGCGGGGTAACTCAATGAAAGTGTGTGGCGTAGAAATCAACAGCAACGATGTGAACCTCTGCCTGCTGTCTTTGGCAGACGGGATTTTTGAACTACCGGATTGTCGCGCGCGCCGACTGACGCTCAGAGACATCCACAGCACAGGTGAGCTGCGCTATTTTCAGCAGACCTTTGCCAAGCTGATGCAGGATTACCAGGTAGACCAGGTCATCATTCGGCAGCGGCCGATGAAGGGCAAATTTGCCGGCGGTGCGGTTGGATTCAAGCTTGAAGCGGCCATAGAACTGATCCCTGACCTGAACGTGCAGATTATGTCTACAACTGATATCAAGGAATCCCTGAAGCGCAATCCGATACAGATCGCATACGCCGACACTGACCTCAAGGCATACCAGGAGACAGCGTTCAACACCGCCTATGCTTTTCTGATGAAAGACAAATACGCTCCCAAGGATGAGTGAGTGGCACGCCTTCCTGCAATATCAGGATTGACCTCTGTAACCGCCGCAACATGCCACACCAGCGACCATATCCGGTTTTGGGGGGGCGCCGGCTTTCCTGGCCTGCCCCAAAGCCCGGCGACAGATGACCCCATCGTCTCGAACAGGTATCATTGGCGCCTTTCAAATCCGTCAGCCAATCAAGCCGAGTGTCCATGTCCAGCCAAGCTCAACAACGCCAGATCCTGGTGACCAGCGCCCTGCCCTACGCCAATGGTTCTATCCATCTGGGGCACATGCTGGAGTACATTCAGACCGATATCTGGGTGCGCTTTCAGAAGCTGCGCGGCCATCAAGCCATCTACGTCTGCGCCGACGATGCCCACGGCTCGGCAATCATGCTCCGCGCAGAGAAGGAAGGCATTACCCCCGAGCAGCTGATTGCCAACGTCAAAGCCGAACATACCGCCGACTTTGCCGATTTTCTGGTCAATTTCGACAACTATCACTCGACCCACTCGGACGAGAACAAGTACTTCTCCGAGCTGATCTACGGGCGTCTGAAGGAAGCCGGCCACATCGCCACCCGGTCGGTGACCCAGTACTTCGACCCGGACAAGGGCATGTTCCTCGCCGACCGCTTTATCAAGGGCACCTGCCCCAAGTGCGGCGCCGAGGACCAGTACGGTGACAACTGCGAGAAGTGCGGCGCGACCTACGAGCCGACCGAACTGAAGGACCCGCGCTCGGCGATTTCCGGCGCCACCCCGGTGCTCAAGGACTCGAAACATTTCTTCTTCAAGCTGCCGGACTTCCAGGCCATGCTGCAGGAATGGACCCGAAGCGGCGCGCTGCAGGAGGCGGTGGCCAACAAGATCGCCGAGTGGCTGGACAGCGGCCTGCAGGAATGGGACATCAGCCGCGATGCGCCCTACTTCGGCTTCGAGATTCCCGGTGAACCGGGCAAGTACTTCTACGTCTGGCTGGATGCGCCAATTGGCTACATGGCCAGTTTCAAGAACCTCTGCGCACGTACCCCGGAACTGGATTTCGATGCTTTCTGGGGCAAGGATTCGACTGCCGAGCTGTACCACTTTATCGGCAAGGATATCGTCAACTTCCACACCCTGTTCTGGCCGGCGATGCTGCACGGTGCCGGCTTCCGCCGCCCGACTGCGGTGAATGTGCACGGCTACCTGACGGTCAACGGGCAGAAGATGTCGAAGTCGCGCGGCACCTTTATCAAGGCGCGCACCTACCTGGACCACCTGAACCCGGAATACCTGCGCTACTACTACGCAGCCAAGCTGGGCCGTGGTGTCGAGGATCTGGACCTGAACCTGGACGACTTCGTGCAGAAGGTGAATTCCGATCTGGTCGGCAAGGTGGTGAATATCGCCAGCCGCTGCGCCGGTTTTATTCACAAGCTAGCGGGTGGAAGACTCCCCTCTGAAGAATTTGTAAAAGAGCACCTCAAAAATTTCCCCAATGATTCTGGCTGGGATGTGTTTTACGACGAGAGAGCACAACGAGTAATCGAGAAAGAAATTGAGGGAGCCTACGAACGCAGAGACTTCGGTCAAGCCATGCGAGCGATCATGCAGCAGGCTGACTTCGCGAATGGTTTCATCGCAGCGGTTGCTCCTTGGGCATTGGCAAAAGAAGGCCGCAACGAAGAAGCAATTGCCGCATCTGCACTAGGCATTAACTGGTTCCGCCGTATCATTGTCTGGCTCAAGCCTGTGCTGCCGAAACTCGCCGAGCAAGCTGAGCAATTCCTTAATGTCCAGCCTCTGAATTGGTATGACTACAGAACCTTTCTACAAACCCACCAACTCAACCAGTTCACTCCGCTGCTGACCCGTATCGAGCCGGCGAGGATCGAGGCGATGGTGGAAGCCTCGAAGGAAGATTTGGCCGCCAACGAGGCTGCCGCCGCGCCGGCTGGCAATGGCGAACTGGTCAAGGCGCCGCTGGCAGCGGAAATCAACTTTGATGCCTTCGCGGCGGTGGATCTGCGCATCGCGCTGATCGAAAAAGCCGAATTTGTCGAGGGTGCCGACAAGCTGCTGCGCCTGTCGCTGGATATCGGCGACGCCAAACGCAACGTATTCTCCGGCATCAAGAGCGCCTACCCCGACCCGGGCAAGCTGGAAGGCCGGCTGGTGCTCTATGTGGCCAACCTGGCGCCGCGCAAGATGAAATTCGGCGTATCCGAGGGCATGGTGCTGGCCGCCGGCCCCGGCGGCGAGGAGATTTTCCTGCTGAGTCCAGACAGCGGCGCCAAACCGGGCCAGCGGGTGATGTGAGAGCCGTAGTGACCAGGGTCGTAACCTGCAGCACCTGAGAAGCTAAACAGCCACGTTGGAAATCACCTGCGCAGGACCGTCCATGTCCTGGATGGACATGGCCGAGTTTACAGGGATGTATTCACAGCGTGTCCTGCGCAGGTGGTTTACAATGCGGCCTCCCGGGACTGGTCGCAGTGCCATGCAGATCTTTTCTAACGGTTAGGTGAAATGACGGAATTTGCCCTGATCCTGATCAGTACCATACTGGTCAACAACTTCGTACTGGTGCAGTTTCTCGGACTCTGCCCGTTCATGGGCGTGTCCGGCAAACTGGAAACAGCCATCGGCATGTCGGCGGCCACCACCTTTGTCCTGACGCTGGCGTCGATCCTCAGCTACCTGACCTTCCAGTACCTGCTGGTGCCTTTCGGACTGGAGTTCCTGCGCACCATTTCCTTTATTCTGGTGATTGCCGTGGTGGTGCAGTTCACCGAGATGGTGGTGCACAAGACCAGCCCGCTGCTGTACCGCGTACTGGGCATTTTCCTGCCGCTGATCACCACCAACTGCGCAGTACTCGGCGTGGCCCTGCTGAACACCAACCGCGCCGAACAGACCTTTATGAAGTCCGCCACCTACGGCCTGGGCGCCGCGCTGGGCTTTTCGCTGATCCTGGTGCTGTTCGCTGCGCTGCGCGAACGCATCGCGATTGCCGACGTACCGACGCCGTTCCGTGGCGCGGCGATCGGCATGATCACCGCCGGCCTGATGTCGCTGGCGTTCATGGGCTTCACCGGCCTGATCAGGTTGTAACGCCATGTCCCTGGTACTCACCGCAATCCTCATCCTGCTGGCGCTGGCCCTGGTATTCGGCGCCATCCTCGGCTTTGCCGCGATCCGCTTCAAGGTCGACGGCGACCCCATTGTCGAACAGATCAATGCGCTGCTGCCGCAGACCCAGTGCGGCCAGTGCGGCCACCCCGGCTGCCGGCCCTATGCCGAGGGCATTGCCAACGGCGAGCCGATCAACAAGTGCCCGCCCGGTGGCGAAGCAACCATTCAGGCCCTCGCCGACCTGCTGGATGTCGAGGCGCTGCCGCTGGACGCCGAACACGGTGAGGAAAAACCGCGTACCGTGGCCTATATCCGCGAGGCCGAGTGCATCGGCTGCACCAAGTGCATTCAGGCCTGCCCGATGGATGCCATTCTCGGCGCCGCCAAGCAGATGCACACGGTGATTGTTGACGAATGCACCGGTTGCGACCTGTGCGTGGAGCCCTGCCCGGTAGACTGCATCGACATGATCCCGCTGCCGACCACCCCGCAGAACTGGAAGTGGGACTACCCGCTGCCCGCCTCCCGCCTGATTGCCACCGACCGCGAGGCACAGCACGCATGAACAGCAACGCGATCAAGGTCTGGGACATTTCCGGCGGTATCCATCCGCCGGAGAACAAGCAGCAGTCGCTGCGTTACGGACTGGAAAAGGCACCGTTACCCGAACGCCTGATACTGCCGCTGCAGCAGCACATTGGTGCGCGCGCCGAGCCGGTAGTGCAGATCGGTGATCGGGTGCTCAAGGGCCAGCTGCTGGCCGAGGCACGCGGACTGGTCAGTTGCCCGCTGCATGCACCGACCTCCGGCACCGTAGTCGAGATTGACCTGGCGCCCTACCCGCACGCCTCCGGCCTGCCGGAGCTGGCGATCATCCTGGATAGCGACGGCGAGGACCGCTGGATCGAGCGCCAGCCGGTCGCCGACTACCGCACGCTGGAGCCGGCAACGCTGATGCAGATGATCCGCGAGGCTGGCGTCAGCGGCCTTGGCGGTGCCGGATTCCCCAGTGCGGTCAAGCTCAATGCGCGTCCGGAACAGAAAATCCACACGCTGATCATCAACGGCACCGAATGCGAGCCCTACATCACCGCCGATGACACGGCGATGCGCTACCGTGCCGATCAGGTGGTGGCCGGCATCGAAATACTGATGCACATCATCCGCCCCGAGCAGGTGCTGATCGGCATCGAGGACAACAAGCCGGAGGCAATTGCCGCCATGCGTGCTGCGGTCGGCGAGCGACCGCTGCAGGTGGTGGTGTTCCCCACCAAGTACCCCTCCGGCGGCGAAAAGCAGCTGATCCAGATCCTCACCGGCAAGGAAGTCCCCAGCGGTGGCCTGCCGGCGGATATCGGCATGCTCTGCCAGAACATCGGCACCCTGCTGGCAATCCACGACGCCATCCTGCTGGGCCAGCCGCTGATCAGCCGGATTGTCACCCTGACCGGCGACGCCCTGCAGCACCCGACCAATGTCGAGGCGCTGATCGGCACCCCGGTCAGCGACCTGCTGGCCTTTGCCGGCCTGCAGCCCGAACGCCTGCAGCGGCTGGTGGTGGGCGGCCCGATGATGGGCTTTACCCTGGAAAACCCGGTGGCGCCGATTATCAAGACCAGCAACTGCCTGATTGCCGCCACCCGTGAGGAACTGCCGCCACCGCCGCCGGCGCTGCCATGCATTCGCTGCGGGCTGTGCGCCGAGGCCTGCCCGGCCGACCTGTTACCGCAACAGCTGCACTGGTTTGCCATGGGCAAGGAATACGACCAGCTGAAACGCCAGCACCTGTTCGACTGCATCGAGTGCGGCGCCTGTTCCTATGTCTGCCCCAGCAGTATCCCGCTGGTGCAGTACTACCGCGCCGCCAAGGCAGAAATCCGCGCCCTGGAACTGCAGCACCTGAAGGCCGAGCACTCCAGGCAACGCTTCGAGCAGCGCCAGGCACGCCTGCAGCGCGAGGCCGAGCAGAAGGAACTGGAACGCCAGGCCCGCGCGGAAAAGGCCGCACGCCTGAAAGCCGCCAAGGAGGCCGAGGCCGCACAGGCGCCCAAGGCCACCAGCGAGACCACCGATACGCCGGCAGCAGCTGCTGCAGCAAAACCACCGGCCCTGAGCGATGAACAGAAGCAACTGAAGATTGCTGCCGCCACCGCACAAATGGCGGTGAAAAAGGCCAACAAGCAACTGGCCGCCAACCCCGACAACACCGAGCTGCAGGCGCAGATCGCCGAACTGGAAAAGGCCGCGCAGGCGGCCCAGGCAGCCTTCGAGGCGGCCACCGGCGGTAACGCCGAAGCACCGGCGGTGCGTACAGCGCCCAGCAAGGAGACCCTCTGATGGCCCTGTTGCGCATTACCTCGCCGCACGCCCTGGGCAACAACCGCACACGTAACCTGATGCTCTGGGTGCTGGCGGCGATGCTGCCGGGGATTGCCGTGATGACCTGGCTGTTCGGCTGGGGCACGCTGATCAACCTGACCCTGGCGAGCCTCTTTGCACTGGCCTTTGAAGCCGTTCTGCTGCGGCTGCGCCAGCGTCCGGTGGGTTTTTTCCTGGGCGACGGCAGTGCGCTGGTAACCGCCTGGCTTCTGGCCGTGGCACTGCCGGCCTATGCCCCCTGGTGGCTGGTGCTGGTCGCGGTGGGCTTTGCCATGCTGTTCGGCAAGCACCTGTATGGCGGCCTTGGCCAGAACCCGTTCAACCCGGCAATGCTTGGTTACGCCGTGGTGCTGGTGTCCTTCCCGCTGGAAATGACCAGTTGGCCAGCCTGGCGCGGCATCGAGCAGGTGCTGCCCGAGCTGCAGTCAACCCTGGGGCTGCTGGAGGGTCTGCAACGGGTATTCACACCCGGCGCCCTGGCGCTGGACGGCTGGACCCTGGCCACCCCGCTGGATGTGATGAAGAACAACAACAGCCTGACGGTGGCTGAACTGCAGGCCGCCCAGCCGGTGTTCGGCCTGCTCTCCGGTTACGGCTGGGAGTGGGTCAGCCTGGCCTGGCTGCTCGGTGGTGCCGTGTTGCTGTGGAAGCGCGTGTTCAGCTGGCATGCGCCGGTCGGCATGCTCGGTGCGCTGCTGCTGATGAGCCTGCTGTTCTGGAACGGCTCCGGCTCCAACTCCAACGGCTCGCCGCTATTCCACCTGCTGGGTGGCGCGACCATGCTCGGTGCCTTCTTTATCATCACCGACCCGGTGTCCGGCGCCACCAGCAAGCTCGGCCGCCTGCTGTTCGGCGCCGGGGTCGGCGTGCTGGTCTACATTATCCGCGTGTGGGGCAGCTACCCGGATGCCGTGGCCTTCGCCGTGCTGCTGATGAACCTGGCAGCACCGACACTCGACTACTACACCACCCCGCGCACCTATGGCCACCGCAAGGCCGAGCGCGGCATGAGTAAGGTGGACTGATGAGCGACGCACAGACAGACATCGGCACCGGCCGCTCGGTGATGCGCAACAGCCTGATCCTCGGGCTGTTCGCGATGGCCACCGTGGGACTGATCGCCTTTACCCAACTGGGCACCGCCGAGCGCATTGCCAGTGAGCAGCGCCGCGTGCAACTCAGCGCCCTTAACGAAATCCTGCCGCACCAGCTGCATGACAATGACCTGCTGCAGGATGCCTTCGTGATCGACGACCAGCCACTGCTGAACCTGCGTAAACCCGCCGAAGCCTGGCGCAGCCGGCTGGATGGCCAGGTCAACGCGGTGATCCTGCCGGTAATTGCCCCGGATGGCTACAGCGGTCGCATCGACCTGCTGGTCGGCATCATGGCCGATGGCAGCCTGGCCGGTGTGCGCGTATTGAATCACCGCGAAACCCCCGGCCTCGGCGACAAGATCGAGCGTACCAAGAGTGACTGGGTACTCGACTTCAATGGCAAGAGCCTGATGCTGCCGGCCGCCGACGGTTGGGCAGTACGCAAGGATGGCGGTGAGTTTGACCAGTTCACCGGCGCCACCATCACCCCGCGGGCAATAGTCCAGGCGGTCTACCGTGCGCTGCAGTACTTCGAGAACAACCGTGAGCAGCTGCTGCTGAGCACGCCCGACGCCGAGGAATCAGCCGATGGCCAGCACTGATCTGAAAAGCATTACCGCCGACGGGCTCTGGCACAACAACCCGGGGCTGGTCCAGCTGCTTGGGCTGTGCCCGCTGCTGGGCGTCAGCAGCACCACGGTGAACGCCCTCGGGCTGGGGCTGGCGACCATTCTGGTACTGGTCGGCTCGAATGCGGCGGTGTCCCTGATCCGCAACGCGGTGACCGACGCCGTGCGCCTGCCGGCCTTTGTGATGATCATCGCCGCGCTGGTGACCTGTACCGAGCTGCTGATGCAGGCGTTCACCTTCGAGCTGTACCAGATCCTCGGCATCTTTATCCCGCTGATCGTCACCAACTGCGCGATCCTCGGCCGTGCCGACGCCTATGCCTCCAAGCATCCGCTGCTGCCGGCGATGACCGATGGCCTGATGATGGGACTGGGCTTTGCCCTGGTGCTGCTGGTGCTCGGCATGCTGCGCGAACTGGTGGGCTACGGCACCCTGTTCAGCGGCATGGACCTGTTGCTCGGCCCGATTGCCGCCGACTGGAAGCTGGTGGTATTCAGCAATTACAAGGAAGTGCTGTTCGTCATCCTGCCGCCCGGCGCCTTTGTCTTTATGGGCCTGCTGATCGCCGCAAAGAACCTGATCGACAGCCACATCAAGGCACGTCAGGCCGCGCTGGCGGCCAAGCCAATGGCCGGCAGCAAGCGGGTCCGGGTGACCGGCACTATCAGCTGAGGATTGCTGTCGCGAACAGGCCACTCAGGCCTGTTCGTTCTCCTTGCGCCGCTTGAAGCGGTTACCCATACGCACACCCACATCCATCAGAAACTGCGTGTACCCATCCTGATCCTTGATCACCTCGCGCCAGAACGGCGAGTGGTGCATGGACATGGCACCATGCACCAGGGCCCAGGCTGCGCAGTAATGGAAATAGGCTGGCACATTCTCCAGCGAGCCCTCTTCGATCCGCTGCTGGATCACGCCAGTCAGGTGGTTGAAGTTGGAAGCCCGGATACCGTGCAGCTCCTCAACCAGATCCGGCAACTGATTGGCCTTGACCACCTTTTCTTCCAGACGGTCGAACAACCGGTAGCGCTCCGGATCACTCATACGAAAGGCAAAGTACTCGCGCGGCAGAGCCGCCTTGTCCTTGCTGATGGCATCCGAATGCAGCAGCTCAGCCAAGTCACGCTCGTAATCGAGCATCAGGCGAAGATAGATTTCCGCCTTGGACTTGAAGTGCTTGTAGATGGTGCCCTTACCGATACCCACTTCGTCGGCAATCATTTCCACGGTCACGCTGTCCTCACCCTGCTCAAGGAACAGCTTCAGCGCGGTATCGAGGATTTCCTGTTCGCGACGGCGAAACTCGCGGACCTTGCGTGATTCTTTCTGCATTGAACTACCCGATGACAAACTGGCTGAGATGCGCATTATACGCGAAAAACATGACCAGCCATCCAGCACTGTTATCAAAATGACCGGTAGTACCCAAACCGGTTTTGTCCCGGTGCGCCGCTTGACCCGGTGCGCAGCCATGCCATGCTGTACGGTCGAAAATGCCAGCAGCACAAGGATATCCTGCATGCGTCAGCACGCTTCATGGGCCACTGAATTTCCACAGACACCCGGCCTCATCTACCTCAACCATGCCGCCGTAGCCCCCTGGCCGCAACGCGCAGCGCAGGCAGTCTGCCGGTTTGCCGCAGAGAACGTAGCCCAGGGTGCCGCAGACTACCCGCGCTGGGCCAGTCAGGAAAAACACCTGCGTGAACAGCTTCGTCAACTGCTGAATGCGCCGTCCAGTGAAGACATTGCGCTGGTCAAGAACACCTCTGAAGCCCTGTCCTTCGTTGCCGCCGGACTCGACTGGCACCAGGGAGACGAAGTGCTGATCAGCGACCAGGAGTTCCCCTCCAACCGTATCGTCTGGGAAGCACTGGCCCCGCAGGGCGTTACCCTGCGCCGGGAAAGTCTGTCAGTAGATGACCCCGAGGCCGCGCTGATCAATGCCATGGGGCCGCGCACCCGCTTGCTATCCATCAGTTCGGTGCAGTATGCCAGCGGCCTGCGTCTGGACCTGCAACGGCTCGGGCAGGCCTGTCGCCAACGGGGCATCCTGTTCTGCGTGGATGCCATCCAATCGCTGGGCGCACACCACTTTGATGTTCAGCAAATCGACTGTGACTTCGCCATGGCTGACGGCCACAAATGGCTGCTGGGCCCGGAAGGACTCGGCGTTTTCTACTGCCGCGCCGAACGGCGCGAACAGCTAAAACCCAGCCAGTTCGGCTGGCATATGGTAGAAGCCATGGGCGACTACGACCGGGAGGACTGGACAGCGGCCGCCAGTGCCCGTCGTTATGAGCCGGGCAGCCCCAATATGCTGGCCCAACAGGCACTGTCGGCCAGCCTTGGCCTGCTGCTGGAAACGGGCATGACTGAGGTAGAAGCCGCCCTGGCAGAACGCATCGACTGGCTGCATCAGGCACTCGCCCGTCAACCAGGACTGCGCCTGTTAAGTCCCGCCGAACCTGAGCGGCGAGCCGGCATACTGACCTTCCATCTGGAGGGCGTCGACCATGTCGCACTTGTGCAGCGACTGCGCCAGCAGCAACTGGTCTGTGCTGCCCGCGGCGGCGGCCTGCGCTGGTCACCGCACTTTTATACACCAGCAGAGCAACTGGAGCAGGCGCTGGTGGTGCTTGAACGCTGCGTGCAGGCACCCGGCTGATCTTCAAGCAAACCAACAGATACAAGCGAAGCCCGATTGATAGCAAATCGTTTCAACAACAGAGAATTTGACGCTGGACAAGTCTGGTATCTGGTCAATACTGAGCATGCCGGTGACGAAAACTCTCCCCCGTCCTCGTTACCGGCAGCAGGCAATTCGGCAGCATGGGTGTTGCCTGTATCACTCCTAATGGTCTTGACCCGGATTCGTCCCCCTGAATTCGGGTTTTTTTTGCCCAAAAAAAACCCGGACTCTTTCGAATCCGGGATATTGCAGCCTTTTACCTGGAGCCGGAAGCAGACGCTTTCAGCTCAGGCAGTAAAGATCTCGATCAGCGTACACCGGCTGAACGCAGAGCGGTCGGCGTGAACTCGTTGTAGGTGTAGCTACCACCATACACGGGCGCAGAGCTCTCCTCGTTGAACAGGCCCAGGGCAATGTAACGACCGGCGAGCAGGTCATACAGGGTTTCCAGCGCGTAGGCCGGAATCTGGTCGCGGTAATGATGGACGATATGCCCCTCACCCACGCGCCACAGGGTACCGCGACCGTCGTAGTGATCGGCCAGGGTAATCATCCAGGAGTCCTCGTCCATAAAGAAGTTACGCTGGGCATAGATATGACGCATACCTTGCTTCACGTCGCCCTGCACTTCCCATACACGGTGCAACTCGAAACGCGTGTGCTCCGGATTGACGTGGCCAGCCTTGATGATGTCGTCATACTTCAGCGACGGGCTGCTCAGGTTGCTGTTGTAGGGGACAAAAATTTCCTTCTTGCCAACCAGTTTCCAGTCGTAACGATCAGGCGCACCACTGTACATGGCGAAGTTGTCAGTCGTACGCATGCCATCGGACGCCGTGCCCGGGCCGTCGTAGGCTACCTGCGGCGCGCGGCGAACACGTCGCTGACCCGCATTGTAAACCCACGCCATACGCGGCTCCTTGAGCTGGTCCAGGGTGTCGTGTACCAGCAGCACGTTACCCGCCAGACGAGCCGGTGCATTCACCCGCTGCTTGAAATACAGCAGGATGTTGGCGGCCGCATTCAGGTCCACGTCCGGCATAAACTCCGGATAGGCCACATCCTCTTCCATCTTGATGACGGTGTAGGAGCCATTGACTTGCGGCATGACCTGGATATAAGAGCGCTTGATGTTCTGGCGATAGCGGGTCAGGTGGTTCCACACCACTTCGGCACCCGACTTGGGAATCGGGAAAGCGAAATTGCTGTGGCTGAAGTTTTCAATACCGTCACCATTGTTCACCAGGCGTGCCTGACCAGCCTTGGCCTTGACCTGGTCATATACCGACTGCGGATAACCGACGGTACGGTGGCTCTGGTAAACCGGCATCCGGAAGCTGTCCGGGTAACGCTGGAACATCGCCTTCTGACCCGGGGTCAGGTTGTCGGCGTACTGCTCATAGTTCTGCGCCGTGATAACAAACAGCGGCTGCTCGTCAGCATAGGGATTGCTGAGGAAGTTACGGCTGTCGGCAGTACCCGCATCTACCGGCAGGCCACCGGTCCACTCGGGAATGGTGCCAGCCGCGTTACCGGCGCGCTCGGCACCAACCGGGGTCAATGTGCTACCCAGCTGATCGATTTCTGCCTGACTCAGGGACTGGGCGCTGACCGTGGCAGCCAGCAGGGAAAGTGCCAGACCGCCGGCACCGATTAACAGGTTTTTGATTGTCATTATTGTAGTCTCCAGGTGTCTTGGGCTCAGAAGCTCATGCCAACGCTGACTGCAGCGAAGTCACGATCAACCAGGGTGTTGTACTTGCCATCAAAGAAGTTGGTATAGCTGAGGCTGGCGTTGTACTTGTTGCCGTAATCGGCATTCACACCAATGCTCACCGACTTGGCGTTCTCGGTGAAGTTCGGGCTGTAGCCCTCGACATCGTGCGAGAAGGCCAGATTCGGCGTCAGGTTGATACCGGCAATCACGTTGCTGTACTCCAGGCTGGCGCGCAGGCGGTAGCCCCAGGAGAAGCTGGTGAAGTAACCATCGTTTTCACACCAGCTGCTGGCCTTGGGTGACCGATCAGCAGGCGGAGTCTCATGCAAATGCGAGCATCGTCCATTGATATCCGGACTTTGACCAAACAATGCATCACGTCCAAACTTGGTCTTGCCATTGCTGTTGCTGATCCCAGCGATATAGTTGGCACCGATCTCACCCACCAGCGACAGGCGATCAGCTGCCATGACACGGTCAACAAAATGCACAGCACTTAGCGAAGCCTGCCAAAACTCCTTGCGCTCATAGCCAGAAATTGTGGAGCCTGCAGACACACCCGCCAGACCACGATGAGTGTTGTCATCGTTAGTTGGCCCCTTAAGCGCACTCGCCAGGGCAGTACGACTCATATCGCCAGTATTGATCTGCAGTGGCATGTTTGGGCGATAGCTCAGTTCACCCGCTACAGAAGCACCTGCCACATCAGTCTGGAAGCTGGCGCCATAGAGACGAATATCTTCCGGATACTCAAGGAAATACCCCCCGGGTGTCGGATGGCGGGTCGCCGGATTTAGATCCCCTTTAATGTTTGAATAGTTAGGCGTACGGCTATGGTAGTTAAGGAAGAACAACCCAAACTCAGTATCGTTTAGCTCTGGCATAAACTTACGGAAGGCCACACCAAACTGGCCATCATCCCGCGCATCCTTATCTTTGCTGACTCTGTCGATGTAACTAAAAGGATTCTCCTTTCCTTGCGCCATGTCCATACCGCTAACTATCAGACGGGCATTACAACCCTTAGCCAGCACATCCGTAGCAAAGAAAGTCCCGCAGTTATCCACTACGGTCGGCGCCCACTTCAGCTGATAGAAGGCTTCCATGCTCAGGGTATCGGTCAGGCCCTGGGACAGGTACAGCATCTCGACCGGCAGCAGGCCTTCTTTCAGCTCGGCACCCGGACGACGGAAAGCGGACACGTCGATGGGGTTGATCGAGTTGATGCCATTCTGGATAAAGACACCCTCACCCCAGCTGACCACCTGGCGACCCAGGCGCACGTTGCCGGGATTATTACCAATCGAGTAATTGTGATAAACGAAGGCATCCAGCAGCTGTACACCGGAACCTTTCTGCAGCGGGTTGCGACCCTTGTCGCTGATGTCATAGAAACGCTGGCTGCCGTCCTTGGTCTCAAAGTCGTACCAGTAGTTGCCACGCAGGAAGGCACCAGAGTCACCATAGCGCAGCTCAAGGTCATGTGAGCCCTTGAAGATCTTGGAGAAGAAATCACCTTTCTTGTAGTTCAGCTTGCCGTCATCCGAGGTGCGCGATGCAGCCTGGCCACCAATCAGGTTGCCCTTGCTGTCGCGGGTTGCGGTATGGATGAAACGCTTGTCCGGATTGGCGGTGGACATGCTCGCGCCGATCGACAGCTGCGAGTCGAACTGACCATCCAGTTCACCCCAGGAAAAATTGGCGGCGTTGGCGGCACCGGCAAAGCTGACCAGGCCAATGGCCAACGGCAAGGCAGCACGCTGCCAGGTACGATTTGTTTTTGTCATTCTACTGCTCCGTTTGGGTAATCACGCCCCTGAACCCGGATTCAGGGCGGGGACGGCGGCAGTCTGGCATGACAGCAGCGGCTCTCTCTTGCCATTTGCGGCCAATTCGTTTTACCGTTGCGGCCACAAAACCGGCAACAATGTCCGATCAAGACAAGAAATATCGAAAAATATACCACCCGTGCCGCGCATGACTTTCAGGAGCAAGCTGCAGGATGCATCACCAGCCAGCACAGCAAGATCACCCGGCAACCGGCGGGCATGACTGGTGGCGAACCGCACTGGGCAACGCACTCCAGCATTACGGGCTTACCCCGGAGACGCTCGGACATTATTGCGGACAGCGTCCTGCCGGCAGCCTGCTCAGCCCGGATGACAACCGGGAACTATGGTCACGGGCCTGCCGGGATGCCGACGACCCCCTACTGGGGCTTCGCCTGCACCGCCTCAGTCTGCCGGCCCCTATCCTCGCCCTGCAGTTTGCCTGTCTTACCAGCGCCAGCCTTGGCCAGGCCATCGACTGCCTGATCGAGCATGCCGAGCTGTTCAGCCCCGGTTTGCAGATTCGTCACAGCACCGCTAACCGACTGACCTGTCAATCCGACCAGCCCTTGCCTGCCCCCCTGCAAGACGCCATCAGCGGCTACCTGTGCAGACTGCTGCAACAACTGTCACCCCTGCAGCCACTGGTAGAAGCAATTACCCTAGGGCATGCCCATCAGGACCGGCAGGCAGCCAGTCGCCTGCTGGGAGCCATTCCGTTGCAACAAGGTGCCGCCTGGCAACTGACCCTGGCAGGACATGACGCCAGTGCAACACTGCAAGGCGCAGACAGCGAATTGCACCTGCAGGCACGCCAGAGCCTGCAGCTACTGCAAGAACGATTGCCTGCGCGCGAACTGTCGCAACTGGTGACCCGGCAAATTCGCCGACAACTGGGCGATCCCGGACTGAACCTGGAGCGTATTGCCCAGAGCCTGAACATCAGCCCGCGCCATCTGCGCCGAAAACTCGGCCAGCAAGGCAGCAGTTATGACCTGCTATACGACGGCATCCGTCGCGATCAGGCAGAACAACTGGTGTTACAGGGTCGCCTGTCGCTGACCAGCATTGCCTACGAACTGGGTTTCAACGGCCCGAGCAGCTTCAGTCGTGCGTTCCGGCGCTGGACCGGCAGCAGCCCGACCCGCTGGCGTGAACAACAGACTGGCAGCAGCGCTGACTGATACAACAACCTTGCGCGACGGCGGCACTGCGGCAACACTCAGAACAGCTGCAGGGAGACCGCCATGTTCAAGCAACTGAATTTTCCGATCCTTATCATCCACCCGCAAAGCGGGCAGCCCGATATCGCTGGACGGCAATTACAGGCATTGCAGGTCAGCCTGCAGCAGGAAGGCTTTGAGGTGCTGGGTGCCGCCAGCCTTGAGGAAGGACGTCTGATTGCCGAGGCCCATCGCGGCCTGTCCTGCATCCTCTTCAGCACCGACCAGCAGGACGACATCGCCGACATCCAGGCATTGTTCGCCGCTGCCCATTCGCGCTCCCCGGAATTGCCGATACTGGCCCTGAGCACCCGCCAGAGCCTGGGCAGCGAACAACTGGCCGCCCTGCGCGAACTACCCGGGCTGCGCGGCATCATCTACCTGTTCGAGGACACCCTGGCGTTTATCGCCGGGCAGATAGCGCGTACCGCACGGGCCTATCTGGCGCAATTGCTGCCACCCTTCTTCAAGGCACTGCTCAACTACACCGGACGCGCCAGCTATTCCTGGCACTCGCCCGGCCATGGCGGTGGCGTAGCCTTTCGCAAGAGTCCGGTCGGGCGAGCCTTCCATGACTTTTTTGGCGAGAACACCCTGCGTTCCGACCTGTCCGTGTCGGTACCGGGGCTGGGCTCGCTGCTGGATCACAGCGGCCCGATTGCCGAGGCCGAAAGCAACACCGCACGCATCTTTGGCGCCGACCACAGCTTCTATGTGATCAACGGCACCTCCACCGCCAACAAGATCATCTGGCACGCCTTTGTCAGCCGCGATGATGTGGTGCTGGTTGACCGCAACTGCCACAAGTCGATCCTGCATGCCATCACCATGACCGGCGCCATACCCCTGTATCTGTCCGGCTCGCGCAACGACTACGGCATCATAGGCCCGATCGACCTTGGGCAGTTCAGCCGCGACAACCTGCGCCGGCAACTGGCCGAACACCCGCTGATCGGTGATCCGGACCGACCGATCCGCCTGGCAGTGCTGACCAATTCCACCTACGACGGCCTGTGCTGCAATGCAGAGCTGCTCAAGCAGCACCTGCAGGACAGTGTCGATATCCTGCATTTCGACGAGGCCTGGTTCGGCTACGCCGCCTTCCACCCCTTCTATGCCGGTCGCCACGGCATGGGCCGCAATCATGGCTTTCCGCGCGCCAACCACCCGCTGGTGTTTGCCACCCAGTCACCGCACAAGGTACTGGCCGCGCTGTCACAGGCATCGATTATCCTCGCCGAAGACAGCAGTGAGCAGCAGCTCGACGTGCCGCGCTTCAATGAAGCCTTCATGATGCATACCTCGACCTCGCCGCATTACGGCATCATCGCCTCGATCGACGTCGCCAGCGGCATGATGGCCGGCGATCCGGGCCGCTCACTGGTACAGGAAACCCTCGACGAGGCGCTCAGCTTCCGGCGCGCCATGCGCCAGAACGACGAAGCCCTGGAGGACGGTGAATGGTGGTTCGATGTATGGGAACCGGAGCAGGCGCTGCTGCAGAGTCAGCTGCGCGCCGAGGACTGGGTACTGCAGAGCCAGGCTGACTGGCACGGCTTTGGCGAACTGCAGGAGGACTGGGTACTACTCGATCCGATCAAGGTCACCCTGTTGACCCCCGGCATCGGCGAACAGGGCCGACTGGCACACAGCGGCATCCCGGCTGCACTGGTCACTCGCTTCCTTGCCGAACGTGGACTGGTGGTGGAAAAGACCGGTCTGTATTGCTTCCTGATCCTGTTCTCGCTGGGCATCACCAAGGGCAAGTGGAGCACGCTGGTGGCCGAACTGCAGGAGTTCAAGCGCCTGTATGACAGCAACACCCCGCTGGAGCTGACCCTGCCGGGCATTGCCCGCAGCGGCCACTACCGTGGACTTGGCCTGCGTGATCTGGGTGAGCGCCTGCACGACTTTTTCAAGCGGGAGAAACTGGTCTCGGTGATGCGCCGCATCTACACCGAACTGCCACAGATGCACCTGCGCCCGGCAGACGCCTGGCAGCAACTGACCCGCGGCAAGGTCGAGGCGGTGCCCATCACTCAACTGGCAGGACGCACCAGTGCGGTAATGCTGGTGCCCTACCCGCCCGGAATACCGCTGATCATGCCCGGTGAACGCTTCCCCGAGGACAGTGACGCGCTGGGTGATTTTCTGCGAATTGCCGCCGAGCAGGACCGGTTGTTCCCTGGTTTCGAAAGTGACATTCACGGCCTGCGAGCGCAGATTCTGGAGGATGGCAGTCGTCAGCTGTGTGTCGACTGCCTGCTGGCCAACTGAGCCCCCGCCACCGGCGGGGGCTGCCAGTCAAAGACTCAGGCTGCGATTCGAGGCCTTGAGAAATTCCTGCTTGAGGTCGGCATAGCTGTGCACCGCCGGGAACTGCGGGAACTCGGCAATCACGTTGTCCGGCGCATGGAACAGAATGCCGGCATGCGCCTCGGACAGCATGGTGGTGTCATTGTATGAGTCACCGGCAGCAATCACCCGGTAATACAGGCTCTTCAGGGCAATCACCGACTGCCGCTTGGGGTCCTTCTGGCGCAGCTGATAGTCCACCACCCGGTCGGTCTCGTCGGTGATCAGACGGTGGCAGAGCAGCGTGGGAAAGCCCAGCTGACGCATCAGCGGCTGGGAAAATTCATAGAAGGTGTCCGACAGAATGACCACCTGGAAGCGCTCGCGCAGCCAGTCGACAAACTCCACCGCACCCTCCAGCGGCTTCAGCGTAGCGATTACCTGCTGAATGTCACCCAGCTTAAGACCGTGCTGATCAAGAATGCGCAGACGCTGCTTCATCAGTACGTCGTAATCAGGAATATCCCGGGTGGTCGCCTTGAGCTCCTCGATACCGGTCTTTTCGGCAAAGGCGATCCAGATTTCCGGTACCAGTACCCCTTCAAGGTCAAGGCAGGCGATTTCCACGTTGAGACTCCCGATGCATTGGATGAAATGGCCGACAATCTACCCGCTGACGGCGCCCGGCGCAATCACGCACAGCGGCGTGGCCTGCCTCAATAAACACAAAAAAGCATAAAAATATAACCAAATAAAAGAGGATGGACTAAGCAGCGCTTTGCTAGACTCGCCGGCACAGCACGCCCAGTCACAGGAAAGCCGCATGACCCACAGCCTTGATATTGCCGCCCTCGCCGACAGCTACGCCCAGCGCTCCCCGCAGGACATTCTCAAGCTGGCCATGGACAGTTTCGACAACCTGTGGCTGTCGTTCAGCGGTGCTGACGACATAGTGGTGCTGGACATGGCCTTGAAGATCAATCCCGAGGTCAAGGTATTCACCCTTGATACCGGCCGCCTGCATCCGGAGACCTACCGTTTTCTCGAGCAGGTACGCGAACACTATGGCATCGCGCTTGAGGTGCTGTCTCCCGAGCACCAGGCGCTGCAGGCGTATGTCCATGAAAAGGGACTGTTCGACTTTTTCAAGAGCGGCCATGGCGAGTGCTGCGGGATCCGCAAGATTGCCCCACTGCGGCGCAAACTGGCCGGCGTGGATGCCTGGATCACCGGCCAACGCCGCGACCAGAGTCCCGGCACCCGCAGCCATGTCCCGGTGATCGAACAGGACACCAGCTTCGGCACCGAGGCGCATCCGCTGGTCAAGTTCAACCCGCTGGCCAATTACAGCAGCGAGGATGTGTGGAACTACATCCGCATGCTGGAAATCCCCTACAACCCGCTGCATGAGCGCGGCTTCGTCAGCATCGGCTGCGAACCCTGCACCCGCCCGGTGCTGCCCAACCAGCATGAGCGCGAAGGCCGCTGGTGGTGGGAGGAAGCCATCCAGAAGGAATGCGGCCTGCATGCGGGCAATCTGATTGCCAAAAGCAGCTAAAAAGCCAACAGTTTCTAGCTACAAGCTTGCAGCTTCTTAGTGCACCGGCAAAGCTACCCCGGCAAACAGTTCATCCAGCTCCTGCCGCCCGTGGCAGGCCACTGCCTGATCGACCATCTCACGGGTCAGGTGCGGGGCGAAGGCCTGGATAAAGTCATACATAAAGCCGCGCAGGAAGGTGCCCTTGCGAAAGCCGATCTTGGTCACGCTGGGCTCGAACAGGCGACTGGCATCCAGCGCCACCAGATCACTATCCACCTGCGGATCCACCGCCATGTGCGCAACAATGCCGACGCCCAGCCCCAGCCGCACATAGGTCTTGATTACGTCGGCATCGGCCGCGGTGAACACCACCTTGGGTGACAGGCCACGGCTGCTGAAGGCGTCATCCAGCTTGGAGCGGCCGGTAAAGCCGAACACATAGGTAACCAGCGGGTACTCAGCCAACGCCTCCAGGGTCAGCTCGCCCAGTTCAGCCAATGGATGGTTGCGCGGCACAATCACGCAGCGGTTCCAGCGGTAGCAGGGCATCATCACCAGATCGGAAAACAACTCCAGCGCCTCAGTGGCGATGGCGAAATCGGCGGTGCCATCCACCGTCATTTCACAAATCTGCACCGGCGTGCCCTGGTGCATATGCAGTGACACGTCGGGATAGCGCTGCATAAAACCACTGATCACCGGCGGCAGCGCATAACGCGCCTGGGTGTGGGTGGTGGCCAGGGTCAGCGTGCCCTTGCGCTCGTTGCTGAATTCCTGGGCGATCTGCTTGATGCTCTCAACCTTGCGCAGGATTTCCCCGGCAGTGGCAATAATGCGCTCACCAGCCGGAGTAATGCGGGTCAGGTGCTTGCCGCTGCGGGAAAACACCTCAACCCCCAGCTCATCCTCCAGCAGACGAATCTGCTTGCTGATCCCCGGCTGCGAGGTATACAGACTCTGCGCAGTGGCAGACACATTGAGGTCGTGGTGGGCAACTTCCCAGATATAGCGCAGCTGCTGCAGTTTCATTGATGAAGCTCCCGAACAAATACGCACACAGCGCCGGCAGATGCGGCACCCGCGCATTTTTTATAACCAGTTGAACAGCATTGACGGCAGTTTAGATCAAATTACCGTGTACAGGTTCACTCCGTCTGTCGCTTGCCGTTACTGACGCCATGCGGGACGTGCCCGGTGGGCACCACACCCACGGCTCTCTGGCAATGCCCCTCCTGATCATCGAAAAACAGATCCGCACCAAAGGCACTCAGGAAGGAAGACTTGTCCAGCCCACCGAGAAACAGGGATTCATCCAGACGAATGTCCCACTCGCGCAGCGTGCGGATAACCCGCTCATGGGCCGGCGCGCTGCGCGCCGTGAAGAGCGCTGTGCGGATCGGGCACTCCTCAACGCCAAACTCGCGCTGAATGCGATTGAGCGCCGCCAGAAAGGGCTTGAAAGGCCCGCCAGGCAGCGGCTGGCGGGCCGCTTCCCGCTCATGCGCCTGAAAGGCCTCCAGACCGTCACGCTGGAACACCTGCTCGGACTCGTCGGAAAACAGCACCGCATCACCATCAAAAGCAATTCGCAACTCATCACTGCCCTGGCGCAACTGGCCCGAGGGCAGAATGGTAGCGGCAGCAAAACCGGCCTCCAGCGTGCTGCGGACATCCTCGGCATGGGTCGAAAGAAACAGATGACAACCAAAGGCCGGGACATAGGTGAACGGACTACGGCCACCCGCGAAGGCGGCGCGGGTAATGCCCAGCCCGTAGTGCTGTATGGAGTTGAATACGCGAAGCCCGGTATCGGCGCTGTTGCGTGACAACAGCACCACCTCTACACGCTCCTCCCCCTCCAGCAACTGGTTGATACGCAACAGCTTGTTGACCAGTGCAAAGGCCTCGCCGGGCGGCAGCGGCGAGTCCTCTCTGGCAATCTGGTATTGCCGATAGGCTTCCAACCCCTGTTCTTCGTAAACCTGATGGCTATCAGCAAGATCGAACAGTGCTCTTGAGGAAATGGCGACCACCAGCTTGTCACCCAGATGTGCAGGCATATGAAATTCCGTTGGGCGGACGGCAAACGTCCGATTGAAAGACTTGATGCGCGCGATAGTGGTTGCAGGGGTAGCCCTCGCCGGCCAGCTTGATTAAGCTTGGAACCACTTTATTTCAGGGGCGCCCGCGCCCTCACCCGTTGATGAGACCCATGATGGCAGAGAACCGTACCAACGATATCAATATCGCTTCCGCCGAAGTACTGATAACTCCGGCCGAACTGAAAAGCAAGATTCCGATGACGCCGGCCGCGGAAGCCACCGTACTGGAAAGCCGCCAGGTCATCCGCAACATTCTCGACGGCAAGGACAAGCGTCTCTTTGTGGTTATCGGCCCCTGCTCGATCCACGATATCGAGGCCGCCAAGGACTATGCCCGCCGCCTCAAGACACTGGCCGACGAAGTCAGCGACAGCCTGTATCTGGTCATGCGCGTGTATTTCGAAAAACCGCGGACCACGGTGGGCTGGAAAGGCCTGATCAACGATCCCTACATGGACGACTCATTCAAGATCGTTGACGGCCTGCATATTGGTCGGCAACTGCTGCGCGATCTGTGTGAAATGGGTCTGCCGACCGCTACCGAAGCGCTCGATCCGATCTCTCCGCAGTACCTGCAGGACCTGATCTCCTGGTCGGCCATCGGTGCCCGTACTACCGAATCGCAGACCCACCGGGAAATGTCCTCCGGCCTGTCCTGCGCAGTCGGCTTCAAAAATGGCACCGACGGCAGCCTGACCGTAGCAATCAATGCCCTGCAGTCAGTCTCCAGCCCGCACCGCTTCCTTGGCATCAACCAGGACGGTCAGGTGGCGATCATCACCACCAAGGGCAACCAGTATGGCCACGTAGTGCTGCGCGGCGGCAACGGCAAGCCGAACTACGACTCGGTCAGTGTTTCCCTGTGCGAGCGCGAACTGGAAAAAGCCAAGGTTCCGATGAACATCATGGTCGACTGCAGCCATGCCAACTCGAACAAGGATCCGGCCCTGCAACCGCTGGTAATGGACAACGTGGCCAACCAGATTGTCGAGGGCAATACCTCGATCGTCGGCCTGATGGTGGAAAGCAACATTGGTTGGGGCAACCAGCCACTGTGCAACGACCTCAACCAGCTCAAATACGGCGTATCGGTTACCGATGCCTGCATTGACTGGGAAGCCACCGAAAACAGCATCCGCAGCATGCATGCCAAGCTCAAGGGTGTACTGGGCGAGCGCCAACGCTGACCGGCCAGAGGCTCCCGCATCACGCGGGAGCCTCAAAAGCTTTTAGCACAAACCTTTTTCTCCCCGTCACACCGCCTTACCGCCAGCCATCCAACACCCCGCAAAAACTCACCCGAACGGGCGATACGCCGTCGCGCTGGCATTGCAAAGAGCCACTCACCTGATCAGGTGAAACTACCATTCGGGTGATTGACTCACTTCGCAGTTGAAACAATTCTTGTGCACAGATTGTCTGCCTATGGCGGCAATCATCAGGTTTCACCCGGCAGTCACAACAAGTACAACATTCCGACTCATGGAGCCACAATGAAACACAACATGCACAAGCTTGCCCTGTCCCTGCTCGCCACCGGCGCGCTGATGTTCTCCTCTGCTGCACTGGCCAGCAACCCGGCACCGGATACCGGTAGCGGTGACGGCAGCAGCAGCCAGTACCAGATCGGGCCGGATCCGACCGTCTCCTTCCTGGAAGCTTCCAGCGGCCCCTTTAGCGTCCGCACAAGCAACGTATCCAGCCTGGTCAGCGGCTTTGGTGGTGGCACCATTCACTACCCGACGGGTGTCAATCGCCCGATGGCCGCCATTGTGGTGATTCCCGGATTCGTTTCGGCTGAATCCTCGATTGACTGGTGGGGCCCGAAACTGGCTTCCTACGGCTTTGTCGTAATGACCATCGGCACCAACAGCGGGTTCGACCAGCCGCCGAGCCGGGCACGCCAGATCAACAATGCACTGGACTATCTGGTTGCCCAGAACACCAACAGCAGAAGCCCTGTCAACGGCATGATTGACACCAACCGTCTGGGCGCCATGGGCTGGTCGATGGGTGGCGGCGGCACTCTGCGAGTTGCCGAGGAAGGTCGTATCAAGGCTGCCATTCCGCTGGCCCCGTGGGACACTACCAGCTTCCGCAGCAACCGTACCCCAACTCTGATCTTTGCCTGCGGCTCGGACAGCATCGCTCCGGTACGGACCCACGCCTCGCCGTTCTACAACCAGATCCCGACCAGCACACCCAAGATATTCATCGAGATCAACCGCGGCAATCACTACTGCGCCAACGGTGGCAACAGCAACAACGCCACTCTCGGACGCCTTGGCGTAGCCTGGATGAAGCGCTTCCTCGACGAGGATCGTCGCTACAGCCAGTTCCTCTGCGGCCCCCGCCACACCTCCGACCGCAACATTTCGGAGTCGCGCGACACCTGTAACTTCTAAGTCCTGCCGAAGCTGGCAGACTGAGTGATCCCCGAGGCTGACACACCAGGCAGCCTCCGGGAGCCCACCTGAACTGCCAGACTGCACGTCCACCTGGGACCGCCGACTTTAGTCGGCCAGCACGGCGTAGCCGTGCGCTGGGGTATGGTGCCGGGAAGCAATACCGGGATGGTCGTCTGAAAACCAGCAGCCCTTCGGACTGCATTGCCGACTGAAGTCGGCGGTCCCAGAAAAGCACACCCTTGACCGAGCGTTGGGCGGGGAGATTGTACGGCCACTGGGACCGCCGGATTTATCCGGCCAGCACTGCAACGCAGTGCGCTGGGGTGTGGTGCCGGGAAGCAATACCGGGATGGTCGTCTGAAACCCGGCAGCCCTTTGGGCTGCATTGCCGACTGAAGTCGGCGGTCCCAGAAAAGCACACCCTT
>NZ_FOUI01000010.1 GCF_900114825.1 Halopseudomonas yangmingensis | reverse complement strand
CGAATACGTCACCCCGCTTTAGCCATTCCTCCACACGCTGAAAATCCGGATTATTCTGCATGTCACGCGCCAAGGCGTCCCAAGAGTCGTAGCGATGCAGCGCGCCATGAGTTGAACGGCGCCCAAAACGGAAAAGCTCCCCGCAGTCTTTGATAAAGCTTCTTACCGAGCCAGCTGGGTCGAATACATCCACGACGCGCCCACTCCTTCGGCCACGGATCAGCAGCGCCAGGACGCCCCACTCGTTCCGTACAGGGAATACTGCCGCCGTCTCAGGAAGTGTATCTGCAGGATATTCAAGGAACTCGGTCTGCTTGGATGCATCAGCCGAAAAGCCCCCAATTGAACCCAGTGGGTGCACGTCAATCAGCATGTTAACGTAGTCTGCCATCCTCGGACCGGCACGCAGCGAGACGGTCATATCGCTATTCAGTGACGTTCCACAGGACGGCAGGTCAAAGCCTTGGAAGTTTTGGTAGCGATCCCCTAACATCAGCACTGGTAGACCGCTGAGCCGCAGTATCTCTATCAGCACTCTCGGAGCGTCATGCAGCTCATCAATCATGATTGTGCCGTAGCGCTCCGGTACCGCCTTGCCGGACATGTGCAACATCTTGATTATGTGGTAGCCACGTAGTGGTATATCTGGGTGGGCCAAGCTAACCATAGCGCTCCACAGCTGCCGTGCCGATGCTATAGCAGCTGCCGCTTGTATCTTTGTCATCCTCAAGCGCGTACCAGGAGATATATGGTCCTCAGAAATGTGCTTGTCTAGACTGTAGCAATACCTGCGCACAATCCCCCAGCTCTGATCTGCCAACTGATCCAAGCCAATTCGATTGTGATCGACGAGTTGAGCGCGCTCGCAAAGCAATGCAGCCGAGTACCCCGCCCTGAGCGCGCTCACAAGCCCCAGTCGTTGATTTCCGTCGGCCAACAGCTCAACGGCAAATTCACTGTAGGTCTGCAGCTTGATGCGGTTTCTGTAACTCTGGAGTTTTTTCCTACCCATCCTCTGTACCAGAGGCTGGTGCTTTTGTGGCTGGTCTGCCAGAAAGGTCACCGGCTTGAGGCCTTGCACAGCAATCCGCTCTATCAATTCATAGATCATCGCAGTCTTGCCGGTTCCCGCGAGTGACTGGGAGCGGACATTTTCCTCAGGCATAGAAAGCACTGCATCCAGGAACCTTTTCTGGCCCTCACTGACATCCATCAGCGCGCCGTCATGCCGCACCATCTGGAAGGGAGTAGCCGACCTCCGCCTTTGCTGGCTGTATGAAAAGTCCCATGTACCATCACCATGCAGGTAGCCCTTCCTCAGTACATCACCCTGCTCCATGAAGTGCACGGCAAACTGCGCCGCCAGGATGATGCCCTGACTCACCATGCTGTTGTCATACTTCTGCTGGAGATAGGTCTGCAACTCTGCAATGGGGATTTGGATTGTCTGGGCGAATATTTTCTCCAGATTTTCAGGAGCCTGCGCCTGTCCCGATAGTTTCGGCAGATTCTGCAGAAATACCAGAGCGGCCAGCTCCGGCTGGGAAAGCTGTGAAACAGTCAGTTCGTGTGCAGACAACATAGACACGCACACCTCATGGCTTATTGGTAAAAACCATGCGTAACTCATCCTGGATAGCCTCTCGAAAATAGCTGCGGCATTTATGTCAATCGTGTCTGGGTGGGTAGCCAGTGTCTACCATTTCTACAAATATCCAAATCAAGGCAAAAGATAATCTGCAGTGGCAGACGGCAGCTGTAAAAGCTATTGTTTGGCCAGCATTCAAAGGAAAGCTTGTCATGGACGATTTCACACCATCAGACCTCAAAACCATTCTCCACTCCAAGCGCGCCAACATCTATTACCTGCAACACTGTCGGGTACTGGTAAAAGGCGGGCGTGTCGAATACGTCACCGACGAAGGCAAGCAGTCGCTGTATTGGAACATTCCCGTCGCCAACACCACCACGGTATTGCTGGGCACTGGAACCTCAATCACTCAGGCTGCAATGCGTGAGCTGGCCAAGGCTGGTGTGCTGGTTGGTTTTTGTGGCGGAGGCGGTACCCCGTTGTTCAGCGCCAATGAGGTCGACGTCGAAGTAGCCTGGCTCTCGCCACAGAGTGAATACCGACCCACTGAATATCTGCAAGGCTGGGTGCGTTTCTGGTTCGACGACAGCCAGCGTCTGGAAGCGGCAAAGATATTTCAACGAATGCGTCTGGAGCGTATTGAACGTCTGTGGCTGAACAATCGCGCCCTGCAGGATGCCGGCTTCAATGTGCCCGCCGAACGCCTGAAGCATTTGCTCAAGGAAACCGAGGCACGCAATGAGCAGGCGGGCGACAATACCATGCTGTTGACCGAGGAAGCCCGCCTGACCAAGGCACTGTTCAAGCTGGCCGTGGATGCGACAGGCTACGGTGACTTTACCCGCGCCAAACGCGGTACGGGTGGAGACCCGGCCAATCGCTTTCTGGATCACGGCAACTATCTGGCCTATGGCCTAGGTGCTACCGCGACATGGGTGCTTGGTTTGCCACATGGCCTGTCGATCCTGCACGGCAAAACCCGGCGAGGTGGCCTGGTGTTTGATGTGGCCGATCTGGTCAAGGACGCCACCATCCTCCCGCAAGCCTTTATTTCTGCCATGCGTGGCGACGAAGAGCAGGAATTTCGTCAGGCTTGCATCGACAGCCTGACCCGCAGTGAATCACTGGACTTCATGATCGATGCGCTCAAGGCCGTAGCTGATCAACTGGGTGGTGCTGGTCGATGAATATCCTGTTGGTGTCACAGTGCAGCAAGCGGGCATTGACCGAAACCCGGCGTATTCTCGATCAGTTCGCCGAACGCCGTGGCGAGCGCACGTGGCAAACCGCGATTACCCAGGCGGGTCTGGATACCTTGCGCAAACTACTGCGCAAGACTGCACGCAAGAACACCGCAGTGGCCTGCCACTGGATACGTGGCAAGGATCACAGCGAGTTGCTGTGGGTGGTGGGCGATGCCCGGCAGTTCAATAGCCGGGGGGCAACACCGACCAACACGACAGAACGTGATGTGTTGCGGGCGGGGGATGAGGATGATTGGCATACCGCAGAGGACATCCGGTTGCTGGCCTGTCTGGCCGCGTTGTTCCATGACTTTGGCAAGGCGGTGCTGGCATTCCAGAACAAGCTGGAAAAAAATCTGGCGGTTGCCGACCCTTACCGGCATGAGTGGATTTCGTTGCGCCTGTTTGAAGCTTTTGTGGCTGACTTGTCTGATGAGCAATGGTTGCAACGGTTGGCAAGCGTCGATGGCAAGGCGACCAAGGCCTGCATAAAGGCCTTGAAATGTGATGGTCTGGGCGAATTTCCTGGTCCGTTCAAAAAGCTTCCACCACTGGCCAAGGCCGTAGGTTGGTTGATTGTCAGTCATCACCGTGTGCCCGGTGTACCCGGCCCGCAGGTCAATTTCAATGAGCATCATGTGAGGGGCTTGCCGGATGGCATCGGCAAAAGCTGGTGTGGCGAGCGCCAGGGGGCAAGTCCAAAAGAGCTCAAACAGTGCTGGGACCTGAGCCAAGGCCTGCCTTTCGACAGCCAGCACTGGTGCGAGCATGCCCGCAAACTGGCGGAGAAAATGCTGGAAAGGACCGGTCTGTTGGATACCGACTGGTGTGCCAATAACTACGCCATGCACACCGCACGTCTGACACTGATGCTGGCAGACCACTACTACTCCAGCCAACCCAGTCATAGCCCTTATGGTGATGCGGGATTCGCACTCTATGCCAACACCGACCGGGAAACCCGCAAGCTGAAGCAGCGCCTTGATGAGCATTTGATCGGTGTTGAGGTCAACGCCAGCCGGATCATGCGTAGCCTGCCGCAGCTAACTAACAGCCTGCCGAGCATCGCCCGGCACAAAGGCTTTCGCCAGCGCAGCGCAGACCGGCGCTTTGCCTGGCAGGATAAAGCCTTCGATCTGGCTGAAGGTTTACAGCTCAAGAGCGCGCAGCAGGGCTTTTTCGGCGTCAATATGGCTTCCACCGGTTGCGGTAAGACCCTTGCAAACGGACGCATCATGTATGCCCTTGCCAATCCTTCGCGGGGGGCACGCTTCAGTATTGCCCTGGGGCTACGTACCTTGACCCTGCAAACTGGCGAGGCCTATCGGCACAAGCTCGGTTTGGGCGATGACGATTTGGCGGTCATGGTTGGCGGCGCTGCCGTCCGGGAATTGCATGAGCTCAAGCAGAGAACCGGCTCGGAATCCGGTGCGCCTTTGCTACCCGAATGGCAGCATGTCCATTTCGAGGGCAGCCTGGTCGATGGACCCCTGAGCCGCTGGCTACATGAAAGCCCGACAGCGCAACGGCTGCTGGATGCCCCGGTGCTGACCTGTACCATTGATCACCTGATGCCTGCCACTGAAGGTACACGTGGCGGCCAGCAAATTCCGCCCATGCTGCGCTTGATGAGTTCCGATCTGGTGCTGGATGAGCCGGACGATTTCGGTCTCGAAGACTTGCCAGCACTGGCGCGCCTGGTCAACTGGGCGGGGATGCTTGGCAGTCGCGTGTTGCTTTCGTCTGCGACCTTGCCGCCCGCGCTGATTCAAGGTTTGTTTGATGCTTATCTGGCAGGGCGTCGCCAGTATCAGCTCAATCGAGGGCAGCCCGGTCAGTCGTTATCGGTGTGCTGTGCCTGGTTCGATGAGTTCAGCCCGCTGGCTGGCGAGCATGCCGATGCCGATAGTTTCCTTGATCAGCACCAAGCCTTTGTGGAGCAGCGTCTACGCAAGCTTGAGCGTGCCCAGGCAGACGACAACCGGCGCAAGGCACAGATCAGGCCGTTGAATATCGCTCAAGGGCTGGCAGAACCTGAGCAGTTTCAGGCGTTCGCGGAATGTTTGAGTGAGCAAATCATCGAGCTGCATCAGGCGCACGCGCAGCCTGACCCGGTCACCGGCAAGCAGCTCAGTATTGGCCTGGTGCGTATGGCCAATATTCATCCGTTGGTCGGTGTAGCCCAAACGCTTGCTGGCATGCCTGCGCCAGCCGATACCCGTATCCATCTGTGTGTCTATCACTCCCAGCATCCTCTGCTGGTGCGCTCAGCCATCGAGCAGCAGCTGGACAGCCTGTTGGCGCGGCATCAGCCCGATCTCTGGTGGGCCTCGGAACCGGTCAGGCAATTGCTGGATCAGCAGCCCGAGACGCAGCATGTTCTCGTCGTCATGGCGACGCCGGTCGCGGAAGTCGGGCGTGACCATGATTACGACTGGGGAATCGTCGAGCCATCATCCATGCGCTCGATCATTCAGCTGGCCGGGCGAATTCGCCGCCACCGTCCCGGCAGTATCCAAACAGCCAATCTGCATCTGCTGGATACTAATCTGAAGCACCTGCGTAGCGGTCTGGCCACCCCGGCATTTTGTCGACCCGGCTTCGAAAGCCCCGAGTTCCGCCTGCGTAGTCACAGCCTGCAAGAGGTGCTGACAGCGGCACAGTGGCAACGTATCGACGCCAGCAGCCGCATTCAAACCAGCGTAGAGCCCGACCCAACTGGAAATCTGGTGGACCTGGAGCATGAGGTAACCCGCCAATGGGTGCAGGGGCCAGCAGCCGGTTCACCGCTCAAGGTCGTACCGGCCAGTCTCTGGTGGCAGACACCTGCGCCACTGAGTTCGGCGTTGCAGCGGAAACAGCCATTCCGCCTGGACCCACAGGGGCGTCAGCGCTACGTATTGATGCCGGATGATGGAGAGCCGCGTTTGCACCGGGTAGAAAAGGATGGTGAGCTGGTCGGAGTGAATCATCTGAAAACCGAAATCACTTTTGAGCTGGCGCAAGGCGTAAGCGCCTGGGGGGTGACAGATTACCTGTTCGAGTTGGAGAAGCTGGCCGAGCAGTTGGATATGACGCTTGAGGATACTGCCCGGCGCTATGGCTTTCTGGATTTGCCGGCTAAGGGCTGTGATAACGGTTGGAACTATCATCCGGTATTAGGT
Source organism: Halopseudomonas yangmingensis (assembly GCF_900114825.1). GTDB lineage: Bacteria > Pseudomonadota > Gammaproteobacteria > Pseudomonadales > Pseudomonadaceae > Halopseudomonas > Halopseudomonas yangmingensis. Next base: position 115,463 of record NZ_FOUI01000010.1, on the reverse strand, counting down.
TTTAACCGGATTACTTGAGTTGTAAGGGAGGGTGTTGAATGGGAAGGGATTATGATTCATTGACGCCAGAAGAGGTATGGTGTGCTATTGATGGGTTCATCAAAGAACGCCTTCAGCTAAAACTTGATAAATTGAAAGATAACCAAGACGTGGAGCGCGCACGAATATTGGCAGCTCATGAGCCAGAGACCTGGTTGTCTGTTACAGCAAGGCGCGCATCACAGCTCCAGCAAATAACACACGCCATAAAGTATTCTCATCCTGATGCAAGAGGCTCAAACCTCTTCAGTCTCGGCAACCAGAATGTCGGCCAGCACTATATTGCTACACATTCACTTGCGGGAAATATGACTTTTGATGTGGCTAGTAGTGCAGGAGCTGAGCCTCTTGGCGCCTATTCCTTTTTGAGGGTTAAGGTCAGAGATTTCACCCTTTTGGATCTTGTGATAGAAGATAACAAAGCACTCTATGAAGCTTTGTCAAAAGTATCAGATAAAGCAGATGTATGGATGGAGTCTTTTGCCAGCTTCATGAATAGCAAGGGAGCGCCTGCAACGCATACCTTGGCAAAGCAGATATATTGGCCAATTAACAAAGACCAATATCACCTCTTGGTTCCGATGTTCCCGTCTTCTCTTGTACACGCCGTTTGGACAACAGTGCGAGAGCATCGATTTTCTGATGAAACAAAGGCTGCTCGAAAAGCGCGTGATAGCAAATCTCTCTATGCTCATGGTTACCACGAATATCCAAATATTGTCGTTCAAAAATTTGGTGGCTCCAATCAGCAGAATGTGAGCCAGCTGAATAGTGCGCGTAAAGGTGAAAACTATCTTTTACCTTCACTGCCGCCCAGTTGGACCTCTGCGCAAGTCCGCCCGCCACTCTTTACCGACAGTGTCTTTATCAGCGGCTTCACCAGCCGTCGCTCGGTGGGTGAGGCGATCAATGAGCTTCGAAGTTATTTGCAACGGGTTGCGGGCATCAACAACAAGCCCGTGCGAGAGGGGCGTGCCCGTCGGGTACAAGTGGTGTTCGATGAACTCTTGCAATACGCAGGCGAGCTCTGGTCGCTGGAGCCCGGCTGGTCAGCGCAGGATGACTGCAGACTGAACATGGATGAGCAATGCTGGCTGGACCCGCAACGCAGTCTCGAAGACGAGGCCTTTGCGACGCGTTACCAGCAGGGTGACTGGCAGGATGCGGTGTGCCGGCGCTTCGCCAACTGGTTTAACGCACGTCTTGCCAAGGCCGGTGAGGGCTTGCCTGTTGGCGAGGATGAGGCATTTGAATGGCGGCGTTTGCTGGACCGTGAAATGACCATGCTGCACAGGGAGTTGCGCCATGACTGACATCAATACCCTGCTGATCCTGCCACGCCTGCGTGTGCAGGCTGCCAACGCGGTTTCAGGTCCGCTGACCTGGGGCTTTCCCTCACCTACGGCCTTTACCGGCTTTGCCCATGCACTGGAACGTCGTCTGACGGCCGATTTGCCAGCGGGTTTTCAGGGTGTTGGCATCATTTGTCATCGCTTTGAGCCCCAGGTATTTCGTCCTGCCGGCAGTTTCACCCGCGTGTTCTGCCTGACCCGAAATCCGGTAGGCAAGGATGGCGGTACTGCCGCACTGGTAGAGGAAGGCAAGGCCCACCTGGAGGTGACGCTGGTAATAGGGCTGGCCGACTGGGTACCGGAGGATGATCGTAGCGCCATGCTGGCGGTGATCAGCAATGCCGTTATGTCCATGCGCTTGGCGGGCGGCAGTCTACTGCCTCAGCGCTCAGGTAAACGCTATGAGCCGCGTCTGGAAACCTGGCCATCCGCCGAAGCGGACCGCCGCGACGCCTTCCGCCGTTTGCGCCGCCACTGGTTGCCGGGTTTTGCCCTAGCCTTGCGTGAGGATCGGCTTGCCGAAGCACTGCAGCACCTGCGCGAGTCTGATCCACAGGCAACGGCGCTCGACGCACTTCTGGACATGTCACGACTGAACATCGAACCGAACGTCGAGCCAGAGTCAGATGGTTCGACCCATTGGCATATTCGTCGACGTGACGGCTGGTTGGTGCCATTGCCGGTCGGATATGCCGGTTTGACCGAACTCTATGAACCGGGACAGGTGCTCAACTGCCGTGATGCACAGACGCCTGTGCGTTTTGTGGAAAGCATCTACAGCCTCGGCGAATGGGTCAGTCCGCATCGACTCGACTGCCTTGAGCAGTTGCTCTGGCATCACGAAGCGGACCCGGAAACAGGTATTTATCGTTGTATCAATCGTTACACCGACTATCAGAACAGTGCCAACAACGGCATAGCATAAGGAGCATGTGAAATGGCCAAGACCGAACTCAAAACCGCCTCCGTACTGGCATTCGAACGCAAACTCGACCCTTCGGATGCTACATTCAGCGCCGGCCGTTGGGATGATCGTGATCAGGCAGCCAAGTGGCCAGCGGTAACCGTGCGGGAAAAATCAGTGCGTGGCACGATTTCAAACCGCCTCAAAGCCAACGCCCAGGACCCCGCCAAACTGGATGCACAGATTCAGGCTCCCAACCTGCAGACCGTTGATGTTGCGACCCTGCCCAGCAATGCCGATACCCTGCGAGCACGCTTTACCTTGCGTGTACTGGGTGGTGCGGGTGTGCCGTCTGCCTGTAACAACGCCGACTATCAGGCGGCGTTGAGGGGTGTGGTGGATAGTTACGCTCAAACTCATGGGTTCAAGGAGCTGGCGCGCCGCTTTGCCTGCAATATCGCCAACGGGCGTTTTCTCTGGCGCAACCGCGTTGGTGCCGAGGCGGTTGAGGTGCGGGTTGCTCATCTGGAAAAGGGACAGGTCGTCAGCCAGTGGACTTTCAATGCCCATGATTTTTCACTACGGCATTTCGACGGCAGCACTAATGCTGATCTGAATGCATTGGCGTCGGTGATTGAAGCGGGGCTGGCTTCCGCAGATGGCTATGCTCTGCTCGATGTGCAGGCCTTTGCGCGGATGGGCGATGCGCAAGAGGTTTACCCATCGCAGGAATTGATCCTGGATCGTGGTGACAAGAAAGGCCAAAAGAGTAAAACCCTGTACGTCATTGATGGCGTGGCCGGCATGCACAGCCAGAAAGTGGGTAATGCACTGCGTACTATTGATACCTGGTATCCCACAGAGGAAGGAGCTATCGGCCCAATTGCTGTTGAGCCCTATGGTTCTGTCACATCTGAGGGCAAGGCCTACCGTCAACCCAAGCAGAAAGCCGATTTCTACAATCTGCTGGATAACTGGGTACTCAAGGGGCAAGCACCGGCAGAGGGCGATCAGCACTATGTGATGGCCACCCTTGTGCGGGGCGGTGTATTTGGTGCGTCAGACAAGGATTAAGTCATGGACCATTATCTGGATATAGCCTTGCTACCGGACCCGGAGTTCCCGACACCAACGCTGATGAATGCACTGTTCGCCAAACTGCACCGTGTATTGGTGCAGTTGAATAGCTCCGATATTGGTGTCAGCTTTCCGGCCATTGCCCGCCACCACTTGGGCAGCGTACTGCGACTGCACGGGAGTAAGTCGGCTCTGGAAAATCTGATGCAGCAAAGCTGGCTGAAAGGCATGCGCGACCACACGGAGGTTGGTGAAGCACAGTCTGTGCCGGCCAATGCTGGTTATTGTCGCGTGGTGAGGGTGCAAGCCAAATCCAGTGCCGAGCGTCTGCGGCGGCGCTATCAAAGGCGGCATCCGGAACAATCACCAGAATCGGTACAGCAGCGAATCCCTGACAGTATCGAGCAACGTCTGGAGCTACCTTTTATCCGGCTTAAAAGCCTGAGTACAGGCCAGGACTACCCGCTGTTTATCCAGCAACAACCTGCTACGGACAAGCAGACGGGGCTATTCAACACCTACGGCCTTAGCCAGACGGCCACTCTCCCGTTGTTCTGACCCTTTTTCAGGGCCCTTGAAAAAGGCCCTGAAAATCAAAAAGTTGTATATGTATCAGTCAAAAAGGCTTAGTGCTCAAAAATGGCAAATACTCTTTAACAATCAGCGACTTATGCGCTAATTTATCTACTGCACTGCCGGATAGGCAGCTCAGAAAATAGGCGGATGAGGCGGTTGAACAGGCGCCCCCTGCACTGCCGGATAGGCAGCTCAGAAAATCTGGTGACGTTCGCGTATCTTGCCTCATATCTGCACTGCCGGATAGGCAGCTCAGAAAAGAGCCCCTATGCATGCCCACGGGTTCAAGATCTGCACTGCCGGATAGGCAGCTCAGAAATATTTGGGCGGTACACAACACACGGATTTCTTCTGCACTGCCGGATAGGCAGCTCAGAAAATCACCCCGTACCCGGCCAGCATCTTCAGGCCCTGCACTGCCGGATAGGCAGCTCAGAAAATCAGTGCGGCGGTGACCATCGGCGGCATTGCCTGCACTGCCGGATAGGCAGCTCAGAAAGCGCGGCACTGGTTGCTGGCGCGGGGAGTGAGCTGCACTGCCGGATAGGCAGCTCAGAAAAGACGGACAGTGGTGCGACCAGCGCGACACATCTGCACTGCCGGATAGGCAGCTCAGAAACCCTCCCGCTTCTGGTGGGTGGCGAGGGCATCCTGCACTGCCGGATAGGCAGCTCAGAAATTCGGCGATGCGTACCGCGATCCGCGGGTGCACTGCACTGCCGGATAGGCAGCTCAGAAATATGCCGGGCTGGGCGCGTTGTACCTCTACGACTGCACTGCCGGATAGGCAGCTCAGAAATGGAAGGAAACCTCATCCAGCTGCAGAACGACCTGCACTGCCGGATAGGCAGCTCAGAAAAAGAGACGGGAGCCGGTGCGGGTCAGTCCAGACTGCACTGCCGGATAGGCAGCTCAGAAAAGCAGTACCGGCTGGTAATGCCGAGTGACATCCTGCACTGCCGGATAGGCAGCTCAGAAATTGTTGCTTTCCCACTCTGACCTTGCAGGGACCTGCACTGCCGGATAGGCAGCTCAGAAAAATAGCGATCAGCATGACACGCGCTTCTGGCGCTGCACTGCCGGATAGGCAGCTCAGAAAAAGAGCCGCCACGGAACGGCAGGCGCTCAGCCCTGCACTGCCGGATAGGCAGCTCAGAAATCTATCTGATCCAGCAGGGCGCGCTCGCGTTCCTGCACTGCCGGATAGGCAGCTCAGAAAAGGAAGAAGCAGCACCCCGCCAGAGCCCCTATCTGCACTGCCGGATAGGCAGCTCAGAAAAAGAGCCCGCGCAGATAGCGCGGGTCTGGGTTCTGCACTGCCGGATAGGCAGCTCAGAAAAGCGGGGAAGGTCGGTATTGGAGTGCATGGAACTGCACTGCCGGATAGGCAGCTCAGAAAATGCGGTCGGGCAGTACGCACAATGCACAGTCCTGCACTGCCGGATAGGCAGCTCAGAAATACCCGGAAATTCACCCGGAAGATTGGATCTCCTGCACTGCCGGATAGGCAGCTCAGAAAAACGACACCGCCGCCGCGCTCGAACTGCCAGACTGCACTGCCGGATAGGCAGCTCAGAAAAGACCGATGGAAGTATTGCGAATTGGGCCTACCTGCACTGCCGGATAGGCAGCTCAGAAAATGCGCGGGTGCTAATGGGCATCATTCACCACCTGCACTGCCGGATAGGCAGCTCAGAAAATCGATGTCAGTAAGGAGTATGTCAACGTGAACTGCACTGCCGGATAGGCAGCTCAGAAAAAATCATGAACTCCTGCGGGGGTGCCGTCATGCTGCACTGCCGGATAGGCAGCTCAGAAAACCGCAGCGCGGGCCGGTAAGCCCTTGCCACGCTGCACTGCCGGATAGGCAGCTCAGAAATCATGGGTCAGGTGTGCCCGGCACGGCTTCTCCTGCACTGCCGGATAGGCAGCTCAGAAAATCGCTGATCCGGTACAGCACTGCCTCGGTTTCTGCACTGCCGGATAGGCAGCTCAGAAAAGTCTCAATCAGCGCCACTTCGGCGCGGGTCTCTGCACTGCCGGATAGGCAGCTCAGAAAAGGCCATATGAGGTGCCTGCACCTCTTGCCCCCTGCACTGCCGGATAGGCAGCTCAGAAAATCCGGGAGCAGATCAAGCGCGGCGACCTGCCCTGCACTGCCGGATAGGCAGCTCAGAAAAATTCCGCTATCCGCGCCTTGTCGGCTGCGACCTGCACTGCCGGATAGGCAGCTCAGAAACACCGCAAGCAAGGGGGTGAGTGATGGACAACCTGCACTGCCGGATAGGCAGCTCAGAAATTGGCGGATGTCAACCTCAAGAACGTCAACCCCTGCACTGCCGGATAGGCAGCTCAGAAATCCATGGATACCACGTCCAGATTGGTGAACAACTGCACTGCCGGATAGGCAGCTCAGAAAACTACGACGCCGAGCGTGACGTGCTGATCCGGCTGCACTGCCGGATAGGCAGCTCAGAAAATTACGGCGGCTGCACATACCAGGGCGCCGGCCTGCACTGCCGGATAGGCAGCTCAGAAAAGCTGCCCGGCGAGAATCTCGCCGGTGACCGGCTGCACTGCCGGATAGGCAGCTCAGAAACGACCAAATAACTTAAAGGGATCAAGCGCTTACTGCACTGCCGGATAGGCAGCTCAGAAAAACAGCACGGCGCGTGTAGTCCCGGTGTAGATCTGCACTGCCGGATAGGCAGCTCAGAAAGATATCCAGCGACTCATACAGCGTAGTGCCGGCTGCACTGCCGGATAGGCAGCTCAGAAAAAGGCAAGCCGGTGAAGTTTTCCCGCGCAAAGCTGCACTGCCGGATAGGCAGCTCAGAAATATGTCGACACGCACCACATACCGGCCCGGTGCTGCACTGCCGGATAGGCAGCTCAGAAAACATGCGCCTGCCATCTGCGCTCACTGAAAGGCTGCACTGCCGGATAGGCAGCTCAGAAATTCATCGAGCAGGCCGACCTTGACCGCAATCCCTGCACTGCCGGATAGGCAGCTCAGAAATTGACCGCCGTTATCGCTGCGTCATGCGCAATCTGCACTGCCGGATAGGCAGCTCAGAAAATAATCGACCATTGGTTAACCCATGCGAAAAACTGCACTGCCGGATAGGCAGCTCAGAAATAGCCCAAGGCGGCACTATCCAAAGCCTGCCACTGCACTGCCGGATAGGCAGCTCAGAAATATGAGTAACGAGCAGTACACTCGCTCAGGTTGATTCGGTTCGGTAGCGCAATCAATGAAGAACATGAGTGAGTGCAGCAAGCTTTCATCGCTCAGCTGGAGGGCGCCAACCGGAAATCACGCCGAAAACAGACTATAAAACCAGCTATTAACTCAGTCTTTTACCAGCCCATTCTTAACAAGGAAGTCCTCAAGGGTTTCTCCAGGAATGGTTGGGCCGGCATCTTCGTCATAGCTCTGCATGCCGACGCAAATGAACCGTTTGATCAGCTGCTCAACAGTGATGCCGAGTTCCTGTGCTCTGCGTTCCATTAACTCGGGCAACGTATCCCGATCGCTAAAGTTGAGTTGAATCTTTGTCATGCGAACATCCTAGCAAACCTTGGACGTTGATTTGCCAATCACAATATTTGGTTGTTTGAAACACTCCGCTCCCTAGCCTGCATGCGGCAGGTCGTGCCGGATAAATAGTTTATTACAGCTGCGCTTAGGCCATAGATCATCACTTCACCCACGGCAAGGCCTCCCAGTCTGTCGTATACGCCGGCGACAGATGCCCACGGCGCATCGCATAGGCGGCAGGTCCTGCCTCTCTGGCTATGTATGCGGCTTACCGGTACTTTTTGTTTATCGCATCCATCACGGCCATCAGGCGCTTGGATCTGGCTGAATCTGCTGTCTGCCCCGCAGTACTGCCAAACAGATCCCCCTGATTGCCTGATTCTCTGACCAGGTCTCCCAACATGACGCCGGCCTTGGCGTAATCAAAACCATCCCGGTACATCGGTCTGAGCAGGTTCAACGCCTGCTGCACAATCACCCGTGTGTCGTGACTGGGTGTGACAAGTCTCACACTTGCACTGCTCGAGTATTGCGGTGCGCTGGCCTTGAACGGATTGGTTCGGATAAACACCATCAGCGCTCCGGCATACTGTCCCCCACCGCGCAGTTTCTCGGTAGCACGCGCCGCAAAATGTGTTACTGCCTCTTCCAGTTCGCTGAGCTTTTGCAAAGCCTGACCAAAGGACCGGGAGCACATGATCTGCTGCTTTGCCGGTGGAACATCCTCCCACGGCACACAGGCAATACCGTTGAGCTCGCGGGCGGTGCACTCCAGAACCACAGAGAACTTTTTTCTCAGCGTTGCCGGATCAGCATCGGCCAACTGCAATGCCGTGCCTATGCCCATGGCCTGAAGCTTTACGCTGAGTTTTCATCCAACACCCCATACGCTCTCAACCACTACCTGCGCCATCAAGCGCCTTTGCCTGGCAGGGTCGGTCAGATCGACCACACCGCCAGTCGCCGGGTATTTCTTCGCCGCATGATTGACCAGCGTACGCGTCGGTGCGATGCCCACACATACCGGCACTCCTATGTTGTGCTGGATGGTGGCTCTGACTTGCCGACCGAAATACTCGAAAGACACGACCTGATCCAGCCCGCTCAGATTCGACAGCACGACAACCGGGGTATGGCGCAGGTCCGGGCGAAACAGCTTTTCGCAGGAGGCGTAGAAATTATTGCAGTCGACCAGTGCGTAAACCGGTTTGTGCATTCGGCTCACCCGGCTTTGGCCTGCTCGCGGTGCAGCGCAGCACCCAGAGCAGCAAAGTAGCACTCGAAGGATTCGTTGATTCGCCGCCGATGCTCGCCCTGCGGATAGAGTCCTGCTCTGGCTTCGTCGGAGTGACGGGTTCCGTTCACCAGAAACCGGTTTCGTGGCTGACTGTCTTCGATGAAGGCTTCAAATGCGCGGGCGCACAGCTCTTCCGGTCTGGCGTAGTAGATGGTCTTCAACTGGCGGTCTGTCGCTTGGGAGATTTTGAACAGCACACTGGGCGCTGTGCCATCCTCGTTCAGCAGAATGGTCTGGTAGCAGGTGCCCAGCAGCGCCGTCAGTGGATGGGAGCTGGTGTCGTCGTTGTTCAGCCAAGCACTGGAAGCAAAGCAGGCCTGCCCGGCATTCGGATAGACCTTGCTGCCCATGTGATGATCAAAGGCATGAAACCATTCATGCGCCAGACTGCCTGCACCGGCATTTTTGGCCAGTGCCAGTTGCCGTGTCGCGGGCAGGTAGTGCGCTGCCACGCCGGGCCTGCCACCGATGCCATACTGCAACCCCAGCGTGCTGCGCAGTGAAATCAGCGTTTCCGGGCCGCGCAGGATGCTCATCAGGTCACACAGGGCCTGATAGAACTTGCCTGCTGCGCGGTCCCGCTCCTGCGGTGTCACCCAGCGTCCGACTTCAATGCTGCGAAAATCAAATCGTCGCCTTACCGTTACGAAGGAAACGTCAGGCCCAAACGTCATCCCTGCCCTCCGCGCTTCAGCGACCGAACCACGTTGGTTACGATCCCAAAGACCTGCACCTAAGACTGGTTTAATATCCAGCATTCTGACGAGAGAGCAGCAACAGGTCAACCGCAGCGAGGCATGACCTTTTAGCAGTGGCTCAGGGGGCTCCGCCGATGTTGTGCCCCATCATCGACTGTAACCGCTTGACCTCTGCAACAAAGGCCGCATAGTTGAAAATTTCCCCAAGGGTAAGGCTGTCCATGGTCACTGAAGGTCTCTTGATCCGTGAATCGATTTATTGGAAGCCAAACGTAAAATGCGCGATGGCTCGCCCAAAGCAGCAGCCTGCCATGCGCTATCATCGCTGACAACGCAATACGCGGGAGAGGCCCCATGAAAATCGTCGAGACACAAAACGTTCCGATCACTACCGATGTGCTCTGTGATGTATGCGGCACCTCCACCACAAAACCCGGTACACCTGCACAGTTTGGCGTGCTCTCAGCCCACTGGGGCTATGGTTCGCAGCATGATGGTGAACGCTATGAGGTCCACCTGTGCGAGGGCTGCTTTTTCAGCACCCTGTCGGGACTGGGACGTCAGCGGATGGTTGAGCATTTGTTCGACGAAGAATCCGATCAGGCGATCAAACCTGACGCTCCGTTCGGTCTGGTCGAACACGACAACTATTTCAAGGACTGAGTGGTGCGGCGCCACAGCAGCCCTCAGCCATACAGAGGACCCTCCGGACTCAACAGCCGTGCAAAAGCCACTCTCGCAGGCGCTGCTGCCTGGTCGCAGGGCAAGAATACCCGACGGTTTCGATGAGCAGTGAGTCGCAGAGCGCGTCGGAACCGCTACCGTGAGCCTAGATACGGCTGGCCAGATTCAGCACTATTGGTGGGTTAATGGGCTGGTATTGCGCGTTGCAGGTGCTGGCGTTGATCAGGGTGAGCGGCCCACGCTGATAGATGCCATAGCCTTCGTGAATATGCCCAAAGACATGGGCTTTGAGGGACAGCCTGTCAATACGCTGCATAAGCTCGGCACACCCAACATTTCTGGGCCCCAGTCCCAGCGCAACCTCATCTCCGATACCCCTCGGCGGGCCGTGGGTAATAAGCACGTCCGTGTTGTCAGGGATGCGCGACCAGGCATCGTACAACGGCTGGCCCGGATCTAACATAAATGCCCAGTTCCAGAATGTAGGTGTCCAGGGTGAGCCCCAGAAACGAACGCCTTCAATTTCAATGCCGCTGTCTTCAAGGTAAATCGCATGGCTGAGTGCTTCGCGCGCCTGCTCCGGGCTGTCCTGAAATACCCAGTCGTGGTTGCCGGCAATAACGATTTTGTACCGGTGGGGCAATGTGCCCAGCCAATCATTGAGCTCAACAACATTGTCCAGCGTGCCCTGACCAAGACTGTCACCTGCATGGATCAGCACATCCCCATCTGGAATGTCACAAATGCTGTGATGCATGCTGTGCGTGTCGGAGATGCAAACAAGTTTCATCGGATTTTCTGTCGTGGGTTGTGAATCGCTGGGTCGGCCGGATTGCTAACCAGCTCATCCTGCAGCGACCAGTCTAAAAATGGCATTAAGCGGGCGATGTTCCACGCATCGTCAACCCCACGGTGGGGCTGGCCGTCAAACGCCAGCTCATGATAAGCCAGCGCATAGGCAAGGCTGGTTTTCTTGCGCTGTCTGGTGGTGCGTCGCCAGAGCTTCTTCAAGTTTAGGTGTGGCAGGTTCAGTAGTTGCGAATCGGCATTATCGAGGGCGCATTGTGCTGTCAGCTGGTTCAGATCGTAGTTGCCCCAGCTGCCCCAGAGGGCAACCGTTTCCGTACCTTCAAGCCAGGCGTTCATTTGATCAATAACGTCCTTTAGCGGTGTCGCGTTATCCACCACGGCTTGCGTGATTTGTGTCAGTGCAATGCAGAGCTCGCTGAGAATGGGCTGGCGTTCAGGCCGCACGATGAACGAGCGCGTATCCAGAACAGTGCCAAGCCGATTGGTCAGCACGCAGCCAATCTCGATGATTTCCATGGTGTGAATACTTTGCGTCCCGCCCTCTGGAGTAGCTGCATCCCAGCAGGTAGCTTCGAGGTCAACCACGAGAATTGGGGAGTTATGCTCCTGCATGAGTGGTAGCCTTGCCCTTAGTCAGATCGCTGAATCACAGAAGCTTTCGAGAAGACCGCTTGGCCTGAATGATGGGGCGTCAATGGGGCTCAGTGCAATTCACCATCCGCAACTCAGCAACATCACCGCACATACCTATCATGGGCCCCCGCAAACAGGTCTTGTCATTTCCACGCCGCAGTCCGGACAGGAAACCGCCTGATCAGTGATCCGCCGTCCACAATTTGTGCAATCAATCAGCGCCATGCGGGTTCCCTCTGCCCTGCTCTGACAAGATATACCCTCATGCGACAAAGCAGGTCGCCCCTTTGGTTTTCCGTTGGAGAAGGAGCCGGTCAAGTTACAGGCGCGCATCACGTCGACAGCGGCCTGGCTGCTGGCAGCAGCTTGGGATCTATACATCCTGTGCTAGCTTAAGTACTGCTGGTTCCCGGCACCTGATTGGGAGAGTGAAAATGACCGTTGTCTACGCAACAGCAGCCATCATCGGCGCACTTGGCTTGGCCACCATCATTGGATTGTTTGTAGCTAAGCGCCTCGACAAGAAATACGGCACCGAAAAAACAGGCAAGTAAACTACCCCGCGGAAAAGCGTGCGATGCACGCGAGTGATTCATTGTTCTGCCGAGCTGTCTTCCGGTTGGGTGTTTATCTGATCTGCCCCGACGCAAGAAGGCGCACTATTCGAGAGGCTGTTATGGATAATCTCCACGAAAAGCTGGCTTTGCCGAAAGGTCACTACTCTCTTCACGTTGCTGTACTTTCGGGTCTGCCTGTTTCATTGATCTCTGATCTGGCAAGTATTCTTGGCAGATCGCCAGCTCAGGTCGCCGAATGGGTCGCCGAATTCTCCGGCAACACTGTGATGACCTTGCGGGCCGGTGAGACTTTCTGTCGCCTTGTTGAGATCCTCGATGCGCTATTGGAGCTGCACGATGAGAATCACGAAGCTGCGCTCCACTGGCTAACGACACCGAATATGGTGTTGTCCAATGAGAGGCCGATCGAACTGCTGACAACCGAGGCTGGTGCACGCGCCGTACGACAGGCTATTTGTGCGATTGAATATGGACTTCCAGTTTGATCCCTGCCGATGGAAGTTTCGGGCTGAAGGTGCTGGGTCAGATATGCGAGTGAGCGTGCAGCAACGTTGAGGATTGAAGCTGCCCCGTCCTTGGGGCATCAGGGAAATCAATGCTTGGTATTCCTCTTGCTCAACCATTGCATCAATTCTCGTTCAGACCAACGTACCGACCGTCCTACCTGATAGCGCCCAGGAATAGAGGGGTTCAGCTTGATCATCCGCCAGAGCGTCTGGCGACTGATATTCAGTATCAGGCAAACCTCGTCAGACGTTCGCAACACTTCGTTAGGCAGGGGTGATTTGCGCCCCAAGGCTTGCGGGGATGGCTGGCGGGAAAAATCTGATTTGGTGTGTTTATCCATGAGTGACTCCTTGCTTGTAAGGGAGCCCCTATAAAATACGAGTTGCGCAGCCAGCGTTTGCTGAAATGGTGGCTATTTTCACTTTAAAAAAAATTTTCTTCGGGGAAACGGTACCTGAAACGGTACCCTGAAGCCGAAAATGAAAAAGGCCCGCAGCGGAGGCGGGCCTAAGTCATTGATCTATATGGTGCCGGCACCAGGAGTCGAACCCGGGACCTACTGATTACAAGTCAGTTGCTCTACCAGCTGAGCTATACCGGCATGGGGCTGCATTATATAGGGCCTGCGGCTTCTGTAAAGCATCATGAAGCGCTTGACGACGGTAGAAAAGTCACAACCCTGCTTGTGAATGTTTTTTCCCGTAGCGCTTGACATATCCCCCGCAACTCCTTGTTTTCCAATGCACAGCCGCACTGTTCGTTTTCTGCTCAATTGCCTGCAGGCCGCGCCGTTGCTGGCTTTTGTGAAGTTACCGGGCAGTCACCCACACACTTGTGCACAGTTGTCGGGGATAACGCCCGGCGCACACTTTCTGTGGATAACTCTGTGAAGAACAGGTGTGCAGCCTGCGGATGGAACAGCGACTGCTCAGTCGCGCTCGGCCAGCAGCAGTAAATTGCGCGGGGTTAGCTGGCTGGGGCAGAAGGTACCGAGCTGCACCCGGTAGCCCTGCTCCTGCAGGAACAGCGCGCGATCCAGCAGCAGCCAGATTTCCAGTGGGCGGCGGAACAGTGCGCGCAGCAGTTCCAGCCCGCGCACCTGTTGCAGGCGTTGCCAGCCACGCTGTTCCAGTTGCTGCCAGTCGGCCGGTGCCGGCAGCTGCAGCTGGTGATGCGCGGCCAGATCCAGGCAGAACGCGGCAAAACCCAGTGTCAGTGCGCTTTCCGGGCGTGACGGGGTGGGCAGGTAGCTGTCGCTGCCGCGTGCCTCGCGCTGCCACAGGTCGAAGGCCAGTCGCCAGGCCATCGAAGTGTCACGCAGGCGGCGCACACGCTGCCCGGCGGTGACGGTTTCCTGCAGCGGCAGGCGCAGGTCTTCGGTATCCAGCTGCAGGCTGGCGTGACTGGCGGCCTGTGACAGCGGCTGGTAGTGCGGGCCGCTGATACGGTTGTAGCAGCAGGGTGACAACGCCAGCTGCCGGCAACCTTGGGCGGCGGCCTGGCGCAGCAGGGCCAGGTGCAGTTCGCCACAGGCGTGCAATGCCACTACCGAATGCTGCGGCTGCAGCAGCGCCCAGCTGGCGGGCTGCAGCACGTCGGCGTCGCAGTGTTCGGCCGTTACGCCAAGGCGCTGGCTGAGCTCGCTACCTGCGCGGTTGAGCTGCGGATCATGCTCCAGGCACAGCAGCGGCTGCCCGGTTTGCCAGGCCAGCAGCCGGCCCAGATGACCCTTGCCGGCGCACCAGTCGAGCCAGTGGCGGGTCGGCTGCTGCCAGCGCGTCAGGCTGCCGGCGGCAAAGCGAGTGATCTGCTGCCATTTGCGTCCGGGAATATGCCGCGACAGCAGTTCCGGCAGCTCTGCCGGTGTGTCGCCGCTCCAGTCCGGCAGCTGGCTGAACTGCAGCGCCTGGGCTGCCAGCGTGGCAAAGGGCTCGGCCGCCTGCAACTGCCACGGCTGGTTGTGCAGGTGCTCGCTGTGCGCCAGCGGCAGTTGCCGCAGCTCGGCAGCGAGTGCCGGCCAGTCGGCTTCCCAGGGCAGCTGCAGATGTTCGAAGGGTTTGGCGCGCCAGACCGGCTGGTACTCGGCCAGCCAGGCATCCAGCGCGGCGAAGCGCGCGGCGAAGTCCATGTCAGCGTTTGCGACTGGCGTCCACCTTGAGCCAGATCTCCAGGCGGCGGAACAGCCAGGTGAACAGCAGGGTGATGATCAGGTAGATCAGGCCGGCGACCAGGAAGAACATTTCGTACTGGTAGGTACGCGAGTTGATGGTGCGGATCACGCCCATGATGTCCATCAGCGTCACCGTGTAGACCACTGCACTGGCCTTGAGCATCAGGATGATCTCGTTGCCATAGGCCGGCAGGCCGATGCGGATGGCGCGCGGCAGGATGATGTACTGCAGCGCCTGGCGCCGCGACATGCCGAGTGCGCGTGCCGCCTCGACCTCACCCGGCGGCACCGCCTGGATGGCGCCACGCAGGATCTCGGCGATATAGGCGGCGGTGTGCAGGGTCATGGTCAGCAGGGCACACCAGTAGGGCTCGCGCAGCCACGGCCAGAGCGCGCTCTGGCGCACCATCTCGAATTGCGACAGCCCGTAATAGACCAGAAACAGCTGCAACAGCAGCGGCGTGCCACGGAAGAAGAAAATGTAGCTGTAGGGCAGCGCCTGGATGTACCAGTGGCGCGAGGCGCGGGCCAGCCCCAGCGGAATCGCCAGAATCAGGCCAACCACCACGGCAATCCCGACCAGCTGCAGGGTCACCAGTGTGCCCTCTAGCAGCTGCGGCGCCCAGCGGACCAGCAATTCCCAGCGTTCGCCCAGGGTCATAGCTCGGTCCTCGTGAAACCACGGTTGGCACGCCGCTCAAACCAGTGCAGGGCGGCCATGATGATCACCGTCAGCGCGAGATAGATCAGCGCGGCGGCAAAGTAGAAGGTGAACGGCTCCTTGGTCGCGTTGGCTGCAACCTGGGCCTTGCGCATGATCTCGTCGAGGGTGATCAGCGATACCAGCGCGGTGTCCTTGAGCAGGATCAGGTAGAGATTGCCAAGCCCCGGCAGTGCCACCCGCCACAGTTGCGGCAGGGTGATGCGCCAGAAGATCCGCGCATTCGACAGGCCCAGCGCCTGCCCGGCTTCCTTTTGTCCCGGCGGGATAGACAGCAGCGCGCCGCGGAATACTTCGGTGGCATAGGCACCGAAGCACAGTGCCAGCGCCAGGGTTCCGGCAACAAAGGGACTGAGGGTCAGGTGCGGGTTGCCGAAATAACTGCCAATCCAGTTCATCAGCGACACTGTGCCGAAATAGGCCATCAGTACCCACAGGGTTTCCGGCACACCGCGCACCACCGAGGTGTAGAAACCACCGCAACCGCGCAGCAGGCGGTTGTCGGAAATCTTCGCGCTGGCACCCAGCAGGCCGAACACCAGACCCAGGGCTACCGAGGCCAGTGACAGGCGAATGGTCATCCAGGTCCCTTCAACCAGGGCCGGGCCGAAACCGTGCAAATCGAACATGGAGTTCCTGCGGTACCGGGCCCCGCAGGGCCCGGCTCACCGGATCAGTAAATGCTGAAGGGGAAGTACTTGGCGTTGATTTTCTCGTAGGTGCCGTCCTCGACGATCTCGGCCAGCGCCTTGTTCAGACGCTCGCGCAGCGGGTCGCCCTTGCGCACGGCGATGCCGATACGGTCGTTGTCGAACACCGGCTCACCCTTGAACTCGAAATTCTGGCCAGCGGCACTCTGCAGCCACTCGTACTGCACCAGGTTGTCGGCCAGTACACCATCGATGCGGCCGGCAGCCATGTCGAGGTAGGCGTTTTCCTGGGTGTCATACAGGCGCACACGCACCACCTTGCCCAGATTGTCTTCCAGCCACTGACCGGCGATGGTCGCACGCTGGGCACCGATGGTCTTGCCCTTCAGGCTTGCTTCGTCAACCTGGAAGTTCACCGACTTGGGCGCCACGAACTGCAGCTTGTTGGTGTAGTAGGGCTCGGTGAAGTCGACCGCCTGCATGCGCTCCTCAGTGATCGACATGGAAGCGATCAGGAAGTCAAAACGACGGGTGTTCAGGGCCGGAATGATGCCATCCCAATCAGAGGTAACCACCGAGCACTCGGCGCCCATCTTCTCGCACAGCGCGTGGGCGATATCGAGATCAAAGCCTACTGCGGTGCCACTGCTGTCGATTTCATTGAACGGAGGGTAGGCGCCCTCGGTACCGATACGCAGCTTGTCGGCAGCCTGCGCACCCAGGCTGACCAGCATGGCGGCCGCGCCGGCCAGCAGAATCTTCTTGTACTTTTGCATGGTTACTGCTCCTTACCTGTGACTGGACATGAATTGCTTGCAGCGCTCCGATTGCGGGCGCTCAAACACTTGTTCGGGCGTGCCAATCTCCTCCACCAGGCCCTGGTGCAAGAACACCACCTGGCTTGAAACCTGACGGGCAAAGCCCATTTCGTGGGTCACCAACAGCATAGTACGCCCTTCCTCGGCCAGCGCACGGATCACGCTGAGCACTTCCTGGACCATTTCCGGGTCCAAGGCCGAGGTCGGCTCGTCAAACAGAATCACCCGTGGCTGCATGGCCAGGGTACGGGCAATCGCAGCGCGCTGCTGCTGACCACCGGAAAGCTGTGCAGGAAAGGCATGGCGCTTGTCGTAGATGCCAACCTTCTGCAGGAACACCTCGGCGGCGGCAATCGCATCCTGCTTGCTCTGCCCCAGCACCCGACGCGGCGCCTCGATGATGTTGTCGAGAATGCTCATGTGCGGCCACAGGTTGAAGCTCTGGAATACGAAGCCGACATTGGCCCGCAGCCGGTTGATCTGCCGGTTGTCGGCAGCCACCAGCGCACCATCACGCGCCGGCTTCAGCCGCAGTTCCTCGCCAGCAACGAAGATCTGACCCTGATGCGGGTTTTCCAGCAGATTGATACAGCGCAGCAGGGTGCTCTTGCCAGAACCGGAAGAGCCGAGAATGGAGATCACGTCACCGTCACGCGCCAGCAGATCAACGCCCTTGAGCACTTCAAGGTCGCCATAACGCTTGTGCAGGTCACGCACTTCCAGAGCAGGGGGGGTCATCGTTGCCTTTCCACCTGGGAGCCCACTGGCACCCATCAGTTGAACCGCGCAATCGGGTAGCTCGACAGATCCATCTGCAACTTTCCCGTCATAACAGCGGGAAAGCTAGCACAGCGACAGCCCATGACCAAGAACCGACTTGCAGTCACGACGGGCAAGCCACGGCAAAATGTGTACGCTGCGCCATCCGGAAAACAAAAAAGCCCGCTGGTGAAAGCCAGCGGGCTTCAAAGATGGTGCCCAGGGACGGAATCGAACCGCCGACACGGGGATTTTCAATCCGCACCTTTGAAGCTTTTGCTTGCTTGATAAACCTTGAGCAAACCCACTAAAATCAATGCTTGCAGCAGAATATCCACAGACCGGGCATTGATAGGCATTGATTACATTTTGCCCATTTTGCTTACATTTCTGCTTACATCCGCCATTACATGCTTACATGTAAACAATCACCAGCAGGGGCACCAGCATGGCTAAAGTGGCTTTCACCGCAAAACGAATTGCCGATTTTACATGCCCAGCAGACAAACAACAGGCTTTCTTGTGGGACACCACAGCGCCCGGCCTTGGTTTGCGTGCCACCCCTACCGGAAAGCCGGCCTTTATATTTCAAAGCCGCTACCAAGGCAAGTCTGTACGCATCACGATTGGCAGCCCTACCGCATGGGATATACCCACCGCACAGGCCAAAGCGCGGGAATTGCAGCGCCTGATTGATGAGGGCAGCGACCCGCGAGAAAGCAAGCGCCAGCAGCTTGCCAAAGCTAAGGCAGCCAAGGCCAAGCGGGAATCTGAAGCAGTCACCTTTGCCGAGGCATGGCAGGCATACACCAAAGCACGCGCCCCACACTGGGGAGAACACCACAGAAAAGACCACGAGAAACAGGTTAGGCCGCCGGGCACTACCAAAGCAGGAAAGCCCGCAATTGCAGGCCCGCTGTTCTGCTTCATGAATAAGCGCCTAGCCGAGCTGACCCCGGAGGCAATCGAACGATGGGCAGCCCGTGAAGGCAAGGCCCGCCCAACCACAGCCCGGCTAGGCTGGCGACTGCTTAAGGCTTTTCTTGCATGGTGCGGAACCCAGAACCAATACAGGGCACTGGTGCAAGACAACCCCGCCGACAGCAAGAAAGCCCGCGAATCATTAGGCACCCCCAAAGCCAAGCAGGACGCGATACGCAAAGGGCAGATTGCAGCTTTTTTCCAAGCAGCCCAGGGAGTGAGCAGCCCGACGATAAGCGCCTACTTGCAGGCCATGCTACTGACTGGCGCAAGGCCCGGCGAATTGCTGGCGCTCAAATGGGCAGACATTAACGAGCAGTGGGGCAGCATCACCCTACGCGATAAGGACGAATCCAAAGGTGGCAAGGACGGCACACGGGACATTCCATTGACCCCCTATGTCCGGCACTTGCTGGCCAGCCTACCCCGCCGCAGCGAATGGGTTTTTTCAAGCGCCACCTTGAACCAGCCAATCAATCCGCCACGGCAGCGCATGGGTGACGTTGCCCGCATATCCGGCATTGACGGCCTGAGCCTGCATGGCTTGCGCCGATCCTTCGGCAGTCTGTCCGAATGGCTGGAGATACCAGCAGGCGTGATTGCACAGATACAGGGGCACAAGCCCAGCGCCACAGCCGAAAAACACTACCGGGTAAGGGAGCTGGATTTGTTGGCAGTGCATCATGCCCGCTTTGAGGCGTGGATTCTGGAGCAAGCAGGTATCGCCTTTGACCGGAACCAACAGCACGGCGGTTTGCGCGTGGTAGCAGGCAGGGAGGCGTGAGCATGGCTAAGAAAGACCACACACTAAGCCGGCTAACTTACATTTCCGGCGGTTGGAATCCAGTTGATATCCGGATTCCGAGGAGGTACACAAAACACTCTGACGGCACCAGCGAACTATCAGAAATAACGCCGGATGATATAGCCCGGTTCGAAGATAGTCCCGTTCGCGAGGCTCTGGAGGATCTTCACAGCTTTGGTGTAATCGAGCCGCTTTTGTTTCAGCTAGAACAGGGGAACCCGGCCATTCTGAGAAATCCGGAGGCCGCCCGAATCATTGCCGAAGCTGCACGGGGGAAAGGCATCAAAGGCAGAGGCCGGAAAAAATCACCCGCTGTTGTTGCGAGAGACAGGTGCATTTGCCAAGCGGTGCATGAGCTAAACGAAATGGGATACCCCATCAAAGGGGATATTGAAGCAGAAACAGCTTGCGGGTTAGTGGCCAAGCGCATCGCACTATCAGCGGAACAGGTGTACACGATTTGGAACGTTCGAAAGCCTGACCAGGACAACTTTTCAAGCAACTTTTACCGGAGCTTTCATTATTGGAAGCACACACTAACAAACCCCGGCTGGGTGCCGACAACACCTAAAGATGTTTTACAGGAATATTTTCCCAAAAAGGAAGGGAACGCCGGAGAGAGAGAAACCGAGATAATGGAAGCCTTGGCAAAAGAGTATTTCCGCTGCTTCTATGTTCGCGTTATCAACGCCATTAAACGCCGACCCGGCAACCGCTGGGGTTTATGATATTGGCCCAAATAACAAACTTATATAACCAATCAGGAATCAGCAACCTGCCGCCATTGTTCAATGAATCGGAAGGAGATTCAGCCAATGGCAAGCACAATCCATACCCAGCAGACAGAAACAGCCGCCGCATGCTTCCCTGAGCGAATCGCGCCAGTATTCCCCCCGCTAGACCAGGAAACCCGCCCCACGATAGGCACAGCAGCAGCAGCCTACTACCTAGACCGGAAAGTGCAGACCCTGCACATATGGGCATGCAAAGAGAATGGCCCGGTTCGGCCTGTTCGCGTGCATGGCCGGCTGGCTTGGCCAGTCGCTGAGATTAAGCGCGTACTAGGTGTAGAGGGCTAAACAATGAGCAAAAAAAAGGCCCCAGACCAAACAGCCCAGAGCCTCAACACACGCCCGCAGCATACCATACCCCCGCGCATGAAGCGGCTACTTCTAGCCTTGCTAAGTCGGCATGAAGGGATCACACGAGAGGAAGCCGACCGCATAGCGCCAGCCAGTAACGGCCCCCACTATGTTAGCCAGCTACGCAATCGCCTTGACCTAGAGATTCCTTGCGAGCGTGTGAACTGCACCACACGCGACGGAGAGGCCAGCTGGTACGGGCTTTACTACCTGACCAAACAGGATAGAGCCAAAGCGCGGGAGTTTCTGCAATGACCACCACCACAGCATTCTGGCTGGCTTGCATGATGCTGGCCTGCACCTATTACACATGGCGGGCACGCCGTGGGGAGGGTTCAGAATGACAGCCCTACCCTTTGCAGTGAATCAGGACGGCAGAACAACAACCCTACCGCCCCCAGCACGGCTAAGCCTGTTTGATAGCCACAGCGCAACCACAGCGGCAAGGTTCATCACCTTAGCCGAACTGGTGGCAATGGCAGAGCAGCCAACTATTGGCCCCAAAGGCGAGTCAGCCCTGATTACCCCCTTTGAGAGTCAGCGCAAAACAGCCGACGCAGCGCAGCGAGCAATGTTTGCAGCCGTGATTATCGACCACGACCACGACAGCCGGACGGCAGGTGATATACGCACGCTATATGGCCCGGCTGGTTTTGATGTTTGTTACCTTGCCTTCACCAGCAGCCACCACATGCAGGAGAAGAACGGGGAGCCAGCCGCGCCCCGCTGGAAAGTGGTTGTGCCATTCGCCGCGCCAGTAGACGCAGACACCGCCGCCGAGCTTTCGGCAGGTATCGCCTACTCACTGACGACAGACGCAGCACAGGCCCGCAAGCAGCAGGGGTTTTACGCCCCCAACAAGCTGCACCCAAGCGCCCCTTATGAGTACATAGACCAGCTTGGGGAATCTTGGGAATGGCTACACGCTGACGACGGGGAAAGCTGTTTCATTCAGGAAGCCGCGCAAGGATGGGCGGAGCTGCAAAAAGCCGAGGAAAAGGCAGCCAGCACGGCTAGGGACAAGCCCCGCACCTGCAACACAGAACAGGCCGGAATAATTGGCCATATCTTGCAGGCGCATAACATGCCCAACCTGCTGGTACAGCATGGCTACCAGCGCAAAGGCAAAGGCTTGTATCTGTCACCCACCAGCGCCAGCGGCATTGCAGGGGTAAGGCTGCTAGAGCGTGACGGCAAGCAGGTTATATACAGCCACCACGGCCCCAGCGATCCGCTATCAGCCGACAACCACGACGGGCACTCCCTCGATGTTGCAGACGTTCTATGCGCCCTGAGATATGGCGGGGACATTGCCCGCATGGTCAAAGAGGAGGCGGACCGGCTAGACGAGGACGGACAGAAGCAGCGCCAGCGGGAATACATGCAGGAGCTGGAGCGCCAGCGCAAGACAGAGGCGTTTAACGCCCCGCCTGTTACGGACAGTACGCCAGCCCCTGAAGCGCAAGCAGGCGGCCAGCCAGAGCCGCCAGAGCCGCACCACCTGACCCGCTTTGTCGATATAGGCCAGCAGCCAGAGCCGCCTAACTGGCTTTTGCCGGGCTTCATTGCGGAAGGCGTGGTAATGATTGCAGGCGGCCACGGGGTAGGCAAAACGACGGCCATACTCCCCCTATCCCTAGCCGTTGCTGGGGTTCATCCGCAGCAGTATGAGCTTGCACCGGAACACTGGCGGCATGTTGTTTACATCACTGAGGACACGGCCCAGGCAGGACGGATTATTGCCGGTTATGGGGAGCACCTGGACTGGCCCGGCGGCAGAGGGGTGCCCGACAGGATCAGGGAACGCTTGCATGTTGTAGAAGCCCGGCGGGCTGGCGCGGGCTATGTCGCACTGGCTGGCGAGTATTACCGGGAGCACTACAGCCGGACAATCACCAGCACCGGAGCGGATGGGCAGCAATACACAGCAGAGCTATTGCCGCTGGTTGTTATCGACACCCTGGCCGCCACGATTCACCTGGAGAACGAGAACGACAACAGCGAGGCTAGCGCAGCCATTGCAGCCCTGAAACAGCAGTTTGCAGGCTTGCCCGTGTGGATAGTAGGACACACCGCCAAGGCTAATCTAAGCCGCTCTGAGGCCATTACAGCCCGTGGCGCAAGCGCCTTTGAGGCAGACGCCAATCAGGTGCTGTATCTGGTGCATGAGGAAAAGAACGGCACCCGCTGGCTGATGCGCGGCAAAACCCGCTTTGAAGCTGAATGGGCAGAGCTTGAGATTCGCAGCGATAGCCGAACCATCACGGCGCTAAATCGGTTTGGCGCTGAGGAAAGTCTGACGCTTCGATGGGCAGTCGCTACCCCACCAGACAAGGGACGGGCCGAGCGTATCAAGCAGACCAAGGCAGAACACGAGGAGCGCGACAGGGAAGCCCTGAGAGAGCGCCTGATGCAACTGGTGGCCAATGCCTTTGCCCAAGGCCAGCGCCTCAACAAGTCAGCCCTACGCAGCCAGGCAGGCGGCAATGCAACAACAACCGGGTGCAACATTGATGCGCTGCTGGCAGACGGCTGGCTTTATGAGGTCGAGATACCAGCCCCAGACCGGCTAAGAAACAAACCCAGCTTTCTGGTTGCTCTGACGGAGTCCGAACGGGAGGCGTTTACAGCTACCGGCGAGCTGCCGGCACATAAGCTGGAGATCCCCCCAGACTGGAAAAAGCCACCAGCGCCAGCCCCAGAAACAGCGCAGGAGGGCGAACAATGAAAACGGAACGGCATGGAACGGCCAAGCGCGAAACGGGCTATTTCCTAGCCGGGCTGGGGGTGGGTAATGCTGTTCCAGAATTGATGTTCCCCTAAGGAAAAGAACGACGGAACGGCATGGCGGGGGTTTAATCCCCCCGCCTACTTGCCCGTTATTCCAGCTATTCAGAACGACAAGGAACGGCATAGAACGGCATAGAACGGCAATGCAGGAGAAGGCCCAGGAAAAAGCGCAACAGCCCGGCTAGGTTATGCCGACACAACACGCGCAAGCCACACCCGCAGCCATTGCCGACCGGCAGAATTAAAGCCCAACCCAGGGCAGGCAAACCCCACTCAAACCCCACGCGCCAGCTCTATGCTGCCTGGCCCGCCTTCACGCCAATAAAAGCGCCTCAGCAAGATTCCAGGCGGCCAGCACCCTGCCGCAGCCCAACCAGGGGGAGGGGGTAATCTGAGGCTCAGGGCAAAGGTTATGCGGGAACGACGGGGGGAGCTAGATTTTCGTTCCCACAAAATTCATGTTTTGGGGTAGTAGCAACGGAGTTCGCTTTCTACACCCCACGCACGCGAGGGTAATTCAGCGCCGAAAGCTGGCGCGATATTTCCCGCCTATAAAAAACGGCTGAGCAAGATTTATCGGGCATCACAGGCGAGAGAAATTCAGATCCTAAGGCTGGCACAGAACCACATCGAAAGCGCACCTTTCGGGAAATGCGCTTACATCCGCCGTTACATACCCCAGAAAGCAAAAAGGCCGCATCGAGTGAATGCGGCCTAACTGCTTGATTTAGATGGTGCCCAGGGACGGAATCGAACCGCCGACACGGGGATTTTCAATCCCCTGCTCTACCGACTGAGCTACCTGGGCGACAGGGCCGCTATTAAACGTTTTGTGCCCTGCACTGTCAAGCGTCCCGCAAAAAATATTTCATGCTTTCAGGTGGTTGCCACTTAATTGCTCGGCGGCACGTAGCCTTCGGCCTTTTCGTAGTCTTCGCCGGCGAGAAACTTGTCCATCTGCTGCTGGATGTACTTGCGGTCCTCGGGGTCCATCATGTTCAGGCGGCGCTCGTTGATCAGCATGGTCTGGTGTGCAGTCCATTCCTCCCAGGCGCGCTTCGACACATCCTGGAAAATCGCTTCGCCCTTCGGGCCGGGATACGGCGGACGTTCCAGTCCGGGCAATTCCTGCTGGTACTTGCGGCACATCACCATGCGTGTCATGGACCTTTCCTCTTCAGGCGTGGTTATCGATCAGCGCGGCAGCGCGCTGCAGCAGCCGACTGACCGGCGCTGCCAGCCCCAGTCGGCCTGGCTGGCGCAGGTTATACCAGAGCTGCCCGGCCTCGGCCACGCCCGGCGGCGCCTCGATGCGTAACAGCAGCGGCTGGATATCCAGATGAAAGTGGCTGAACGTATGTCGCAGTGGCTCCAGTGGCTCCAGTGGCTGGCGCGCGGACACCGCCCAACCCTGCCCGGCCAGCCAGTCATCCAGCTGCGCCTGCGCCTCGAACTGCGGCGGACACCAGAGCCCGCCCCACAGGCCGGCGTCCGGCCGCCGCTGCAGCCAGACATCACCATCCGCATTGACCAGCAACGGCATCAGGCAACTGCGCTCGGGCAGCGCCTTGCGCGGCCGCGAATGCGGCCAGGCCGCCGGGGTGCCACTGGCATAGGCCAGACAACCCCGCTGCAACGGACAGCGTGCACAGTCCGGCTTGCTGCGGCTGCACAGGGTGGCGCCCAGATCCATCATCGCCTGGGTGTAGTGGTTGAAACGCTGTGCCGGGGTGTACTGCTCAGCCAGCTGCCACAGCCGCGCCTGCACTGCCGCCTCGCCCGGCCAGCCATCCACCGCGTGGTAGCGCGCCAGCACCCGTTTCACGTTGCCATCCAGAATCGGCGCACGCAGGTTCATTGACAGGCTGGCAATTGCCCCGGCGGTGGAGCGGCCAATACCCGGCAGGGCGATCAGCGCGTCAAGATTGGCCGGCAGCTCACCCTCATGTTGCTGCATCACCATCTGCGCGGCACGCTGCAGGTTGCGCGCACGACTGTAGTAGCCCAGCCCGGTCCACAGGTGTAGTACCTCGTCGGGGTCGGCCGCTGCCAGCGCCGGCAGGCTTGGCAGCGCCTGCATAAAGCGCTGGAAATACGGGATCACCGTAGTCACCTGGGTCTGCTGCAGCATGATCTCCGAAACCCAGACGCGGTAGGGATTGATGTCCTGCTGCCAGGGCAGATCCTTGCGGCCGTGCTGGTCGTACCAGTCCAGCACGGCCCCGGCAAAGTCCCTGTCACTCACCGCCCGAGCAATCCGCGGATCGCATCACGCACTGCCGGTGCCTGCTCGCCAAGCCGGTCCTGTAGCTTCTCCTCAACCTTGCGCTGCGCCTCACTGCCCAGCAGCTGCGCGGCAATCCGGCCTACGCCGTCGGTATCCACACCACAGCTACTGGCCGCATTGTGCAGGTAGCCATGGCAACGCACCGGCCATTCGATGCCGACATAGCGGCGATTGATCTGACAGGCCGGATCCGGCATTTCTCGGGTATCGCCTTCCAGCAGCAGCCCCAACCGGTAGTCGATACGCTGCGGCGGCAGCTCGATCTGTCCACGACCCTTGGCCTGAATGCCCGGCAGGGCCACCAGCAGGTCATTGCCGCTGATGGTGCCGTTGGCCATGCGGAAGCTGCCGGACAAGCTACGGAACGGCGTGTCCTCGCTGCCGACCGGCTCGGCCATGCTGCTGCGGTTGGCCAGTGCAATGGCGCGGCATAGCTGCTGCTCCAGGTTGACGCCCAGCAGAGCCCCATCCGTGATATCGAAGGAAGCCGTGCCGCCCAGGGTATCGGTCCAGCGTTTCACACTGTTGCCGGCGACCTGCGCCTGCAAGTTGCCATTGATGCGTCCGCGCACCTGTTCGGCTACCTCGTAGGCGCGCTGCAGCGCCAGCACGTCAATCCCGGCCAGTTCGGCATTCAGCTTGATGGTCAGCGGCGTCTGGCGACTGTCGATGTCGGCGTTGGCCTTGAAGCTGCCGGCAAACGCCTGACCATTCAGCGACTCCAGACGCACCCGACCATCACGGGCACGGGCAGCCAGCAGGAACTGCTGGATATCCTGCCCGGTCAGACGCACCTGCCCCAGCTCCAGCCGCGCCTGCAGATCCAGTTTGGCCAGCAGATCCAGCGGCAATACCGGCTCATCGCTCCAGGGCTCAGGCGGCGCATCCGAGCGACTGCCGCCGCGACCGGCAGTGCTGCCCGAGCTACCAGAGCTACCCGAGCTGGCAGCAGTGCCAGCCTCAGTCGGCGGCAGGTAGCGGTCCAGATCCAGTTGATCGCCCTTGAGCTCGACGCGCAGGGCGGAACGGCTGAAATCGGTGATTCCCAGCACACCGCTCAGCTGGCTGCCATCCAGCGTCAGCTGCAGGTCCTCCAGCAGCAGACTGTTACTGCCGCCAGTCAGGCGGGCGCTGAGGGCGACCTTTTCCAGGGCGCGCGGATCAGCGGTGTCCGGTACCTCCTGCCCGAGGGCGGCCAGCAGCTTGCGCGCATCGAACTCGGCCAGCTGCAGCTGACCGGCAAGAGCCGGTTCGCTGTTCAGCTGGCTGACGCGCAGCTTGCCGCTGCCGCGCAAATCCGCCAGCGACAGCCGCAACTGGTCCAGATCCAGCAGTTGCGCCGCCAGATCGGCCAGCACATCAGCCTGCAGCTGCAGGTTTACCGCACGCCCGGAGAAGGGCTCGCCACTGGCATCCAGTTTCAGGTCCAGTCCGTTGAGCTGATAGCGCTGCAGGCCCAGATCGAACTGCGCCACCGATTTCAGGTCGATGCGCGCACGCAGCGCCGGTTGTTCCATGCTAAGCAGGCCAAGGAAGGCCAGTTCGAAGGGCTTGCCCTCGATCAACGCGCCGGTGCTCAGGCTGACATCCTGCAACTGCAGGGTCTGGCCGCCCTGGGCATCGCGATAGCTGACCTGAGCATTGGTGATACGCACACTGTCGATGGCGATATCCAGTGGTCTGGCCGCTGTCGGCTGTTCGTCAGCCTCGGCCGGGCGGCTGCTGGCAGCCTCGCCAGCCGGCTTGCCCAGTTGCTCCCAGTTACCCTTGCCATCGGCATCACGCTGCAGGTCCAGCACCACGCTGTCGATGATCACATCGCTCATGCGCAACTGGCGGCGCAGCAACGGCAGCACCTCGACGCCCAGCCCCAGGGTACCGACCTCCGCGAGGCTCGACTGGTCCTCGCCCAGCGGCGCCACGGCCACCTGCTTGAGCTCGATTCCCAGCCAGGGGAACAGCGACCAGCCGATATCGCCACCCAGGGTCAGCTCGACGCCGGCCTGCTCGCGGGCAGCCTGCTGGATCTGCTCCTTGTAATCGTTCGGGTCAAACAGCCGGGTCAGGAAAAACAACACGGCAACCACCAGCAGCACAGCTGCCAGCAACACCAGTCCGAGTACTCGGGCAAGCGATTTCATCGGGAGCTCCTTGCGCTTGTTCAAAGTATGCAGCCTTCACCTTACTCCGCCGCCAGCCGCTCTGCCACCTCACGGGCCAGCGCCAGGCTGGCGGTCAGGCCGGGCGACTCGATGCCATACAGGTTGATCAGGCCGGGCAAGCCGTGACTGCTGCGACTCTGGACCTGAAAATCCGCCGCCGGTTCCCCGGGGCCACTGAGCTTGGCGCGCATCCCGGCATAGGCCGGCTGCAGGCGTGCGGCATCCAGATCCGGCCAGTAGCGGCGAATGGCGGCGGCAAAGTAGTCACGCAGGCGCTCGTCGACCTGATAGTCGACATCCTCGCAGTAGCGCACATCCGGGCCGAAACGCAGCTGCCCGGCCAGATCCAGGGTGGCGTGCACGCCGAGCCCGGCGGTATTGGTTTCCGGCATCGGATAGACCAGATGGCGGAACGGGTGCGCGCCGGCATGACTGAAATAGCGTCCCTGGCAGGGGTGCAGGCGGGGCGTGCAGGCCTGCAGCGCCGGCAGGCTGGCGGCCAGCCGGGTGGCAAACAGGCCGGCGCAATTGACCAGCCAGCGGCAGCCGAGCACAAACGGCTGGCCAGCGCTGTCGCCCTGCAGTTGCCAGCCGCCAGCCTGCGGCACTATCCGTTCAACCCGGGTGTGGCAATGCAGCTGCCCACCGTGCGCCTGCAGGTCGGCCTCGTAGGACTGCAGCAGCGCATGGCTGTCTACTATGCCGGTGAGCGGTGACCAGAGCCCGGCCACCGCACGCAGTTGCGGCTCTCGCGCCAGCACCTCGGCAGCGTTCAGTGGCTGCAGCTCGATACCATTGGCTGCGGCGTTGGCCTGCAAGCGCTGCAGGGCCGGGCGCTGGTCATCCGCAACCGCCACCAGCAACTTGCCGATACGCCGGTGCGGCACCCCGCGCTCGGCGCACCAGGCGTACAGCAGCTCGCGGCCCTCACGGCACAGGCGCGCCTTCAGCGAGCCCGGCGCGTAGTAGATACCGGCATGGATCACCTCGCTGTTGCGGCTGGAGGCATGCTGGCCCGGCCAGCCTTCCTGTTCCAGCACCAGTACCTGGCGGCCGCGCGCAGCCAGCTCGCGGGCCACCGCCAGCCCGACCACCCCGGCGCCGACCACCACCACGTCCACGTCCACGTCGATCATTGAAAAACTCTGTCCTGCCGATAAATGGGAGCCATTGGCCGGGCTGTAGCCCCTGCCCGGCGCACACCGTATAATGCACGGCCTTTACAGATTATTCAGCGGAGAACTGCCATGGCTGAGCGCAAGGCCAGCGTCGAGCGCAACACTCTCGAGACCCAGGTCAAGGTGTCGATCAATCTCGACGGCACCGGCCAGGCCGACCTGGACATTGGTGTGCCCTTTCTTGAGCACATGCTGGACCAGATCGCCCGGCACGGCCTGATCGACCTCGACATCAAGTGCCGTGGTGACCTGCACATCGACGACCACCACACCGTCGAGGACGTCGGCATCACCCTCGGCCAGGCCTTTGCCAAAGCGGTCGGTGACAAGAAGGGCATTCGTCGCTACGGCCACAGTTATGTGCCGCTGGACGAGGCGCTGTCACGCGTGGTGATCGACTTCTCCGGCCGTCCCGGCCTGCACATGGATATCCCCTACACCAGAGCAACCGTCGGCGGCTTTGACGTCGACCTGTTCATGGAATTCTTCCAGGGCTTCGTCAACCACGCGCAGACCACCCTGCACATCGACAATCTGAAGGGGGTCAACACCCACCACCAGATCGAGACAGTGTTCAAGGCCTTTGGCCGGGCGCTGCGTATGGCACTGGAAGAAGACCCGCGCATGTCCGGCATGATGCCGTCGACCAAGGGCTGCCTGTAATGCCCTCAGTTGCGGTTATCGACTATGGCATGGGCAACCTGCACTCGGTGGCCAAGGCGCTGGAGCACGTCGGTGCACGTCAGGTTGAGGTGACCAGCGATGCCGAGCGCATCCTCGCCGCCGACCGCGTGGTGCTGCCGGGTGTCGGCGCCATCCGTGACTGCGTCAGCGAACTGCGCCAGCTCGGCCTGGACAGCGTGGTGCGCCAGGCCGCAACGGAAAAGCCGCTGCTGGGCATCTGCGTCGGCATGCAGATGCTGCTGGAGCGCAGCGAGGAAAACGGCGGCGTCGATGGCCTCGGGCTGTTCCCCGGCCAGGTGCGTTTCTTCGGTGACGAGCTGCGCGAGGCCAGCGGCGAACGTCTCAAGGTGCCGCACATGGGCTGGAATCAGGTCACCCAGAGCATCGACCACCCGCTGTGGCACCGCATCGAGCAGAACGCGCGTTTCTATTTCGTGCACAGCTACTATGCCGAACCCGGCAGACAGACTGCCGGACGCTGCCACTACGGCGTCGACTTTGCCGCCGCGGTAGCCGCCGATAACGTATTCGCCACCCAGTTCCACCCGGAAAAGAGCCACACCAACGGCCTGCAGTTGCTGCAGAATTTTCTGGTCTGGGACGGGCGCTGGTAAACCGAATAAACCCGTTAACCCCGCTTCAGGCTGAAGGCCCCACTCCGCGCTCAGCCTCAAGCCTTGAGCGATGCCAGAGCATCGAGGACCCCGCAGCATGCTGATTATCCCCGCTATTGACCTCAAGGACGGCGCCTGCGTGCGTCTGCGTCAGGGCCTGATGGAGGATGCCACGGTATTTTCCGACGATCCGGTGGCGATGGCCGCGCGCTGGGTCGAGGCCGGCTGCCGGCGCCTGCATCTGGTCGACCTGAACGGTGCCTTCGAGGGCAAACCGGTGAATGGCGAGGCGGTCACCGCGATCGCCCGGCGCTACCCGGACCTGCCAATCCAGATCGGTGGCGGCATCCGCTCGCTGGAAACCATCGAGGAATATGTGCGCGCCGGGGTCAGCTACGTGATCATCGGCACCAAGGCGGTGAAGCAGCCGGAATTTGTCGGCGAGGCCTGCCGCGCCTTCCCCGGCAAGGTGATCGTCGGGCTGGACGCCAAGGACGGCTTCGTCGCCACCGACGGCTGGGCCGAGGTCAGCAGCATCCAGGTCATTGATCTGGCCAGGCGCTTTGAAGCCGATGGCGTGTCAGCGATTGTCTACACCGACATCGCCAAGGACGGCATGATGCAGGGCTGCAATGTCGAAGCCACTGCGGCGCTGGCGAATGCCACCTCGATTCCGGTGATCGCCTCCGGCGGCATCCACAATCTTGGCGACATCCAGGCCCTGCTCGACGCCTGCGCCCCCGGCATCATCGGCGCCATCACCGGCCGCGCCATCTATGAAGGCACGCTGGATGTGGCCGAGGCGCAGGCGCTCTGCGACCGCCACGGCGATCGCGCCTGAGGCAAGACAATCAACCTTTTCACCCCGGAGAACTGACATGCCCCTGGCCAAACGCATCATCCCCTGCCTCGATGTCGACAACGGTCGCGTGGTCAAGGGCGTGCAGTTCGAGAATATCCGCGATGCCGGTGACCCGGTGGAGATTGCCCGCCGCTATAACGAGCAGGGTGCCGACGAGATCACCTTCCTCGACATCACCGCCAGTCACCAGGAACGCGACACCACCCTGCATACCGTCGAGCGCATGGCCAGCCAGGTGTTCATTCCGCTGACCGTGGGTGGCGGTGTGCGCACCGTCAGCGATATCCGCAACCTGCTGAATGCCGGCGCCGACAAGGTTTCGATCAATACCGCAGCGGTGTTCAATCCGGAGTTCGTCGGCGAGGCTGCCGACCGTTTCGGCTCGCAGTGCATAGTCGTGGCGATTGACGCCAAACGGGTCTCCGCCCCCGGCGAGCCGGGCCGCTGGGAAATCTTCACCCACGGTGGGCGCAAGCCAACCGGGCTGGATGCGGTGGAGTGGGCGAAGAAGATGGAAGCCCTCGGCGCCGGTGAAATCCTGCTGACCAGCATGGATCAGGACGGTGTAAAAAGCGGCTACGACCTCGGTGTCACCCGCGCCATCAGCGATGCCCTGCATATCCCGGTGATCGCCTCCGGCGGCGTTGGCAACCTGCAGCACCTGGCCGATGGCGTGCTGCAAGGCGGCGCCGATGCGGTGCTGGCCGCCAGCATCTTCCACTTCGGCGAGTACAGCATCGCCGAGGCCAAGGCCTTTATGGCCGCACAGGGCATCGAGATGCGGCTGTAATCAGGCCGACCGACGGCTGGCGGCAGGCATATCCTGGCGCTGGCGCCGGTAATCACTGGGACTGATGCCCGTCCAGCGCCGGAACGCCCGGGTGAAACTGCTGGGCTCATGAAAACCCAGCTCATAGGCAATGCTGGTAAGTGACCTGGCCGAGTCCTGCAATAGTCTCACCCCCTCTTCTCTGCGCACCTGATCCAGCAGTTGCTCATAACTGGCGCCCTGCTGTTTGAGCAGACGCCTCAGATGCCGCGTGCTGATTCCCATGGATACAGCAATTTCCACCTCGCTCAACCGCCCGGTCGACAGCAGTCGGAGCATGCTGTGTCTGACCTGCTCAACCAGATCCAGTGCAGTTCTGCTTGCCAGCAAGTTTCGTAGCGTTCCAGAAATGCCATTGAACAAAACGGGCGCTGCGCCCGGCAAGCAACAGTCCAGGGCCTGCCGGCTCAACTGCAGGGCAAAGCCCTCTGCTTCAATCAGGCGCAGACCGGCAAACCGGCTTTCACCATTGATTTGCCCCGCAGGCAATTGCAGCATCAATTGCTCACGCATCACGCCAAGCGACTCGACCAGCCTGACACAAACCCCCAGCAGCGCCTGCATGTGCTGCCCATGTGGCCGCCCAATCGGCAACAGTCGCAGAGTGGCTCCCTGAGCACCAATGCTCAGGTCTGCCCTGGCCTGACAGCTGATAAGCTCGAAAAATCGTGTCAGGCAACCGAGCGCTGCACCGTATGTGGGAAGTTCAGGGCAACGTGAAACAGGGTCAGCGGCACATTTACGCCCAGCGTAACTTCTTCGTTGACGAAGACTCCTGGATGATCAACCTGGCGGACCACTACGACGGTCGTGGCACCCTGTGGCGCGTAGGCGAGGGCCACCTGGCTCACAACTATGTCGAGAAGCTGCCGGGCTACGCCATCGAAACCCTGTATGACCTGCTGGCCGGCCGCTACATTGCCCTGGGCATGTACACCGAGGAAGTTTCTGCTCCGCAGTACGACTTCGTGCCGAGCTATAACCAGTTCACCCCGGCCGCGCTGAGGGCTGCGGGGGTGCGTTGATTTACGGTGTTGTTGGGTAATTTAGGCCGGTTGACAGTGCCCGGTACCGGACCGTGTCCAGCCAGGGATGGCTGGACGCGAGCTTACAGGGATGTACTTGCAGCGTGTCCGGTACTGGGGGCTGGCAAACGTGCTTGCACGGAAAGACAGGGGCTGGGTGTTTTTGCGACTCAGCCCTGCCGCGCCGCGCGAACCCAGGCGCCTGGCGGGCGATACAGCAGCAGGACCGCCTGGCTGGCCAGCACCAGCAGCACCAGGGCGGCGGTATCGGCGGTGCAGAGAAAATGCAGCATGCCGGCCCAGCCCGGCAGCTTGGCTACCAGCATGCCGTTCAGTTGCTGGCGGTGCAGGATAGACCAGGCCTCGGCGCGGGTATCATCATCGGCCTCCCTGGTCGCCTCAATGTGCATAAGCGCCCGCTTGTAATGCGGAAAACGCCACAGCGACAGAAAAATCAGTGCCATTCCGGCAATAAACAGCGGCAGCGCCGCCTCTTCCCAGGCCGCCGCCTGCTCGCTGAGCAGCCAGACCAGGGCGACCGGCAACAGCAGTGAGGCGCCAACCTGCATGCGCCAGTTGCGCTGCAGGGTCAGCCAGTGGGGACGATCATCAAACATCAGTCAGCCTCGGCCTGGTGCAGGTTACCGAGCATATGACCGAGCTTGCCGGCCTTGGTTGCCAGGTACTTGCGGTTGAACGGATTCAGACCGAACTGCAGCGGCAGGCGCTCGGCCACCGGAATGCCGAACTCCTCCAGCGCCTTGACCTTGCGCGGATTGTTGGTCAGCAGCTTGAGGCTGCGGATGCCCAGATGCTCGAGCATCGGCCGGCAGATTCCGTAGTCACGCATGTCCGCGCCAAAGCCCAGACGCTCGTTGGCTTCCACGGTATCGGCGCCCTGATCCTGCAGGTTGTAGGCGCGGATCTTGTTCATCAGGCCGATACCACGGCCCTCCTGACGCAGGTACAGCAGGGCGCCGCGGCCTTCAGCGGCAATCGCCTTGAGCGCCGCTTCCAGCTGGAAGCCACAGTCGCAGCGCAGGCTGAACAGCGCATCACCGGTCAGGCACTCGGAATGCAAACGACCCAGCACCGGCTTGCCATCGGCGATATCGCCCATGGTCAGGACCACATGCTCCTTGCCGTTTTCGTCATCGACGAAGCCGTGCATGGTGAAGGTTCCCCACTGGGTCGGCAATTGGGATGAGGCTACGAAGGTGACTGCCACACCTTTCTCCTGAACAGGCTGATTGCGAGGGTCGCCATCTTAGCAGGATTGCCCGGATGGCGGCGGCTAATGTTACTTTATAACAAGATTCCCTGTCAGTGACTGACGCTCAGGCCAGCAGCAGGACGGCACCCTGCAGGACCAGCCAGGCCATGATACCGGCCAGAATGTCGTCGAGCATGATGCCCAGCCCGCCATGTACGTGGCGGTCGGCCCAGCGGATCGGCCAGGGCTTCCAAATATCGAACAGGCGGAACAGCAGGAAACCGGCGAGCAGCCAGCCCCAGCCGGGCGGTGCCAGCCACAGGGTCAGCCACAGGCCGACAAACTCGTCCCAGACAATGCCGCCGTGATCATGTACGCCCAGATCCCGCGAGGTGCGTCCGCACAGCCAGATACCGAGCAGTGTGCTGAGCAGCAGTACCAGTGCATAACCGCCGGCCGGCAACTGCTGCCAGAGCAGCACGAACGGCAGGGCCGCCAGTGTGCCCCAGGTGCCGGGAGCTCTGGGCATGGCGCCGCTGCCGAAGCCGAAGGCGAGAAAATGCACCGGGTTGCGCCATACCGAGGCGGGTGTCGGCTGTCGCTTGTCAGTCATGCCGGGACTCCGTGAAGTGCTGATAGCCATTCGGTTGCTCGATGCGCTGCTGGTCCAGCCAGACGCCGTCGCCGGCCTGTACTTCACCGATCACGCTGACCTCGAAGCCCTGGCTGGCCCAGACCTTCAGACAGCGCTCGCTGGCCGGTGGCAGGCAGAACAGCAGCCGGTAGTCATCGCCGGCGCCGAGCATCCACTGCCGCCGTTGCGCTTCTGGCCAGCTGGCCAGTGCGGCAGAGCAGGGCAGGTCGGCGCTGCGCAGGTGCAGCGCCACGCCACTGGCGCGGGCCAGTTGCGCGGCATCGGCCAGCAGGCCGTCGGACAGGTCGATGGCCGCACTGGCCACACCGGCCAGCTCCAGCCCCAGTTCGCACTGGGCCTGCGGGCGCCAGTAGCGTTGCAGCAGGTAGTCGCGCGCCGCCGGATCCAGTGCGGCCGGCGCCGGCTGGCCCTGCAGCAGCGCCAGCGCGGCACCGGCATCGCCAAGGCTGCCGCCGACACACAGCAGATCGCCCGGTTTGGCATCGCTGCGGCGCACCACCCGGCGCGCCTCGACCTCGCCAAACACGGTGACGTTGATATTCAGCGGGCCGCGTGTGGTGTCACCACCGATCAGCGCAATTCGATGGTCGCCGGCGGCGCTGGCCAGTCCTTCGGCAAAGCCGGCCAGCCAGGCTTCATCAGCCTGTGGCAGGGTCAGCGCCAGGGTGAAGCCGACCGGCATGGCGCCCATCGCCGCCAGATCGCTGACGGCCACCGCCAGCGCCCGGTAACCGACATCGGCGGGCTGGTGGTCAGCCGGAAAATGCACGCCCTCGACCAGACTGTCTGTGGAGATCACCAGTTGCTTGTAGTCGGTGGGGGCCAGCATGGCGGCATCGTCACCGATGCCGAGGGCTATCCGGGAGACATCGCCAGCCCCCTGCAGGGCTGGCTGGCGGAAGAAGCGCTCGATCAGTTGGAATTCGCCCAGCGCCATGCCGGTTGCCTCCAGCAGGGGATCAGTGCCGGCGGGCGGCGTTCACCTCGACACTGCGCAGGCGCGGGGCCAGCTTGTCGAGAATGCCGTTGACGTACTTGTGGCCGTCAGTGGCGCCGAAGGTCTTGGCCAGCTCGATACCTTCGTTGATCACCACCCGGTAGGGTACGTCGATACGCTTGCTCAGTTCGTAGACGCCGATGCGCAGGATCGCCAGCTCAACCGGGTCAACTTCCTGCAGCGGGCGGTCGATCACGCTGTCTAGCATGCCGTCCAGCTCGGTCAGGTTACGCGGCACGCCGGTCAGCAGTTCGCGGAAATAGGCGCCATCGACCTTGCTGAAGTCGTTGTCGACCAGGAACTGTGCCTCGATGTCGTTCAGCGGCTGATCGGCCATCTGCCAGGAGTACAGGGCCTGCAGGGCCAGGCTGCGGGCCTTGCGGCGGGCAGACGGCTTGGGTTGGCCGGCGCTGCGCGTCGGCCGTGGCTGCTGCTCGCTCACTCAGGCCCCCAGCTGCTTGATCACACTGACCATTTCGATGGCTGACATGGCGGCTTCGGCGCCCTTGTTGCCGGCCTTGGTGCCGGAGCGCTCGATGGCCTGCTCGATGCTGTCCACGGTGAGTACGCCGAAGGCCACCGGGATGCCGTATTCCAGCGACAGGGCGCCGACGCCCTTGGTGCATTCGTTGGCAACAAATTCAAAGTGCGGAGTGCCGCCACGGATCACCGCGCCGAGGGTGATGATGGCGTCGAAGCGCTTGAGTTCAGCGACCTTCTTTACCATCAGCGGGATTTCAAAGGCACCGGGTACACGGACAATGGTGATGTCCTCGTCCTTCACGCCGTGCCGCTTGAGCGCATCCACTGCACCGGTTACCAGGCTTTCCACCACGAAACTGTTGAAACGGCCAACCACCAATGCATAGCGGCCCTGGGTGGCAATGAAATCGCCTTCGATGTTGCGGATTGCAGTCATGTCGTCACTCTCTTGAAAGAACAGGCGGAGCGCCAGGCCCCGCCGGGGGCGGTTATTCGCAGGGCAGGTATTCTACTACTTCCAGGTCGAATCCGGATATGGCGTTGAATTTCATCGGCAGCGACAGCAGGCGCATCTTGCGCACACCCAGATCGCGCAGGATCTGCGAGCCAACGCCGACGGTGTTGTAGGTGGCCGGGCGACGCACCGGCGTTTCATTGCCGGCCAGTTGCTGCACATGGTGCAGCAGTTCGTCGCCACCCATCTGGTTGCCCAGCAGCAGCACCACGCCGTTGCCCTGTTCGGCCAGCTTGGCCATCGCCGCGCGCAGGCTCCAGCGGCCCGGCTGGCGGACCATGAACAGGTCGCGCAGCGGGTCCATGTTATGCACCCGTACCAGCGTCGGGTTTTCCGGCTGGATATCGCCGAGGGTCAGCGCCAGATGCGCGGAACCGTCCAGGCTGTCGCGGTAGCTGACCAAATTGAAGCTGCCCAGCTCGGTGTCCAGCGGCTGTTCGGCGACCCGCTGCACGGTGCGCTCGTTGAGCAGGCGGTAGTGGATCAGGTCGGCGATGGTGCCGATCTTCAGGTCGTGCTGCTTGGCAAACTCTTCCAGCTCGGGGCGGCGCGCCATGCTGCCGTCCTCGTTCATGATTTCGCAGATCACCGCCGATTCGCCAAAACCGGCCATCCGCGACAGGTCGCAGGATGCTTCGGTGTGGCCGGCGCGTGCCAGCACGCCGCCGGGCTGGGCCATCAGCGGAAAGATGTGGCCGGGGCTGACGATGTCCTCGGCGCAGGCGTTCGGTGCGGCGGCAGCCTGCACGGTGCGCGCCCGGTCGGCGGCGGAAATGCCGGTGGTGACGCCGGTGGCGGCCTCGATGGAAACGGTGAACTTGGTGCCGAAGCCGGAACCGTTGCGCTGCACCATCAGCGGCAGTTTCAGCCGCTCGCAGCGCTCCAGGCTCATCGGCATGCAGATCAGGCCGCGGCCGAAGCGCGCCATGAAATTGATGTGCTCGGGCTGGCAGGCCTCGGCGGCCATGATCAGGTCGCCCTCGTTCTCGCGGTCCTCGTCATCCATCAGGATGACCATCTTGCCGGCGCGGATGTCTTCGATCAGTTCTTCGATGCTGTTGAGTTTCATGCGGCCCTCCGGGGCACCGTGATCAGGATTTGAGATAGCCGTTGCGCGCCAGAAAGTCCAGACTGATGCTGCCCTCGGCCTGCGGGTCGGCGGCCCGCTCGCCAAGCAGCAGACGCTCCAGGTAGCGTGCAATCAGATCCACCTCGAGATTCACCAGCGAACCACTCTGGTAATCATCCATGATGGTTTCCTGCAGGGTATGCGGCACGATATTGAGGTGGAACACTGCCCCCTCAACCGCATTCACCGTCAGGCTGATCCCGTCGACGGTGATCGAGCCCTTGTGGGCGATATATTTGGCCAGATCGGCCGGCGCCTCGATGCGAAAATGCCAGGAGCGCGCATCCTGCTGGCGCGACAGCACCTTGCCGACGCCGTCAACATGGCCGCTGACCAGATGGCCGCCGAGTCGCGAGCTTGGCGTCAGGGCCTTTTCCAGATTGACCCGGCTGCCTTCGCGCAGACCGGAGAGCGCAGTGCGGCGAATGGTTTCCTGACTGACATCGGCCCAGAAACCGTCGCCGGGCAGTTCCACCGCAGTCAGGCAAACGCCGTTGACCGCGATGCTGTCGCCCAGCTTGACGTCGGCCAGATCCAGTTTGCCGGTCTGTACATAGAGCCGCACGTCACCGCCGCGCGGTTGCAGGCTGCGAATCCGTCCGATCGCCTCGATGATGCCTGTGAACATGGGGAACCCCTTGTGACGGGCCGTACCGGGTACGGCGCTGCAAATGCCGCCAGCGACTGGCTGCCGGCGAAAAAACCGGCATTATACGCCGCTTTTGGACTCCTTGCTGTGCCCGTCGAGCGGTTGCGGGCGAGCAGTGATGCGCCAGTCCTCACCGACCGCGCGCACCTCGCTGATCTGCAGGCGCGGCGCCTCGGCCATCTGTGCCAGCGGCAGCTCCAGCAGCGGACGAGCCAGGCTGCCAAGCAGGGTCGGCGCCAGATATACCAGCAGCTCATCGACCAGACCAGCCTGCCAGAAGGCACCGGCCAGCCGTGCTCCGGACTCCACCAGCACCTCATTGCAGCCGCGCCGCGCCAGCTCGGCCAGCAGCGCCTGCAGATCGACCTGGCCTGCGCTGCCCGGCAATGCCAGCAGCTCGCTTCCGGCTGCCTGCCATTCGCCGGCACGCCCCTGGTCATGGTGGCAGACCACCAGGGTGGGCCCGTGCTGCTGGAACAGCCGGGCATCCAGCGGCACCCGCAGGCGCCCGTCAATCAGCGCCCGCAGCGGCTGCGCGGCGGCGGCGCGCTCTGCCAGTGCCGGCTCCAGTCCCAGCTGTTCGGCGCGCACAGTCAGCGCCGAGCTGTCCTGCAGCACTGCATCGGCACCGCTGATCACGGCATCGCTGCGCGCGCGCAGGCGCTGTACGTCGGCGCGGGCAGCGGCGCCGGTGATCCACTGGCTTTCGCCGCTGGCCATCGCCGTGCGCCCGTCCAGGCTCATTGCCAGTTTCAGTCGGACCCACGGCAGGCCGCCGCGCATGCGCCGGATAAAACCGCGATTGAGTGCCTCGGCCTCCGCCTGCAAGACCCCGCAGCTGACTTCCACGCCAGCATCACGCAGGCGTTGCAGGCCGCGTCCGGCGACCTGCGGATTGGGGTCCTGCATGGCCGCCACCACCCGGCTGACACCGGCAGCCAGCAGTGCGTCGGCGCACGGCGGGGTCTTGCCGAAATGGCTGCAGGGTTCGAGGGTGACGTAGGCGGTGGCGCCACGGGCGCGCTCGCCGGCGGCGCCCAGCGCGTTGACCTCGGCATGTCCTTCGCCGGCGCGGGCATGCCAGCCCTCGCCAATCAGTACGCCATCCTTGACCAGCACACAGCCGACCCGCGGGTTGGAACGCACCGTATACAGCCCGCGTTCGGCCAGCTGCAGGGCGCGGGCCATCCAGGCGCGGTCGTCAGTCATCGGCACTGTCCTGACCGCGCGCCAGCCGTTCGATTTCCTCGCGGAACTGGTTGAGGTCCTGGAAGCGCCGGTACACCGAGGCGAAGCGGATGTAGGCCACCTCGTCGAGCTGCTTCAGCTCGTTCATTACCATCTCGCCAACCACCATGGCCTTGACCTCGCGCTCGCCGGTGGCACGCAGGGCATGCTTGATGCGACCGATCGAGGCTTCGATCTGCTCGACGCTGACCGGGCGCTTCTCCAG
Source organism: Halopseudomonas yangmingensis (assembly GCF_900114825.1). Lineage (GTDB taxonomy): Bacteria > Pseudomonadota > Gammaproteobacteria > Pseudomonadales > Pseudomonadaceae > Halopseudomonas > Halopseudomonas yangmingensis. The sequence continues at coordinate 75,197 of NZ_FOUI01000010.1, read as the reverse complement.
TGCCCGCAGCATGCCGGCGCGCAGCTTGTCCTCGTCGAACGGCTGGCGTCGGCCGTCCTGCTTGATCAGGCGCGGCAACACCAGCTCGGCGGTTTCAAAGGTGGTAAAGCGTTCCTGACAGGCCAGGCACTCGCGGCGCCGGCGAACCTGATCGCCATCGGCGACCAGTCGTGAGTCGATCACCTTGGTGTCGTGTGCACCACAGAATGGACAATGCATGCTTGGGTTCCCGAAGCTGGAAGGCAGCGGCCATCTTACCCCGCAGACGGAGCGGAATAAACGCGCCGGGGCAGGTAGAATCGACCAGCCCTTGCCCTGGAGTGGACGCATGCGTGTTGCCCGCCTTGAACAGCAGCTGCATCAGGTGTTGCCCGATGCCCGCCTGCAACTGACCGCCTTGCCCGGTCTTGAACAGCTGCGGCTGTGGTTGCTCGATCCGCAGAACCTGCAGCGCGCCTTCAGCAGCGAGGAAACCCGCCTGCTGCTGGAACGCCCGCCCTACTGGGGCTTCTGCTGGGGCAGCGGGCTGGCGCTGGCGCGCTGGGTGCTGCAGCACCCGCAGCAGGTGCGTGGCAAGCGGGTGCTGGATTTTGGCAGCGGCTCGGGGGTGGTGGCGATTGCCTGTGCACTGGCCGGCGCCGCGTGCAGCATCGCCTGCGACCTGGACCCGCCGGCGCTTTTGGCCTGTGCGCTGAACGCCGAGGCCAATGGCGTGAGCCTTGCGTTGAGTGACGACTATTTCCGTGTCGATGGCGATCTGGATCTGCTGATTGCCGCTGATGTGCTGTACGACCGCGACAACCACCCGCTGCTCGAACACTTCCTGCAGCGCGCCGACCGCGTATTGCTGGCCGACTCGCGCGTGCGTGACCTGCAACACCCCGGCCTGCAGCGCCTGCAGACCCTGGCCGGGCAGACCTGGCCGGACCTTGGCGAGCCGCTGGCATTTCGTGAGGTGGCACTCTACGGCGGTGTTTGACCGCTGCGCTTGAACCCCGCCGGTGCAGCCCCCACTATGCGCAGAACCAACCCATTCTGCGGATGCCCGGTGATGAGTCAGTCCCCTGTTGTTTTTGATGTCGGCAGCGCCGATTTCGACCGTTATGTGCTTGAAAACTCCTTCCACAAGCCGGTGCTGGTGGACTTCTGGGCCGACTGGTGCGCGCCCTGCAAGGCACTGATGCCGGTGCTGGCGAAAATCACCGAGGGTTACCGGGGCGAGTTGCTGCTGGCCAAGGTCAATTGCGACCAGCACCCGGAGCTGACCCAGCGCTTCGGTATCCGCAGCCTGCCGACCGTGGTGCTGTTCAAGGATGGCCAGCCGGTCGATGGCTTTATGGGCGCGCAGCCGGAAGCAGCCATCCGTGAGCTGCTCAAGCCGCATGTGGCGGAGCCGCCGGCCGAGGAGGAGACTGTTGACCTGCAGGGCCAGGCCCTGGCGTTGCTGGAGGCCGGGCAGGCCGAGGCGGCGATTGCCCTGTTGCAGCCGGCGCTGGCGCAGCAGCCGGAGGATGCCCTGCTGCTGTTGCTGGCCCGCGCACTGGCACACAACGGTCAGCTGGAGGAGGCCGAGCAGGTGCTTGGCACCTTGCAGTCGGCGGATGCGCACAAGGCGGCGGTCAGCGCCGTACGTGCGCAGCTGGCGGTACTGCGTCAGCTGGTCGATGTGCCGCCGCGTGCGGCGCTGATCGAGCGGCTGCAGGCCAGTCCGCATGACAGCCAGGCGCTGTACCAGCTGGCCCTGCGCGATCTGGCCGAGCAGCGCCACGAGCCGGCGCTGGGTGGACTGCTGGCGCTGTTCCAGCATGACCGTGGCTACCGCGAGGGGATTGCCCACAAGACCCTGCTGCAGGTGTTCGATCTGCTCGGCAGCGAGCACCCGCTGACCATCGCCTACCGGCGCAAGCTGTATCAGATACTGTACTGAAATATCCTGTCAATGCTGCTGGTGTCAGGCATCAGCAGCTACCGAGCACCCAGAAACATTCAGGCCGTGGACGCGCGAATAGTTACAAGATAACATTCCGGAGACATCCACTGACTGCTGGAGATACCTGACGATGCGCACCCTACCCTTGCTTGCCGGTGGACTGCTGACTGCCCTGAGTCTTGCTGTCCACGCCCACGACCATGGTCATGACCACCACAAGCATGACCATAACCATGACCACGCCGAGCATCAGCATGGCGATACCCTGGGTGCACACCAGCACGGGGTAGCCAGCCTGAATCTGGTGGTGGCCGATGGGCATGTTGCCATCGAGCTGCACAGCCCGGCCGACAACCTGCTGGGTTTCGAACATCTGCCGAGCAGCGCCGAGGACAAGGCCCGCGTGCGCCAGCTGATGACACAACTGCAGGATGTCGCCAATGTTGTGCAGCTGCCGGCAGCGGCTGGTTGCACGCTGGTCGACAGCGAGCTGAGCAGCCCGCTGTTCGCCGCGCTGGACAAGGCTGACAGCCAGGCGCAGCACAAACATGACCATGACCATGACCATGACCACAAGGCTGCGGATGACGAGCACGCGCACAACGATATCGAGCTGCACTACCACTTCAACTGCGCCAATGCCGGTAGTCTGGATCAGCTGCGGGTGACCCTGTTTGAACAGTTCCCGCGCACCGAACGACTGCTGCTGCAAGCGGTAACACCCAAGGGCCAACAGGGCGGCGAACTGACTGCAGCCAATCCAGTCATAGTGTTCTGATTCAGCCATTCAGGTAACCCCGGCATGTCGCACCCGGTCATCGACCTTGAGAATATCCACTACGCCTGGCCCGGCCAGCCGACGCTGCTGTCGATAGAACGGCTGCAGCTGCTGGCCGGCGAGCGGGTGTTCCTCAAGGGGCCGTCGGGCAGCGGCAAGACCACCCTGCTCGGGCTGCTCGGTGGTGTCTACCTGCCGGACAGCGGTCGTATCCGCCTGCTCGGCCAGGACATGGCGGCACTGTCCTCCAGCGCCCGCGACCGCTTCCGTGCCGATCACAGCGGCTATATCTTCCAGATGTTCAACCTGCTGCCCTACCTGTCGCTGGTCGACAACGTGGTATTGCCCTGCCGCTTCTCGCGCCTACGCCGCCAGCGTGCCGAGCAACGCCACGGCAGTCTGCAGCAGGCCGCACTGACATTGCTCGGGCATCTCGGCCTGTCCGATCCGGCACTGCTGCAGCGTCCGGTCACCCAGTTGTCGATCGGCCAGCAGCAGCGGGTGGCCTCGGCCCGCGCATTGATCGGCAGCCCGGAGCTGGTGATTGCCGACGAACCGACCTCGGCACTCGATGCCGACAGCCGCGAGGCCTTTCTGCAGCTGCTGTTTGCCGAGTGCGCAGCGGCCGGCAGCAGCCTGTTGTTTGTCAGCCACGACGCCTCGCTCGAGCGGCTGTTCGACCGCAGCCTGTCGCTGCTGCAGATCAACCGCGCGGCACAGCCGGAGGTACTCTGATGCAGCTCCTGCGACTGGCCCTGCTGAGCCTGGCCAACCGGCGTTTTTCCGCGCTGCTGACATTGCTGGCGATTGCCCTCAGCGTGACCCTGCTGCTGGCGGTGGAAAAGGTCCGCAGCGAGGCGCGCGCCAGCTTCGCCAGCACCATCAGCGGTACCGACCTGATTGTCGGTGCGCGTTCCGGCTCGGTGCAGCTGCTGCTGTACTCGGTATTCCGTATCGGCAACGCCAGCAACAATATCCGCTGGGACAGCTTTGAACAGATTGCCGCACACCCGCGGGTAGCCTGGGCGATCCCACTGTCGCTGGGCGACTCGCACCAGGGCTATCCGGTGCTGGGTACCAATCATGACTATTTCAGCCACTACCGCTATGGCCGCGGCCAGGCCCTGCAGCTGGCCAGCGGTGCCGTGTTTGATGACCTGTATGAGGTGGTGCTGGGCGCCGACGTGGCGCGTGAACTGAACTACCGGCCTGGCGATGAAATCGTACTGGCGCATGGCACCGGTCGGGTCAGCTTTGTCGACCACGCCGACAAGCCGTTTGTGGTCAGCGGCATACTGGCGCGTACCGGCACCCCGGTCGATCGCACCCTGCATATCAGCCTGGAAGGCATGCAGGCGCTGCATGTGGACTGGCAGCAGGGGATGCCGGCGCGTGGCGCGGCACGCATCGACGCTGATCAGGCGCGCCAGCTGGATCTGACACCCAAGGCCATCACCGCCATCTTGCTTGGCCTGACCAGCCCGGTCAGCACCTTTGCCGTACAGCGCGAGGTCAACCAGTTCCGTGGCGAACCCTTGCAGGCGATTCTGCCGGGGGTCGCCCTGCAGGAGTTGTGGAGCCTGCTCGGCATCGCCGAAAAGGCGCTGCTGCTGGTGTCCGGCTTTGTCGTGCTGACCGGACTGATCGGCATGCTCACGGCGATCCTTGCCAGCCTCAACGAGCGGCGCCGGGAAATGGCCATCCTGCGCTCGGTCGGCGCCCGCCCGCGACACATCTTCGGCCTGCTGTTGCTGGAGGCGCTGGGACTGACGCTGGGCGGCATTCTGCTGGGTGTTGGCCTGCTGTATGTCGGCCTGTGGCTGGCGCAGCCCTGGCTGCTCAGCCAGTACGGGCTGTTCATCGCGATCAGCGCGCCCGGTGTCTATGAAGCCAAACTGATTGGCGCCATACTGCTGGCCAGCCTGCTGATCGGCAGCGTGCCGGCCTGGCGCGCCTATCGCCAGTCACTGGTTGACGGCCTGTCCATTCGTACCTGAGGTGTGCCCATGCGCCTGTTTTCTGCCCTGTTGCTGGGCGTCCTGCTGAGTCTGCCGGCGCTGGCCGCCGAGGAACTGCACTGGAAGGATCTGGTGCCGCCGGAGGCCCGCGACCTGCTCGGTATGCCACAACCGGTGCATGACCTGTCGCTGTTGGCCGATGCGCTGGAAGACAGCGAATACGGTGACCCGGCAGTACAAAGCATGCCGAATGCCCCGGTGGTGGCCGAACTGGATGGCCGGAAGATCCGCCTGCCCGGCTATGTGGTGCCGCTGGGCATCAATGAGCGCAGCGAGGTCGACGAGTTTCTGCTGGTGCCCTACTTCGGCGCCTGCATCCATGTGCCGCCGCCACCGTCGAACCAGATAGTGCATGTGCGCAGCCGTCAGGGCATTGCCCTGGCCGACCTTTACCAGCCGTTCTGGATTACCGGCACCATGCAGGTGGAAGCCATCGAAAGCGAGCTGGCGAATGCCGGCTACCGTATCGAACAGGCCGAGGTGGAAGCCTACAGTTTCTGAGCCTCGGCCTGCTGTTCCAGCCAGGCCAGCAACCGGCCGGCTTCGCGGGCCTGCGGATTGTTGCCACTGACCTGACGCAGTGACTGGCGGGCCGCATCCAGTTCACCCAGCGCATAGCGCGCATAGCCCTGCCACAGTCGGATCTGCCGCTGCTGCTCGGCGCTGGCGCCGGACTCGGCACGGGCCAGACTGCGCAATGCCGCCGGCCAGTCCTCCTGCTCAACTTGCAAGCCTGCCACCTGCAACCAGTGGCGGCTCTGGCCACTGCGCTCGGCCAGTGACTGCCAGCTGTCAATGGCGCGCTGGCGCTCACGAGCGCGCTGCCAGAGGCCAGCCAGTTGCTCGCGGCGCTGCTGGTTAGCAGCCAGCACACCCTGCGCCAGCAGTTGTTCCAGCAGGCTTGCCGCCTGCCAGGGCGCCCCGGCTCGCACCTGCAGGGCAATCAGGTTATCCAGGTCGGCGTCGCTCAAACCCAACCCGCCCAGTTGCGCCAGCCGCAGGGCGGCAGCAGCCTCACGCTGGCGTCCGTCCAGACTGCGCAACGCCGCCAGTTGCCGCCAGTGCTCGGGCTTGCCCGGTTCGCGCTGCAGCAATACCTGTAACCAGCGCTCAGCCTCGCGGTAGCGTTTTTCCTGGTGGTTCATGCCGACCAGCAGCTGGTACCAGACACTGTCGATGCGTGGATCGGCCCGCACCACCTGCTCGGCCAGCGGAATCGCCTTGCGGTACTGCTGCTGGCGACTCCAGACCTGCACCAGCAGGCGCTTGCCGTCCAGATCCAGACTGCCCGCCTGCAGCTCACGCTCAAGCAGGGTTGCGGCATCGCGGTAGCGTCCGACCTGCGCCAGCAGCTGTGCCAGATTACGCCTGTCCTGCGCGGCGGCGGCCGGCTCCAGCTGATTGCGCGACAGCGCCCGCTCAAACCAGCGCACGGCTTGATTCCAGTCCTCGCCGGCAACCGCCAGATAGGCCAGCCGCTGCTCCAGCAACGCCTGTTCCAGCGAGCCGTCACGGGACTGCCCAAGCGCACTGTTGAGTAATCGTTGTGCGCCAGCCAGGTCGCCCTGCTGCTGGGCTTGTTGTGCTTGCGTCAGGGCAGTGAAGACCGCCGGCTGAATCGCCTGCTGGGCCAGTACCGGAGTTGCCAGCAGGCAGACGCTGAAGAACCAGCAGCGCCAGACGGATTTCATCGGCGACCTCCTTGCAGACGGAAATACAGGGTTTTGGTGGCCTCGCGCGATACCGCCTGACCATTCTCCCGGCGCGGCGCAAAGCGCCAGCGCAGGGCGGCACGCCGGGCCTCGCGCTCGAACACGCCAGCGGGTTCGGCATGGGTCACGCGCAGGTTGGCCACACGGCCCTCCGGCGTAATGGTAAAGGCCAGGGTCACCTGACCCTCGATGCCGGCCGCCAGTGCACGCTGCGGGTAGTCCGGCGGGATATCTACCAGCGGGGTGACTTCTTCGGACAGCGACGGACCACTGTCGGCTGGCGCCGGCGCCGTCACCGGTGCGGTCTGCGCAGCGGTCAGCCCCTGCAGGCTGGGTGCCTGACTGAGCGCCAGGCCGACCTCGATATTAGGTATCCGGATATTCAGTTCGACCTGACTCATCGGCGGCTGTGGCGGTTGCGGTTGCAGCTGCGGGGTCAGCGGCTGTACCAGCGCCGGCTGCTCCGGTGGCGGCTCGCGCTGCTGGCGTTCGCGCCGCTGGCTGTCAGAGTCGCTCAGCGAACGCACGAAGTTGACCCGCGCCAGCTCGCGCAGCTCCTCCCCCGGCCCGCTCGGCGGCATCACCAGCAGCACCATCAGCGCAAACAGCGCCAGGGATACCAGCAGCGCCAGCGCAAAGCTGAGCAGCAGGCGCATCAACGGCTCTCCAGCGTGGCCGCCAGCGCCACATCCTGCACCCCGGCCATACGCACCTGATCCATCACCTGGATCACCAGCCCGCTGCGCGCATCACGGTCGGCCTGCACCACCACGCTGCTGTCCGGCTGGTCGACGCGCATGCGCTCCACCGCAGCACGCACCGCACGCACATCGACGGTCTGCCGGTCGATCCAGATTTCGCCGTTGGCACTTACCGCAATCAGGATGTTGCCGCGGGTCTGCGGGGCAGCGCTGGAGGCGCTGGGGGTCTGTACGGTGATTCCCGACTCCTTGATAAAGGAGCTGGTGACAATAAAGAAAATCAGCATGATAAAGACGATGTCGAGCATCGGGGTCAGGTCGATCCCGGCTTCTTCGTCATTGCCTGCATGGTGTCTGCGCATGCGCATCCTGTACTGCTCCTGTTACTGGTGACGCAGGCGGTCGCTGAGGCGTTGCAAGGCCCTGCGCGACTGCTGGTCGAGGCGGGCCAGGCAGAACAGCCCGCTGATGGCGATGACCATGCCGGCCATGGTCGGCACTGTGGCGCGCGAAACGCCGGAGGCCATGGCGCGCGGATTGCCGTTGCCGCTCAGCGCCATCACATCGAATACCTGAATCATCCCGCTGACCGTGCCGAGCAGCCCGAGCAGCGGGCACAGGGCGATCAGCACGCGGATCACCGGCTGGTTGCGCTGCAGCTGCTGCTGGGCGCGCGACAGCCAGGCGCTGCGCACATGCCGCGCTGCCGAACTACCCTGTTGCAGACGCTGCTGCCAGGCCCGCTGGTAATCCCGCGACAGCTGCGGAAACACCCGCGCCAGATACCACAGACGCTCGATCATCAGCGTCCATAGCAGCACGGTGACGGCAAGGATGCTCCACAGCACCCAGCCGCCACTGTCGAGGAAATCCCGCAGCAGCCACAGCGCATCAGTCACCGCGCTTGTCCCCGTTACCCAGATGCAGGGCAATCAACCCGGCACTCTGCTGCTCCAGCAACTGCACCAGCGCCTTGCTGCGGGCGGCAACCAGGCCGTGCAGGAACAGCAGCGGAATCGCCGCGATCAGACCCAGCACGGTGGTCACCAGTGCCTGGGAAATACCGCCGGCCATCAGCTTCGGATCGCCGGTGCCAAACAGGGTGATGGCCTGGAAGGTGGCAATCATCCCGGTGACCGTACCGAGCAGACCGAGCAGCGGGGCCACCGCTGCCAGCAGCTTGAGCAGGCTCTGGCCGCGCTCCAGTTTCGGGGTTTCCTTGAGGATCGCCTCGTCCAGCTTCAGCTCCAGCGTGTCCAGTTCCTCCAGACGCGGTCGCGAACCAATCACCCCGAGCACCCGGCCCAGCGGGTTGTCATCGCGCAGCTGGTCAAGGTCACGGATCTGCCGGTCCACCCGGGTCTGGATCAGCTGCAGCCAGCCGAGCCGGGCAAACGACAGCAACACGCCGAAGATACCGAGGGCGATGATCACATAACCAACCAGACCACCCTGGGCAATCCGCTCCAGCAGGCTGGGGGTCAGTTGCAACTGGCTGATCACGTTGCCACGGGTCGGATCGACCCACAGCTCGGCAACGCCTTCGCGGGTTGCCACAAAGGATTCCGCCAGTGCGCGCCCGGCGGGCTGACGCGGCGCCACCAGCAGCCGGTTGTGTTCCGGCTGGTACAGCAGATAGTCGCTACCGGCCAACGCGCTGAAGGGACCCAGGGCAACCACCTGGGTCGTCTGCTGATTGCCGTCCAGCCCGATTACCGGCGCCTGGAAACGACTGACCCGGGCGCTGGCGGCCAGGTCCTCGACCAGCGTCAGCCAGAAACCTTCCAGCTGCTCGACGGTGGGAATACGGCGACTTTCCGACAACTCGCGAAGCTGTTGCGTGCGTTGCGACAGCTGCACATTGAGCATCGAGTCCTGCCACTGGCTGAGGCTGTCGCCGGCGCTCTGGCGGACCACGCCGAACAGCTCGCCAAGGTTGCCACTGCGTTGCTGCAGCTCGATTTCCGCCTCGGCCAGAGCCTGATCCAGCTGGTCAAACTCGGTCCGCAACTGTTCGCTGCGCACCTGCACCGCCGCCAGTTCGCGTTCGGCACCGGCCATGCGCTGTTGCTGCTTCTGTTGCTCGCGGACAAATTCGGCCTCGCGGGCCTGCATCACCGCCTGCTCAGTGCTGCGCTGCTCGCGGATGCTGCGCAGCAGCTCATCCGGGGTGGCCGGCTGGGCCTGCAGCAGGGGTGCCAGCAACAGGCCGAGCAGCACTGGCAGAATCATCCGTATCTTCATGGCTGCACCTCCAGCTCAACCGCAGCGGGAAACGGCAGGCGCAGCATCACTGGCACCTGCTGCTGGCGGGCAGTCCGCATACCCTGTTCAAGACTGCGGCGGTAGCCGTCATCCAGCGGCTGCCAACTGCCACTGCGCCTGTCCCACCAACCCTGCTCACGGCCATCCAGGCTCTGGTAAAACAGCATCAGCCGGCCAATACGCAGAAAGTCCACCAGACGCTCCTCGCCATCCTGCTGCAGGCTGCCGCGCCAGGCCTCCAGGGTGCGGCCATAGTCGCTTTCAATCTGGTAGGCCTCGACGATGCGCCGGTACTTTTCCGCCACACTGATATCCGGGCGCTGCATCAGCTCATCAATCTGCTGCAGGCGCAGGCTGCGCTCCTCCGGCAGAAACGGCAGATCCAGCGCCACGAACTGCTGCAATCCGGCATGCATGCGCTGAATCAGCGGCAGCACCGCCTGCTGCGTCTGCTCGATGCTGCCGAGTTGTTCCTGCAGGGCCTGCAGATCATTGCGCTGGACCTCGACCATCTCGGCCAGACGCTGGTTGTACTGCTCCAGCTGCTCACGCTGCTGTAGCGCCAGACGATAGCGCTGCAGGGCCTCGCGCCCGGCATCATCAAGCTGATCGATCCGCTGCTGCGAGGCCTGCGCCTCACGCTGCAGCTGTTCGCTCTCACCCAGCGAACGCTCCAGCGCCGACTGCGCCAGCACCAGCCCGGGGAGCAACAGCACCACCAATGCAAACACTCTCATCCCGCTCTCCAGCCATGCCCACCGGGGGCAAATAAAAGAGAAGCATTATCATCTCAGCCCGTAGCGATTACAACCGTAATGCGACCGCGCGCCGCAGGATAAAGGAACACAGCGTTGCACAAATACCAACACAACACGCAAGGTTTTATTGCCACAGATCAATAACCACTCACAATGCATGGATTAGAGTCCGTCCCATCAGCACACACACCCAAAGGGAGAGACTTCCATGTCCAAGACCATCCGCACCGCTGCCGCTCTGCTGCTTGCTCCGGCCCTGCTGGCCAGTGCCATTTCCGCCCAGGCCCACCAGGCCGGTGACATCATCGTCCGCGCCGGTGCCGTCACCGTTGACCCGCGCGAAGACAGCAGTAACCTCAAGCTGGCTGGCATCGGCGCCCTGCCTGGCACTAGCGCCACGCTGGACAGCAACACCCAGCTGGGTCTGAACTTTGTCTATATGCTCAGCAACAACCTGGGTATCGAGGTGCTGGCCGCCACCCCGTTCAAGCATGACGTGGGTGTCAAGGGTCTGGGCGGCCTGGATGGCAAGCTGGGCAGCATCAAGCACCTGCCGCCGACCGTCAGTGCCGTATGGTATCCGCTGGACGGCAACGACGCGTTCAAGCCCTACGTGGGCGCCGGTATCAACTACACCACCTTTTTCAGTGAAGACCTGACCAGCGAACGCAAGGGCCAGCAGTTCAGCGGCCTGTCGCTGGACGACTCCTGGGGTCTGGCTGTTCAGGTCGGTGCTGACTACATGATCACTGACAAGCTGATGCTGAACGCCCAGCTTCGCTATGTCGATATCAGCACCACTGCCACCACCAGCCTTGCCGGCACCCGAGTGAAGGTTGATGTAGACGTCGACCCCTGGGTCTATATGGTTGGTCTGGGCTACAAGTTCTGATCGATTCATGACGCACTGCACAACGGCCGCTTCAGCGGCCGTTGTTGTTTCTGCTCAAGGCTTGACCAGTTCGGCCAACTGAGTACGCCAGGCGCGCGGCTTGATACCGAACACATGGGTAATGCGTTTGCAGGACAGCGCCGCATTACGCGGCTCGAAGACAGCCTGTGGCTGTGTTTCAAAAGCCACCGGCAGAATCTGCGGATCGGCATCAATCTGACCACGGGCCAGCAGCTCCTGGGCCAGCACCTTGGCAAGACTGATCCAGCTGCTCGCCTCGCTGCTGCCATAGTGATAGATGCCACTCAGATCGGCACCACAGTCGGACTGCTTGAGCATCGCCAGCAACACCCGCGCGGCATCCGCCAGCGGTGTCGGGTTACCGCGCCACTCCTCGGCCAGTTGCAACGGCTGGCCACTGCGCAGGCCGGCCAGCAGCTGGCCGAACTGCGCCTGCGGTGCCGGATCAAGCAACCAGCTCAGACGCAGGATCAGATGTCGTCCACCGGCATTGCACAGGCGCTGTTCCAGCGCTGCCTGCAGGGCACCCAGACGTCCGACCGGCTGCGGCAGATCCTTTTCGCTCCACAGGGTCGGCTTGCCGCCATCGAATACCCGGGCGCTGCTGGGCCACAACAGCAGGCAATCCTGCGCGGCGCAGGTATCAATCAACCCCTCGCAGCTTTGCTGCCATTCATCCAGTGCCGCCACTTCCGGCTCACCCAGCAAGGCCGGCCAGTCGGCATGCCGCAGATCAACCAGTGCGCCGCCACGCCACGGCTCCAGCCACTCGGCAAGGGCTTGAGGGTCGGCGTTATCCGGCAGGGTAACCGGTACCAGGCGGATTCCTTCGGCCTGCGCCTGCTCCAGCAAGAGTCGGGCGAGCGTGCCTTCGGCACCCAGCAGGGCTATCTTCATGCGCATCAATGACTTTCCGTCGGCTCTTTTTGATTGCCGCATTGTGCCGCGCTGCGGCATCGACGTCACCCGTCAGGCGTAGCTGATCAGCTCGCTGCGCTGCGGATGCTCCAAATGCGGTATGCCGTTAAAGCTGACCAGTCGCAGTTTCCCGCCACCAATTACGCACTGGGTGATCGCCGTATTGCGGGTTTGCAGGTTCAGGTCGACCATGGTTTCCGCTGGCGCCTGCAACAACAACCGCAGCAGCATGGCAATGGCTCCCCCTGAGCTGACTACCAGCACACGCTGTCCGGCAAAACGCCCGGCGATCTCCTCGCCGATCGACTGCATGCGCTGTTCAAAGCCACTCCAGGGCTCCGGCAAATCACCTTGCAACCCGTCATCGGACCACAACAGAATCGCCTTGCGCAGACGCCGGAAGAAATCCCGCACCTGCGGCTTGTCCGGGAGGGCATCCTCCGGATGCTGCGCCAGATAGGCCCGCAAAATGCTGTGGAAATCGAATTCATTCAGTTCCTGACGCACCTCTGCCGCCGGAAGCCCCTGCGGCATGCCACGGGCAATGCCTTCGGCGGTTTCACGATGGCGCTGCATATCGCCGGCCAGCAACTGGTCGAATTGCAGGCCTCGCGCGGCGAAGTACTCACCCAGAAGCACCGACTGCCGATGCCCAAGCGCCGAGAGCTGGTCGTAGTTGCCACTGCCGAAAGAGGCCTGGCCGTGACGCACAAAATAAATTTCCGACATGCTCGCTCCGCAGACTTTATATATGCAGGCACCCTAGCGCAGACAACCGTCAATGCAAGGATCATAAGCCGGAGCAAGCACGGACCATAAGGTCACCTTAAGCCGACGCCGTGTTTCCGGCAGTCCTGCGATTGGCGCCTATACTTCAGACCAGCAGCCAGCAACGGCCCTTTCTCCGCGCAAGAAACAACGCCATGCCCCGAAGCTTTCCGCTGCACATCCATCTGCTCGGTCTGGCTCTGGGCCTGATCCTGCTGGTCGGCGGGCTGCTGAGCGGTATCGGTCAGCACATGACCTCGCAGATGATGGAAAACGTCGCCGAAGATCTGGCGCTGCGCATTGATCGCGAGCTGCATGGCAGTCTGCTGGAGCGTGTACAACCTGCAGACATGGCATTACGCCTGTTACAGACGGCAGCACCTATCTGGTGCAAAGCATCGAGCATGGCCTGCCAGAACCGGCGGAGCGGTATCTGTTCCTCGACACCAACATGCAGATACTCGAGACTCGTGAGCAACCCGATTACCCCGATCAGTTTGACCCCCGTCAGCGCGACTGGTACCGCCACGCCGACAGCAGCGGCGAGCTGCTGGTAACAGCGCCCTATGCCTATTTTTCCGATCGCCAGAGCGGCATCACCCTGGCCCGGCGGGTACCAGGCAGTGCGGTCGTACTGGGGGCCGACATTCGTCTGAACACCCTGAGCCAGGTGCTCGCCAGCCAGCGCGTCACACCTGGTAGCCGGCTGGCCCTGGTGGATGCCAGCGGCCGCCTGCTGGTCCACGACAATCCCGACCAGCCTGCGGCACTTCTGGATGAACAGGGCCGCGCCCGACTGCACCCGTTGGCCAGCCTGCCGTCTGCTCCCTTCCACGGACAGCACGCGCTACTCGACAGACTGCTGAATACTCCGTACGCAGCCCCCTGCCGCCCTCACGCATACGCGAGGTGGCCACCCTCGGCGCAACCATGGCTGACATGCGCCGCACCATCCGGCGTTTCCTCGAACTGAATACTGCGGTGGCTGGCGAACCGGATTTTGGCCACCTGCTGCCGCGCCTGCTCGGCGAAACACTGTCGGCCATCCACGCCCGTGGCGGCGTGCTGTATCTGGCCAGAGAAGGGCAACTGGTTCCTGTTGCTGCACTGGATGCCGATGGCCGCATACTCTCGGATGGCACCCTGTGGGGTGCCGACAGCTGTGATGATAGCGACCGTCTGGGTCAGCTGGCCCGGACACTGGATGCACTCGGGCCATTGCTCGGCGAGGCAGTCAGCCACCTGCAGATACAGACAAGGGCACTGTCCCCTGCCGACCTTGACGCACTGGGCCTGCCGCAGCAACCCGACACACCCCACTCAAGCCAGGCGATCGCTGTGCCGCTGGCCAACCGGCAGAACGAGCTGGTCGGTGCCATGTTGCTGCTGCTGGACGCACCAGTCGACGAGGACCGGCTGGCGTTTATCCGTGCCCTCTCGGGCCTGGCGGCGGTGACCCTGGAAGCACGCGCGCTGATTGCCGCACAGAAGGCCCTGCTGGACGCCATGCAGCGCATGATTGCCGGTGCCATTGATGCCAAGAGCCAGCACACCGGCGGCCACTGCGCGCGGGTGCCGGAACTCGCACGCCTGATTGCCGAAGCGGCCTGCGCTGCCGAGCACGGCCCGTTCGCTGACTTCCAGCTCGATGACAATGACTGGGAAACCCTGCGTATGGCCGCCTGGCTGCACGACTGCGGCAAAATCACCACCCCTGAGTATGTGGTCGACAAGGCCACCAAGCTGCAAACACTCTACGATCGTATCCACGAAATCCGCATGCGCTTTGAGGTGCTCAAGTGCGAAGCGCAGTTGCGTTGCCTGCAAGACATTATTGACGGCGCCGATGCCAGCCAGCGCCACCAGCAGTGCCGCCACGAACTGGCGCAGCTGGACGAGGAGTTCGCCTTTGTTGCCCATTGCAACCAGGGCAGCGAATCGATGGCCGAAGCCGATACCCAGCGCCTGCAGCAGATTGCCGAACGCCGCTGGACGCGCACCCTGGATGACCACCTGGGTCTGTCCCACGACAACCTGCAACGCAAACCGAAGACGGCAGAAGCCACGCTGCCGCAGTCCGAACCCTTGCTGGCCGATCGCCCGGAACACCTGATCGAGCGCCCGCCCAAGGAGCGCATCGAGCCGGACAACCCCTGGGGCTTCCGTATGGCAGCGCCGCAATGGCACCAGAACCTCGGCGAACTGCACAACCTGTGCGTGCGCTACGGCACCCTGACCGAGGAAGAACGCTACCTGATCAACTTCCACATAGTGCAGACCGAGATCATGCTGCGCCAACTGCCCTTCCCGCCGCACCTGTCTCAGGTACCGGCAGTAGCTGCTGCGCACCATGAAAGGATGGACGGCAGCGGCTACCCGAAACAGCTGAGCGGTGAGCAGATGCAGCCGATGGCACGGATGATGGCAGTTGCCGACATCTTCGAGGCACTGACCGCCGCCGACCGTCCCTACAAGGACGGCAAGCCCCTGTCCGAAGCCCTGTCGATCATGTCACGCATGGCCCGCAGCGGGCATATCGACCCGCAACTGTTCAGCCTGTTTGTACGCGCCGGGGTCTACCGCCAGTACGCCAGCGCCTTTTTGCCGGAACGGCAGATTGATGCGGTTGACGAGGAGGCCCTGCTGGCCGGGCTGGAGGGCTGATTCGGGCGACACGCAGCACCTGCACAAATGACCGGAAAACAGAAACCCCCGCAGCGCGGGGGTTTCTGTTTAACCGGTTACCTATCCGTCCGAGGCTGTCCTCAGAACGGAATATCATCATCAAAGCTGTCGTAATCCGGCGCCGGCTGGGCTGCAGGCTGAGGGGCCGGCTGCTGGCTTTGCTGCGGACGCTGGGGGGCGGACTGGCGCGGCGCCATGCCTTCACTGCTACCCTGATTGCGGCTGTCGAGCAGTTGCATCTGACCGCCCATATCGACTACCACCTCGGTGGTGTAGCGCTTGACGCCATCCTTTTCCCATTCGCGGGTCTGCAGGCGGCCTTCGACATACAGCTTGGAGCCCTTGCGCGCATACTCTCCAACCACTTCGGCAACCTTGCCGAAGAACACCACGCGGTGCCACTCGGTACGTTCCTGCAGCTGCCCGGTCTGCTTGTCCTTCCAGCTGTCACTGGTCGCCAGCGTGACGTTTGCCACTGCGTTGCCATTGGGCAGATAACGGACTTCCGGGTCACCGCCAACGTTACCGATCAGAATTACCTTGTTGACGCCTCTGGCCATTGTCTTTTCTCCTGAATGATCTGTTATCGAGCCGGCTGCAGTGCCTGCTCCAGTGTTTCGCGGTCGACAAGCTTGCTGTCCGCCTTGACGTAGGCGGCGGCCTCTTCGGCCACCAATACCGCCTCTGCCACGCCCGGCACCGCGAGAATACGCCGGAGCAACGCCTCGTCAGCCATCAGCGCGTCGGGCACGGCCAGACGGAAACTGGTGACATAGGGAGGCTCACGCATGGTAGCACCAATCATCCACCAGGTCAGGGCAAGGACACCGCAGCAGGCGAACACCCCACCCAGCCCCCAGAATGAATAAACCGCCCCGCCGAGCACCCCGCCGAGCGCCGCGCCGAGGAACTGGCTGGTGGAATACACGCCCATCGCGGTGCCCTTGGCGCCGGCCGGGGCCAGCTTGCTAAGCATCGACGGCAGGGTCGCTTCAAGCACATTGAAACCAAGGAAGTACAACACCATCAGCAGCACCATCGCCAGCAGCGAGTGCATGCCCAGCCACAGCAGCGGCTGCACCAGTGCCAGTAACAGGATGGCGCCGAGCACCACGCGCTTCATGCGCCGCTGCCGTTCGGCATAAATGATAAAGGGCACCATGCCGACAAAGGACACCAGCAGCGCCACCAGGTACACCCACCAGTGATCCTCGCGCGGCAGCCCGGCCTGCTCCTGCAGGGCCAGCGGAATGGCAACGAAACTGGCCATGAGGATTGCATGTAACACGGCGATACCGTAATTCAGCCGCAGCAGTTCAGCATTGCGCAAGGTCGGCCAGAAAGCACCACTGGCTACCCCTGCCTCGCGATGGCGGGCTACATCCTGCGGGGTCGGCACGGCCTTCCATATCAGCAAGATACCTATCAGAGCCAGCCCGGTGGTGACCAGAAAAACGGCCTGCAGACCGCCGGCCCGGGCTATCAGCGGCCCGGCCACCATCGCCAGCGCAAATGACAGGCCGATACTCATGCCGATCATTGCCATCGCCTTGGTGCGATGCTGCTCACGGGTCAGGTCGGCAACCAGCGCCATCACCGCGGCGGCAATTGCACCGGCACCCTGCAGCACGCGGCCGGCAATCACCCCCCAGATGCTGTCAGCCTGGGCCGCCAGCAGACCGCCGAGGGCGAACAGCAGCAGGCCGCCAATGATCACGGGCTTACGGCCGATGCGGTCGGACAGCATGCCGAAGGGAATCTGCAGGCAGGCCTGGGTCAGGCCGTAGGCACCAATCGCCACGCCGATCAGCAACGGGGTGGCGCCCGCCAGCCCCTGCCCCCAGGTGGCCAGCACCGGCAGCACCATAAACAGGCCGAGCATGCGAAAGGCAAATACCGCGGCCAGCGAACCCGCCGCCCGGCGCTCGCCAGAAGTCATTGAATCAGCCTGCTGCATGGAGTCTCCGCAATCAGCCCTGCAAAAAGCGCGCAGTTTAGCATGCCCGCCAGCGGCCGCACTGCGGCAGTGCGCCCCATACCCGGCGGCGTATGGCAAATCAGCGGCCGGAGCTTTTGCCGGGCTATCCGGCGCGGCGTTATACTGTGCCGCTTTGCCGGTCACGAGTGCTGACGCAGTGGATACCATCCTGATCCGTGGGGCACGCACCCACAACCTGAAAAACATTGACCTCGACCTGCCGCGCGACAAGCTGATCGTGATCACCGGGCTGTCCGGCTCGGGCAAATCCTCACTGGCCTTCGACACCCTCTACGCCGAGGGCCAGCGCCGCTATGTCGAGTCGCTGTCGGCCTACGCCCGGCAATTCCTGTCGATGATGGAAAAACCCGATGTCGATCACATCGAGGGCCTGTCGCCGGCAATTTCCATCGAACAGAAGTCCACCTCGCACAACCCGCGCTCGACGGTTGGCACCATCACCGAGATCTACGACTACCTGCGCCTGCTGTTTGCCCGGGTCGGCATTCCGCGCTGCCCGGACCACGACCTGCCCTTGCAGGCCCAGACGGTCAGCCAGATGGTCGATCAGGTGCTGGCCATGCCCGAGGGCAGCAAGCTGATGCTGCTGGCGCCGGTAATCCGCGAGCGCAAGGGCGAGCACCTGGCGATTCTCGAGGAACTGCGCGCCCAGGGCTTCGTGCGTGCGCGCATCGACGGCCGGGTGCATGACCTGGACGAGGCGCCGGCACTTGACAAGCAGCGCAAGCACAGCATCGAGGTGGTGGTTGACCGCTTCAAGGTGCGCGAGGACCTGCAGTTGCGGCTGGCCGAATCCTTCGAGACCGCCCTGCACCTGGCCGACGGCATCGCCATTGTGGCGCCGATGGAGGGTGAGGACGGTGAGGAAATCACCTTCAGCGCGCGCTTTGCCTGCCCCGAATGCGGCCATTCGATCAGCGAACTGGAACCACGACTGTTCTCCTTCAACAACCCGGCCGGCGCCTGCCCGTCCTGCGACGGTCTGGGGGTCAAGCAGTTCTTTGATGCGCGCCGGCTGGTAAATGCCGAACTGACCCTCGGCGAGGGCGCGATCCGCGGCTGGGACCGGCGCAACGTCTACTACTTCCAGATGCTCGGCTCGCTGGCCGCGCACTACGGCATCGATCTGGACCGGCCGTTCGGCGAACTCGCCGAGCGCCACCAGCAACTGATCCTGAATGGCAGCGGCACGGACAAGGTAGCCTTCCGTTACCTGAATGACCGCGGCGATATCGTCCAGCGCGAGCACCCGTTCGAGGGCATTCTGCCCAACCTGGAACGGCGTTACCGCGAGACCGAATCGCAAAGTGTGCGCGAGGAGCTGGCCAAATACCTGAGCACCCAGCCCTGCCCGAGTTGCCACGGCACCCGCCTGCGCCGCGAGGCGCGCCATGTGTTTATCGACGGACGCAACCTGCCGGGGGTGACCACCCTGCCGGTCGGGGCCGCCACCGAGTATTTCAGCCAGCTGCACCTGACTGGCAGCCGCGGCGAGATCGCCGAGAAGATCCTCAAGGAAATCCGCGAACGTCTGCAGTTTCTGGTGAATGTCGGCCTCGACTACCTGACCCTGGACCGCAGTGCCGAGACCCTGTCCGGCGGCGAGGCCCAGCGTATCCGCCTGGCCAGCCAGATCGGCGCCGGCCTGGTCGGGGTGATGTATATCCTTGATGAGCCGTCGATCGGCCTGCACCAGCGCGATAACGAACGCCTGCTGGCGACCCTGACCCACCTGCGCAACCTCGGCAATACGGTGATTGTGGTGGAGCACGACGAGGACGCCATTCGTCTGGCCGACTATGTGGTGGATATCGGCCCCGGTGCCGGCGTGCATGGCGGGCGCATCGTCGCCCACGGCACCCCGGCCGAGGTGATGGCGCACCCCGACTCGCTGACCGGCCAGTACCTGTCCGGCCGCCGCAAGATCGCCGTACCGGCCGAGCGCCATGCGCCGCAGAAGGGCAAGTGGCTGAAGCTCAAGGGCGCCTGTGGCAACAACCTGCAGAAGGTCAATCTGGAGATTCCGGTCGGCCTGATGACCTGCGTCACCGGGGTCTCCGGCTCCGGCAAGTCGACGCTGATTAACAACACCCTGTTCCCGATCACCGCCACCGCGCTGAACGGCGCCACCACGCTGGAGGCGGCGCCGCATGCCAGCTTCGACGGCCTGCAGCACCTGGACAAGGTGGTGGATATCGACCAGAGCCCGATCGGCCGCACACCGCGCTCCAACCCGGCCACCTATACCGGGCTGTTCACGCCGATCCGCGACCTGTTCGCCGGCACCCAGGAAGCCCGTTCGCGCGGTTACAAGGCCGGGCGTTTCTCGTTCAACGTCAAGGGCGGGCGCTGCGAGGCCTGCCAGGGCGACGGCCTGATCAAGGTCGAGATGCACTTCCTGCCGGATATCTACGTGCCCTGCGATGTGTGCAAGAGCAAGCGCTACAACCGCGAAACCCTGGAAATCCGCTACAAGGGCAAGAACATCCACGAAGTACTGGAGATGACCATCGAGGAGGCCCGCGAGTTCTTCGATGCAGTGCCGGCGATTGCCCGCAAGCTGCAGACGCTGATCGACGTTGGTCTGTCCTATATCCGCCTCGGCCAGTCCGCCACCACCCTGTCCGGCGGCGAGGCGCAGCGGGTCAAGCTGGCCCGCGAGCTGTCCAAGCGCGACACCGGCAAGACCCTGTATATCCTCGACGAGCCGACCACCGGCCTGCATTTTGCCGATATCCAGCAACTGCTCGACGTGCTGCACCGGCTACGCGACCACGGCAACACGCTGGTGGTGATCGAGCACAATCTGGACGTGATCAAGACCGCCGACTGGCTGGTTGACCTGGGCCCGGAAGGCGGCTCGCGCGGTGGCCAGATCATCGCCACCGGCACCCCGGAGCAGGTCGCCGCGATGCCGCAATCGCATACCGGGCGCTTCCTCGCGCCACTGCTGGAGCGCGACCGGTGAAGCGCCGCCAAGCACAAGCCGCCTCACGTCGCCGGCTGATTGTGATCAGTCTGGCGGCACTGGCGCTGCTGGTCGCCAGCATGCTGCTCAGCCTGCAACGCGACGGGCTGGACCGCACGGCACTCAACCGTGCTGGCATAGTACTGCTGGAGCCGCCCCGCGAGGTGCCTGAGCTGGGCCTGCAGGATCAGCATGGGCAGCCCTGGGGAGTGGAACAGCGACTGGGCCGCTGGCACCTGCTGTTCTTCGGCTATACC
Organism: Halopseudomonas yangmingensis; assembly: GCF_900114825.1. Lineage (GTDB taxonomy): Bacteria > Pseudomonadota > Gammaproteobacteria > Pseudomonadales > Pseudomonadaceae > Halopseudomonas > Halopseudomonas yangmingensis. The sequence continues at coordinate 54,527 of NZ_FOUI01000010.1, read as the reverse complement.
TACTGCCCGGATATCTGCCCGAGCACCCTGGCCGACCTGCGCCTGCTGCGTGCCGAACTGCCGGCGGAGCTGGCCGGACAGATACAGATCGGGCTGGTCAGCGTCGATCCGTGGCGCGATAGCCCCGAGCAATTGCGCAACTACCTGCAGTTCTTTGATGCCAGCTTTCTCGGCCTGAGTGGTACACCGGAACAGTTACGCCTGTTAACCCGAGCGCTGTCGGTTGCCTGGATCGAACCGGACCGCAGCCAGCCGGACTACCTGGTGGACCACAGCGGGCAGGTGGTAATGATTGATCCGCGTGGGCGCTATGCCGGTTTTATCCGCCCACCTTTCGATGCCGAACAACTGGCCCCGCGACTGCTGGAGGTGCTGCGCAGTCGCGACTGAGTCAGGCGCGACGCGGCAGCGCGGTGGCCAGCACGAACAGGCTGGCGGCGCAGACCACCACCGAGGGCCCCGCCGGGGTATCCAGATACCAGGAGGCGGCGAGCCCGCCGAACACGGCCAGGCAGCCGAGCAGGCTGGCACCCAGCGCCATCTGCTCGGGACTGCGCGCATGGCGCTGGGCGGCTGCCGCGGGAATGATCAGCAAGGAGGTGATCAGCAATACCCCGACGATTTTCATCGCCACCGCAATCACGATGGCAATCAGCAGCATCAGTGCCAGCCGCACCGCCGTCACTGGCAGCCCCTCGACCCGCGCCAGCTCCTCATGCACGGTAATCGACAGCAGCGGTCGCCACAGCCAGAGCAGCAGCAACAGGGTCAGCAGCAGCCCGCCGAGCATCCAGTACAGCTCATCGGCACTGATCGCCAGCAGGTCGCCGAACAGGTAGGCCATCAGATCGACCCGCACATTGTCGGTCAGCGCCAGCACCACCAGGCCCAGCGACAGCGTGCTGTGCGCGAGTATGCCGAGCAGGGTGTCACTGGCCAGCCACGGCCGCTGCTGCATGGCCACCAGCAGTATCGCCAGCAGCACGCAGCCGGCGGTCACCGCCAGCGCCGGATTGATGTCCAGCAACATGCCCAGCGCCACCCCGAGCAGCGCCGAGTGCGCCAGGGTATCGCCAAAATAGGCCATGCGCCGCCAGACCACGAAGGAACCCAGCGGGCCGGCGATCAGCGCCAGCCCGAGGCCGGCCAGCAGCGCGTGCAAAAGAAAGTCAGGCATGCTTGCAATGGGGTCCGTGCTGATGAGTTTCATCACCCGGCACCACAGCACCATGCAGGTCATGGGCGTGGTCGTGGTGGTGGTTGTAGATGGCAAAATTGTCAGCCTGGGCACCGAACAGGGCGACAAACGCCGGATCGCTGCTGACCTGTTCCGGGTGCCCGGAGCAGCACACATGGCGGTTCAGGCAGACCACCGTGTTGGTCTTGGCCATTACCAGATGCAGGTCATGGGAAACCATCAGCACGCCGCAGTTGTAGCGCTCACGCAGTTCGCTGATCAACTGATACAGCTCGATCTGGCCATTCACGTCGACCCCCTGCACCGGCTCGTCGAGTACCAGCAGGTGCGGCTTGCGCAGCAGCGCGCGGGCCAGCAGGATACGCTGCAACTCACCGCCGGAGACCTGCTGCAGCGGGTGGTCAAACAGATGCTCGGCGCGCAGCTCGCAAAGCGCGGCATGCGCGGCGCTACGACTGACACCGGGGGCCAGCATCAGAAAACGCTGCACACTGAGCGGCAGGGTGGCATCCACCTGCAATTTCTGCGGCATATAGCCAATACGCAGGCGTGGCTGGCGCCAGACCTCGCCGCTGTCGGCGCGCATCAGCCCGAGCACGACCCGCACCAGACTGGTCTTGCCAGCACCATTCGGGCCGATCAGCGTGACAATCTCGCCGGCGCTGACACTCAGGTCGACCCGCTCGAGAATCGGATTGCCATGCCGCGACAAGCTGATGTCGCGCAGGCGCAGCAGCGGCTCGCTCATGCCGCCTCCCGGCAGCGCGCGCAAAGCCCGGCAACTTCGACAGTCTCCGCCTCGACAGTAAAACCGTGTTCGGCGGCGCTGTCGGCAATCGCCCGGTGGATGCGTTGCTGGTCCAGTTCGGTGGCCTCATGGCAGTTGCGGCAGATCAGGAACTGGCCCTGATGACGGTGCTCGGGACTGGAGCAACCGACAAAGGCGTTCAGCGAGGCAATCCGGTGCACCAGCCCCTGCTCCAGCAGAAAATCCAGTGCCCGGTATACGGTGGGCGGCGCGGCGCGGCGGCCATCCTCACGCGACAGGGTATCGAGGATGTCGTAGGCGCCCAGTGGCCGGTGACTCTGCCAGACCAGCTCAAGCACCCGCCGACGCAGCTCGGTAAAGCGCACGCCCTTGCTGCCGCACAGCTGTTCGGCGGCCTGCAGGGCCGTGCTGATGCAGCGCTGGTGGTCATGGGGCTGATGGCTCATGGCATTCTCCGGCAACAATGGCGGGTGGGCGCAGGGCTAACGCTGTAATTCGAGGCCTGTTATCATATAACGGTTTTCCATGCCCGAGGTATGTCCATGCGCGCCCGCTTGCTCCCTGCCCTGCTTGGCAGCCTGCTGCTGTTGCTCAGCCAGCCGGTGCTGGCCAGCCAGGTGCTGACCAGTATCAAGCCGCTGCAGCTGATTGCCGCCGCGATACTTGATGATATTGAAGAGCCCGCTGTGCTGTTACCGCCCGGCAGCTCGCCGCACCATCATGCCTTGCGCCCGTCCGAACGCCGCACGCTGCAACAGGCGACCCGGGTGTACTGGGTAGGTGGATCGCTGGAGCTGTTTCTGGAGTCCCTGCTGAGCCGGCATGCCGGTGCCCAGGCGCTCATCGACCTGCCCGGCGTCCAGTTGCGTACCGCCCTGCAGTCGCTTAACTTCCAGCAGGAAGAAGCCCATGGGCATGCCCACCACAAGCATGATCACGGCCTGAATGACCCACATCTGTGGCTGTCACCGGACAACGCCCGTGTCATTGCCCGCTGGATGGCCGAAGACCTGCAAGGCATCTACCCGGATCAGCAACAGCAATTACAGGCCAATCTGCAGGCTTTTCTGCTGCGCCTGGACGCCGAGGAGGTACGCCTGCACCAGCGCCTGCAGGGGCTGGGCGACAAGCCCTGGTTCGTTTTCCATGATGGCTATGGCTATTTTGAGGATCACTTCAACGTGCATCCGAACGGTATTTTCAGCCTGTCCGACGAGGTGCAGCCGGGCGCACGCCACGTCAACCTGTTGCGCCAGCGCCTGCAGCAGGCAGGCAGCAGTTGTGTATTCAGCGAGCCGCAGTTCAACCCGCGACTGATCGACAGTTTGAGCAAAGGGCTGGATGTACGGCGTGGCGAGCTGGACCCGCTGGGGGTGGATATCGCGGTGGATGCCGAGGGCTACCTGCGCCTGCTCGGGCGTATCGGTGACAGCCTGGCTGACTGCCTGCAGACCCTGCCCTGAATACAAAAGGCTGCCCACAGGCAGCCTTTTGCAAGCGCCTGCCGCTTACAGCTGGCTGTAATAGGCTGCAATGTCAGCAATATCCTGATCGCTCAGGTTGGCAGCCATCGGCGCCATAATGGGTGCTGTTCCACCCGTCCGGTTACCATCCCGATAGGCCTTCAGTGCCGATTCCAGATAGGTCGCATTCTGGCCGTTCAAATTCGGATACATCGGCATGATGCCTTTGCCGTCGGTGCCATGACAGGCCACGCAGAGACCGATCTTGCCCTTGCCGGCCTCAGCATCACCAGCCGCCTGGGCTGCACCGCTGACGGCCAGAGCTGCTGTGGCAACGCAAAGCAGAAGTTTACGCATTGTTATTTCCTCGTTGGTTGCGGGCTGTTCGGCCCGATTTGCTCAGGTGAGAAAAACCGCCATGGCGCCGCCCAACAGCAACAACCAGCCGCTGACCAGAAAACGAAAAACCCTTGGTGCATGGCGCAGCTCCATAAACTGGTCTATCAGCCACTGTCCCTTTATCACAGTCAGCACCACTACAATCAGGGTCAGCAAGGTGCCAGTCGCCATATGATGGCCCAGCCACCAACCCAGTATGGTCAATCCCATCAGGGACAGCCAGCCGATCGTCAGTTTCATTTCCATCATACACCTCAGGGCAATACGTAAAGCAACGGGAACAACACCAACCACACCAGATCAACCATGTGCCAGTAACTGCCCGCCGACTCGGCGGCATTTCGCGCCACACCGGCATCAGCGTAAAAACCCTTACGACTGCGTTGTGCAACGACCAGCAGTATCACCATACCCAACAGCACATGGGCAAAGTGAAAGAACGTGGTGAAGAAATAGAAGAAATAGAAGGTGCTGCTGCGCAGGTTATAACCGGCACTAATGAGAATCTGGTATTCGGCGATCTTGATTACCGCATACACCAGCCCGGTCAAAGCGCCAGCCACAAACCAGGGTGCTACCCGATTTCGCCCCCCTTTGGCTGTATGCACACCGCGGGCAACGAAATAGCTACCGGTCAGCAGCACCAGGGTGTTTGCCAGTCCCGCCTCGGGGTGCAAGGTCGCAATGCCCTCATGGAAAATCTCGGCATAATACCCTCGAGCAAAAGCCATACCGCCCAGCAGCAGCAGGAAAACCCCCAGCTCGGCCATGATAAAAAACCACATGGCCAGATCGCCCGGCAGATGCTTTTGCTTCATGGCAGCCGGCATGGTCATGGATTGCGGGGCATTCATCAGGGCGTTCTCCCGGTCAACAACAGGTACAACTTCGGCAACAGTGACGGCAGCTCGGCGGCGCGCTGGATCAACTGGTAGCGCTGCTTGCCGAACAGGTACGGCAAATAGTCCGAAGCCTGCTGGTCAATGGTCACGCAGAACGGCTCAAGGCCGGCCTGGCGCGCTTCCAACAGGGCGTGACGGGTATCTTCCATGCCGTAGCGCCCTTCGTAGATATCCAGATCGTTCGGCTTGCCATCGGTCAGCAACAGCAACACCCGCTGCTCGGCCGGCTGCTCCTTGAGGATCTCGGTGGCCTGGCGGATCGCCGCGCCCATGCGCGTGTAGTAACCCGGGCGCAACGCCGAGATTCGTCCGCGAATCACATCACCCCAGGCCTCGGCAAAGTTCTTGATCAGGCTGAAGCGCACATGATCACGCCGGCGCGAGGAAAAGCCGTACAAGGCAAAGCTGTCGTCGCCGGCATCCAGTGCTTCGCCGAGCAGATACAGGCTGTCACGGATCACTTCGATCACCTGATGCTCATTATCCGCCCAGGCATCGGTGGAGAGTGACAAATCGGCCAGCACCAGACAGGCCAGATCGCGGTGCTGCGGTGACTCCTGACGCCACAGCGCCGGCTGCGCATTGGCTTGGCCACGCATCCGGTCAGTGGTGAAGCTGATACAGGCTTCCAGGTCCAGCTGGCTGCCGACCGGCTGACGCTTGTTCCACATCTTCTGCGGCCGCAGCCCCTCGAAACGCCGGCGCAGGTTGTGCGCCACCGGTTTCAGACGCTCCGGCAACCCGGCCGGCTCCGCGCCACGTGGCAACATCGGCAGCACCCGGCAATGATTGGCCAGCAGCTTCTGCTTGCGCCAGTCCCACTCTGGCAACAGCAATCCATCGCCAAGCGGGATGTCATCCTCGGACGCCGAGGGCAGGTCAAGATCGATACGCAAGCGTGAGTTACCGGAATCGCCCTTGCGCGACAGACTGAGGAACTCCAGATCGTCAGCGGCACGTTCGGCGTCCTCGTCCTCGGTATCGTCGGCACAGCGATCCAGCGGTATATATTCGGACCAGGAGAACAGGCTTTCCAGGCGGAACACTATCATGCCGGTCTTGCTGTCCATATCTTCGACATACTGGGCCTTCTTGCGACCCTTGCCCTGTTTGACCTTGCCCTTCAGCGGCGCCGCAGCCCCCTCATCCTCGTTGTCCTGTTGACGACTGACCGGCGCCTGGTCCAGGGGCTCATCCAGCGGATACAGCCAGAGCGGCACCGGTAGCGGATCACCGCCGGCCACCGGCAGCTGCTGCTGACTGCCCGGCTCGCGCAGTGCCGCCTGAATACAGGCCTCGCGGCGCTGCTCGGCGGCGCTACCCAAGGGTCCTGCGTTGCGCAACTCAATCAGCGCGTCAACCAGCTGTACATAAACAGACTGCAGACCTGGGTAGGCTAACAGGGTCTCCAGCACCGCCTGCTGGTTACCGCCAAGCCAGTCGGCACCGCTACGCACCTGCCCAACACTGGCCATGGCCACCAGCCACAGGTACAGGTCGCGGTTCAGTTGCGCCCTAGGGAACACCTGCAAGCGATCCGGCAGACGCACGCAGTCCTCCTCGCGCCAGGCCAGGGCATGCTTGCGTCCGGTACCGGCGATTTTTTGCAGCAATGGCCGCGGCGGGCTCAGGGTGCGCTCGGTGCTGGGCTTGATCGACAGTGCCGGAGAGCCGCCGAGGGCACGGAAAACCACCGCCAACCGCGGGCCCTCATCTTCCAGCGTTACCCGCGCATCCGGAAATCCGGTACGCGCCAGCCGGGTAATCAGGTTGTGCCAACGGGCACCGACAATGTCTTCCATGCTTCACTCCTCTCGCTTGACCGGAATCAGGTGCATACGCGGCTGGCGATCCATTTCCACCGCAGCGTCACCGCTGCGCCACTCCAGCAGTGAACCTTCCGGATTGTTAGCCTGCACCTGGCTGCAGGTCTGGATGCAGACGCCGCACTGGGTACAGGTAATCTTGTGGCGTTTCATGCCACGTGGCTTCAGGCGCATCGGGCAGGCCCGGTCACAGGCGCTGCAGTCACGGCAGTCACGCGCCCGCTCACGGCTGAAGCCAACAATCATCGAGCGCCGGTTGAGCATCCAGATCAGACTTTGGAAGATGCCCACGGCACAACCGAACTTGCAGAAAAAGTGCCGCGCCAGGGTGAACTCGACAGTAAACGCCAAAGTCGCAGCAATCAGAAATATCCAGTTCCAGCGCGGCAGTTCAAGACTGAAAAAGCCCTGCCACAGCGGGATCGGCGTCACCAGATAACTGAGCAGGGTGATCGCCCAGAGAAACGACACGCTGACTACCGCAACGGCGACTACCGCCTTGGCCATCGGCCGGCGCATACCGTCCACCGGCTCCCACAATGAGCGTCGGCCCAGCCAGCGATCCATGGTCTGGTCAATCCATTCGACCATGGAGAAATGCGGGCACAACCAGCCGCAGTAAATACGGCCCCAGCGCCAGACCACCCAGAACAGCAGGGCAAGGGTCAACACCACAGGGATCAGCAGACGCAACGACAAATGCCAGGTGATATCAGCACTGGCCAAAGTGCTGCCACGCAGACCAAGAGTCCAATCCATACCGAGGATGATGAAATGACCCTGGTTCAGGTCGAGACGAAAAAGGTCCAGCACCGGCGCCAGCAGAAACAGGAGGAAGAAACTGCTGCGGCTAAGCCGCCTGAGACGCGGGTACATGGAGTCCTCCAAAAAACAGCCGGAGTCCGACTCCGGAGGGGAAAGAGACTGGCCGGCTTGTGGCCGGCCAGTCGGTGCAGATCAGCGAGTTTCTGCCTGCAGTAGCGGAGCCTGATCCTTGGTACGGATGGCAACCACGAAGCTGTACAGATACATGAACACACCAACACCGAAGGCGATACCACTGATCAGACGCATCCAGTAGATGGTCATCAGGGCATCCTGGGTGGCCATGTAGGACAGTGCCTGACCGCTTTCCGGCAAACGCTGCAGCCAGATCTGTACCACACCGGCGGCAGTCAGCAGGAAGGTGATCAGCAGCATGGCGATGCTCATTACCCAGCACGACAGTACTTCCATCGACTGCGCACGCGGGCTGTTGGCTTCACGGCCCTGCATGATCGGCCAGGCGTAGGAGATGATGCACAGCACAATCATCACATAGGCACCGTAGAACGCCAGGTGACCGTGGGCGGCAGTGAGCTGCGTGCCGTGGGTGTAGTAGTTCACCGGCGCCAGCGTGTGCAGGAAGCCCCATACACCCGCACCGAGGAAGGCCATCACAGTACAGCCCAGTGCCCAGGTCACGGCAGCCTTGTTCGGATGCTCGCGACGGCGGCGGTTCACCATGCTGAAGGCAAACACCATCATCATGAAGAACGGCAGCGGTTCAATTGCAGAGAACACCGAACCGATCCACAGCCAGTACTCGGGCGCACCGATGAAGAAGTAGTGGTGGCCGGTACCCAGGATACCGCCGATCAGCGCCATGGCGATGATCAGATACAGCCACTTCTCGATCACTTCACGGTCAACACCAGTGGTCTTGATCAGTACGAAGGCCAGGATGGCACCGAGGATCAGTTCCCATACGCCTTCCACCCACAGATGCACAACCCACCACCAGAAGTACTTGTCCATAACCAGCGACTTCGGGTTGTAGAAAGCGAACAGGAAGAACACCGCCAGACCCACCAGACCGGTGAACAGAACGATGTTGACCACTGTCTTGCGGCCTTTCAGCATGGTCATGCCGATGTTGTAGAGGAAGACCAGGCAGACCACCACAATACCCAGTTTGGTAATGGTTGGCTGCTCGAGGAACTCCCGTCCCATGGTCGGCCAGAGTGCGTTACCGGTCAGCTCCGCGAGGCGGGCATAGGGCAGCAGCAGATAGCCGAGGATGGTCAGCACGCCGGCGGCGGCGAACACCCAGAACTGGATCCACGCCAGCTTCGGGCTATGCAGCTCGGTCTGGCATTCTTCCGGGATCATGTAATAGGTCGCGCCCATAAAGCCGAACAGCAACCACACGATCAACAGGTTGGTGTGGACCATACGGGCCACGTTAAAGGGAATTTCCGGGAACAGGAAGTCGCCGATAATGTACTGGGCACCCAGTATCACACCGAACAACACCTGACCGACGAACAGTATCATGGCAAATATGAAGTACGGCTTTGCCACAGCCTGCGTTGAATATTTCATGGCATATGTTCCTTGCTTGATTTAGTGCCTCAACCTCTGCTCGACAATCAGCCTTCGATGTTCGGCGGCCAGTTGTTGGTGTCGATACGCGACGTCCAGATCAGGAACTCGGCCAGATCATGCAGCTGTTCATCGGTAAGATTGAACTGCGGCATTTGCCGGCGACCCGGTGCATTGGTCGGCATCGCCTGCATCCAGGCCTTGAAATAGGCGTGGAAGATCTGCTCGTTGCCCATCCCGCGACGCGGGAAAACGTTGCCCAGTTCGGGTGCGAAGTAGGCACCCTCGCCCAGCAGCGAGTGGCAACCGACGCAGTTGTTTTCTTCCCAGATATGCTTGCCGCTGGCTACTGATGCGGTAAGCATGTCGCGATTTTCACGCTCTGGAATCGCCCTGACGGTATCGAAGGTTAGTCCTATGAACAGCAGCATGAAGAACACGCCACCCCCATAGTAGATGTTACGGGCCATGCCCTTTGTAAAGCGCTCCGACATGATGATCTCCTCAGTGTCTAGATGAAGCTGGTCAATGCTGTTCAGGCTATGTGTTTTTCTGTGGGGTCAGCTTTTTTCCTTTTGTGAGTCCGGGTTCTGGAAATGCGCCCGAACCACGTCCAGGATGGCCGCCTGAACAGTCGGGTCGTCGGTCAACGGCTGTGCCAGGCAAGCCTGACAGGCCGACAGCGGGTCCAGTCCGGATCGCATCAGGCGACCGGCATGGATCAGCAGACGGGTGGAGGGCGCCTCTTCCAGATCATGCTGGCCGAGATGACGCAGGGCGTTGCCAAGACGAACCAGTGTTGCGGCAGTATCCGCATCCAGTCCGGCCTCGGTAGCCAGAATTTCGGTTTCAGCAGCAGCGTCCGGATAATCAAAGGACATGGCGACGAAGCGCTGACGGGTGCTCGGCTTGAGCCCCTTGAGCAAATTGCGGTAACCCGGGTTGTAGGACACCACCAGCATAAAGCCGGGCGCAGCCTCCAGACACTCACCGGTGGCATCCAGCGGCAGTATACGCCGGTCATCGGCCAGCGGATGGAGTACCACAGTGGTGTCCTTGCGTGCCTCGATAATCTCGTCCAGATAGCAGATCGCACCTTCACGCACCGCGCGGGTCAGTGGGCCGTCCTGCCAGAAAGTGCCGTTGCTGCCAATCAGATGACGGCCGACCAGATCGGCAGTAGTCAGATCGTCGTGGCAGGCCACGGTATACAGCTTGCGGCCCAGACGCTCGGCCATATGCTGCACAAAGCGGGTCTTGCCACAGCCGGTCGGCCCCTTGATCAGAACCGGCAACTGGTGCTGCGCGGCCTGCTCGAACAGCTCGATTTCATTGCCCGCAGGCCGGTACCAGGCTTCCTGGCCGAGGCCGCGATTCAGCGGCTTGATTGTCGATGTAGCTGTCATGGGGCTGTCCTGTTTCGGTTTGTTGCGGCACTTACGCTGTCTTAACGCAGCTAAAGCAATTGTCGTGCCACAGCCTAACTTATTGATTTAATAATACTTTTAATTGGCAAGGTAATTTTAACCTTAATCGAGCGCGGTTATTTGAACCCTTGCAGGGTGTTTTTTACACTCGCCCGACAAGAGAGACTCCCACCAGTTATTTGCTGAATGTTGCCGCAGCCAGGGGCCAGTTTACATGGGGGGCGACAATATGTCGTACCTGAAACCCGCATGAATACTGGGTAAAGTTGACGTACATCAAGATTTCTACAATTGCCTGCCGACTACCATGCACCGCATGCGAAATCAGGAGTCAAACAGATGAAACAGTTTTTCAGGGTAAAAAGCACCCTCGCACTGGCCTTGCTGGTGCAGCAGGCCGCCATTGCGGACACCTACAAACTGGAAGACTCCGTAGTGACCGCTACCGGTATGGCGGTCTCTACGATGCAAAGCCCGGCCAGCATCACGCGCATCAGCGCCGAACAAATCGAACGCAGCAGTGCCGCCGATGTAGCAGAGCTGTTTCGTGACATCCCCGGGGTCAGCCTCAGCGATTCCGCCACCCCCGGTATGAAACGTATCGCTATTCGCGGCGAAAGCTCGCGGCGGGTGGTGGTCAAGATCGATGGCCAGACCATGACCGATCACAGCAACTACGGCACACCCCTGCTGATCGACCCGGCACTGATCGACCATATCGAAGTGGTGCGCGGCCCGTCCTCGGTGATCAATGGCGCCAATGCCATTGGTGGGGTGGTCAATATCATCACCAAGCGCGGCGGCAGCGAGCCCCTGCAGGGCTATGCCAGCGGCGGCTACTACTCGGCCACCCAGGGCTACCGCGCCGGTGCTGGCCTGTACGGCGGGATGAACGGCTTCGATTACCGGCTGGCACTGTCACGCAGCGAGCACGGCGACCGCCGCACCCGCAGCGGCAGCCTGGACAACAGCGATTACGACACCGAATCGGTGGCCACACACCTGGGCTACAGCTGGGGCAAGCACTATCTGGCATTCAAGGCCGAACAGTTCAATCTGAGCGCCAATGCCTGGCTCAAGGAGCAGCCCGGAGTGACTGCCAGCATGGGCTTCCCGGTCCGCGACCAGACCCGCTACGCCGTGTTCTACGAGGCCAGCGACCTGAGCCCCTGGCTACGCAAGCTGACCCTGGACGCCTACCAGCGCACCGTGGATCGCGAGTTCGATACACGTACCAGCGTGATCATTCCGCCACCAGTACCGATTCAGCGCCGCGATATCGACATTCTCTCCGAGGACGAGCAATTGACCCGCGGTCTGGCCGCCCGTTCGGAACTGGAGCTGATTGGTGGCCAGCCCACCCTGTTTGGCCTGGAATACATGGACGACCGGCTGGATACCGAAAAGAACTCGATTCGCACCAATGTCATGCGTGCACCGGTACCACCGGTTACCACCACCGATCCGTCCTCGCAAAAGGCCAGCCAGCAGATGTGGTCGGCCTTCCTCCAGCAGCGCTGGAACTTCAGCGAGCAACTCACCGGCTATCTGGGCGCACGCTACTACTCGGTCGAGGGTGAGCTGGAACGCAGCACCGGCAGCACCTTTATGCGCCCGGCCAGCGAGACCGACGACAAGCTGCTGGGTTCGCTCGGCCTGGTCTGGGCGCCGAACAGCCACTGGAGCTACCGCGCCAGTTACGCCCAGGGCTATTCCTTCCCCAGCCTGTCGCAGCTGTATCTGATCACCCGGATTGAGGGCAGCGACCACTATGGCAACCCTGACCTCAAGCCGGAACAGGCCGACACCTTTGAACTGGGTGTGCGCCACGAAAGCAGCCAGTGGCTGCTGGATGCTGCACTGTTCCGCACCAGCGCCAAGGACTATATCTCGCGCCAGGGCATCAGCAGCCTGCCCGACTACTATGGCCAGACCACACCGACTGCGCTGCCGGCCGGCGCGGTCAGCTGGGTGAATATCAGCAAGGCCACCACCGAAGGTCTGGAACTGGTTGCCGAATGGCGCAGCCTGGGGGCCTTTACCCCGCACGCCTCAGTGCTGCTGGCGCAGCGTACCTTCGATCATGGCAACGGCTACCGTACCGGCCACAGCGGCCTGCCGAAGAAGTCCGGCACGCTCGGGGTTCGCCACTTTACGGTGCTCGGCAAGGGTCTCAACAGTGAAGTGGATGTGTTCATGCGCGCCGCCGACGGCGCCCGGCTGAACAACCAGAACGGCGAGATACTGCCGACCCGCCGCCATCTGGACCGCGCCTCCGGTTACGCCACGCTGAACCTGGCCTGGAATCTGGATATCGGCGAACGCGCCAGCACCCGTGTGCTGCTGGGCAACCTGCTGAACCGGGATTACCGGGCGATTGATGAAATCCCGGGCATGAAGCGGCACCTGGACGTGGAATTCACAGTGGAGTTCTGAGGCCAACTGCGACATCATGACGCTAGGAGCCGTAACGCCTTTGCGTTAAGGTTCGCGCCTGAGAGATACCTGATAACGAGGATTACCTGATGAAACTGACTGCTTTGCTGGCTGCCGTAGGCACCGCCGCTCTGCTTGCTGCCCCGCTGGCCCAGGCCAACGAGGGCGAGAAGCTGTTCCGCTCCAACCCCTGCGTTGCTTGCCATATGCCGTCTTCTCCGGCAGTGGGTCCTTCGCTTGACCAGATCGCCGAACGTTACAAGGGCGCCGACGAAGACACCCTGAACACTGTGGCCAGCCACGTCGTTGCCGGCTCCAGCGGTGTATGGGGCGCCATCCCGATGCCGCCGAACGCGGTCGACCAGGATCAGGCACGCACCATTCTGGACTGGATCATCGAGCGCTGAGCACGATCCAAGCAGGTTTGGTAACGACACCGCCGGCTTTATGCCGGCGGTGTCGTTTTGCTAGAGCTGGGCAGAAATGCTCAACACCCCTGTTGACCCGGTCGCAGGCGCGTCAGTACCGGCCATAACCAGACTGCCCAACAGGCAAACGCCAGCATCCAGGCGCAAGCCGACAGGCTGATCCAGAACAGCCAGTCATGGCCCAGCGTACTCAGGCTGCGCGCCAACACCGACCCCAGCAGCAACAGACCGGCTACCGGCAGCCAGGCGCGACGATCAAGATCCAGTCCGCTGTGCAGTCGCCCGGCGATGCTCATCACCACCAGTAGCGACAAGCCAAGCGCAGCAATGCCCAGCCAGTGCCAACCGGCAGACAGCGCTATGCCGGCACCCAGCTGGGCAAAGCCAAGCAGCCCGTAACCCACCGCCATGCACAGGGGGAGCGCAAACAACAGGATCACATGGGGTTGCCACAATTCGCGGCCAATCCGCCAGTCATTCAACAGGTTAAGCAGTGCGGCGGCGGCGGCCAGCGCCAGCCAACCCTGCAATGCCGGACTGAGCAGTCCTGGCACCAGACTGGCGAGCAATTGAACCAGGGCATACAAGGCAATCAGACTGGTCGCCAGATGGCGCAGCGGCGGCCGTGGCAGAAAACGCCGCTCGGTAATCTGTAAAGCATCCAGATGCCGGTTGACGATACGCAGTGATATGCGCCCGTGGGCCAGCAGTATCAACAACATGAACAGGTGCAGCGTGGCATGCAGCCATGGCATCGCTGGCGCACCGCGCAGCAGCGCCTGATCCAGCCCAAGGCGCAGCACACAGAGCAGTAACAGGCCCCACAGGAAGCCGCGATGACGGCGGCGCGGGTCGCGCCAGAGCGGCGGCAATACCCAGCGGCACAGTAGCAGCAACAGCGCCCAATGCAACAGCAGTAACGGCCAGTATCCCAGCCAGCCGGCAGTCAGTGCGGCCAGACGTCCGGCCAGCCAGAGCAGCGCCAGCAGCACTATCAACCGGCGTGGCGGCTCGCTGGCCTTGACGAATTCAGGCAAGGCCGTCAGCAGAAAGCCAATCAGTGCTGCCAGCGACAGCCCCCAAAGCATCTCGTGCAGATGCCAGGCGAAGGGACCCGCTACGCCAAACGCGATTCCACGGCCACTGTGCAGGAAACCAAGCCACAGCCCGATCAGCAGCACCGCAGCGGCAGCACTCAGCAAGAAGAAACTGCGAAAGGCGCAGCCACTGATCACTTCCAGCCGTTGTTGCATCCAGCTCAGCATGCCGGCACCTCGTCCAGTCCAAACACCTCGCGCACCCGCTGATCCGCCAGCAGTCGCGCAAACAGCTGGTGGACGGACTCGGCATTGCGCCCGGTCGGCGCCAGGGGCAAGCGCACCTGCAGCAACAGCCGGCCCGGGTCCGGCTGCATGATAATCAGCCGATCAGCCAGCCGCAGCGCCTCTCGCAGATCATGAGTCACCAGCAGGATGCCGGGGCTGCGCCGCTGGCGATAATCCAGCAGGTGGCGGTAAAGGGTTTCGCGCAGACCAATATCCAGCGCCGAAAAGGGCTCGTCGAGCAGCAGCAGATCGGGCTCGATGAGCAAGGTGCGGCCCAGCGCCACGCGGCTCTGCATACCGCCGGAGAGCTGGTCCGGATACTGCGACAGACAGTCCGCCGACAGCTCCAGGCATGCCGCCATGGCCCGAGCACGCTGTTCGGCGTCGGTGCGCGTGACACCCTGGGCACGCAAGCCCAGGGTCAGGTTGTCCAGCGTGCGCTTCCACGGCAGCAGGCGGGGCTGCTGGAACAGACAGCCGGTACGGCTGAAACGATTGAGCAGCTGTCCGGGCTCGGCCTCCAGCAGGCCGGCACAGAGTTGCATCAGCGTGGTCTTGCCACAGCCGGATGGGCCGGCCAGCGCGACAATCTCACCCTCACGCAGGCTCAGATCAATTGCCTCCAGCACCGCATAGGGACCAAAACTCCAGCTCAGCCCCTGCAGCCGCAACAGTCGATCACCGCCGGGCGGGGCTTGCAGCCCAAGGTTGTCATCAAGCACAGCGGACAAGTCAAGTTCAGCGGTCATGTGCCTTGTCTCCAGCGTTCGGTACTGCGCTTGATCGGCTCCAGCACCAGATATTCCAGCGCCAGCAACAGCAATACCAAGGCTGCCACCCAGGCCAGCGTAGCCGCGGTATCCAGCTGACTCTGGGCGCTCGCCAGTGCCGCACCGACGCCATCCGGGGTGGACAGCAGTTCCGCCATCACCACTACCTTCCAGGCCATGCCCAAAGCGGTGATCCAGGCCGGAAACAGGTAGGACAGCACATGCGGCAGATGCACATCGACAAAGCGCTGCCAGGCCGGCAGACGCAGGCTGCGGGCCATGTCGTCAAGGCGCGGATCGCGCGTGCGCATGCCCTGCAGGGCGCCAATAAAAATCAGCGGAAAACCGGCAATAAATACGGTAAACACCGGGGTGCCATGGCCGCTACCGAACCAGATCAGCGCCAGCACCAGCCAGGCAATCGGCGGCACACCCATCAACAATGTGAGAATCGGCCGCGCCAGCAACACACCGGTCACCGTCATACCGGCCAGAATACCCAGCAGGCTGCCGGCCAGCAGCGCCAGCAGATAACCGGCCAGCACCCGACCGGCGGTGATACGCATGGCTTCCAGTGCCTGGCTGTCTGACAACATCCCCAACAGCAGACGCAAGCTGTCCAGCGGCGCCGGCAACACCAGCTCGCCATAGTGTTCGCTGGCCCACTGCCAGGCCGCCAGCAACAACAACAGACTGGCAATCGAGCCCCAGCCCGACCACAGGTAGGCAAAACACCGACGGATCATGGCTGCATGTGATAGAAGCCGTCGTCCGGCAGCTTCCCACCCACCAGTCCCGGCGCCTGCTCCAGCAGGTGTGTAAAGAGGAACTCCAGCTCGTCACGTGCCGCCGCGGCCGGCACTGCCTGCATAGGGCTGACACGAATCGAGTCGGCCACCGCTTCGGGCGTCAGCATGTCGATCTGCGCTGCCACCAGCTCACCACAGACGTCCGGCTCGGCGGCACACCATGCCAGCGCCTCGGCATAGGCCGTCTGGATCGCCGCCGCCAACGTTGGCTGCAAGGCGGCGCCCATCAATGCCAGACCAGCCTGGGGAATCCGTGCCTCGCGCTGGAACAGCCGACCCCACTCGACTTGCAGATCAACACTGCGATGCAGTTCCGGCGCAATCACGCTGACCGGAAATGAACGGGTACGCCGTAGCGCCATGGAAATCGCCGGCTCGGCCAGCAAGGCATGGTCGGCACGCCGGGTAATCAGCAACTGCATGGCATCCAGCGGGCTGGCTACGTAGCGCAAGCGCATGTCCCGCTGCGGATCAATCCCCTGCTGGCTGGCCAGCAGGCGGAACAGGATGTCCGGCATATCGCCACGGAACGGCACCAGCACTTCGCGATCACGAAAGTCTGCCAACGTCTGCAGCTGCGGGTCACGCGAGACCATCCACAGCACACCCCAGGTCGAGACGTTGAGCATCTGCAGCTCGACGCCGCGGTTGTAGAGGTTGGCGGCCACATTCACCGGCATCGCCACCACTTCGGCATCGCCACGGATGGCCAGCGCACGCAACTGGTCAGGGGTACGCCAGCTGACAAACTCGACCTGCTCGGCCCAGTCATCCAGCGCACCGCTGTCGACCATGCGGATCAACGGGTTGGACACATTGGCAAAGGGACCGGCCAGCACCAGGCGCGGCAGCTTGTCGGCGCTGGCCAATAGTGGCACAGCGCCAAGCAGGATACACAGCAGCAGGCGCAATACGGACGGCATCAGAATTCTCCGCGCAGATTGAGGCTGAGACCACGGCCGGGCGACTGGATTTCCTGACCACTGATGCCCTCAACAAGGTGCTCGTGATAGCCCCTGTCGAACAGATTGCGCAGTGTCAGTTGTGTATCCACCCGTTTGAATCCGGCAGTAGCGCCAAAACCCCAGCCCAGACTCAGGTCGACGGTGGCAAACCCGGAAGTAGCATCCTCGGTACCGTTGGCGAAGGTTTTCGCCACTCGGTTCTGCGCTTTCACCGCGCGCAGCTGGGTTCGCCAGTTAAAGCCCTGCTCGGCGGGTTGGCCCAGGCCCAGCGTCAGTTCCGGGGCTGGCATACGGTACAGCGGCTCGCGATCCTGACGGTTATCACCTTCCAGCCAGGTCAAGCGCACATCCGCCAGATAGCTGCCAAAACGTTGCGCCGCCATACCCTCGAGACCTCGAATCACTACCCGGTCAAGGTTTTCGGTGACCTTGATGGGCACTCCCTGCTGGTTGGTCTGGCCAGTTACCCGACCGGCAATATAGTCATCAATGCGCGTCCAGTGCATTGCCAGCTGATAGCTGAACAGCCCGTCATCGCCCTTCAGGCCCAATTCCAGACTGGTGGACTTTTCTGCATCGAGTTGCGGGTTGCCGCGATGGAAATAGCCATCACCACGCTCGGCATCCTCGAAGCGCTCGCGCAAATCGGGCGCCCGGTAGGCACTACCGAGGGTCACGTAGGGATTGAGCAGCGGCTGCAGGTTGTAGATGGCTCCCGCCGACCAGGATAGATTGCTGCTGCTGTTGCTCAGCCCGCTGGTCACCTGCTGGGCACCACTGCCCTTGCTGTCCGCCGTACCGCGCACCCGGTCCCAGCGCGCACCAAGCTGGACAGCCAGCTGGTCGAGCTGAATATCATCCTGCACGAACAGACCACTGGAACGCACCTCACCCTTGCTGAACGGATCACTGCGCAGCACAGTGTTGCTCGGCCCCTGGAACTGGTAACGCTCGGGATCACCGGTCATTTCCCAATGATCTACCCCAACACTCAGCAAATGGCGCTCACCAACCGGCAGTCGGTAACTGCTACGCAGGCCATCGGTACTGAAGGTCACATCGTTCCATACCTGATTGCGTTGCCGACCCGTATTCCAGGCGCGGATCTCGCGATACACCTCCTGGCGGTAGACTTCAGCATTGAAACGGCCGGCCCCCAACTGATCCTCATAGCCCAGCGCATACAGGGTGCGCTGCTGATTCGGTGAATGAATAGTCAACGTGCCGCCCAGCGCCGCCGGTGCCGGTTTGGCTGAACCCGGGTACCAGACATCCTCGGCATCATCGCGCTGCAGGTTGAGCTTGATACGACCCTGTTCACTGACGCGCAGGGCATATTTGAACAGCAGCGACTGGCTGTCGTAGCCGGTATCGGCAACCCGCCCGTCCGCGCCCTTGTAATCTTCCAGCCGGCGCAATGCCGCACCCAGCACCAGCGCTTGCCGGTCATTGCCGGTTTGCAGCAGCGCTGCCGCCTGACGTCCACGATCGACACTGGACCAGCCTGCAGCCACCCGCCCTTCCAGCTGCCCCTGATGGTTGAAATCCGGCTCCGGGGTCAGCAGGTTGACCACACCACCCAGCGCGCCACTGCCATGCAACACCGAGCCCGGCCCCTTGACCACCTCGACACGCTCGAGCAACCCCAGCTCGACCAATGAGGCAATTGCCCCTTGCGGCTGCGCCGAGTTCAGGCGGTTACCGTCAACCAGCAGCACAATGCTTTCCTTGCTCAAACCGCGCAAGACCGGATTCTGTCCCCAGGCGCCATCGGACTGTACCGCCAGGCCCGGCTGGCCACGCAGCAAACTGCCAACAGTCGCACCAGGCTCAGCCTGTTCCGGCGTCAGCACCAGGCTGGCGCCGGGCGTGCGCATGGCATCGGCCTGGTAGCCCTTGGCAGTTACTGTGGTAGCAGGCAACTGGACTGCGGCAGAGGCCGCCAGCGGAGTAGCCAGCAGAGCCAATAGAGCTTTGGACAACGGGTGACGAATGAACATGCGACTACTCCATGCAAGTGATGGAGCGAATCATACTCAAATAATAACTATTATCAATTGATGCCAGTCAATTTAGCGCTCCCGATACGCCGGCACCAGCCCCTCACTGCCCATCAGCCGGTCATAGCGCATGCTCAGGCCATTCAGATCCAGCACCTCGACCCCGCCGTAGCGCACCACGATCAACTGCTCCTGCTCCAGTCGCTTGAGCGCCTTGCTGATGCTTGGCCGCGCAGCGCCCAACAACGATGCCAGTTGCTCGTGACTGACAGCCACCAGGTGAGCATCTTCCGGCTGTGTCACCGGATCCGGTCGATTGGCCAATGCAAGGCGCACGATATAGCGTGCCACCCGCTCCTTCAGTGGCAGGGTCGCTGTGTCCTCCAGCGCGCCGAAGGCCAGGCGCAGCCGACGCGCCAGCATCAGGTTGATCGCCCGGGCAATCTCGGGATGGCGTAGGTAAAACTCGTTGAACAGGTTGCGGTGCAGCACCCGCACCTGCAGGTCGCCCTCGGCAATTGCATGGTTGATGCGTGGCAGACCATCGAGCAGCGCCAGGTCACCGACACAGTCACCCTCATACAGCAGGCCGAACACGAACTCGCGACCGTCCGGGGCAAAGTTGCACACACGGATCCGCCCGCTGACCACCTGATACATCGCATCCCCCGGCTGTCCGGGACTGTAGAGGGTTTCACCATCGCGCAGCTGGCGTAACGGCATGCGCTGGGTCAGCGCCTGCTGCAGCTCTTCGGGCAGGCTGGCCATCCAGTTGTGCAGGGCAGGTATCACATGCATGCAGACACACTCGACAGTCGTGGGGTGGGAGCGATTGTAACCTTGATTGCAGAGAACCCGGCAAACCCGGACTAGAGTGATATCAAGCGCCCTGCCCAGGGCCGATAACAACACCGGGAGAACCTGTGATGCCCCAGCTGAAATCCTCCAGCACCAGTCGGAGAGGCCACCGATGAAACCCATACACCCGCTGATCGGCCTGCCGCGTGCCCTGCCGGGCGGTTTTATGCAGGGCCTGCAAAGCTTTGGCGAGGTGTGGGTAGCCGAACCCGGGCAAGTCCCGCCGGCCTCCCTGCGCATCTGGGTCAGCAGTGCGCTGGACCCGGTCAACGCCGAACTGATCGACAGCCTGCCGGCATCCCTCCGGCTGATCGCCAATATTGGCGTCGGTTATGACAACATTGACCTGCAGGCGGCACACAAGCGCGGCATCGCGGTAAGCAATACCCCGGTAGTTACCGAAGACACCGCCGACCTGGCCTGGGCCCTGCTGCTGTCCGCCTGCCGGCGCCTCAGCGCCAGCGAACGCTTCTTGCGCGAGGGCCGCTGGGCCGAGGGCGACAGCCCGCCGCTCGGGCAACGGGTACATGGCCGCACCCTCGGCATCGTCGGTCTGGGCAGCATCGGCCAGGCGGTCGCCCGACGCGCCAGCGGTTTTGGCATGCGCCTGATGTATCACGCACCACGGCGCAAGCCGGCGCTGGAGCAGGCACTTGGCATCAGCTATTGCAGCACCCTCGAACAGTTGCTGGAGCGCAGCGACATTCTCAGCCTGCATTGCCCGCTCAACCAGCATACCCGCCACCTGCTGAATGCCGAGCGACTGGCGCTGATGAAGCCCGGCAGCGTGCTGATCAATACCGGTCGGGGCGCGCTGATTGACGAACAGGCACTGGTCGATGCACTGCGCCACGGTCGGCCGGCCGCCGCCGGGCTGGATGTATTCGAGCATGAACCACAGCTGACCGCCGGTCTCGCCGCCCTGGCGAATGTCACCCTGCTGCCGCATATCGGCAGCGCCACCGGCGAATGCCGCCAGGACATGGCGCTGCGCCTGCTGGCGAATATCCGCCACTTCCTCGCCAATGGCGCCCCGCTCGACCGGGTCAGCCTGCCACCTGCCGGAGAACCCGCATGACCGATCCACTCAAGGGTTGCCTGAATATCGCCGACCTGCACCGGCGCGCCCGATCCCGCCTGCCGTTTCCGATCTACCAGTATCTGGAACGCGGCGCCGACGATGAATACAGCCTGCGCAACAACACCAGCGCCTTCGAGCATTACCAGCTGCAGCCGCGCGCCCTGGCGGATGTCAGCCAGCTGGACACGCGCACCCGGGTATTCGGCTGCGACATCGACTGGCCCCTGATCATGGCGCCGACCGGCATGACCAAGCTATTCCATCCGGATGGCGAACTGGCGGCGGTGCGCGCCGCCGCGCGGGCCGGCACCCTGTACTGCGCCTCGACCTTCTCCAGTGTCGACCTGGAAAGCATCGCCGCCGCCAGTCCGGCACCGAAGATGTTCCAGGTCTATGTGGTTACCGACCAGCAGCTCAACGACCAGTTGATCGAGCGAGCCCGTGCTGCGGGCTATACGGCGATGTGCCTGACCGTGGATACCGTGGTCGGCGGCAACCGCGAGGAAGTGGCGCGCGCCGGCATGAACATCCCGCCAAAACTCAGCCCGAAAAGCGCCCTGCAGTTTGCCGCGCGACCACGCTGGGTGTGGAACTACCTGAGCCGGCCAAAGTGGGATCTGGCCAACCTGTCGGACCGCATCCGCCCCGGCAAGGACGGCAAGCGCGACATGGCCAGCTACCTGGGCGGACTACTTGAGCGCCGGCTCAACTGGGCGCACGCCGAACGCATGATCCGCCAGTGGGGGGGCCCCTTTGCGATCAAGGGCATCATGTCCGCCGCCGATGCCCGCCGCGCGGTGGAGATGGGCGCCAGCGCGCTGTTTATCTCCAACCACGGCGGACGCCAGCTGGACAGCACCCCGGCACCGATCGAGCTGGTGGCGGAAATCCGCGCCGCAGTGGGACCGAAGATTGACATCATCGTCGATGGCGGCATTCGCCGTGGCACCCATATCCTCAAGGCGCTGGCGATGGGTGCCAGTGCCTGCAGTGTCGGCCGGCCCTACCTGTACGGACTGGCTGCCGGCGGTGAGGATGGCGCGGTACGCGCCCTGCAGATGCTGCGCAGCGAACTGGAACGCAACATGATCCTCGCCGGCTGCCCACGCCTCAGCGAGATCGGCCCGGATCTGGTGCGCAACCCGGCACCGCGCTGGGACCCGCAGCAGGCCACCACTGTCCACCGGGAGCACAGCCATGACTGAGCGTTTTCAACAACTGCGCCCGGCACTGCTGGAGGTGCTGGACAACGACGGCCTGCTGACCGGCAGCGATGTAGCGCAACGCAGCGACTGCTGGCCCGGCCGCGAACCCAGCCGCGCTCTGGCAGTGATGCTGCCACGCAACACCACGCAGGTCAGTCAGTTGCTGCATCTGTGTCACGCCGCCGGCCAGCCGGTGGTCACCCAGGGCGGGCGTACCGGGCTGGTGCACGGCACTGAAACCGCCAGTGACGAGATCATCCTGTCGTTGGAGCGCATGACCGCCATCGAGGACTGCAATCCACAGGCCGCCACCATCACCGTGCAGGCCGGTGTACCCCTGCAGAGCGTGCAGGAGCTGGCCGAACAGCACGGCCTGATGTTTCCGCTGGATCTCGGCTCGCGTGGCTCCTGCACCATTGGCGGCAATATCGCCACCAATGCCGGCGGCATGCGGGTGATCCGCTATGGCATGACCCGCCAGCAGGTACTTGGGCTGGAAGTGGTGCTGGCTGACGGCACCGTGCTCGACTCGATGAACCGCATGATCAAGAACAATGCCGGCTACGACCTCAAACAGCTGTTTATCGGCAGCGAGGGCACCCTCGGGGTGATCACCCGCGCGGTACTTCGCCTGCAACCCTTACCCGGCAGCGAGCAGAACGCGCTGCTGGCAGTGCCCTCGTTCAATGCCCTGACCCGTCTGCTGCACAGTCTGAACCGTGAACTCGGCGGGCGCCTGAGTGCCTTCGAGGTGATGTGGCAGAGCCACTATCGCACGGTGGCAGTGGAATCCGGCAAGCACATCCCGCCACTGCCGGCCGACCAGCCCTGGTATGTGATGGTCGAGGCGCTGGGCAGTGAACCACTGCACGACGCCGAACAGTTCGAACGGGTGCTGGCACAGATGCTTGAACAGGAGCTGGCGGTGGATGCGGTGATCGCCCAGTCGCGTGCCCAGCGTGACAGCCTGTGGGCAATCCGCGAGGACATCCCGTCGATAGTCGCGGCGATGATGCCGCCGGTGAGCTTTGATGTCAGCCTGCCAATCGAGGCGATGGAGCGCTATGTGCAGGGTGTCGAACAGGCATTGCGCGAACAGTTCGGCGAGCGCGGCAAGCTGCTGGTGTTCGGCCACCTCGGGGATGGCAACCTGCACCTGGTGACCAGCGTTGGCGACGCCAGCGCCGAGACCCGCCGCGCCATCGAACAACTGGTATATACCCCGCTGCAGGCACTCGGCGGCTCGGTGTCAGCGGAACACGGCATAGGTCTGGAGAAACGCGACTACCTGCAGCTGTCGCGCACGCCGGAGGAAATCGCGCTGATGCAACTGCTCAAGCGGAGTCTCGACCCCAAGGGCCTGCTCAACCCCGGAAAGGTGATAGCCTGAAGCTCGGCGTGCGGCCAGACTGCGCGGCAAGGGCAGCAGGGTCAGCAACTGCCAATGCCTCGAACTGATCCACTTTGACGATTTGCAACACCACTGCTAAGTTTTCTGCTGTGCTACACCCAAGCTGCGTCGATACAGCCCACATCCCGGCTGTGGCGCATCCACCACCGCGTCAGCAGTCGCTGCCTGCGGGCAGCAGGAGAGCAGTCATGGATATTCAGGCATTGCGCCAACGCCTGCAGCAGGCCAGCGACGAAGAACACTACGGGCATGCCTTGCAGCACTGGTTGCAGCAACGCAGCGGCGAACTGCACCGGGCGATTGCCCTGGGTGACAACGGCGACAGCAACCTGCTGGGCTTTGCCCGTGCCTATATCGGCCAGGTACCGGATCTGCTGGAACAGGCGGGTGAGGTAGCGCGCAATCATGGTCTGAGCGAGCAGGTGCTGCCGGTGCTGCGGGTGGCCAGTACCTTCTTTGCCCGGCCGGCGGAACTGCCGGCAGAGCACAGCGGCTTGCTCGAGCTGCTGGATGAGGCCTACCTGGCGCAGCGGCTGATCGAGGAAGTCAACGAGCGCTACATGGCCGCCGGGGCCGGCCCACTGATCCCGCTGAACAACACCACCGCCAACCTGATCGTCCACCACCTGCTCGGCGAGCCCTTCAGCAACCAGCTGGACCTGGCCGTGCAGCGGGCGGTAGAGCGTCTGCTGCCGGCACGGGTGTTCGAACAAAGCGCCTTTGCCGACTACCGGCTGGCCAGCGCCAGTCAGGCCGCGCGCAGCGCCTGGGCCAGCTGCAGCTGCCTGTCCAGCGAGCTCGGGCTGAGCCTGCGGCTACCGCAATGCGCCAACCACCTGCCCTGCCCGCTGGACGATCAGGACTGAGGGTCAGCGTCCTTTTTCAGCCGCGGATTGACGAAGAACTTCACCGGCTGCACCTGCGGGTCGGCCGGTTTCGGCGCTGCCGGGGTGACCCGGGTATCAAGCTCGCGCGGCACACTGTTGCCGCGCTCATCCAGACTGTCGGCATAGCCACATTCGACGCACTCGCGGTGCATCACGCCGTCTTCGTGCCAGCTGCGGATGGTATCCATGCGGCTGCAGGCCGGGCATACCGCGCCAGCAATGAAGCGCTTGGGTGGCGTGCTCATGCGGCACGCTCCCCGAGCAGTCCGCTGTGGCGCAGCAAGGGTTCGATGCTCGGCTCGCGACCACGGAACTCGACAAACAAGGCCATCGGCTCACGACTGCCGCCCTGCGCCAGCACGTTGTCACGGAACGACCTGCCGGTTTGCGGGTTGAGCACGCCCTCCTCCTCGAAACGCGAGAAGGCATCGGCGGACAGCACCTCGGCCCACTTGTAGCTGTAGTAACCGGCCGCGTAGCCGCCGGCAAAGATATGACTGAAGCCATTCTGGAAACGGTTGAACGCCGGCGGCGGGAATACCGAGGTCTGCGCGCGCACTGCATCCAGCACCTGCTGCACACTCTGGTCCGGATGGCAGCCAGCATGCAGTTCGAAATCAAACAGCGAGAACTCGACCTGGCGCAGCATGCCCAGCCCGGACTGGAAGTTGCGCGCCGCCAGCATCTTGTCCAGCAGCGCCTGTGGCAGCGGCTCGCCAGTCTGGTAATGGCCGGAAATCAGCGCCAGCCCCTCGGGCTCCCAGCACCAGTTCTCCATAAACTGACTGGGCAGCTCCACCGCATCCCAGGCCACCCCGTTGATACCGGAGGCCGCCGGGTAGTCGACACGGGTCAGCAGGTGGTGCAGGCCATGGCCGAACTCATGGAACAGCGTGGTCACTTCGTCATGTGTCAGCAGTGCCGGCTTGCCGCCGCTGGCCGGGGTGAAGTTGCCGACCAGATAGGCAATCGGCTGCTGCAGCTGGCCGTCCGGCAGGCGCCGGCGGTCACGACAGCCATCCATCCAGGCCCCGCCGCGCTTGTGGCTGCGGGCATACAGGTCAAGGAAGAAACGCCCGATGCGCTGGCCCTGCTCGAACACCTCGAACAGCCGCGCATCGGCATGCCAGCGCTCGAACGCCTGCACCTCGCGCAGTTCGATACCGTACAGGCGCTGGACAATCGCGAACATGCCGTTGATCACGGTATCCACCGGGAAATACGGGCGCAGCTCCTCCTGCGAGATGGCATAGCGGTGCTGGCGCAGCTGTTCGCTGAAGTAACCGACATCCCAGCTCTGCAGATCCGTGCAGCCGCGCTCGGCGGCAAAGGCACGCAGCTCGGCCAGATCCTGCTCGGCGTGCGGGCGGCTGCGGCTGGCCAGGTCACGCAGGAACTGCAGCACCTGCTCCGGCGTCTCGGCCATCTTGGTCGCCAGCGACAGCTCGGCATAGCTGGCAAAGCCCAGCAGGCTCGCCAGCTCCTGACGCAGCTGCAGGGTTTCATCAATCAGCGGGCCATTGTCGAACTGGCCGGCCTGCGGCCCCTGATCGGAGGCACGGGTGCAGTAGGCGGTGTACAGCTCCTGCCGCAGCGCGCGGTCGTGGGCATAGGTCATCACCGCGTAGTAGCTGGGGAAATCCAGGGTCACCAGCCAGCCATCCTCGCCACGCGCCTGGGCGGCATCACGGGCCTGCGCCAGTGCCGACTCCGGCAGGCCATCCAGCGCCGCCGCATCAGTAAACGACTTGCTCCAGGCCTGGGTGGCATCCAGCAGCTGGTTGGAGAAGCGACTGGCCAGCTCCGACAGGCGCATCTGCAGCTCGCCATAGCGCTGCTGCTGCTCGGCGGGCAGGGCAATCCCGGACAGCCGGAAGTCACGCAGGGCGTGCTGCACAATGGTCTGCTGGGTCTGATCCAGGGTGGCAAAGGCCGGACCTTCGGCCAACTGCTGGTAGGCCTGATAGAGCCGCTGGTTCTGTCCCAGCTCGGTGTAGTACTGGCTCAGCAGCGGCAGGCAGCTGTCATAGGCTTCACGCAGCTCGGGGCTGTTCATCACCGCATTCAGGTGACTGACCGGCGACCAGGCGCGGCTCAGTCGCTCGCCCATCTCGTCCAGCGGCTGCACCAGCGTGGCCCAGCTCCACTGCACCGGCGGGTTGTCCAGCAGCGCCTCGAGGGTCTGGCGATTGTCCGCCAGAATCTGTTCGATGGCCGGCTTTACCTGCTCGGCACGCATCGCGGCAAACGGGGGCAGGTCATAGGGTTGCAGCAGGGGGTTGGACATGCGCTGGGTATCCTGAATCGGCAAGTGACTTACAATGCCCGCATGGTAATCGACCAGGGGCCGCTTGGCAGCGTACTGTGGTTGAAAGTTTTCAATGAAGGCGATAGCCGCACAATTCAAGGGCAAGGCAATGGCGATACGCAGTTTCCAAGGCCAGCAGCCACGGCTGGGCCAACGGGTGTTCATCGACCCCAGCGCGGTGGTGCTGGGCGATGTCGAGCTGGGCGATGATTGCTCGGTATGGCCGTGCACGGTGATCCGTGGCGATATGCACAGCATCCGCATCGGCGCACGCAGCAGTGTGCAGGACGGCAGCGTGCTGCACATCACCCACGCCGGGCCGTTCAACCCGGAGGGCTTTGCCCTGAGCATCGGCGAGGAAGTAACCATCGGCCACAAGGTGCTGCTGCACGGCTGCACCCTGGGCAACCGCATTCTGGTCGGCATGGGCAGCATAGTGATGGACGGTGCGGTGATCGAGGACCAGGTGATCCTCGGTGCCGGCAGCCTGGTGCCCGCCGGCAAACGCCTGAAAAGCGGCCACCTGTACATGGGCAGCCCGGCCCGCGAGGTGCGCAGGCTGAGCGACCGTGAAATCGAGTTCTTCAACTACACCGCCGCAAACTATGTGCGGCTGAAGGACCAGCATCTGGCCGAAAACCGGTAGCCCCCTAAAAGGGGACAGATTTATTTTTCTGAGAAAAATAAATCTGTCCCCTTTTAGGGGTTCGGCCGGCTGACTGATAGCTAATCAGTTCGATGAATGGTGACCGAATCGTCACGGCGGCTGGTTTATCATCCAATTCCTGGCGAGCCCGCTGAACGCTGTTCGGGCCGCATACACCGTTTGCAGCGAACACGAGGTTTTCAATGAGCCGCTATACCAACCGCAAGATTGTGCTGAACCAGCGCCCGCAGGGCGAAATCCGCGATGGCGACCTGCTTCTCAAGGAAGAACCTGTGCGCGAACTTCGCGATGACGAAGTGCTGATCCAGACGCTGTGGCTGTCGCTTGATCCCTACATGCGCCCGCGCATGAACGACAGCAAGGGCTATATGGACCCGATCGAGATCGGTGCGCCGATCGTCGGCGAAAGCGTTGGCCGAGTAGTCGAATCCAACTCCGCCAACTACCAGGCCGGCGATCTGGTCACTGTGTATTCCGGCTGGCAGGAGTACTGCATCATCCCCGGTGACGCCCCCATGGTGTACAAGATCAAGGATCAGGGCGCGCCGCTGCAGACTTACCTGGGCGTGGCCGGCATGCCCGGACGTACCGGTTACTGCGGCCTGATGTATGTCGGCAAGCCAAAGGCCGGTGAGACCGTGGTGGTATCCGCCGCCTCCGGTCCGGTCGGCACCGTGGTTGGCCAGACCGCCAAGCAGCTGGGTTGCCGCGTGGTTGGTGTGGCCGGTGGCCCGGAGAAGTGCCGCTATGTGGTCGAGGAGCTGGGCTTTGACGCCTGTGTCGACTACAAGGCCGGCAACCTCGAGGCCGACATGGCCGCTGCCTGCCCGCAGGGCATCGACGTGTATTTCGAGAACGTCGGTGGCGAAGTCACCCGGGCCGTGGCCAAGCTGCTGAATCCCGGCGCGCGGGTGCCGATCTGCGGCTACGTGTCGGCCTACAACGCCGAGGACGCAAGCAAGGTGGAAACCCCGTTCCACGTGTTCGGCGCACTGGATCCGAAGCCGGAGCACCGCTTCTTTCTGGTCACCGAGTGGCAGGACCAGCATCAGGAAATCACCGCGTTGCTGGCCGGCCAGGTCGCCAGCGGTCAGCTGAAGTACAGCGAGACCGTTGCTGAAGGTCTGGAGAATGCCGTTGAGGCGTTCAAGGGCATGCTCAAGGGCAAGAACTTCGGCAAGCAGCTGGTGCATATCGCCGACTGAGGCTGGCTCGCCAGCTACACAAAAGGGGCCGCCATGGCCCCTTTTGTTGTATTGGCTGGTCGCCCGCTCAGTCGGTAGATTTATCCAGTTTGAACTGATTGATGGTTTCGCGCAGGGTTTGCGCCATACCCAGCAACTCGGCAGCAATATGAGCGGTTTCCTGAGCATCCCGCGAGGTCTGTTCAGCAGACTGGCTGATGCCAGCCAGGTTGCCGTTGACCGCCTCAGAAACCTTGCTTTGCTCGTCAGAAGCATGCTCCATCTGCTGATTCAGTGCAGTAATTTCACGCACCGCTCCGGCAATTGTCTGCAGCTCGTTCTCCACGTGCAAAATCGCCTGTACCTGATCGCCAGCCAATGACGACGCATGCTGCATGGTGCCGAGACAGTCCACCACTTCGGCCTTCAGCCCATCAATGGTGCGACGAATTTCTTCCGTGGAGTCCTGGGTCCGGGAAGCCAGCGCACGCACCTCATCGGCCACCACCGAAAAACCGCGTCCAGCTTCACCGGCACGCGCCGCCTCGATGGCCGCATTCAGCGCCAGCAGGTTAGTCTGGTCAGCAATGGTGGCGATCACCGTGAGCATCTCGTTCATTGCACTGGTGCGCTGATCCAGCTCGGCAATCCGCCGCGCACCCTCCTGCACCTCGGCATTCAACTGTTCGATTCCCTGTACCGCCTTGCGTGCCAGTTGTTCTCCATTGCTTGCGGCATTGGTGGTATCCAGCGACTTGCGACTGGTATTCACTGCGTTTTCCCTGACCTCCACCGCCGAGGCAGCCATCTCAGTAGTAGCACTGGCAACCTGGTCGGTATTGTCCTTCTGCGCCATTACCTCGCGCACCGTGGTGTCAGCCTTGTGTGCAATCTGTTCAGCGGCCTGCTGAACCCGCCCGGCGTTATCCACCACCAGATGCATACTGGCGTTTATCTTGCCGACCATACGGTTGAAAGCCCGCGCAACCGATCCAATCTCGTCATTACGCGAGTCATCCAGACGAATCGTCAGATCGGAGTTGCTGGCAATACTTTCCATGCGGTCATGAAGCTGACGCAGGCGTGCGGTAACCAGGCGGCCCAGTACCACAGCCGTGCCGGCAAAGGCGAGGAGAAAAATCAGGATCTGCACGCTGGCGCTGGTAACCAGCTGGGTATTCAGCCGTGCATCACTCTCAGCCAGCGAGTAGTCGACACGGATCGCGCCCAAAATATCGCCCTCATTAGCCTGATGGCAGAGCAGGCAATTGACTCCCTGGTAATCTGCCATTGCCACGATCGGCTCCAAGAGGGTGAACACACGCCCACTGTCATTCATGGAATAACGCTCAACCCGCTCCCCCTGCAGCGCCTGCATTTCCTCTGGCGAACGGTTGCGCTGGTAATCGGCTCCCGGGCCGTAGAGGGCATTCAGCTTGTCGCTGCGCACCACCCGCACATCCAGTACCGCAGGTGATGCCATGGTGCGCTCACGCAGCAATGGCTGATTGGCGATAGTGCCGGTCACCATCATGGTATTCAGCGCATCAAAATAGGACTTCTGCAGACCTTCAACGTACTTTCTGGTGTAGTCCTCCATGTGTGCACGCTGGCTGTGATTGGCGTACAGCAGAGTGAAGGCAAGCACCAGGGTAAAGGCGCTGGCAAGAGCTGCCAGCAAAAGAAATCGGATCGAGCGATTCTTCTTCATTATCAGTTTCCCGTACAAGCAGGTCCGGTTGCCGGCTCCCGATGAGCCCATATCACAGCTACCAGGGAACCCTAATGCAGTTGCTTCATGAATTTCAATGTCATGGGTCAAGCCGGAAGCAAACTGCCACTCCTGTTATTGACCGACAGGTCATCTTAAGCGTTTGATAAGCCCGCAGCGTCAATGACATAATTCGCATGTTTGGTTCCTCGCGGCCCGCCCCAGGCCGCGACCCCGACCTACCGACAAGACGGGCCCCAGTCCCGCATCCGGAGTTACTCCCCAATGAAGAAAATCCTTGCCAGCCTGCTGGCTGTCGGCGTTGCCGGCGCCTCGGGTATTGCCGCGGGCGCCGGTTTTGCGCTCAATGAGCAAAGCATCAGTGCCATGGGCACCTCCTTTGCTGGCCGCTCCTCATCCGCCAGCGATGCAACCACCCTGTACGGCAACCCTGCCGGCATGGCGCTGCTTGATCGTGCCCAGGCCAGCGGTGGTCTTGCTGTCATCCATGCCAGCAGCCGCATAGACAGCGCCAGCGCCAACTCACCGTTCGGTACAGAGGTTCAGGGCAGCAACAAGGGTGACATGGTTCCCTTTACCGGCGTTCCCATGGGTTTTTATGTACGCCCGCTGGATGAGCGCTGGCATGCTGGCGTGGGAATCTATGTACCCTTCGGCATGATCACCGATTACGAAAGGGGTTTTCAGGGCCGTTATTTCGGTGATTACAGCGAAGTACGGGTGATTACCCTGCAGCCGACCCTCAGCTACAAGGTCAACGAACGCCTGTCGCTGGGTTTCGGACCAACCCTGAACCGTGTTGACGGGCGTCTGGAGACAGCCGTGTTTACCGGTACTGCCACCGATGGCCGCATCATTATCAAGGGTGACGATACCGCGGTGGGCTACAACCTGGGCGCTCTGCTGCAGGTAACACCAGCGACACGCCTGGGCGTTACTTACCACTCAATGGTCGACTACCGCCTGGAAGGCAGGGTGCAAGTGCGCAACCTGCCGCCGCCGGTCAATGGCAACTATCCGGCAACGCTGGACCTGCGCACTCCGGAGATGATCGACCTGTCAGTAACCCACCAACTGGATCCACGCTGGACCCTGCACGCCGGTGCCGCCTGGACCCGCTGGAGCCGCCTGCAGACCATCAAGCCGGTTAGCGCGTTCCCCTCGGCGATTGAGGAAAAGCAGCACTGGAACGACAGCTGGGCCTATGCCTTTGGCGCCACCCTGCAGCTCAATCCGCGCCTGCAACTGCGCAGCGGTATCGCCTTTGACCAGAGTCCGACCAATAATATCGAGCGCTCTCCGCGTATTCCCAGTGGCGACCGCGTAGCTGTCAGTCTTGGACTTGGCTGGCAGCTGAGCGAGCAGACCAGCGTCGATCTGGCCTGGAGCTACCTGCGCGAGGAAGATACCGATATCGACATCAGCAATCCGCGCAAGGGCAACTACCGCGCCACTTACAAGAACAGTGCCCACGGCCTGGGCGCGCAGTTCAACTACCTGTTCTGAGCACTGGCCCTGCCCGGCCTCAAAACAGGCTGGGCAGCGGCAACGCGATCTCCACACAGGCGCCCGGCAGGGCGCCGCCATTGCGCAACTGCAACAGTGCCGGCTGACCATCCAGATCATGCAGCGCCACCATGCGCTCGGCAAAGTAGAGCCCCAACCCGGTGCTTCCTGTTTGCGGATCAACAGTGCTACCGGTTTGCTCCGCACAGACCGGCCCCAGCCGTTCTGGTGCGAAACCCGGGCCATCATCACAAAGGCTAAGCCAAATCCTGTCCTGCTCACGCCAGCCGGACAAACACAGAGCATGCCGGCAATGGCGCAGGGCATTACCTAGGGCGTTGTCCAATACGGTCGCCAGCAAGCCGGCATCGAAGAAACCTTCAAGCCCATCCTCCGCCAGCACTATCCGGCATTCAATACCCCGATGGCTCAGCAGTTCCTTGTGGCGGTTGACCAGGTCCTCAAAAAAGTCATCCAGCCGATGGTAGGCCGGATTCGGTTTTAGTTGCTGATGCTCCAGCTTGTAGAGCCCCAGCAGCTGCATCAGCATGGCATCCAGTCGCCCGGACTCACGCTCGATCAGACGCGCATCGGCAGAGCGCTGCAGTGTCTCGGGCATCTGCGCATGCAGGCTTTCATAGGCCTGACCAATAGCTGCAATCACATTTTTCAGATCATGTACGGTAGATGCCATCAGGGTAGAAAAATCAACCGTTCTTACCATGGACTCAACTCCAGCGCAGACTGCAAGCGGGCATACTCGGGGTGGTCGGGATCCAGCGCTGACAGGCTGCCAATCCGCTGCAAACATTCATTAAGGCGCAGGTCAGCCTCCGGTTGCCCCTGCTGCAGCTGGTCGAGATAAAGACGCGCCGCCGCCATATTCAGCCAGACCTGCTGCGGTGACTGCGTCAAGGCCTGCTCGAACAAAGGCTCTGCCTCGTCACCACGCTCCTGCCAGTGCAGCGCCTGGGCTTCCCGGCCTAGCTGCAATGCCTGCTGCGGGCCTTCCAGTTGCACCTGCAGCAAACGCTGCTGCAACTGCGACGTCAAACCGGGCAGATTTGCATGTCGCCTCAAGCACTGCATCCAGGCAGCCTGTGCGGCCTGATCCGCGCCAAGCACCGCCAGCCGGTCGCCCAGCAACATCAGCGTCAGGGCACTACAGTCCTGCAATCGGGTTTCCAGCGCGGCCCAGAGGGTCGCGACATCCTCTGCCGGACTGCCCGACGGCAGCCGCAGCATGCCGGCAAGCGACGGCAGGAGCTGATGCTGGCGAAACTGTTTGTCGCCGATCGCCAGCCAGTGCTGGGCTTCCTCCGGCAAGCGCTCAGCTGCGCCGCCGGCCACCACGGCAGCCAACTGCCAGAGCAACTCACCATCAAATGCCGGACTGTAGCGCCCCACCTCCCAGCACTGGCGAAGGGCGCGCAGCGCGGTATCACGGTCATTATTCAGCCAGGCCTGACATGCCAGTGCCGATTGCCGGCGCAGGGTATTTGGCGACAGTTCAACGGCTTGCTGCAAGGCCCGCTGCGCGGCAACAGGGTCATTTTGCAGCGCCGCCAACTCGGCCTGAGCATCACGCAGTTCCGGCATCATCGGAAACTGTCGCTGAGCC
Source organism: Halopseudomonas yangmingensis (assembly GCF_900114825.1). Classification (GTDB taxonomy): domain Bacteria; phylum Pseudomonadota; class Gammaproteobacteria; order Pseudomonadales; family Pseudomonadaceae; genus Halopseudomonas; species Halopseudomonas yangmingensis. The sequence continues at coordinate 20,986 of NZ_FOUI01000010.1, read as the reverse complement.
GCGCCGAGCAAGCGTGAGACCTGCTCAACACGCCCCAGGCGCAGCCATAGCCGCGCCAGCTGCAACAGGTTCCAGGGCGCCGGACGGCTTCGTGCTTGCTGCTCCAGCAAGCGCTCAAGTTCGGTATGCCGGCCGAGCCCCTGCAAGGCTTCAGCCATATAGCGCTGGCAGAGTGGCGCGTGGCGCGGATCATCCTGCTGGATCGCCTGGCAAGCACGCAGCACCGCAGCATGGTCTCCGGCTTCGAGCACTGCCAGCACCGGCGCCAGCACCTGTTTGCGCCGCACCAGCCGCTCCAGCCGGGTCTGCAGGGTGACCTTGTTGAACGGCTTGGTCAGGTAGTCATCCGGCTCGCACTCCAGCGCCGCCAGCACCATGGCCTGGGTATTCTCGGCGGTGACCATGATGAAAATACTCTGCGGCGACAGCAGTTTTTCTGCGTGCAATTGCTCTAGCACCTGCTGTCCATTGAGGCCGTCACCCAGGTTGTAATCGTGCAGAATCACGTCATACCTGTGCCGACGACACTGTTCAAGAACCTCGATGCCATTACCGGCGGTATCTATCTGCTGCACCGCCAGCAGGCGCAGGATGCCCTTGATCGAGCTGCGAAACTCGGAAAAGTCGTCCACCACCAGAAAGCGTTTCTTGCTGAAGTCGATCATGCGTTGGCCTGGTCGATTGAAAGTTGCCGGAGCATCCGCTGCTCCGCCTCAGAGTGCCAGCGGCAGGCCGACCTGCACCTCGGCATGCCCGACCAGTACCCGCTTAAAATGCTCCGGGTCCTTGACCAGCACCCCGCTCTGCCCGGCATGTTGCTCGGCCGCCAGTTGCCGCGACAGCCAGAAGCGCAGCGCGGCCAGGCGTAATACCGCCGGCCAGAGGTCAGCCTCGTGGGCGCTGAACGGGCGGATTGCCGCGTAGCCGGCCAGCAGCGCCCGGGCCAGTTCCGGCTGCAGTCGTTGCTGCGCATCCAGACACCAGTCGTTGACGGTAATCGCCACGTCATACAGGGTCCAGCCGGTATGGGCATTGTAGAAGTCGATCAGGCCCGTGAGGTGATGCCCTTCGAACAGCACATTGTCACGGAACAGGTCGGCATGCAGGATCGCCGTCGGCAGGGCCGGCGGCTCGGCCAGCCAGTCGGCAATCTGTGCCAGTAGCGGATCGAGCAGTTGTGCCGACTGCGCCTGATCAAGCCTGGCGCGCAATTGCCGGCCACTGCCGAGCATCCACAGCAGGCCGCGATCACTGCGCCGCTGCAGCGCGCCGCTGGCGGTCGCCGCGTGCAGGCGCGCCAGCATCTGACCGACCGCCTGGCAATGGCTGGCATCCGGCTGCTCGACATGCCGGCCGGGCAGCCGTGGCTGCAACAGCGCCGGCCGACCATTCAGCCGGTGCAGGCGCTGCCCCTGACCATCGGCAATCGCGTAGGGCACCGGCAGGCCGGCGCTGCGCAACTGCTCAAGCAGCTCGACAAAGAACGGCAGCTCATCCTGCGGGCCACGCTCGATCAGCGTCAGCACAAACTCGCCGCCTTCGCAGGCGACAAAAAAATTGCTGTTCTCACTGCCACCGGCAATCCCGCTGAAGTCGATCAGCCGACCCAGTGCAAAGCCGCCGAGAAACGGCTCCAGCTGTTCGCGGCTGACCTCGGTAAATACCGACACCGGTTCAGTCCCTTACCACTCGAAAATCTTCCACGAGGGGATGCGCAGGCCGTTGGGCTGGTCGGAGCGCACAAAGTTGCCGTCATCATCGACCGCCACCAGGAAATACGGCGCACCGCTCTTCGGGGTTACCTTGATCGCATAGAGAAAGCCATTGACCCGGTATTCCTCGACGGTGCGGTCACCCTCCTGGCGGATGGTCACGTCGGGTTCACCGGTCAGCGCCTCCTGGGCGCTCAGCGGCAGGGCAATGGCCAGGGCAAGAATGGCAAGCAGGCGTGTCATGTTAAGCTGTCCTTCAGTTGAGTGACTGACTGTCATTCTAGTCCCTTTCACCAGCGGAAATCTTGATCAAGCGCATGACCGACACAGCCCCCCTCGTTCTGGTGGACGGATCGTCCTACCTGTACCGCGCCTTCCATGCCCTGCCACCGCTGACCACCTCGAGCGGTCAGCCGACCGGCGCGGTCAAGGGCGTGCTGAACATGCTGAAAAGCCTGCGCCGGCAATACCCGAAGAGTCCCTTCGCGGTGGTCTTCGACGCCAAGGGCCCGACCTTCCGCGACGAGCTGTTCGAGCACTACAAGTCGCACCGCCCGCCGATGCCCGACGACTTGCGCAGCCAGATCGAGCCACTGCACGCCAGCGTGCGCGCACTGGGCCTGCCGCTGCTGTGCATTGACGGGGTCGAGGCCGATGACGTGATCGGCACCCTGGCCCGGCAGAGCGCCGCCGCCGGCCGCGAGGTGGTGATTTCCACCGGTGACAAGGACATGGCGCAGCTGGTCGATGCGCACATCACTCTGGTCAACACCATGACCGGTACAGTGCTGGACATTGACGGGGTGAAGGAAAAGTTCGGTATCGGCCCGGAGCTGATCATCGACTACCTGGCGCTGATGGGCGACAAGGTCGACAACATTCCCGGTGTACCGGGCGTCGGTGAAAAGACCGCGCTGGGCCTGCTGACCGGTATAGGCGGTGGTCTGGATCTGATCTACGCCAGCCTCGACAAGGTGCCTGAGCTGCCGATTCGCGGCGCCAAGGCACTGCCGGCCAAGCTCGCCGAGCACAAGGAGATGGCCTACCTGTCCTACCAGCTGGCGACCATCAAGGTGGATGTCGAACTGGATGTCGCGGTGGACGCGCTACACCCCGGCGAGCCGGACCGCGAGGCGCTGGTCGAGCTGTACCGCCAGCTGGAGTTCAAGAGCTGGCTGGACGACCTGCTGCGCGATGCCAAGGCCGCCGGCGAACAGCCCGGCAACAGTATCGAGCCCGGCCCGACGGTGGAAACCGACTACCAGACGATCACCAGCGAAGCCGAGCTGCAACGCTGGCTGGATAAACTGCAGGCCACCGAGCTGTTCGCCTTCGACACCGAAACCACCAGCATCCATGCCCAGCAGGCCGAACTGGTCGGCGTCTCGCTGGCGGTGCAGCCCCATCAGGCCGCCTATATTCCGCTGCGCCACAGCTATATGGGCGTACCCGAGCAGCTCGATCGCGATGCGGTGCTGGCCCAGCTCAAGCCACTGCTGGAAGACCCGGCCAGGGCCAAGGTCGGCCAGCACGCCAAGTACGACATCAACGTGCTGCGCCACTACGGCATCGAGGTACAGGGCGTGGCCTTCGACACCATGCTCGAATCCTACGTGCTGGACGCCACCGCGACCCGCCACGACATGGACAGCCTGGCGCTGAAATACCTTGGTCACAGCACCATCCGTTTCGAGGACATCGCCGGCAAGGGCAGCAAGCAGCTGACCTTCGACCAGATCGCCCTGGAACAGGCCGGCCCCTACGCCTGCGAGGACGCCGACATCACCCTGCGCCTGCACCAGAGCCTGTGGCAGAAGCTGCAGGCTGAGCCGGCGCTGGCCAGGGTGCTGCGCGAGATTGAAATGCCGCTGGTGCCGGTGCTGGCACGTATCGAGGCCCAGGGCGCGCTGGTCGATGCCCGCCTGCTGGGCATCCAGAGCCGCGAGCTGGGCGAGAAGATGATCGAGCTGGAGCGCGAGGCGTTCCGCCTGGCCGGACAGGAATTCAACCTCGGCTCGCCCAAGCAGCTTGGCGACATCCTCTACGAAAAGCAGGGCCTGCCGGTGCTCAGCAAGACCGCCAAGGGCCAGCCGTCGACCGCCGAAGCGGTGCTCGCCGAGCTGGCCGAGCAGGGCTACGAGCTGCCGCAGGTAATCATGCAGTACCGCAGCGTCAGCAAGCTGAAAAGCACCTACACCGACCGCCTGCCGGAGCAGATCAACCCGCGCAGCGGGCGTATCCACACCAGCTACCATCAGGCGGTGACCGCCACCGGCCGGCTGTCCTCCAGCGACCCGAACCTGCAAAACATCCCGATCCGCACCGCCGAGGGCCGACGCATCCGCCAGGCCTTTATCGCCCCGCCCGGCTACAAGCTGGTGGCCGCCGACTACTCGCAGATCGAGCTGCGCATCATGGCCCATCTGGCCCAGGACGCCGGCCTGCTGGATGCCTTCCGGCATGACCGCGACGTACACCGGGCCACCGCCGCCGAGGTATTCGGCGTGGCACTGGAGGAGGTCAGCAGCGAGCAGCGGCGCAAGGCCAAGGCGATCAACTTCGGGCTGATCTACGGCATGAGCGCCTTTGGTCTGGCCAAACAGATCGACGTCGACCGCAAGCAGGCGCAGGACTATATCGACCGCTACTTCACCCGCTACCCCGGCGTGCTCGACTACATGGAGCGCACCCGCAAGCAGGCCAGCGAACAGGGCTATGTGGAAACCCTGTTCGGCCGCCGCCTGTACCTGCCGGAGATCCACTCGAAGAACCAGGCGATGCGCAAGGGCGCCGAACGCACCGCGATCAACGCACCGATGCAAGGCACCGCCGCCGACATCATCAAGCGCGCGATGATCAGCGTCGACGCCTGGCTGGCCGCCAGCCAGCTGGATGCGCGGATGATCATGCAGGTACACGACGAACTGGTACTGGAGGTCCACGAGGATCAGGTCGAAGCGCTCAGCGAAGGCCTGCGCCAGCACATGGGCGCCGCCGCCGAACTGGATGTGCCGCTAGTGGTGGATGTCGGCGTGGGCGACAACTGGGATCAGGCGCACTGAGGGCTGGCTGTACCGGGGTGAGGTCAGCCACTGGATTCCCGCCTTCGCGGGAATGACGGGGTGGTGGGCAGCGAAACCATGGCTACGTCATTCTCGCGAAGGCAGGAATCCAGCAGCCACCAACACCTCAACCGGTCACTCTCACGCAGGCGGGAGTCCAGCCGCTGTACCTGCACTTACTCCCTCATTCCCGCACGAATCCCAGTCATGAGCCAACTCCGTCATTCCCGCAAAGGCGGGAATCCAGCAGCCACCGCCCCTAGCGGAGCGGCTCAATCAGCGGGAAGCTGGCTGGGAACTCGTCGAGCAGGCCGAGCAGTTCAAACAGCCTAGCCTGGTCCCCGTCGATCCGCAGCAGCCCCTGCTGGATCGCCTGCGGGAAGCTCATTCGGCGCAGCAGGATGTCGTTCAGCGTGGCGCGGGTCAGTTGCAGGCTGGCGTCGGCACTCTCCGCGCGGCGATCCGGCAGCCAGGTCAGGGTGGCATTCTGCAGATTGCTGCGAATCTGCTCGTTGCTGTCGGTGAACTGCCAGTTCAGCACTATCTGCTTGCCGGCAGCGCGGGGGCCGTTGAGGCGCACCGCCAGCAGGTCGAAGATCATCCCGGTCGACATCGCCTGCAGCAGATCCTGATTACCGGCATCCAGCTCGGCCGGGGCTGGGGAGCCGCTGCGCAGCTCCAGCGCGCCGGACAGGTAGACATCACGCCAGGGGCCGGACTCGGCCTGATAGCCGAGCTGCTCCAGGGCAGCCGCCGCCAGTTCGCGGGCGGCCTGGTTGTCCGGCTCGGCAAACACCGCCTGACTCATCACGCTGGCCACCCAGCGGTATTCGCCGCGCTCGAAGTCGGCGCGGGCACGCTGCAGCAGCGCATCCATACCGCCCATGTAATCCAGCGTGCGGCGCGCCGATTCGACCGGCGGCAGCGGATTCAAGTTGGCCGGATTGGCGTCGTACCAGCCCAGGTATTTCTGGTAGATAGCGCGGGCGTTGTGCCTGAGGGTGCCGTAGTAGTCACGCGCCGACCACTCGCCGGCCAGGCTCGGCGGCAGCTGCAACTGCTCGGCAATCTCGCCGGGGCGATAGCCGTGGTTCATCAGGCGCACGCTCTGGTCGTGGATGTACTTGTACAGGTCGCGCTGTACCGCCAGATAGTGGCGCACCTCGGCGTTGTCCCACACCGGCCAGTGGTGCTGGGCGATCAGGATATCGCTGCGTTCGCCGTAGAACTCCAGCACCTCGTCGATATAGCGCGACCACAGGCTGGCATCACGGATCTCGGCGCCACGCAGGGTGTAGATATTGTGCAGGTGCTGCGAAGTCACCTCGGCGGTGTTGAACACCCGCTGGGCCGGGAAATACATCATCATTTCCGCCGGCGCCTCGCTGCCCGGCGCCAGATAGAAGTCGATATCCACCCCGTCGATACGCCGCACGCCGTTGGCGCTGATCACCTCGGTCGGCGCTATCAGGGTGCGCGGGCCGGCGGAGACACCCTTGCCCAACCCGGTATCGACATGCCCGTGCGGGTCGATCGGCAGGCGCGTGCCATACATGTAGCTGGCGCGGCGCAGCATGGCATTGCCGGCAATCACGTTCTCGCTCACCGCATGCTCAAGAAAGCCCTCGGGCGCGATGATCTGCACCTTGCCGGCGTCCACCTCGGCCTGGCTGGTGACGCCCTTGACCCCGGCAAAGTGGTCGGCATGGGAATGGGTATAGATCACCGCCAGCACCGGCTTGTCCGGTCGGTGCTGGCGGTACAACTCCAATCCGGCACGCGCGGTGGCCGGGGTCAGCAACGGATCAATGATGATCAGGCCGCTGTCACCCTCGACTATGGTCATGTTCGACAGATCCATGCCGCGAATCTGGTAGATGCCATCGGTAACCCGGAACAGGCCATGGATCGAGTTCAGCTGCGCCTGCCGCCACAGGCTGGGGTTCACCGTATCCGGCGCCTGCTCCGCCTGCAGGAAGGCATAGGCCGCCGTCGACCAGGCCGTGCGGCCCTCGGCATCCTTTATCACCCCCTCCGGCAGGCTGGCAATAAAGCCGCGCTGCGCGGCCTCGAAGGCACGCCGGTCAGTGAAGTCCAGCTGTTGCAATACGGCCGCATTGGCCGCAGCGGTATGCGGGGTGGCCGACTGGGCACCGGCCTGGGTCAGCAAGGGCAGGGCCAGGCCCAGCAGGCCGGCACACAGGGGCAGGGATACGCGCATGGCAGTCTCCGTGATTGGATTTGTCGGACCACTCTGCCAAGCGTAGACTGATAAATCCAATGCAACATTTTTCATGTTTCGATGCATATTCCGCATGAATGACCTGCGCCAGCTCAAGCATTTCATTGCCCTCGCCGAACACGGCAGCTTTGCCCGTGCCGCGCTGGCCCTGCACCTCAGCCAGCCGGCCCTGAGCCGCAGCCTGCAGAACCTGGAAGCCAGCCTGGGCTGCCGGCTGATCGACCGGCATACCCGCCGTCTGGGCCTGACCGCCCAGGGCCGGATGCTGCTGGAACATGCCCGCCGACTGGTCGCCGCCAGCCAGGCGATGACCCGCGCCGTGCAGCAGATCGACAACCTGCAGGCCGGGCAACTATGCATGGGCGCCGGCCCCTACCCCGCCGCCGGGCTGGTGCCACAGGCGGTGGCGCGGCTGATCAGCGACTACCCGCAATTGCAGGTGGAGGTGCTGGTCGACGACTGGCGGGAGCTGCGCCAGCGCCTGCTGCGCGAGGAAATCGAAATCTTTGTCGGCGATGTGCGCGAACTGCTCGACGACCCGGCGCTGGATATCCAGCGGCTGCCGGTCTGCCCGGTGATCGCCGTGTGCCGCCCCGGGCGTCCGCTGCTGCAGCAGCACGAGGTGGATTTTCGTCACGCCGCCGAATGGCCGCTGGCCGGCACCCACCTGCCGGAAAGCGTGGCCGCCGAGGTGCGCCGCGATACCGGCCGCGACCAGGCGCTGAGCATCCAGTGCGATAACGTGGCCTTTCTGCTGCAGCTGCTACAGCACAGCGATGCCATCTGCATGGCGCCCAGCGACATCCTGCGCCAGCCGCTGGCCGAGGGCCTGTTGTGTGAGCTGACATCGCTGTCCGCCAGAATTCGCCAACACTCCGCCTACGGGCTGGTCAGCCGTCGTGGCCACAGCCTGTCACCGGCCGCCGCCGCACTGTGCAGCCGCCTGCCGCAGCCGGCAACTGGCAGCATCGACAGCGCATCGCGTATGCTGCCGGTTACTCCCTAGCAGACAACGGCAGCCGCCCATGAGCGAAAAACCCCGGCGCCAGGATTACCCCTGGCTGTGCCCGATCACCACCCGCTGGCACGACAATGACATCTATGGTCACGTCAACAACGTCACCTACTACGGCTACTTTGACAGCGCGGTGAACCGCTGGCTGATCGAACAGGGCGGACTGGACATTCACCAGGGTGGGCAGGTGGCCTTTGTGGTCAGCTCCGGCTGCGACTACTTCGCGCCAATCGCCTTCCCCGAAGCCATCGAAGTGGGCGTGCGGGTGGCCAAGCTGGGCAACAGCTCGGTGCACTATGAACTGGCAATCTTCAAGGACGGTGAAGATCAGGCCTGTGCCGCCGGGCGCTTTGTGCACGTATTCGTCGAACGCACCGGCAACCGTCCGTGCCCGATCCCGGCCGGCCCGCGCGCGGCCCTGCAGAGGCTGCAGGGGTGAAAACCGCACTGGCGCTGCTGATGCTGCTGGGCAGCAGCACGCTGCTGGCCGCCGAGCCGCAGGTCAGCCGCCACTACCAGTACTACCAGGCCAGCGGCGACAGCCTGCAGGCCCTGCAGCAAAGCCTGCATGCCAACACCCCGGTGCAGCAGAATGGCCAGCGTTTCCACGCCTACACCGATACCCGGGTCAACTGGCGTTTCTGGTGGTGGGAAGAGGCCGATGGGCGCTGCCGCATCGAGCGGGTCGAAACCCGTGTCGACATCACCTTCACACTGCCACAGCTGGGCGCCGACAGCCGCCTGCCCAACAGCGAGCGGATTATCTGGGAACGCTACCTGGCCGCACTGACCGCGCATGAGGAAGGCCACGCCCGACTCGGCATCAACACTGCCCGCAACATCCAGCGCGGCATACAGGCACTGCCGCAAATGACCAGCTGCGCCGCACTGGAACACAGTGCCAACAGCCTGGGCGAACAGGCCCTGCAGCGCCTGCGGGGGGCACATATCGACTACGACCGGCGCACCGGACACGGCGCCAGCCAGGGTGCCCGGCTACCCTGAAGCGTCATTCGATTGAAAAATCCTATTGCAACTCTTGGCAAATCCAACTGGCAGTAATCACACCCTGTTGCTACAACTGTTGGCACGCGGTTTGTCGCGGATGGCCCACAAGCTGTCATCGATACGCCGAATGATTATCGGAGAGCGCCCCTTTTCGGGTACTCTCCCCAGTACTATCAAAAAGACAACCAGCAACGAGCGGAGACGGAATATGAGCGATACCAAGGGCAAGTGCCCCGTGATGCATGGCGGCAACACCTCGGCGGATAAAGCCGGCATGAACTGGTGGCCGAACGCACTGAATCTGGACATCCTGCACCAGCACGACCGCAAGACCAACCCGCTGGGCGAGGACTTCAACTACGCCGAGGCGTTCAAGAAGCTCGACCTGGAAGCCGTGAAAAGCGACCTGAAAGCGCTGATGACCGCCAGCCAGAGCTGGTGGCCGGCCGACTGGGGGCACTACGGCGGCCTGATGATCCGCATGGCCTGGCACGCCGCCGGCACCTACCGCATCGCCGATGGCCGCGGTGGCGCCAACACCGGCAACCAGCGCTTCGCGCCGCTGAACAGCTGGCCGGATAACGGCAACCTGGACAAGGCACGCCGCCTGCTCTGGCCGATCAAGAAAAAGTACGGCAACAGCCTGTCCTGGGCCGACCTGATGATCCTCGCCGGCAACATGGCCTACGAATCGATGGGCTTCAAGACCTTCGGCTTTGCCGGTGGCCGCGAGGATATCTGGCACCCGGAAAAGGACGTCTATTGGGGCTCGGAAAAAGAGTGGCTGGCCAAGTCGGGCAGTGAAGGCAGCCGTTACTCCGGCGAGCGCGACCTGGAAAACCCGCTGGCGGCGGTGATGATGGGCCTGATCTACGTCAACCCGGAAGGCGTTGACGGCCAGCCCGACCCGCTGAAAACCGCCCGCGACATGCGCGTGACCTTTGCCCGCATGGCGATGAATGACGAGGAAACCGTGGCCCTGACTGCCGGCGGCCACACCGTCGGCAAGGCGCACGGCAATGGTGATGCCGCGAATCTCGGCCCGGCACCGGAAGGGGCGGATATCGAGGAGCAGGGCTTTGGCTGGATGAACCACAAGACTCGCGGCATTGGTCGCGATACCGTGACCAGCGGCGTCGAGGGCGCCTGGACCAGCCACCCGACCAAGTGGGACTACGGCTACTTCGACATGCTGCTGAAGCATGACTGGGAACTGACCAAGAGCCCGGCCGGTGCCTGGCAGTACAAGCCGGTCAACATCAGGGAAGAAGACATGCCGGTGGACGTGGAAGATCCGTCGATCCGCTGCATGCCGATGATGACCGACGCCGACATGGCGCTCAAGGTTGATCCGGAATACCGCAAGATCTCCGAGCGTTTCCACCAGGACCCGGCCTACTTCGACGAGGTGTTCGCCCGTGCCTGGTTCAAGCTGACCCACCGCGACATGGGGCCGAAGAGCCGCTACCTCGGCTCCGACGTGCCGGCTGAAGACCTGATCTGGCAGGACCCGGTGCCGGCAGGCAACACCAGCTACGATGTTGATGCGGTGAAGGCGAAGATTGCTGCCAGCGGCTTGTCAGTCAGCGAGATGGTCAGCACTGCCTGGGACAGCGCGCGGACCTTCCGTGGCTCTGACTACCGCGGTGGTGCCAACGGTGCGCGTATCCGCCTGGCCCCGCAGAAGGACTGGGAAGGCAACGAGCCGCAGCGTCTGGCCAAGGTGCTGAAGGTGCTGGAAGGCATTGCCAAGGACACCGGTGCCAGCGTCGCCGATGTGATTGTGCTGGCAGGTAACGTCGGTGTCGAGCAGGCGGCCAAGGCAGCCGGGGTGAACATCAGCGTGCCCTTTGCCCCGGGCCGTGGCGATGCCACCCAGGAGCAGACCGATGTCGAGTCGTTCGAGGTGCTGGAGCCGCTGCACGATGGCTACCGCAACTGGGTGAAGAAGGACTATGTGGTCACCCCGGAAGAGATGATGCTCGACCGCACCCAGCTGATGGGCCTGACCGCGCCGGAAATGACCGTACTGGTCGGCGGTATGCGGGTTCTGGGCACCAACCATGGTGGCAGCAAGCATGGCGTGTTCACCGACCGCGAAGGGGTGCTGAGCAATGACTTCTTCGTCAACCTGACCGACATGTCGTACAGCTGGAAGCCGGCTGGTACCAATCTGTACGAGATCGTCGAGCGCAGCAGCGGCAAGGTCAAGTGGACCGCCACCCGGGTTGACCTGGTGTTCGGCTCCAACTCGATCCTGCGTTCCTACGCCGAGGTCTACGCCCAGGACGACAACCGCGAGAAGTTTGTGCGCGACTTCGTCAAGGCCTGGGTCAAGGTGATGAACGCCGATCGCTTCGATCTGGCGTAAGCCACCCGCAAAACACAACGGGCGCCCCAGGGCGCCCGTTGTGGTTAGTGCCGCAGCAACTCAGCGAAAAACACCGCGCAACTGACCGGGGGTAAAGATCTCGATCCAGTAGCCGTCCGGGTCACGGATAAACGCCAGGGTCTTCATGCTGCCATCCTGCGGGCGCTTGACGAAACTCACCCCGAGCTCCTCAAAACGCGCACAGGCCGCCTCCAGGTCGGGCACGGCAAAACCGATATGACCAAAGCCCTTCGGCTCGGCATTGCCATTGTGGTAGGCAAAATCAGGATCGTCCTCGGTGCCCCAGTTATGCGTCAGCTCCAGCATCGCCGGCCGGCCAAAGGTCTGCACCAGCCGCTCCTGCGAGTCTTCCGACCAGTTGTCGCGCTCGTGGCTGTCGATCGCCGCAAGGAAATACAGGCTGAACTTCATCGACGGGAAGTCGAGCTTCTTCACCAGCGTCATGCCCAGCACCCGCGTGTAGAAATCCAGCGAGGCCTCGGGCGACTTGATGCGCAGCATGGTCTGGTTGAACACAAAACCCTCGGTAGCCGGATCACGGCTCTCGCACAGGCCGGGGGCGCTTTCGAAATGACGACTCATCAGTGACTCCTGAACGCAGTGAGTGTAACGGCTGGCAGACTACCACTCAGCGGAATGGCCGCTCCTGCCACCAGGGGTAGAAGTCCGGGCGGTCCTGGCTGGGGCGCAGCCTGAACTGTGGCGGGCGCTTTTCCAGGAAGGAGCGCACGCCCTCCTTGGCATCCTCGGACTCGCCCATAAAGGCAATCGCCCGCGAATCAATGATATGCGCCTCCATCGGGTGATCGGCGGCCATCATCCGCCACATCAGCTGACGGTTCAGCAGGGCCGACATGCCGGAGGTGTTATCGGCAATCTCGCGGGCCAGTGTGCGGGCCGCCGGCAGCAGTTCGTCGGGCTCGTGGATACTGCGGATCAGACCGCCCTTGAGCGCCTCCTCGGCGCCGAATACACGCCCGGTATGAACCCACTCGGCGGTCTGCATGGGGCCGACCAGACGCGGCAGGAACCAGCTGGAGCAGGCTTCCATGGTGATGCCGCGACGGGCAAACACGAACCCGAACTTGGCATTGGTCGAGGCCATGCGGATATCCATCGGCAGGGTCATGGTCGCCCCGACGCCGACCGCCGCACCGTTGAAGGCGGCAATCACCGGCTTGGTGCATTCGTAAATGCGCAGCGAGACAGTGCCGCCGCCATCGCGCAGGTCGGCGCCCTCGGGCTGGTCCTGGCGGGCATGCCGGTTGAAGGTATCGCCGCCCTTCTCCAGATCGGCACCGGCACAGAAGGCCTTGCCGGCCCCGGTAACAATAATCACCCGCACCGCATCGTCGGCATCCGCCGCATCAAAGGCGGCAATCAGCTCGCGGCGCATCTGCCCGTTAAAGGCATTCATGCGCTCGGGACGATTGAGGGTCAGCGTGAGGATGCCATCCTCCACCTGGTAATCGAGGGTTTCGTAGGTCATCGCGGGCTCTCCGTTGGTCTGCAAATGCCGGCCAGTGTAGAACCGGCCGGTCACAGCTACCAGCAGCCTCAGTCAGGCGTATGGCCGGCCATAGGCAGGGCGGATTGGCCAGCGCCGAACACAGGCTCTTAAAAACTCCTGCTTGCCCAGCATGCCCGCTGGCCATAGCATCAGGCTTTCGCCTGTGCCCAAGCCGCCCTCCGAACGAGTACCCCGCATGCTGACCTTTATCCGCCAACGCCCCTGGATCATTGCCGTGCTGCTGAGTCTGGTGCTGCTGGTGTGGCTGCTGAGTGGCCCGCGGCATGTCGCCCTCGACAGCGTCGAGCCGGACCAGCCACCGGTCAGTGAACTGGCCCGGGTCGAGGTGCGCTGGCTGCAGGCGCAGCCGATGCAGCGCCAGTTGACCGTGCAGGGGCAGATCGAGGCCTGGCGCCGGGTCGAGCTGCGCGCCCAGGTCAGCGCCACGGTGCGCCGTCTGGATCAGGACAAGGGCCAGCAGGTGGCCGAGGGGCAATTGCTGCTGACGCTGTCCGAGGATGAACGCCCGGCACAACTGGCGCGCAGCGAAGCCGATGTGCGCCAGCGCGAGAACGACCTGACGGCGGCGCAGCGCCTGCTCGAGCGCAAGCTGATCTCGGCCAACGAACTGGTGCGCCTGGAAAGCGAACTGGCCAAGGCCCGGGCGGACCTGCAGACAGCCCGCCTGCAACTGGCGCATACCCGCATTCACGCGCCCTTTGCCGGCGTCTACGACCAGCGCCTGGTCGAGCCGGGCGATTTCGTGCAGCCGGGCCAGAGCCTGCTGACGCTGGTCGATACCAGCCGTCTGAAGGTCAGCGCCCAGGTCGCCCAGCAGCAGGTCGAGCCGTTACAGGTCGGCCAGCCGGTGACGGTTGAACTGCTCGATGGCCGCCAGCTCAGCGGTACCCTGCACTTTATCGCCGCTGCCGCTGATCCCGGCTCGCGCAGCTTCCGTATCGAAGTGGCAGTGGACAACCCCGAGGGCCTGCGTCTGGCCGGCGCCAGCGCCACCCTGCGCATCGCCACCGGCGAAACCCTGGCGCACCAGCTGTCGCCGGCGCTGCTGTCGCTGGATGCACAGGGTCGGCAGGGCGTGAAGTGGGTCAACGAGGCGCAGCGGGTTGAGTTCACCCCGATCCAGCTGCTCAGCGCCGACCACAGCGGCGCCTGGGTCAGCGGCCTGCCAGAGCGGGTGGCGCTGATCACCGTCGGCCAGGGCTTTGTCGAACCCGGCCAGCAGGTCGAGGTGCACCTGACCGGCGCGGGCAACTGAGATGCACAGCCTGATACTTGCCGCGCTCGACCGCAGCCGCACCAGCCTGCTGCTGCTGGCCTTTCTGATCCTTGGCGGTCTGGCCGCCTGGGTGATCATCCCCAAGGAATCCAACCCGGACGTCAGCATCCCGATCATCTATGTCTCGGTCAGCCTCGACGGCGTCAGCCCGGAGGACGGCGAACGCCTGCTGGTGCGCCCGCTGGAGCAGGAGCTGCGCAGCCTGGAAGGCATCAAGGAAATGCGCTCGATCGCCAGCGAAGGGCATGTCTCGGTCACCCTCGAGTTCGATGCCGGCTTTGACGCACGCACCGCGCTGGCCGACGTGCGCGAAAAGGTCGACACCGCACGCAGCAAGTTGCCCGCCGAGGCCGATGAGCCGACCGTCAACGAAGTCAATGTGGCGCTGTTCCCGGTGCTGTCGATCGGCCTGTCCGGCCCGCTGGCAGAAAGCGAACTGGTGTTCATCGCCCGCCGCCTGCGCGACAGCATCGAGGGCATCGCCGAGGTACTGGACGTCAGCATTGGCGGCGACCGCGAGGACCTGCTGGAAATCGTCGTCGACCCGCAGGTGCTGGACAGCTACGGCATCGACTACAACCAGCTGTTCAATCTGGTCAGCCGCAACAACCGGCTGGTCGCCGCCGGCAGTCTGGACACCGGCGCCGGCCGCGTCAGTCTGAAGGTACCCGGCGTGATCGAACAGCTGGATGACGTGATGCGCATGCCGATCAAGGTGGTGGGCGACAGCGTGATCCGCTTTGGCGATGTAGCGACCATCCAGCGCACCTTCAAGGACCCGACCGGCTTCGCCCGCATCAACGGCCAGCCGGCGGTGGTGCTGGAGGTCTCCAAGCGCAGCGGCGCCAACATCATCGCCACCATCGAACAGGTCAAGGCGCTGCTGAAGCAGGCCGCCCCGCTGCTGCCGCCGGACCTGCAGATCAGCTACACCATGGACCAGTCGCAGGAAGTACAGAACCTGCTCGGCGACCTGCTGAACAACGTGCTGACCGCCATCGTACTGGTACTGATTCTGGTGATCGCCAGCATGGGCCTGCGCTCGGCATTGCTGGTCGGCCTGACCATTCCCGGCGCCTTCCTCACCGGCATTCTGGTGATCTGGAGCATGGGCTTCACCCTGAACATCGTGGTGCTGTTCAGCCTGATTCTGGTGGCCGGCATGCTGGTGGACGGCGCCATCGTGGTCTCCGAGCTGGCCGACCGTCACCTGCAACAGGGGCAGACCCCGCGCCAGGCCTGGGCCAGCGCTGCAATGCGCATGGCCTGGCCGGTGATCGCCTCCACCGCCACCACCCTCGCGGTGTTCGTCCCGCTGCTGTTCTGGCCGGGCATGGTCGGCCAGTTCATGAAATACCTGCCGGCCACGGTGATCATCTGCCTGCTCGCCTCGCTGGCGATGGCACTGGTGTTCCTGCCGGTGCTTGGCGCCCTCAGCGGCGGCCAGCCAAGCCCCCAGGCGCAGGGCAATGGTGGCCCGGCACAGGCCTACCGGCGACTGCTCGGGCAACTGCTGCAACGCCCGGGGCTGACCCTGCTGGGCATGCTGGCACTGATCGCCGCCATCTACCTGACCTACGGCCGCTTCAACCACGGCGTCGAATTCTTCCCCGAGGTGGAACCGGAAAGCGCGCAGATTCAAGTGCGTGCGCGTGGTGACCTGTCGATCGAGGAAAAGGACACACTGGTGCAGCGGGTCGAACAACGGGTGCTCGGCATGCGCGAGGTCAAGGCGCTGTATGCCCGCTCGCTGGCACAGCCGGACGGGCAACTCGGCGCCGACGTAATCGGCACCCTGCAATTCCAGTTCGTCGACTGGCATGAACGCCGCCCGGCGCGCGACATTCTCGCCGACATGGGCCAGCGCACCGCCGACATCCCCGGCCTGCTGCTGGAGTTCCGCAAGCAGGAGCAGGGCCCCGGTGGTGGCAAGCCGGTCAAGCTGCGAGTCAGTGCCAGCGACATGGCGCTGGCCGACCAGTGGGTCGAGCGTATCCGTACCGAAATGCAGCAACTGGGCGGCTTTGTCGACATCGAGGACGACCGCACCCTGCCCGGCATCGAATGGCGCGTGCGCGTCGACCGCGAGGCCGCCGCACGCTTTGGCGCCGATGTGCTGAGTGTCGGCAATGCCGTGCAGATGCTCACCAACGGACTGCTGCTGGCCACCTACCGCCCCGAGGATGCCACCGACGAGGTGGACATCCGCGTGCGCTTCCCGCAAAGCTGGCGCTCGCTCGACCAGCTGGGCCGGCTGACGCTGAACACCACAGCCGGCCAGGTGCCGCTGAGCAACTTCGTCGAGCTGCACCCGGCGCAACGGGTCGGCACCCTGCGCCGGGTAGATGGCGAGCGCAGCATCACCCTGCAGGCCGATCTGGCCGAGGATGCACGCCTGGATGAACGGCTGCGGGCACTGCGCGCCAGCCTCACCGATCTGCCGGATGGCGTCACCATCACCTTCGCCGGCGAGGATGCCGACCAGCGCGAGGCGGCCAACTTCCTGATCACCGCCTTCGTGGTGGCGATCTTCCTGATGGCGATCATTCTGGTCACCCAGTTCAACAGCCTGTACCAGGCTGCGCTGGTACTCTCGGCCATCGTGCTGTCGACCGCCGGGGTGCTGATGGGGCTGCTGATCAACGGCCAGTCGTTCGGCATCGTCATGGTCGGCATGGGACTGATCGCCCTGGCCGGCATCGTGGTGAACAACAACATCATCCTGATCGACACCTACAACCAGCTGCGCAAGCAGGGGCTGGCAGCACAACAGGCCGCCCTGGAAACCGGCTGCCTGCGCCTGCGCCCGGTACTGCTCACAGCCGTCACCACCATCCTCGGCCTGCTGCCGATGGTGCTCGGCGTCAACGTCGACCTACTGAGCCCCAGCCTCGGCTTCGGCGCCCCCTCGACCCAGTGGTGGACCCAGCTGTCCAGCGCCATCGCCGGCGGCCTGGCCTTCGCCACCGTGCTGACCCTGCTGCTCACCCCCTGCCTGCTGGTACTCGGCGCCCGCTTTGAGCGACGCGCAGAACCGCTGCAGGTGAGTGAGGCGGAGATTGCTGATTTGCCGGGGCAATAATGGCGTCACTCCTGCCAAGGAAGCACTGATCAAACAGCCGCTTTGCAAACGCGACAACCGATGACCTGTTCTGGACACGCTGTAAATACATCCATGTAAGCTCGGCGATGCCCGTCCAGGGCATCGACGGTCCAGAACAGGTCATCGGCTGCCGCGTCCCGAAGCTACAGTGCAGTTAATAAGTGCTTCCCTAAGACGGGAATCCAGGCAACTCCCAGCCTCTGGATTCCCGCCGTCGCGGGGAATGACGGCTTTGTCAGAGTGTCCTTGCCAAACGACTGTCAGGCAGACAAGCAATCGGCATTAAATTGCCGACAATTAGCCAATACAACCAAATATCCAGACTTATATTGCCGATTATCCAGCCATGACCTGGATTTATTAGCGTCTCAATGCTGATTGGTCGGTTAAGGACTACTATGAACAACATGAGTGGCGAGCAACGCAAGCAACTGATCGACGAGATCATCCGCCAGCACACCGACGGTGAGCTGACCCTTGGCATGGCTATTCGCAGGCTGCGTCTGCAAGTGACCGGACTCGATCAGGCTAGCTTTGCGCAGATGTGCGACATGTCCACCAGAGCGCTGTATCAACTGGAAACGGACAAGGGCAATCCAACCCTGAGTACCGTCGATTCGATATTGCGCAAGTTTGGCCTGCGGATAGGCATCATGGCCGCACTGCCGGCAAGCAAGCGGCCTGTTGTAACGAGCAAGGGCAGCAGCCTGAATGCCGGCATCAATGCGGATGTACAACAAAAGATCACAGGCGCTATCTCAAGGGGGGCCAAACCCAGAAAAAAATGAGCCACACGCCGGTACCCGCCCCCTCTGCCTGCACAGTCACCACACGCCCAGTGCTGCACAGGCGCCGGTCACTCAGGCCCCCAGCCAGCGCCGCCGCAACGGACGCATGGCAACCAGCACCAACAGCAGCAACGCCAACCACTCCAGCCACTCCGGCAACAGCTCCTGGGCCTGGCTGGCCTGCAGCACCGGATCCCAGCCGGCCAGCCCGAGCAGGGCATCGAACAGCCAGCCGAGCAGCACCGTCACCCCCAGCACACTGCCCAGATACAGCAACAGCGCCCGGCTGCCGAACTCGCGGCGCAGGATCGCCAGGGTAGCCAGACTGGTAATCGGCCCGGCCAGCATAAATACCAGCGCCATGCCCGGCGAAATACCGCTGATCAGCAGCCCCGCCGCCACCGGCGTGGCCGCCGCCGCGCAGATGTACAGGGGAATGCCGAGCAGCGCCATCAACAGCAAGGCACCCAGCCCACCGGACACCCCGGCCAGCGTGGACGGCGGCAATAGGGTCACCAGCACCCCGGCCAGCAACAGCCCGGCAAACATCCAGCCACTGATATCGTCGAGCAGATCGGTAAAGGCATAGCGCAACCCGGCGCGTGCCCGCCCCCACAGGCCCGGCAGCGGCGTGGCAACCGCAGGCGTCGCCGAGCACCCGGCGGTACAGCCGCAGCCAGCAACCTCACGCGCCGGCGGCGCCGAACGGGTCAGGCCAACCAGCACCCCGCTGACAATCGCCGTCACCAGCGCCCCCGCCACCCGTGCCACCGCCATCAGCGGCCCCAGCAGCACACTGGTCAGCAATACCGAATCCACCCCGACACCCGGCGTACTGATCAGAAAGGCAGTGGTCGGCCCACGCCCGGCACCGCCACGGTGCAGCGCCAGCGCCGTGGGAATCGCACCACAGGAACACAGCGGCAACGGCATGCCGATCAGCGCCGCCCGTGAAATGCTCGCCAGCCCGTGTCCGCCCATCCAGCGCTGCAACAGGCGCTCCGGCATCCAGCCCTTGATCAGCCCGGCAATCAGCAACCCCAGCAACAGCCAGGGCGCCGCCGTCAGCGCAATACTCAGAAACCCGGAAATCAGTGTCATCGCGGCTTACCCTTGTTGACCCACCCACTGATTGCTAGCCTAGGCCCTGTAACCGTTACAGGGTCAAGCCATGGCACAGGAATATCGCATCGGCGACGTCGCCAGACGCACCGGCTGCTCGCCGGAAAGCATCCGTCATTACGAAAAACTCGGCCTGCTGCACGCCCCGCAACGCGGCGCCCAGGGCTACCGCCGCTACGACCAGACCAGCCTGGAACGTATCGGCTTTATCCGCCACGGCCGCCATCTGGGGCTGGACCTGCAGAGCATCCAGGAACTGCTGAGCCTGGCCGACAACCCCGACACCGACTGCACCCTGGCCGACGACATCGCCAGCCGCCACCTGCAACAACTGGAACAACGCATCACCGCCCTGCAGGCACTGGCCGACGAACTACGCCAGGTGGTGCATACCTGCCGTGGCGGCAAAAGTGCCGACTGCCGGATTATCGGGAGTTTGTATCGGCATGGGGATGGGTGTGGGGATGCGGGGTGTGGGTAGGGTTGGCTAGATAAAGGCGCGATTGTGGTTGCTGCTGACAATGTCGGCTTTCGGCCAAGAGCGGACATTCACGGTGACTGGGAAACAAGGGGCAGCTCACTTTTGTTCGGACAACGCCGAAGCACAGCGGCGACCTTGGAGTGGCGACGAAGGAGCCACGTAAAGGGCGTCCGGCGGCCACCGGCCGCGTACTGCTGCGCCTTGTTAAATGGCCCTAGGCACACGGTCCGATTGAGCCACTGTTTGATTGAGTTGCCGGAGTTTGTTGAGAGAGACTTGAAACTGGCCATTACTAGGTAGCCGTTTACCTTTGAATTGCTCCCAAACAAGGGCTCCTGGCCCGTTATAAATTTCCTCGAACGTACCGTCACGCAAGGTTTTGATGATAATCGCGTGCTGCGGCTGACTGCGGAATGCAACAGAGTTGGATTGCGTAGCTTTGATCTCAACTTCCACGCCGGTTTCAGTGAGAGCGTCATAGCCTTTATTGGACGCTGTCTTCAACTCAAGATTGTATGCATCGGCCACGAGGCATTCACCCAAACTGCCAACCATATGACCATCCGGGGTAAAGTGCCTGCCCGGGAACATGGCCTCCAACTCATTTACCGTGGCATAGAGCTGAGTGACCAAGGCCCGGAATTTATCGTGATCGATCATAGACATTTAACGCCGCCATAAGGAGCGGCCAACGTGGAGTTGCTTTTGTGTTATAAAGGAGCGTAGCGACAACACAAAAGCAACGGAGTGTTGGACGTCCCTCTTGATGGCTTTGTTAGCCATTTTTCCATTTGTCTCTGAGCCTTTTTATCGAAGATTTAGGATTTGCTTTTTTATTTTCCGGAGTTAGTAGGCATACCGAACCCTTAGGAAGACCAAACACTTTTTCTATTTGTTTTTGTATTGTGCGAATTGAGGCATCACTTCTAGCAACTTTAAACCGTGAACCTACCGCATTTCTATTTGAACTTGTGTCCGCCTCCTCTTCATCAGGCTCGCTACTAATCTCAAGCTGCCATCTAAATGGGTTTTGACATAAGGTTTTTCCTGCCTTGCTTATTCTATGAACCTCTACTAAATAGCCATCAAATTCAAGATCATATTTAATATGCTGCTCAATTGCTTTTACATTAC
This sequence comes from Halopseudomonas yangmingensis, assembly GCF_900114825.1. Classification (GTDB taxonomy): domain Bacteria; phylum Pseudomonadota; class Gammaproteobacteria; order Pseudomonadales; family Pseudomonadaceae; genus Halopseudomonas; species Halopseudomonas yangmingensis. The sequence continues at coordinate 120 of NZ_FOUI01000010.1, read as the reverse complement.
TTGAATTCCAAGTTGTCCAGCCTTCCGCTTTTGTAGAAACCTCAATAAAGCAGACACGAGGCATATCACCCGAATAATTCAGCATTAGTTCGTCGGCCAGATCTAGACGACTTCGCTTAG
>NZ_FOUI01000007.1 GCF_900114825.1 Halopseudomonas yangmingensis | reverse complement strand
GTTTTGACCGCCGGTAGCGTGGCCATCTTCAACAGCGTCTGGCGAGTTCGTTCGCCTCGTGCATCCATCTCGGCGGTCAGCAGCTTCTCCAGGAAGTCGGCGAAGCTGACGTCATCCGACGCGGCCTGCTGGGCCAGGTGTGGCCAGTCCATCGCGATCCGGTCGAGCTTCAGGCTGGTGCAGAGCTCTGCGATGCGGGCGTGTTGCAGGTTCATGCTCGCACCTCCAGTAGCTGGTCGTATACCGAGAGCGGATGTTGCAGGCTGTCATGTGGCAGAGCCCGACCGGGACGCAGTGCAGGCGCCGGGCGTGGCGCGAGGGCCTTGATGGGCAGAGGAAGCAGGACGTGCCGCTCTTCGGCCAATCGGATCGCTGGCTTGTCGCCGGTGGTGCCGTGAACGCGCTGATGGGCCACGTTCTCCAGCCATTTGCCGATATGCGCATTGGCCGTAGCAACATCCAGCTTCAGGCCCGCGGTCTTGAGCGTAGCGGCCAAGGGCGTGACGAAGCTGCCCTTCAGGTAGCCATTGAAGCGTTCGACCTTGCCCTTGGTCTTGGCCCGATAGGGACGGCAGACTCTAGGCCGGAAACCATACTCATCAGCCAGCGCAGCGAGTCTTGGATGCCAGCGATGAAGGCCTTCACCATAGGCGTCGCGCTCGCTGATGATCGCGGCTGCATTATCGAAAAGGGCCTCGGCCGGCACGCCGCCGAAGTAAACGAAGGCTTCCCGCAGGCCGGTCAGCCAGACATCGCTGCCCTCTCGGTCGAAGAACTGCACATAGGTAGCGCGGCTGTAGCCGAGCGTTGCAACGAATGCCTTGAGCGGCTCGCGACCACGGCGGATGGTGGTGAAGTCCACTTGCAGCTGCTTGCCTGGCGGGGTCTCAAAACGAACGACAGGATCCGGCGCGTGGTGCTTGAAGGGCGCCAGATAGCGCTTGAGCTGACTGATGCCGCCGGTATAGCCGCGCTCCTGAATCTCCCGCAACAACACGGTCGCGGGAATCCATTTGGATCTTGCCGCGTCGATACGCTCTTGCAGATACGCGGTAAAGGGGTCGAGCTTGCAAGGACGGGGACCGCGGGCCTTGTAGCGCGGCGCAACCGTCTCACCCCGAAGGTACTTGCGCACCGTGTTGCGAGACAGCCCCAGCTCCCGGGCGATCTTCTTGATGCCATGGCCTTGCCGGGCCAACACTCTGATTTCCACTGACTGCTCCTGGGTCAACATATCGGCAGCTCAAAAAGCTGCCATCATCGCCCAGGGGGTCAAAATTACCTCGGCGTCAGGGGGTCAGTTTTACATCGGCGGTGACAGTGAAGGTCTGGAAGCAACTCAGGCGCGACAAGGTGCCCGTTGCCCGTTGTACGGTTGCGCGATTGATGCGCCACTTGGGATTACAGGGTGTTCGGCGCGGCCAGATAGTTCGTACCACGGTACCTGACGGCAACGCCGCTTGTCCTCTCGACAAGGTTCAGCGCCAGTTCAATGCTGACCGTCCCAATCAGCTATGGGTTTCAGACTTTACATACGTATCAACGTGGCAGGGCTGGCTCTATGTAGCTTTTGTTGTCGATGTTTTCGCACGACGCATCGTCGGTTGGCGTGTGAGCAACAGCATGAAAACGGACTTCGTGCTCGATGCCCTGGAGCAAGCACTCTACGCCCGGCAGCCAGGCCACGCGGACGGTCTGATCCACCATAGCGATAGGGGTAGTCAGTACGTCTCTATTCGTTATACGGAGCGTCTCGCTGAGGCTGGAATAGAGCCATCTGTTGGTAGCAAAGGAGACAGCTACGACAACGCCTTGGCAGAAACCATCAATGGCTTGTACAAAGCGGAATTGATTTACCGACAGTCCTGGCGGAGCCGCGAAGCCGTCGAAATCGCCACCTTGAAGTGGGTTCACTGGTACAACCACCAACGGCTACTGAGCTCGATTGGATATATACCGCCGGCAGAAGCTGAGGCAAACTTCTACCAGCAACACACCGGTCAGGCCATGGCTGCCTGACTTAAACGAAATGGCCTCCATAAAACCCGGTGTGATTCAGGTACGTATATGGTAGCCCAGTAGGTTACGTCGACCCACTGGGTCTTTATACGGAGATAATAATATGGCAACCGGTTCGCTATGGTAGCTCCTCATTTGGGCATGTGTCAGCCAATATAAACGGAGTTAATTATTCTTGGGGGCCGGGTGGCTGGGATACGAATCCCAGCGCTGAGGTCTATGCAGCTAACCAAACGAATTTTCGATCAGGAGTCGGAACGGTGCTGAGCTTATCGACCGAGCAGGAAAAAAAGCTGATTGAGTGTTACACAAAAAAGAGAAAGGAATATAGCGTATGGACAAACAACTGCGGCGGTCCTCATAAAGAATGCTTGGAAGAAGCTCTAGGTCATTCAATTTCCAGTTCTTTTTTCCCGGTGTCCATTGGGAATGACCTGCTTAGCTCACCATACTATAGCTCTTCAAAATTCTATGAGGGGCCCGACCGAGGCTTCTGGGATGATGCGCCGTGGGCGAGATGAGAAAACAACTGTTGATGGCAGGTCTACTTTTTAGCGCTATCTTTGGCTTCGCAATGTTACTTCTTACAAGAGAGGCTAGTACGCTGACTGCTGAAGAGCGTGTCCCTGTATTTAACAGTCTTACTGATGCCACCACCTGGCCGCTGGCGCCGGCGACATGGTATTTAGAAGAGGGGGAGTTAGTGCGGGTAATAGGATGTGAAGTCACCAAGCATTACCAAGTTTACAAAATCATGAAAAACAACATAAAAGGGTATGTCCTTGTTGGAAAATATCGCTTATCCAAACCATGCTAAATGGCTAGGTAGGTCATCTTGCAAGACGACGACGTTGACCCGTGAACAGCAGTATCTGGTGTTTCTGGATATCTACCACCAGCATGCGTTGCGCACATCTGTTTGTTTGGAGTTGCTTGATCGCAGGAAAGTCATTTTCAGATGAAAAATGTGGGGCGGGAAAGGCAGAAAGAAAAACGCCCCACCTGAGCAGTTCTCATTGTGGGGCGCTTTGTTGGTTACAAATCAAAATGCGCTGCAAATACTTGATTTATAACGGCATATGGCGGAGGGACAGGGATTCGAACCCTGGGAAGGCTTTCACCTTCGCCGGTTTTCAAGACCGGTGCATTCAACCGCTCTGCCATCCCTCCACGGGCGGCAATACTACCGGAATTCGGCTGTCAGTCAATGACTTGTGCGTATGCTGGTGTGACTGTTTTCACTGACAGAAACAGTTTAGCGGGGCAGTTTGCCTTGTACTGGGAAATTTTGCCGCTATCATCAGGTCTGATCAATGGAACCTTGGTTTCGACACTCGGGAGCGTCAAATGAACATGCAAGATCGCAACACCCAGGCCCATGTGCTGCATCCGTCGATGGCCGACGAGGCACAGGTCAGCAAACTGTTCCGCAACACCTACAGCCTGCTCGGGATGACCATGGCTTTCAGTGCGCTGGTGGCCTTTGTCTCCATGAGCATGAACCTGCCGCGTCCGGGCATCATCATTACCCTGGTGGGTTTTTACGGGCTGCTGTTCGCCATCAGCAAATTCCGTAACTCCGGTGTCGGCCTGTTGCTGACTTTTGCCCTGACCGGCTTTATGGGCTATACCCTCGGCCCGATCCTCAATCATTACCTGGCCCTGCCCAACGGCGGTCAGCTGGTATCCATGGCCCTCGGCATGACCGCTATGGTGTTCTTCGGTCTGTCTGCCTATGCCATTCTGACCCGCAAGGACTTCAGCTTCCTGTCCGGCTTTATCATGGCCGGTTTTGTGGTGCTGCTGTGTGCCATTGTCGCCAGCTTCTTTGTGCAGATCAGTGGGCTGTCGCTGGCTATCTCCGCCGGTTTCGTGCTGTTCTCCTCGGCGGTGATCCTGTATCAGACCAGCGCTATCATCCACGGTGGCGAAGACAACTACATCATGGCCACGGTGACGCTGTTTGTGTCGATCTACAACCTGTTCCTCAGCCTGCTGCAGCTTCTCGGCATCTTCAGCAACGACTGATTGTGACTGCGCTATAATCCGGGGCCCGCATGTTGCGGGCCTTGTTGTTTCGGGACTTACAATGAAATTTGCGATTGCCCTGCTGGCCGGCCCGCAGGACCCCTCTGCCCGCACTGCACTGCGCTTTGCCCAGGCTGTGCTGGCCTCAGGGCACCAGATCACTCGATTGTTCTTTTATCGCGATGCTGTCCATCTGGCGTCGCAACTGGTCGTCTGCCCGCGCGATGAAGCCGATATCTGTGCCGAATGGCGTGATTTTATTCAGAGCAACGGGCTTGATGCCGTGGTTTGCATCGCTGCCGCCCTGCGACGAGGCGTTCTGGATGAGGCCGAGGCAGATCGTTGGGACAGACCCGTCGCCAATAGTGGGATGCCTTGGGAACTGTCCGGTCTTGGCCAGTGGGTAGACGCCATGCAGGAAGCCGACCGCGCTTTGAGTTTTGGTACATGAGCATGAAAAGTCTGTTGATTATCTCGCGTCAACCGCCTTCGCAGCATGCCGCGCGTGAAGCGCTGGATGTAGCACTGGCCGCCGCCGCCTTCGATGTGCCGGTCGGCCTGCTGTTTATGGACGACGGCGTGCTGCAACTGCGTCAAGGCCAGGACGCGCCTGCCATTGGTCTTAAATCGCTGGCGGCCAACCTGCAGGCCTTGCCGGTGTTCGGCGTCGAGGACATCATGGTCTGTGATCATTCGCTGGCTGAGCGCGGCATGCGTGCCCAACCTTTATTGCTGCCGGTGCGGCGCGTCGATGCGTCAGAAATTGCCGTCTTGCTGGAACACTATCAACGCATCATTACCCTCTGAGGGAGGCTGGCATGTTGCACATTCTGCGTCATTCGCCACATCGGGACGACCGCCTGTCCAGCTGCCTGAGGGTCATGGGGCCTGAGCAATCCCTGTTGCTTATCGAGGATGCCGTCTACGCACTGCTCCCCGACTCACGCCTGTCTGCTTCGCTCAAACTACTGCCAGGCAGTGTCCGTCTGTTTGCGCTGACAGAAGATCTTCACGCACGCGGTATGGCGCTGGATGATTTGCCGGGGCGCGTGCAATTGACTGACCATGCCGGCATGGTTCAGTTGTGCTGTGAACACAGCCGCGTGGTGAGCTGGTGAGAAGCCGTGATCTGGAGGTTGACGGGCGCATTGTAGCGCTCGATAAGCACGGTTTTCTGCTGAACGCCGGCGACTGGAGCGAGGCGTTGGCAAAGGTGCTGGCTGCCGAGGAGGGATTGCAACTGGAAGACGAGCATCTGCAGGTACTGCATGCGCTGCGCAATTTCTACACAGAGTTCCAATTGTCTCCGGCCATGCGTCCGCTGGTTCGCTATCTGGCCCAGCAGTTGGGGCCAGAGATTGGAAACAGCCTGTATCTGCTAAAACTTTTCCCAGGTAGCCCGGCCCGCGTTGCCAGCCGTCTGGCCGGTTTGCCGAAACCGGACAATTGTCTGTAATGGAACAGGTTTACAGCATCGCCGGCCTGCTGTTTGCAGTTTTTTACTGGCTGCTGACCATTGCCGTCACCATGCGGGTTATTGCCCGCCGCCGTCCGGTCAGTGTGACCTTGGCCTGGTTGTTGGTGATTTTTGTACTGCCTGTTCTGGGCGCCCTGCTCTATCTGCTGATTGGCGAATTGAATTTGGGGCGCGCACGCGCCCAGCGGGCGGCTGCCATGGTTGATCCCTATCTGGATAATCTATCCAGTCGCTTCAAGGGTGGCCGCGGCCCACTTCCGGGAGGTCAATTGGCGCTGGGCATCCACCAGTTGCTGGCTAACCGTGTCGGTATTGGCGCCATGCAGTATGACAGCCTGCAACTGCTGGATGATCCTCAGCGGATTTTTTCCCGACTTTGCGCGGATGTCCGCGAGGCACAACACAGCATTCGCATCGTTACCTATATCTGGCACCCCGGTGGCCGGGCGGATGCCCTGGCGCAGGCGCTGATCGATGCCAGCCGGCGCGGTATCGAGGTCAGCCTGTTGATTGACCATGCCGGTAGCCGAGCTTTCTTCCGTTCGCATTGGCGGCGTGACATGGTTCAGGCTGGTATTCAGGTGGTGCCAGCCCTGCCGGTTCGGCTGTGGCGTGTGCTGTTCCATCGTATGGACCTGCGCATGCACCGCAAGCTGGTAGTGATCGACGACCAGCTGGCCTGGTGCGGCTCGATGAACATTGCCGACCCCGAGGTATTCCGCAAGGGCAGCCGGCATGCTCCCTGGGTGGATATGCTGCTGCGTATTCAAGGCCCCGGGGCTACTGGCCTGGCCAAGGTATTTGCCTGGGATTGGGAAGTGGAAACCGGGCAGCGGCGGCTTCCCGAGCACTATGCGGAAAACCTGCCGTGCAATCGCTGGATGTCGATCCTGCCGTCTGGCCCCGGTTTTGCAGATGACCTGATTAGCCAGGCGGTGCTGTCAAGCATCCATCGGGCAAATGACAGCATTGTGATCTGCACTCCGTATTTTGTGCCGTCGGAAGCAATTTTCGACGCGCTTTGTCATGCAGCCAGACGCGGCGTTCAGGTGACGCTACTGCTACCCCGCCACAATGACTCAATGATGGTCGGTTGGGCCAGTCGCTCCTACTTCGAGCCGTTGTTGCAGGCTGGCGGACGCATCATGCTTTACCCGCACGGCCTGCTTCACACCAAGGCAATGCTGATGGATAACCAGCTTGCGCTGGTCGGCAGCGTGAACCTTGATATACGCAGCCTTCAGCTCAATTTCGAGCTTACCGTGGCACTTTTTACGCCCGAAGGCTGTGCCGAGATCAAGCGCCTGCTGGACGGTTACAGAGAGGCCAGCCAGCCACTGGATCTGCAGCGCTGGTCGGCTCGCGGCAAGCCTGCACGTGCTCTTGAGCGCCTGATGTACCTGCTCAGTCCGCTGCTCTAATCTATCCAGGGTGCGCCAACTTGTCGCACCCTGCTTGCACTTGCAAACAAGTTTCAATAAGCGTAGATTTCTTTTCGCAAATCATTCTCATTTGAAAAGGATTCACTAATGCGCGTGTATCTGCTGCCCCTGACTTTTACTCTGGCTCTTATGTCATCTGCTGCCGCAACCGCTGACGATGCCGTCAAGCATTTCAAGGGGCTGCAATCCGAGACGCTGGAGCAGGCCGTTAACAACTTCTCCGAGTACAACAACCAGCTGGAAGCCATTCTGGCTGGTGAGCTCAATCCGCAAGCGATGTCGGATGTGCACGAGATCACCTACACACTGGAAAATGCGCTGGAAAAAATACGCGACGATCTGAAAGAACTGGCTGACACCCTGGAAGAAGTTCACCTTGCCTCCGAGCGCATGGACACCGAAGGCGTACAGAAGCACGGCAAAGCCTACCTGGAGCAGTCCCGCAAACTGGTCAAGTAAAACGGCAATACCTATCCTGAATGCCGCCATGCAAGAAACGCGTAGCGGTGTTTCATAACTGCCGCTCTATGGGCAACCAGCCCAGCAACCAACTGTTCAGCCGTCTCCACCAACCTGCTTCAGGCTCACCTCGCAGTATCTGCTCGCCAGCCTGCCAGTAAAGTTCGCCCCGCTCATCCAGCCCCAGCTTCCAGGCGTGCTCGGCATCTGTCCAGCGCTGGAATAACTGATACATCTGTCCGGCCAGTTCAGGCTGCTCAATCAATACGCCCGCTTCTGTATTCAGGTGGATGGATCTGGGGTCGAGGTTCAGTGAGCCGATAAATACCCGCTCGCGATCGAAAATGAAGCTCTTGGCATGCAGGCTGGCCTGGGAGTCGCCAGCAAAGGTGCTGGCCCGTTCCTGCTGCGCAGCAATTGGCTGTAATTCCCATAGATGCAAACCGGCCTCAAGCAGTGCTGTGCGATAGCCGGCATAGGCGCTGTGCACAGCCAGTACGTCTGTGGTGGCCAGTGAATTGGTCAGAATGCCTACCTGCATTCCGCTGTGACGAAACTCACGCAACACCTGCATTCCATCACGCCCAGGAATGAAATAGGCCGTCATCATCAAAAGCTCTTCACGTGTTGCCCGACCCAGTTCGGCCAGTCCCAGCCCCAGTGCGGGATGGTTTGCCTTGCTACTGAAAGGATCGGCCTTGTCTGGCGGATCGGCCAGCCACCAGCCGCTACCGTGCAGCCACTCGATTTTGCCGAGGGCGTTTTCACCTCGAAACGAAGAGGAAGCAACAGCTTGCTGCCAGGGCGTTTGTTCCTGTTGGACGCGCAGGCTGTCAAGCTGCCGTCGCAAGCGGTGCAGCGCCCTGCTACCGGGGGCCCGAACCAGGCCGGCAACAGCAACTGATTTATGGCTATTCCAGTAAACGTCAAAGGTCATTGCCGCCGACGCCGCTACCGGTCCTATGGCCAGCACGTCGATATCCTGAAAGTCCCGCTCGCTGAGCGCGAAATATTCATCACCAAGATTGCGCCCACCGGTGATCAGCGCCATGCCATCAACCACCATCAGTTTGTTGTGCATCCGGTGATTGATGCGCCCGAATTCACCCACCTTACTGGCATATCGTAACCAGGGGTCGCGCAAGGTAAGCGGATTGAACAGACGAATTTCAATATTGGGATGACGGTCCAGACTGGCTATCTTGAAATCACCCATGCTGTTGCCGATATCATCCACCAGCAACCGCACCTGTACGCCACGATCGGCGGCCGCCAGCAGACGCAGGGCCAGCAGCCCGCCTGTTGTATCACCCTTGAAGATGTAGTACTGCAGATCAATCCCGGATTCCGCCATATCTATCAGCTGCAAGCGCGCGGCCAGGGCGTCCTTGCCGCTGGTAAGCAGACTGAAGGCTGACAGGTCTGTATTGGATGTCAGGGCCAAGGATTCGGCAAGCTGCAGCAAGGGAGCCTCTGCTGCGGCCTGCCGGACAAAGCTGACTGGGCCCTGCTGCGGCGGGAGGCGTGTAGCACACCCCCCCAGCAGGGCCACCACGAGCAGGAGAATGGCGGATTTCACCGCTACTGTTTTCCTTGATCAGGGGTGGCGGTCGCGAACCACCAATTGGTATTCGGTGGCCCGACGCGCACGCGTGTGTGAAACCACCAGACCTTCATGGGTGGGTTCAAAGCCCTGAGTATAGGCCGCACTATACAGTGCCCGCCACGCGGCTTCGGCATTCTGCTGGTCAGGCTCGAGGAACACACTCAGGACCTGCAAGGCAGGAAGGTCTCGTTGCTGGTAGCCACCAACCGGATTGCCCGTCGTCCGCACCGGGAACCCGGCTTCAAAGCGCAGCCCCTCTCCCGACGCCGCTGTCAGGTCAGCAAAATACAGGGTAAAGGGCCCTTCCAGCCTCACTCCGGCCCGCCTTACTGCGGCCATGCCGATGCTTCTCCCCACACCAGGAAGATCGCGCGACATGCGCTGCGCCGTCATCTGAAGGGGACGGGAAAACCAGGGATGAGCACTGCGCTGCTGCAGGCGAATACGATAGGTCTGTGCGTCTTCGGTGATGACCAATTCATCACCCTCTCGCAGATTTGCCACCGGCTGGCGGGTCACCGGTGCCGGCGCATAGCTGACCGCACAGAGCCCCTGGCGCAGGCTGTCACGTTGCGCCGCGTCGAGCCGGGCATTGCCATCCAGTGCGCTGCATACCTGTTGCTGGTAACCGCCCCACTCTTCCTTGTTGGCACCGGCATCCAGCAAGCCGCGAATGGTCTCGGCACCCGCATGGCTGGCGGCCAGTAACAGGGCCGTCTGCGGGCTGCCAGTCGCTTCGTTGCGGTCCATGCCGCCGGCTCCCGCCGACTGGTTGCGACGGGTACGCAGATGTACATCGGCACCGCCAGCCAACAGCAGGCGCAGTGATTCGGGCTGATCAAGGCGTGCGGCCAGCATTAACGGCGTACGACCCCAGGCATTCTGCGCGTTGATATCAAAGCCGCGTTGCAACAGCGCCTGCAGCAGTTGCGGGTTGGCCACTGCGGCATGCACGGCACTGTCCTGATCCGCACCCAGACCGGTCTGAGCACCGCGCTGACCACGTTCCCAGCCAATGAAGTCGTTAACCACCGGCCAGGGTGCACCGTTGAGAATTACGCTGTGCAGGCTCTGGAACTGACGGCCGCGCTCCAGCTCACCGGGTTCGGTGGCAATCCGGTAGCGCGACCGATAGTCCGCAAAGGCCGGCAACGGCAGATCTACCCGCTGCCCGTCAAGCGGGAGGTTATTCATGGCGTCGGCGAGCATGGCGTGTATCAGCAGATCGGCGGCGGCCTCGGCCTCACCCGGATTCAACCCCTGATCAGCAAATACGCCACGCAGCTCGCCATGGGTCGGTGCCAGCAGCGGTAGCAGTTGGCGGTACAGCTGCTTGTTCAGCAGGTTACGTTCGGACCACTGGAACAGCCGCTCAAGTAGCAGGTCATGCTGTTGCTGCAGGGCCGCGCGGCGACCATGGCGCTCCAGCTGATGGGCACCCAGCAGCGGCAGATTCAGCAGCGTCCACTGCAGCTCGCTGCGGAACTGGTGCTAGTCACGACGCTCGTGCTGGGCGACTTCGTTAAGCGGCTGACCAGCCAGCTGGGTCAGCAAGGACTGCAGCTGCTGCACCCTCGGCAGGCCGGCAAGCAGGTCGGTACGTGGCGGTGTCAGATAGCTGCGGTACAGGCACAGCGGTTGCAGGCTCCCGCCCTGCAAGCCATAGAGGCCGGCAAAGGCCGATTCACCACGGGCGGCCGGCGAATAGAAGCCCCAGGTCTCGTTGACCAGGATGCGCAGCTGACCATCTTCGCGGAAGATCTGAATATCACCGTAGTCGCCAGTCTGCGACGAGGAAACATGGGCACGCCCGCCATAATTCGGCTGCTGCGCCACCCAGGCCGGCAGCGTGCGCGAATCCATGATCCGCTCGCCATTCAGACTGAGGCCGGTCGGACGCATACGCTGACCACCATAGGAGCCGCTGTTGTGTATATCGATGCGCAGGCGCCCTGAACTGGTATCAGTTTCCAGAGCGCCGCCCAGCGAGTCGGCCAGCGCCTCGACACCTGGCAGACGCGACATCAACGGCAGGCCATTGCGCCGCAGCTCGCTGTTCAACCTGTCGGTGAAGGCATTGCAGAATGGGGCACTGCCCTCGGCCAGCCGGTACTCGGCATAGCTGGCCAGCGCATGGGGCTGTGTGGATGCCCTGGACGCAACCGCCGGCCAGTTGCGCAGCGCCGCCAGACGCTGCCCATACAGCCCTTCAAGACAGCTGGCACGCTGACTGTCTTCGGCCTGCGGGCATTGTTCGAAACGACTCAGCAACCACTGACGCTGATTGCTTTGCAGCAGCATCAGCGCCGGCACATCCAGCTCACCCAGACGCTGGTGATACAGCTGCTGGACACTCAGGTGCAGCCCCGCCAGACGCTGATCAGTGCAGATCAGGCGCTGCACATCCGGCAGTGCATTGCGGCAGTCATACCCCGGTGGCTGATCCGGCCGGTAGCTGGCCGGTTGCAACTGCGGACGGCTGCTGGTCTCGGAAACCGGGGCAGTTGGCTGGGTGGTACAGCCGCCCAGCATCAGGAGTGCGGCGGCGGGCAAACTCAGCAAGGCGGATCTGTTGATCATGCAATCCTCTGCATTGGTGTTATTTGATGAAGATGGCTGTGCCGTAAATGGTGTAGTTGCCACTGCCGCCGGGTGCCGGCGGAAATGGCGCAGCCGCCCGAATGGCTTGTTCCGCAGCCTGATCCAGCAGTTCATCACCGCAGCGGTCAATCTTCCACGACAGCAGATTGCCCTGGGCATCCACTACCACTTCCCAGGGAATGTAGCACTGGCGCTTGAAGTCATCGGGATTGCCCTTGTACCCCGGCGGTGGCTTGTACACGGCACCTTCAGGCCGTTGCAAGCGCGCATTGACCCGGCCCTTGACTGTCTCGGCATAGCCGGAGGGCGCCATGCGGCCACGGCTGGCGGCGCTTTCGGTTGGCGGCGGTGGCGCAGCCCATTCCTGATTGGCACCAAAGCTGTGCGCCGGCGGGCCGGAACTGCGTGGCGGCTGACTGACCGGGCGTGGCGGTTGCGGTTGTGGACGCGGCGGCTGCTGTTGCGGCGGCGGTGGCGCCGGTTCGGGTTCGGGTTCTGGCTCAGGCTCAGGTTCCGGCTCGGGCTCAGGCTCCGGTACTGGCAGCTCAATCATTTCGATGGCCACCACGGTTTCCGCCGGTGCCGGCAACGGGGTATGCCGGTACAGCAGCAGCCAGCCCGCCAGCGCCACGTGCGCTGCCAGCGAAAGGCCAATCACCATTAACCGCAGCGACCAGCCAATCCCCGATGGATTGTCGGCTGAAGTGCGCATCAGAGCTCCGGATCCTCGCTGGCAACCAGACTGATACGGCTGTAACCGGCCTTTTGCAGCGTATTCATTACGCGCATCAGCCGACCGTAGTCGACCGCCTGATCACCGCGCAGAAACAGCCGGGTATCCCGGGCGCCGCCGGTGGCCGAAGTAATCAGCGCCGCCAGGCCATCCAGCTCCACTGCGGTTTCCTGAACAAACAGGGCACCATCGGCCTGCACGCTGACGTAGACCGGATCGGTAGGCGGCGGGCTGACAGTAGCCGAGTTGCTTGGCAGGTCCACCGGCACATCCACCGTGGCCAGCGGTGCCGCCACCATAAAGATGATCAGCAGCACCAGCATCACGTCAACAAAGGGCGTGATGTTCATCTCGGCATTCTGCTGGTAGTTGTGCCGCTTCGGCATTGGCCCCGAGTTGAACTGGATGCCCATGCTCAGAGTTCCTCTTCCAGCTGGCGTGAAGTGCTGGCCAGCATCTCTGCCGAGAAGTTGTCCAGGCCGCCGACAAAACCGTTAATGTCACGGGCAAACTTGTTGAAGATCATCACCGCCGGAATCGCAGCAAACAGGCCCAGGGCGGTCGCCAGCAGGGCTTCGGCAATCCCCGGGGCAACAATGGCCAGACTGGCCGAGCGCATGGTGGCGATGCTGGCAAAGCTGTTGAGAATGCCCCAAACGGTACCAAACAGACCAATAAAGGGGGCGGTCGCACCAATGGTTGCCAGTACACCCATCATGCTGCCAAGTCTGGCCAGATCACGTTCCTGAACGATGCTGGCACTCAAGGCCATGCGCTGCAGCAGGCGGGTGATACGGTCAGCATCCACCCGGTCTTTGGCTGTGCGTCTGAAATGCTGTAGCTCGCCCTGTGCAACCTGCCACATGCGGCCCATTGCTGAACGTTCCGCAAGCGCTGTAAGTGCAGCCTTGTCGCCTGACCGGAACGCCTGCAAAAACTGCTGGTTGGCGCGCCGTGCACGGCCAAACACCAACAGCTTCTCAAGCAATACAGCCCAGGTCAGTAGCGAGCAGAATGCCAGAAAGATCATTACCGACTTGACCACCAGATCAGCCTGCAGATACATCTCGCGCACACCAAACGGCTGATGTTCTGCAGGCTCGGTAGCATTCACCTGGTCAAGCACTGCTTCTGCGCCTGTCGGTTCGGCACCGGCCAGCAGACTTGTACCTGCCAGAGCTCCAAACAGCAGCAACAACAGCGCAATTAGACGGGTACGGCGCAGCCAGAGGTGTGCAGCGGGTGACAGAACGACACTGTTCATATGGATTTCCTGCGTGATTGTTATTGTTGTGTGCTGACAGCCCGTTGCTTCAGCTATTTCAGTCCGGTGCTTCCGGTTGCTCGTCATCCTCTGCCACTGCCGGCGACAGGATCGCATGCAAGGTTGCGACATACACCGCAAAGGCCTCGCGCCCACGGCTGCTGAGCGTTACCCGGGTACGTGGACGCTTGCCAAGAAAGTCCTTCTTGATGCGTATGTAGGCCTTACTCTCGAGCGTGCCGAGATGGGCCCCCAGGTTACCGTCTGTCGTATCGACAATACGCTTTAACGCCACAAACTCCAGCCACTGACCGCTGGGTAGCGTGTTCAGCGCAGCCATGATTTTCAGGCGAATCGGTTGGTGGATGGTTTCGTCAGGTGTCTGCATGTCAGCCAAACCGGAGCCAGAGCCCGGCCCCCAACATGGGCGCCCCGCAAGCAAGGCTCATCGCCCACCAGAAATGCTCGCCAGCCATCCAATAGCTGACCAGACAGGGCAGCAACAGTGAAATCCCAATCAACAGATAACGTGGTAACTGGGTACCACGCAGCAGATAGAGCACCGAGACAAATACCGGGGCCAGCAGGGACACCTGTTGGTCAGTCAACGGCTGAAGGGTAATTGTCATCAACACGACAAAACCAAGAATGATGGCCAATACCAGCAAGTAGCGCCCGATAATGCCCGGAGAGTCAGGGTGGCCACGGCTGACCAGACGGCTACCAAACAGCACGGTAACCACCAGCAACCCGCCCCACCAGAGCAGTACCGGCAACTCGAATGCCGCCACGCCGGCAAAACCGATCATGTAGAAAAGCCCCCAGAGCATCAGCTGCAGAGATTCGGCCTGGTAATCCTGAAAGCCGGCTGCTCGCCGATTAATGGTTGCTATATCGCGCAAGGCGCGTTCGGCTTCGTAGGCGGTGGGAGACATGCTGGCGTTCTTTCCCTGGCTGGTGTCCTGCCAAATGACTGGCAGAATCATTTAAAGAACTCTATCTCGCAGAGCCGATTTGACGCAAGCGGACATATTCACCTATTCAGGTGATGTCTTGCGACAACACGCCTCAGGCTGGATACTCTGCGCTGGTGTAGCCTGACCGGTAGACATGCCCAAGGAGCAGAGTAAATGATCAACACACGACCCCTTTCATCGCTGGGCCTGTTGTTAGGCCTGCTGGCAGCGCCTGCGCTGGCCGAGCAGACTGTTCCGCAGCCGGATATGATCACCATTCCTGCGGGCAGTTTCATGATGGGGTGTGACCACCGTCATCATTGCCACTCGCGTGAAATGCCGGTGCGAAAGGTCGAAGTAGCCGCTTTTGAAATAGGCCGTTACGAAGTCACCTTCGCTGAATGGGACGCCTGTGTGGCTGATGGAGCTTGCACCCACAGCCCCTCTGATCAGGGCTGGGGGCGTGATCAACGTCCAGTGATCAGTGTCAGCTTTGACGATGTTACCAACCAGTTCCTGCCTTGGCTGAACCAGCGCACAGGAAGCAACTACCGCCTCCCCAGCGAAGCGGAATGGGAGTACGTGGCGCGAGCCGGTACTACTACACAGTTCTTTAACGGGAACTGCCTGACCAGTGACCAGGCCAACTTTGATGGCAGGCGACCGCATTTCAACTGTCCTGTGAGCGATTTCCGCAATCAGACATTGCCGGTTGGCAGCTTTGACGCCAATGCCTTCGGGGTACATGACATGCATGGCAACGTATGGGAGTGGGTGGCCGACTGTGCCCGCTCCGATTACAAACAGGCGCCAGCCAATGCCGCGCCTCTGCTGGAGGGCTACTGCGAGCGCCGAATGATACGCGGCGGTTCCTGGGGGCTTGATGGGTGGGCCAGTCGGTCAACCTATCGTTACAGCTTTTTCCCACGCACACGCGAAAACAATGGCGGCTTCCGCCTGGCTCGTTCAATTGACTGACCACTAAGGAGTTTCATGACATCCATCAGTAGCACGAAAAACCTGCCACTACGCGCCCTGGTAATCATCGGGATTATTATTACCCTGCTGTTTGCTGCCTGGCAGTTATTGCCGCGCACCGGGTTGTCGACAGACCTGCAACCCATAGGTCAAGGTACACCCGTACTGGTATTGACCCGGGATATCCATTATCTGGGCGGTGCAGACGTTCTGGACATGCTCAAACCGATGCAGATTGAGTATGCGCCCGGACTGCTGATGCGGGTCGCCCATCAAGGGCATGAGACCAGTCGCCAGTTCTCCGAGCGCCACGGATCTCGTGACGGCGACCTGCTGCTGTTTGATGCCGAGGGTGAATTACTGGGCAGTCTGCAGGTTCCCAAGAATCAAGCGATGATTCGACAGTGGATTGCGTCACTGCTGCCTTGAGCCGCAGTGACGCATCTGCCATTTACCGGGTATTCAGGGCCAGCGCTTCACGATAATCGCCGTAAGGGCAATTGAGCAGACTTGATGTCTGCAGCCACTGCTGGTCCGGATACCACGCGAACAGATACTGTCCGCCCTTCAGACTGTCCACCACATGATCAACGATTTCCGGCCGCACAGCCGGGCACCCCTGACTGCGCCCGATGCGACCCTGACGGGTAATCCATTCGGGGTCCACATAATCTGCCGCATGAATCACAATGGCGCGCTGTCGGGCCAGATCATTAACGCCAGGCTCAAGCCCGTCCATACGCAAGGAATATCCGTGACGCCCCTGATAGCTTTCCGCTGTCCGGAACAGACCTATGCTGGACTGGTAGCTACCTTCAATATTGGAAAAATGTTCGGCGAAGTTGCCACCGGATCCTTGGCCATGGGCAACCAGGTCATTCAGTAGCAGAGCCTTTTGGCGCAGATCGAATATCCACAGTCGCCGCTCCGTGGAGGGCAGTGAAAAATCGATTACAGCCAGGCGCTCAGAGCGCGGCTCACCGCTTCTCTCGGCACACTGCATGGCAGCCAGCGCATTACCCAAAACCGACAGATCCAGATCCGGGGCTACCCGACTCAGGCTTCCCAGCTTGTCTGCCAGTTCTTGGGCTGGCGCTGCAGCTACCGGTGCAGCCATTGTGTAGGTGAACAACGAAAAAAACACGGCAGCGCCGGACAGGCGCAGTCGATAAAACATGCAGTTCTCCCCCTGGTCCGCAAATGGCGAACCGAATTCATGAGACATGTTGTGTTTGACCGGATCGGCCCCCAGCCAACCCGTTTTGCCTATACTGCCAATGACGGCTTGCTGGCGACTGTTTTCGCCAGCGGTTGAAGGAGATTACCTGTTGATTAAAAAATGTACACCCCTGTTCGTCGGTTTTATGTTGCAAGGCGTGCATGCGCTGGCCGCAGGGGATCCGTCAAATATCCTTTCCACGCAAGATTCAGCCCTTCCTGTGGCGATTCAGGACTGCCCGCCCCTGCCACAACTGCGACTGCATCAGCATGACAGTCAACTGGAACTGTTGTACCAGTCGCATCAAGAGCCGTTGTTATGGAGCACAGGCACACGGGTACAGACCTTGGTCGCGGCCTTGCAATCACTGGAAGACGACGGGTTGGCGTCCGACGATTACGCCCGTCCGCAGGTCATGGCAGAAACCCGTGATGGCGCATCACCCGATCAAGCTGCCGCATGTTTTGACTTGCACCTGAGCAGTCTTTACCTCCGGGCCTTGGAAGAATTGCTGCATGGTCGTGTCCCCACCACCCAGCCGGAATGGGTTGCGGAAGGACTGATCAGCGAGCGGGCGGCGCTCTCCATGCTGGCCGCAGCGTCGCTTGCCGATCCGGCCATGGCTATGCACCGCGCCCGTCCCGCCGTTCCAGAGTATGAATGGCTACGCCAACAATACCGTCAGTTACGACTGCATCCGGGCGAGTGGCAAGCGGTGCCGCCCGGTGCGTTGCTGCGCCCCCGTGCTGACAGTCCGCGGATACCCGCATTGCGCGAGCGTTTGGTGAGCGGGGGGTATCTACCGGCAACATCGCGGCAAAGCGAGGCTCCCAATCATTACGATGCCGAACTGGAGCAGGCGTTGCGCCAGTTCCAGTTATCCCAAGGGCTGAAAGTGGATGGCGTTCTCGGGCCGGATACCCTGTCGGCATTGAATCGCAGCCCGTCACAGCGTCTGTTACAACTGCGCCTCAATCTGGAGCGTCTGCGTTGGCTGGAAGCCTGGCGCAGCCCGGATATGCTGCTGGTGAATGTCGCTGGTGGTACCTTGCAGGTAATCGAGCAGGGTCAGCAACGCTGGCAGACCCGTATTCAGGCCGGTCGTTCTGATCGCCGCACGCCGCTACTGGTTTCCAGGCTCAACCGGGTAACCCTGAACCCCAGCTGGACAGTCCCACCAATCATTTTCCGCAAGGACAAGCTGCCGCTGATTCGTGAGGATGTCGGCTATATCGCCCGTAGCGACATGCAGGTCCTGAGCAGCGATGGCAAGGTACTGGATGCGACAAGCATCGACTGGACCAACCCAGGCAATGTGCTTTTACGCCAGCGCCCGGGCAGCACCAACCCGCTGGGACAAATGGCTTTTCGCTTTCCCAACCCATTTTCCGTCTACCTGCACGACACGCCCAGCCAGCACCTGTTCGAGCGCGCGACACGTTCGGTGAGCTCAGGCTGTGTACGGGTGGAAGCGGCCAGTCAGCTGTCCGACTGGCTCTTCCAGCGACTTGAGCCGGCTCGCCGTGAACAGGTCGCCATCCAGCTGGCCAGCGGGCGCACCCACGAAGTGAGCATTCCCGGCGGCCCACGATTGGTACTGGCCTACTGGACCGCTGAAGCGGACGCCGATGGCGCCCGCTGGTTCAATGACCCCTACCGGCTCGACCCGGAACTGGATCAGGCGCTGCGCCAGTGGACGCCGCGTTACCGCTGAGCGGCAACACGGAACCACAGGGCATAGAGAGCCGGCAGGAACAGCAAGGTAATCAGCGTGCCAATCAGGGTGCCGCCAATCAGCACCCAGGCCAGCGGCCCCCAGAAGGCGTCCAGCGTCAGCGGCACAAAGGCCAGCGCCGCTGCCAGCGCGGTCAGCAATACCGGGCGCGCACGCTGTACTGTCGCCTCGACCAACGACTCCAGCCTGGGCATGCCACTCTCCAGATTGTCGTCAATCTGCTTGGTCAGAATCAGCGTGTTGCGCATCAGGATACCGGCCAGACCGGTCATGCCAAGCAGCGCAACAAAGCCGAACGGCTGGTTGCCGACAATCAGCGCCAGTACCGCCCCGATCACCCCGAGTGGCGCCGTCGCCAGCACCATCAGGGTGCCGGAGAAGCTGCGCATCTGCAGCATGATGATCACCAGCATCAGTCCGATCATGATCGGCTGCACCTTGCGCAACGACTCCTGCGCCTTGCCGGAGCGTTCCACACTACCACCGATATCCAGGTGATAACCGGCCGGCAATTGCTCGCGCAGCGGCTGCAGGTCACGCCACAGCGCCCAGGTGACATCTGGCGGCTGTGCCCCCTGAATATCCGCCTGCACCTGGATAAAGGGTTGGCGATTGTAACGGCGCAGCACCGGGTCCTCGCTGACCAGTTCGATCAGGCCGGCCTGGGCCAGTGTGACTGTTCGCCCATCGCTAGTCCGAAGAGGCAGGTCAGCAAAATCCTCGATACTGCCACGGGTGCCACGCAACACCAGCTGAACGCTTCGCACGTCCTGACGCAACTGGGTGACCGGCACGCCACCCCAATGCAGTTGCAACTGGCTTGACAGCTCGCGCGGGGTCAGCCCGATCGCGCGTAAGCGCTCGGCATCCAATGCCAGGCGTACCGCCGGCACCCGTTCGTTCCAGTCCAGGTGGGCATCCACTGTATGTGGATGTGCCTGCATGACACCTTTAACCTGCTCGGCAATCCTGCGCACCTGAAGCGGATCAGGTCCAAGCACACGGAAGCTAACCGGCCAGGTCACCGGCGGCCCGAACAGCAATCGATGTACCCGTACCCGTGCCTCCGGATACTCACCAGCGGCGACCTGGGCACGCAGTTCGGCAATCAGTCTGTCGCGGCCGGCAGCATCCGCAGCAATCGCGATCACTTTGGCGAAGGCCGGGTTCGGCTGTTCTGGATTCAGCGACAGGAAGAAGCGAGGCGCACCGGCACCGACAAAGCTGGATAGCGACACCACATCCGGATGCTCTTGCAGTCGCGCTTCAATGCGTCGGGCCAAGGCATCGGTCTGTTGTGCGCTGCTGCCCTCGGGAAGGTATATATCCACCAGCACTTCAGGCCTGTCGGATGATGGAAAGAACTGCTTCTGCACCAGCGTCTGCATACCCACCAAGGCCAGCACAAAAGCGGCTACCGTAAGCAAGACTACGCTTTTCCGGTAGCGCACACAGTGCTGCACCAACATCCGGAATCGCCGGTAAAGAGTGCCCTGATACTGGGCTTCATGGCTGTGCTGCTGGTCCTTGCGTGGCTCGCGCAACAAGGCGACCCCCAGCATCGGGGTAAAGGTCACCGCCACCAGCCAGGAGGTCAGCAGGGCAAAGGCCAGTACCCAGAAAATGTTGCCGGCGTACTCGCCGACGTTGGAGCGGGCAAAGCCAATCGGCACAAAGCCGATCATGGTCACCAGGGTACCAGACAGCATAGGCGCGGCTGTTACCGTCCAGGCATGTGCAGCGGCACGCGCCTTGTCCCAGCCCTGCTCCATCTTTACCAGCATCATCTCGATGGCAATGATCGCATCGTCCACCAGCAGGCCAAGGGCAATGATCAGCGCGCCCAGCGTGATGCGGTCCAGGTTCATGCCACGGCTGTACATCAGCACAAAGGTAATGCCAAGGGTCAAGGGCACGGCAATGCCGACGATCAATCCGGGGCGCAGCCCGATACTGGCAAAGCTCACCAGCATCACTACCAGCACAGCTATCAGGAATTTGTACTGGAACAGGTTCACCGCACGACTGATGGCCTCGCGCTGGTTGGTCACCTGACGCAGCTCCATACCCAGCGGCAACTCGGCAGACAGCCTCTGATGCATGTCGGCCAGCTTCTCTCCAAGCTCCAGACCATTGACGCCGCTACGCAGTACCACACCGATGAGCACGGCATCTTCACCAAAGGCGCGAATCATATAGCTGGGCGGGTCCTCATACCCGCGCTTGATATCCGCCACATCACCCAAGCGTATCAACCGTTCACCTACCTGCAGCGGGACGCCGGCAATGGCATCCAGGTCAGCCAGATCAGCCTGGATCCGCCAGTACAAGCGGGCGCCAGCAGTTTCGATCAGGCCTGCCGGTGTCAGACGATTCCAGGCATCCAGCGCGTCGGCAATCTGTGCGCTGGTAATACCCAACTCAGCCAGCCGCTGCGGATCCAGTTCGACAAACACTTGCTCGCGCCGCTCACCCAGCACCCGCACCTTCTGCACACCATAGATGCGCGAGAAGGCATCCCGCAGACGTTCCGCCTCCCGTACCAGCAAGCGCGGCGGCAGACCTGGCGCGGTCAGGGAATACAGCGAGAAATACACATCGGAGAAGTCATCATTGACGAAGGGGCCCTGCACGCCGGGCGGCATGCTCGCCTGAGCATCCTGCATGCGCTTGCGGATCTCGTAGGACAGGTCGGCCAGCAGCTCGGTCGGAGTGTAATCCTGATAGCTGATCTGCATGTCGACCCGGCCAGGCCGTGCGGTGGTTTCGACTTTCTCGAAATAGGCGACTTCCTGCAGACGCTTTTCCAGCGGATCGGCTACCTGCTGCTGCATCTGTTCGGCACTGGCACCCGGCCAGGTCGCCGAAACCAGTACAGCCTTGACACCGAAGACCGGATCTTCCGCCCGCCCCAGGTCCAGAAACGCGAAGAGACCGGCAAAAGCCGTCAGCAACAAAAAAAACAGGGTCACCGAGCGCTCGCGCACTGCCAGTGCAGAAAGGTTGAAGCGCAACGGATCCATGCTCATGGCAGCACCTCGACAGACTGCCCGGGCTCCAGCAAATGCGTGCCAAGTGCAACCACCAGCGTCCCTGCTGGCAGACGGCTACGGACATAGGCGTGCTCGGCATCGACACGCAGCAGATCAACCCGAATCCAGCGCACCTGCCCCTGCTCGATCAACCAGACGCCGGCACCCTGCCCCCGATCAATCAACGCAGACAGCGGTACACGACGCAAGCTGTCCTGATCGTCCGCACTGCGGGTAAAGTCCAGCGTCACACTGGCGCCCAGAGGCCAGTTATCCGGCTCATCCTCTATGGCATAGCGAACCCGCCAGCTTCGGGTTTGCGGGTCGGCAGCACCGGCCACCTCTCGCAGGCGTGCGGGCGCTGTGTGGGCACCGCTGAACAGCAGCACCTGGGCACGCTCGGGCAGATCATTGCGGCGGGTTTCAGGCACCCATGCCTGCACTTCCCTCTCACCGGCATAAGCCAGTCTTGCCACAGTCTGACCCGCACCGACAACCTGACCAGCTTCGCCGGCAACTTCGATCAATACGCCGCTGGCCGGTGCGCGAAGGTCGACATACTCGGTAGCTGTTCGTGCCTGCTCCATGGCTGCCCGGGCTGTGCGAACCGCCTGCAACGCGGCATTGGCGGTTGCTTCAGCATTTTCATAAGCTTGGGCTGGCACCAGATCCTGCTCACGCAAGGATTGCAAACGACGCCGGCTGGCTTCGGCATTGTCTGCCTGTACACGGGCCGCATCCAGCTGCGCCTGGGCGGCATTCAATTGCTGGCGCACATCACGGGCATCCAGCCGCATCAGCAACTGCCCCGCCTCGACCTGCTCGCCGGCCTGCACCAGACGTTCGCGGATCTGCCCCGGCAAACGAAATGCCAATCCTGCCTCGTGACGCGAATGTACGCTGCCACTCAGACTCCAGTGCTGCCCCTTGGGGATTTCCAGTTGTGCACTGCGAACCTTGACCGGAGCATCCGTGAGCACATCATTTTGGCTGTGCTCGGTATCACAGGCGGCCAGCCCGGCCAGCAGCACCGCAAGAATTATTTTTCGCATGGCGGTTTACCTTGTTGTTGTCCGCACCATATTTACAGAACGATAGCGTTCAGTAAATATGGCATCAACATTAATGATGACTGACTCATTGGAGTTCGCATGACAGCGTCAACCAAAGGCCCCGGCCGGCCGGTCGATCCGGCGCGCCGAGAGCGTATTCTTGAAGCGGCGCTGGCCTGCATGGCCGAGGAGCAGAACTTCAACATGCAACAAGTGGCGGCCCGCGCGGGCGTAGCCAAGGGCACCCTGTACCGGCATTTTGCCAATGCCGACGCGCTACTGCTGGCAGTACTGGAACGCCATCACAGCCAGCTTGCCGGCCAGGTGGATGCGTCGGCGCAGAACTTGCCGCAGGTGCGTGAACATCTGCTGAGTTTGGGTTTACAGCTGGTGGATTTTTACAGCAGTGAAGCGGGTATCCGGCTACTGCGTGCCGTCTACGCCTATGGCGCCAGCCATCCCCAGCATGGCGAAATGATCTTTCGTGACGGCCCCATGGCCTTTGTCCGGCGCGCCGCCGAGCACCTGCAACAAGCCGCCGAGCTCGGAGCCATAACGCTGGATGACCCACTACTGCGCGCCGAGCAACTGGTCGGCATGTGGAAAGGCTCATTGATGAGCGGACTGCTGATGAACGGGTGTCATGCACCAACAATCGCACAGCGTGAAGAGCGCGTAGTTTCTGCGACAGACCTGCTGCTCAACGCGCTGGCATGCCAAAAAACCTGATCCGTTAGCCACACAGATAGGTGCCAGTCCCGGCCGCCACCAGCGCACCGCTGTCACTGTGCAGGTGCGAGCGCACCACTGCCACCTTGTTGCCAATGCGCAACAGGCTGGAATCACAGGTAAACAGCTGGCCCTTGCCGGGGCTCAGGTAGTCCACCCGCAGATCGATGGTGCCCAGTTTGGACAGGCGTTGCATGCGTTCGCTGGCCGGCAGGTCCTGCTGTTTTTCCCAGGCACCGATCATTGCCATGGCCCCGCCACAGACATCGATCAGTGCGGAAATCGCCCCACCGTGCAGAATGCCGCGGTAGTAGTTGCCGATCAGATCCTCGCGCATTGGCAGGCTCATATGCACCTTGTCGCTGGCCAGGCTGTCAATGCGAATGCCCAGCAGCAGGTTGAAGGGAATGCGGTCAAAAAAACTGTGCACCAGCTTTTCCAGATCGGCAGGCAAGCTGGTATCTATCTCGGCCATCGGGGGCGTTCCCTTGTTATGGTTGGTTGGCACCCCAGAGACTGCATCAGTGGTGACAATGGCGCCAGCACAAAATGCATGGCATTTATGCCAAAGATTGAACCACTATTCAGATCCAGCGCCGTCGCCGGAACGCCAGTAACAAGCCGGAGGACACGCCCAGCATCAGCAGCATGACCGCCGGATAGCCCCAGCGCCAGCCCAGTTCCGGCATATGTTCGAAGTTCATGCCATACACGCCGGCAATAAAGGTCAGCGGCATAAACAGGGTGGCAATGATGGTCAGCACCTTCATTACCTCGTTCATCCGGTTGCTGCTGCTGGAAAGATACAGATCAAGCATGCCCACCAGCAGTTCGCGCAGGGTATCTATGGTATCCAGCACATGGATACTGTGATCGTAGACATCCCGCAGGAACAGGCGGGTTTCATTGCTGACCAGCGGGCTTTCGTCACGACTCAGACGGCTCAGCACCTCTCGCAACGGCCATACCGACTTGCGCAGCAGCAGCATCTCGCGCTTGTAGTGGTGAATGCGCTTCAGCACCTCGGGTGAAGGCCGCTCGATCAATTCGTCTTCCAATTGTTCGATCTGCTCACCAAGCTGCTCAAGCACTACGAAATAATGATCGACCACCGCATCCAACAGTGCATAGGCCAGATAATCGGCATGCATAAAACGTATCCGCCGACCATTGCGCAGGCGTTCGCGTACGCCATCAAACACATCACCGGGCTGCTCCTGCAAGGACAGCACCATGCCAGGCGCCAGAATCAGACTGAGCTGTTCCGACTGGATCTGCTGGTGTGAATCCAGCTGCAACATGCGCAGCACCAGAAACAGGTAGCCATCGTAATCCTCCAGCTTGGGGCGCTGGTCGGTATTGACAATGTCCTCCAGCACCAGTGGATGCAGGTTCAGCTGCCGCCCCAGTGTGCCGATCAGCTCAGGTTGATGCACGCCATCCACATTAAGCCAGAGCACCCGCTCCCGGTTGGCATCGGGTAGCTGCTGCAGTCCCTGCAGATGGCTTTCTTGCAGTTGGTCAGCGTCGTAACTGACCAACCGCAAGTGGCTGTCGCTGCTGCCGGGCCGGCCAATATGCATCAGGGTGCCGGGTGGCGCACCAGCCTTGCGGCTGCGTTTGGCCTGCCATTTACGAGACATGCACCCTCCCCTGATGACTCAGACTACCGCGCTGTCCTGTGCACTCGATTGCCCCGGCTCAAACCACTTGAGCCGTTCGTGCAGACTGACCACCTCGCCAACAATCACCAGGGTTGGCGCCTTGACCTGCTCGCGCTCGACTATCCCCGGCATGCTTTGCAAAGTCCCGGTATACACCTTCTGGTTGGCGGTGGTGCCCTGCTGGATCAGCGCAATCGGCGTATCCGGACTTCGACCATGGGCAATCAGCCCGCCACAGATGTCCGGCAAGGCCACCAGCCCCATATAAAGCACCAAGGTCTGCCCGGGTACCACCAGCTCGGTCCAGGGCAGATCGGTACGCCCCTCCTTGCGATGGGCCGTGATAAAACGTACCGAATGGGCATGATCACGGTGGGTCAGCGGAATACCGGCATAGGTCGAGCAGCCGTTGGCTGCGGTGATACCCGGCACTACCTGGAAAGGAATGCGGTTCTCCGCCAGCAGTTCGATTTCCTCACCGCCGCGGCCAAAAATAAAGGGATCGCCACCCTTCAGGCGCAGCACCCGTTTGCCCTGACGTGCCAGATCCACCAGCAGCTGGTTGATTTCATCCTGGGGCACAGCATGTTCCGAGCGCTGCTTGCCAACATAAATGCGATCAGCATCACGCCGGCACAGATCAATGATTGCCGGGGCCACTAGCCGGTCATACAGCACGACGTCAGCTTGTTGCATCAGGCGCAGGGCGCGGAAGGTCAGCAGATCCGGATCACCGGGGCCGGCGCCGACCAGATACACCTCACCCTGATAACCCTGACCTGCCTGTCCGGCCAGCAATTTCTCCAGCACCTGCTCAGCCTGCTGATCCTGACCAGCGAAGACCCGCTCAGCCACTTCACCCTGAAACACCTGCTCCCAGAAGGCGCGGCGCTGGTTGATCTGACTAAAGGCTGCCTTGACCCGCTCGCGGAAACGCTGCGCGAGCTGCGCCAGTCGGCCATAACTATGCGGGAACAGGGTTTCGATACGTGCGCGCGCCAAGCGGGCCAGTACCGGCGCGTGACCGCCGCTGGAAATGGCAATTACCAGCGGCGAACGATCAACAATTGCCGGGAAGATAACGGTACACAGGTGTGGTGCATCCACCGCATTCACCGCGATCCCTCGCGCCTGCGCATCTGCAGAAATACGCGCATTAAGGGGTTCGTCATCGGTAGCCGCGATAGCCAGCACAGCACCTTCCAGATCATCCGCTGCATAACCGCGCAGTTGGCATTCACCACCGCCCTGCTCGGCCAGTCCTGCCAGCTCCGGCTCGATATCGGGTGCTACTACACGCAAGCGCGCACCAGCCTCACACAACAGACGCCCTTTGCGCAGGGCAATCTCGCCACCGCCTACCAGCAGTACCAGCCGGCCCTGCAAATTATGAAACAGCGGAAGATATTCCATCAGCCGATACGCTCCAGTCCGCCCATGTAGGGTTGTAGTACTGCAGGAACCAGCACGCTGCCGTCAGCCTGCTGATAGTTTTCCAGAATCGCCACCAGAGTCCGGCCTACCGCCAGACCCGAGCCGTTCAGGGTGTGTACCAGTTCCGGCTTGCCGGTTTCCGGGTTGCGCCAGCGCGCCTGCATACGGCGCGCCTGGAAATCGCCACAGCTGGAGCAGGAGGAAATCTCGCGGTACTTGCCCTGACTGGGAATCCACACCTCAAGATCGTAGGTCTTCACCGCACCAAAGCCCATGTCACCGGTACACAGCGCCAGGGTACGGAACGGCAGCTCAAGACGCTTGAGCACATCCTCGGCATGCCCGGTAAGCTCCTCCAGCGCCTGTTGCGATTGATCGGGCCGTACTATCTGCACCATCTCGACCTTGTCGAACTGGTGTTGGCGGATCATGCCGCGGGTGTCGCGACCGGCTGATCCGGCTTCGCTGCGAAAACACGGGGTATGTGCGGTAAGCCGCAGCGGCAGGCTGGTCGCATCGAGGATTTCACCGCTGACGATATTGGTCAGCGACACCTCGGCGGTGGGGATCAGGTACAGGTCACGCTGGTCCTCGCCACGCGGCACCTTGAACAGGTCTTCCTCGAACTTCGGCAACTGGCCGGTGCCCAGCAGCGCCTCGGCCTGCACCAGATAGGGGGTATAGACCTCCTCGTAGCCATGTTCATTGATGTGCAGGTCTAGCATGAACTGCGCCAGCGCCCGGTGCAGACGGGCAATCGGCCCGCGCATCAGAGCAAAGCGGGCACCGGACAGCTTGGCCGCGGTCTCGAAGTCCAGCCAGCCACGCTGCTCGCCAATAGCCACATGGTCCCGCACCTCAAAATCGAAGCTGCGCGGGTTACCCCAGCGGCGCACCTCGACATTATCGTCCTCACTGGCGCCCACCGGCACGCTGTCGTCGGGCAGGTTGGGAATAGCCAGCAGCAATGCATCCAGCTCTTGCTGGATCTGTTCCAGCTCCTGCTTGGCCGTATTCAGTTCCTCGCCCATACGATCCACGTCGGCCAGCAACGGCTGGATATCCTCGCCACGAGCCTTGGCCTGGCCAATTGCCTTGGAGCGGCTATTGCGCTCGGCCTGCAGGGTTTCGGTGCGGGTCTGCACGGCCTTGCGGCGGCTTTCCAGCGCTTCCAGTGCAGCGACATCAAGAACAAAACCACGGGTCGCCAGGCGCTCGGCCAGTTGTTGGGTTTGGCTACGGACCAGTTTCGGATCAAGCATGGGTCATCACTTTTTGGTTGCAGGTTACAGTCCGGCTACTGAACGGGTCAGTGCCAGACCGGCCCAGGTGGCGAGTAAACAGACGCACACACTGAGCAGGACATATCCAAGGGCCATCAGCCCCTCGCCGTTCTCCAGCAAACGCAGGGTATCCAGGGAGAACGTGGAAAAGGTGGTAAAGGCGCCAAGGAAACCAATAAACAGGCCCTGACGCAACAGTGGCGACAACTCGGGTCGCTGCAACCACAGAGCATAAAGTATACCGATCAGCAGACAGCCGCTGACATTGATCAACAGGGTCGCCAGCGGGAAGGCCTTTGGCCAGCTCAGCGCCACCCAGTGCGCCACGCCGAAGCGTGCCAGCGCACCGAGCGATCCACCAAAGGCAATGGCCAGCAGTATCTTGATCATGGCGAACTCCTGCGTTGGTTGCTGCTGGCGGCGTCCAGCACGCGCAGGTGCTCGAGCTTCTGCGCAATCTTCAGCTCTAGCCCGCGCGGCACCGGCTGGTAATACTGACGCGGCTCCAGCTGTTCGGGGAAATAATCCTCGCCGGCGGCATAGGCCTCTGGCTTATCATGCGCATAGCGATAGCCCTGGCTGTAGCCGAGTTCCTTCATCAACTTGGTCGGCGCGTTGCGCAGGTGCAGCGGCGGCTCGTGGGACGGCTGTTCCGCCACATCGCGCATGGCTGCCTTGAACGCCATGTAGACGGCATTGCTCTTTGGTGCACAGGCCAGATAAACCAGCGCCTGGGCAATCGCCAGCTCGCCTTCGGGACTGCCCAGGCGTTCCTGCACATCCCAGGCATTCAGAGCCAAGGTCAGTGCCCGCGGGTCGGCATTGCCGACATCCTCGCTAGCCATGCGCACCACCCGGCGTGCGATATACAAGGGGTCACAACCGCCATCCAGCATGCGCGCGAACCAGTACAGGGTGGCGTCGGGATTCGAGCCGCGCACTGACTTGTGCAGCGCCGACATCTGGTCGTAGAAGGCTTCACCGCCCTTGTCGAAACGCCGTCGTCCCTCGCCGAGCAGCTCGGCCAGCAGCGCCACGCCCAGGCAATCGCCCGGCTGCAACAGATCGGCAGCGGTTTCCAGCAGGTTCAGCAGGCGCCGGCCATCGCCGTCGGCGGCCTCCAGCAGCATCTGCTGCGCCGCCGGCTCGATGCTCAACTGCAGCTCACCGAGCCCCCGCTCGGGGTCTGTCAGTGCTCGCTGCAGCAGTGTTGACAAGGCTTGGGCATCCAGCGACTTGAGCAGGTACACGCGCGCGCGCGACAGCAAGGCGTTGTTCAGCTCAAAGGACGGATTCTCGGTAGTAGCCCCGATAAACACCAGGGTGCCATCCTCGACATAGGGCAGAAAGGCATCCTGCTGGGCCTTGTTGAAACGGTGCACCTCATCAACAAACAGAATAGTGCGCCGACCACTCCGGGCCTGTTGCTGGCGTGCTTCATCCACCGCTGCACGGATATCCTTGACGCCGGCAAGCACCGCCGACAGGGTGACAAAATGCGCGTCCACCAGGCTGGCCAACAGGCGCGCCAGGGTGGTTTTGCCCACCCCGGGCGGCCCCCAGAAAATCATCGAGTGCAGCGCGCCCTGCTCCAGCGCCTGACGCAGCGGGCGGCCCGGTGCCAGCAGGTGATCCTGGCCGGCGTATTCATCCAGTGTGCGCGGACGCATGCGCGCAGCCAGGGGCTGCACCGCTGTTGTTGCGCCAAACAGGTCGCCCACAGGCTACTCGCTGATCACGTCAACACCTTCGGGGATCTCAAAGGTGAAACGTGTGGCGTCCAGTGGCGGATTCAGCTGCACGTTGTTGAACAGGATATTGGTGCGCTGCCCGACCGGATCATTCAATTGCATGTCATTCAGCAGACCATCTCGGAACGACAGACGCAGGTGGTCGAACATTGAATCACTGGCCTTGGGTGTCAGCACGAAGTCGACCACGCTGCCGCCCTCGGTGCGACTGATATTGAAATTTTCCTGCAGGGTGCTGACATCCCCGGACAGCAGTAACGCTGGCGTATGGGTCAGCCTCGGGTCAACCTGCTGAATGGTTACCTGCTCCAGATCCGGGTCATACAGCCAGATCACCTGGCCATCTGAAACCAGCTCCTGTTCAAGCGGCGGATCAGTGTGCCAGCGGAACATGCCGGGGCGCTTGACCTCCAGGGTACCCGAGGACTCCTGCAGGCTGGCGCCATTGGCGGTCAGGGTCATCTGCGAGAAATTCGCGGTCAGGGTGCTGGCTTTCGACAGCAACTCATTCAGGCGTGCCGCCGAGGCGCTCTGCTCGTCGGCCTGCAGCCACAGGGGCGTCAGGGCCAGACACAGGGAGCCAAGGGTCACCGCCAGTCGTTTGATCATGATGGACGTATCTCCACTAGTCGCGCATGGGGGCCGGCGCGATTACCTCGCGCGAGCCATTGGTATTCATCGGAGTCACCACCCCGGCCATCTCCATGGCTTCAATCATCCGTGCGGCCCGGTTGTAGCCGATCTTCAGCTTGCGCTGCACCGAGGAAATCGAGGCGCGGCGAGTCTCCAGCACGAACTGCACGGCCTGATCGTACAGCGGATCATCCTCCAGATCGCTTCCCTCGCCACCGCTGCCACCCTCGTAGCTGCCGCCGCCACCCTCGTCGACCCCGTCGAGAATGTCCTGGATGTAATCCGGCGCGCCACGCTGCTTCCACTCATCCACCAGCCAGTGTACCTCGTCATCCGAGACAAAGGCGCCATGCACCCGAACCGGCAGGCTGGTGCCGGGTGGCATGTAGAGCATGTCACCATGGCCCAGCAGCTGTTCCGCCCCGCCCTGATCGAGAATGGTCCGCGAGTCTATCCGGCTGGACACCTGGAACGCCATGCGGGTCGGAATATTGGCCTTGATCAGACCGGTGATAACGTCCACCGAGGGCCGCTGGGTCGCCAGAATCAGATGGATGCCGGCGGCCCGGGCCTTCTGTGCGATACGTGCGATCAGTTCCTCGACCTTCTTGCCGACGATCATCATCATGTCGGCAAATTCGTCGATCACCACCACGATGATCGGCAGGGTTTCCAGCAGTGGCGGCTGATCATCCATCGACTCGCGGCGGTACAGCGGGTCACCCAGCGGCGCTCCCTCCTTCTCGGCATCCTTGACCTTGCGATTGAAGCCGGCGAGGTTGCGCACCCCGAGTGCTGCCATCAGCTTGTAACGGCGCTCCATTTCGGCGACGCACCAGCGCAGTGCATTGGCCGCCTCTTTCATATCGGTCACCACCGGGGCCAGCAGGTGCGGAATGCCTTCGTAGATCGACAACTCGAGCATCTTAGGGTCGATCATGATCAGCCGCACTTCCTGCGGTGTCGACTTGAACAGGATCGACAGCAGCATGGCATTCACCCCCACCGACTTGCCCGAACCTGTGGTGCCGGCCACCAGCAGGTGCGGCATCTTGGCCAGATCGGCCATCACCGGATGCCCGCCAATGTCATGCCCCAGCGCCAGCGTTACCGGCGACTGCGCCTCGTCGAACTCGCGGGTTTGCAACACCTCGGACAGTCGCACGATTTCGCGATCTTCGTTGGGAATCTCGATACCCACGGTAGTCTTGCCGGGGATCACCTCGACCACCCGCACGCTGATCACCGCCAGCGAGCGCGCCAGATCCTTGGCCAGATTTGAAATCTTGCTGACCTTGACCCCGGGTGCCGGCTGAATTTCGAAACGGGTAATCACCGGACCGGGCTGTACCTTCTCGACCTCGGCATCCACCCCGAAGTCCTTGAGTTTCAGTTCCAGCAGACGTGACATGGCCTCCAGCGACTCCGGCGAGAAGCCCTTGACCTTCTTGCTCGGCGGATCCAGCAGACCGATTGGAGGCAACGAGCCCGCATCAACCGTATCGCGAAACAGCTTGGTCTGTTTTTCCTTCTGCAGGCGCACGCTGGATTCCGCCGGCTTGTTTTCCGGCGGCACGATTTCCGGGGCCTTGCGGTTTTCCTGGGCAGCCACATGGCGCGCCAGGGCTTCCTGGCGCTTGGCCTTGAGGTCCTCGGTACGCCGACGGTCCTCAGCCGACATTTCAGGTTCACGACGTGCATTGCCTGGCGCGACGCCAGTGTTGCGACCGGCACGCCAGCCCTGCCAGGCACGTTGCAGCAGGTCGAACAGATCCAGGGTCAGCTTGCCGGTGACATCCATCACCCGGAACCAGGACAGGTTGGTGAAGACCGTGATACCGAACAGGAACAGGGTGAGGAACAACAGGGTACTGCCCTGCGTATTAAGCAGAGGTTTACTCAGCTGTACCAGCAATTGTCCCAGCACACCGCCAGCACAGTCCTGGGGAAATCCGTCAGCCGGCACAGCATGCAACGCCAGCAGGCCGGTACCGGCAAGCAGGGTCAGCACAAACCCGATCAGCCGCCAGGAAAACAACCAGCCATTCCACACCCAGGGCTGATGACGGTTGCGAAACATCTGCAGCGTCTTGACGATGCAGATCAGCGGAAACAGGTAGGCAAGCCAGCCCAGTACCAGCAACAGCACATCGGCAATCCAGGCGCCCATGCGCCCACCGGCATTCTGCACCTCGGCACCACTGCCGCTGCGGGTAAAGCCCGGGTCGCCGACATGGTGGGTCAGCAGGGCCATGCTCAGGTACACGCACAGGGCGATCATCGCCAGCAACACCCCTTCACGCAGACGCAGGGTCAGTTGCTCGCGCCAGGCAAAGGCAGGCTGGGTGACTTGGCTATCCTTCAAAACGGACTCTTCCCTATATTGGCATCGGCTGGCTATTGTAACAGCGCAGTCCGGGTATTGACGATTGACCGACAGCACGCCGGACAGTTCCAGCTGTAGCCAACTTTACTCAACACTTACAAATGCTTGGGGCATATTCTTGATAACAATATCAGCATTTCTGCACCTTCACAGGGGGCATCCATGTCAGCCCTGAGCTGGCTGCAGCGGGATCGCCTGTGGTTTCCTCCTGCCCAGCATGCACTGCAGGCCCCCAACGGGCTACTGGCCGGCGGCGGCGACCTGTCTCCGGAACGCTTGCTGCTGGCCTATCGCAGCGGGATTTTCCCCTGGTACTCCAAGGGGCAACCACTGCTCTGGTGGAGCCCGGACCCGCGCACTGTGCTGCAACCGAATACCATGCATGTATCGC
Source organism: Halopseudomonas yangmingensis (assembly GCF_900114825.1). Taxonomy (GTDB): domain Bacteria; phylum Pseudomonadota; class Gammaproteobacteria; order Pseudomonadales; family Pseudomonadaceae; genus Halopseudomonas; species Halopseudomonas yangmingensis. Next base: position 109,728 of record NZ_FOUI01000007.1, on the reverse strand, counting down.
GCAGTCTGCGGCGCTTTCTGCGCAGCAATCGATTGCAGGTCAGTCACGACCGTGACTTTGCCGGGGTTATCGCCGCCTGCGCCGCACCGCGCGATTACACTGACAGCACATGGATCACTGACGAGATGCAAGCGGCCTATATCGAACTGCATCGACGGGGTCACGCTCACTCGATCGAAGTCTGGCAGCAAGACACCTTGGTCGGCGGTCTTTACGGAGTGGTCATCGGCCGCCTGTTCTGTGGCGAGTCAATGTTCAGCCGCGTAGACAACGCATCCAAGACCGCCTTGTTCGCCCTCTGCCATTACCTGCAGCAACGCCGCTTCATGCTGATCGACTGCCAGATGCCCACCGCGCACCTTGACAGCCTGGGGGCTTGCAATATCAGTCGCAACGGCTACCTTGCCCAACTGGCCGAATGCTGCCCGCCCGGGCAGCCGTCAGCCTGGCCAGAATCCAGCCCCGGTGAGCGGGTTGATACGGCCTGGCTGCTGGAGCACACCCGCCATGACTGACCTGTCGCAACTGCGTTTTTTCGTTACCCCAGAGCATGACTGCAGCTATCTTGACGGCCAGCAGGCCACCACCTTGTTTCTTGATCCTGCCGTCAACATCAGCGCCGAGCTGAACGGCCAGTTGTCCGCCCTCGGGTTTCGCCGCAGTGGCAACCACCTCTATCGGCCGCAATGCCGCCAGTGCAACGCCTGCATTCCGGCCCGGGTGCCGGTCGATCTGTATAGGCCCGGTCGAACCCAGCAACGCATACGACGCCGCAATACCGACCTGCAACTGAGCATTGGCGCTGCGCGACTGGATGACGAAGTCTTCGCCCTCTATGAACGCTACATCCTGCAGCGCCACGCCGATGGCGACATGTACCCGCCAAGCCGCTCACAGTTTGAAGACTTTCTGCTGCACGACCTGCCCTTTACCCGCTTTCACGAATTCCGCCTGGATGGACGTCTGGTCGCAGTAGCCGTAACCGACCACCTGCCCAACGGGCTGTCGGCGGTCTACACCTTTTACGAACCCGAATTACCACAACGCAGCCTCGGCCGTTTTGCAATCCAGCACCAAATAGCGCACTGCCGAGAGCTTGGCCTGCCCCACCTGTACCTTGGCTACTGGATACGCGAGTGCCAGAAGATGAGCTACAAGGGCGAATATCGTCCGCTGGAGGTGCTGATTCACCAAAAATGGGTGCGCATCTGAGACAAATCAACGGCTTCAGCCAATGCCGGCTTGGCTAGACGGCGCTTTTGATGCACAATTGCTCACCTTTTTTGCGGGCAACAGATACGCTCGCCAGCAACCGATAGCAGAGAGGCCCTTGCTGAATGGCAAAAGAAGACAGTATTGAAATGGAAGGCACCATTATTGACACCCTGCCGAACACCATGTTCCGCGTTGAACTGGAAAACGGCCATGTGGTGACCGCCCATATCTCCGGCAAGATGCGCAAGAACTACATCCGCATCCTCACCGGCGACAAGGTGCGCGTGGAGCTGACCCCCTACGACCTGACCAAGGCTCGTATCACCTACCGCGCCCGCTAAGTCCCGCCGGTACGGGGCTCCTGCAGTCGCAGCAGCCCTTTTCCCCGCTTTACTTCCAACCTTTTCACCGCAGCTGATTCGTCACCGGCGGTTTTCCTGCTGTCTGGCATTCAGGCAGAACATGCCAGCAGCCAGCCTGTTCCAGACATAAAAAAACCGGGGCGCATGGCCCCGGTTTTCACTTACCGCAACAGCGTCAGACGCGTTCGAAGATGGTAGTGATGCCCTGACCCAGGCCCACACACATGGTCGATACACCGATGGTGCCGTTGTTCTGTTTCATCACGTTCAGCAGGGTGCCGGAGATACGCGCACCGGAGCAGCCGAAGGGGTGACCCAGGGCGATCGCGCCGCCGTGCAGGTTCACCTTGTCTTCCATCTTGTCCATCAGCTTCAGGTCCTTGAGGACCGGCAGCGCCTGGGCAGCAAAGGCCTCGTTCAACTCGACATGGCTGACATCATCCATGGTCAGGCCAGCACGCTTGAGTGCCTTGTGGGTCGACGGCACCGGGCCGTAACCCATGATCGACGGATCAACACCGGCCACGGCCATGGAACGGATCACCGCCAGCGGCTCCATACCCAGGTCCTTGGCACGCTGGGCCGACATGACGATCATGCAGGAAGCACCGTCAGTGATCTGCGAGGAAGTACCTGCAGTCACGGTACCGCCCTTCGGATTGAACGCCGGACGCAGGGCAGCCAGGCTTTCCAGGGTGGTCTCCGGACGAATGGTTTCGTCCGCGGTGAACACGCGCAGGAAGCCGTTCTCGTCGTGACCTTCCATCGGGATGATCTCGTCCTTGAAACGGCCTTCAACAGTAGCCTTGTGCGCCAGACGGTGCGAACGCTCACCGAACTGGTCCTGCTGCTCGCGGGTGATGCCATGCATCTTGCCGAGCATTTCAGCGGTCAGGCCCATCATGCCAGCGGCCTTGGCTGCATACAGCGACAGCGCCGGGTTCGGATCAACGCCGTGCATCATGCCAACGTGACCCATGTGCTCGACACCACCGACCACAAACACGTCACCGTTACCGGTCATGATCGCCTGGGCGGCGGTGTGCAGTGCGCTCATCGAGGAACCACACAGACGGCTGACAGTCTGGCCAGCTGCAGTGTGCGGGATCGGGGTCATCAGCGACGCCATGCGGGCAATGTTCCAGCCCTGCTCCAGGGTCTGGTTGACACAACCCCAGATCACATCTTCCACCTCAGCCGGATTCAGCTTGGTGTTGCGCTCCAGTACGCCGGTGATCAGCTTGGCGGACAGGGTCTCGGCGCGTACATTGCGATACATGCCGCCCTTGGAACGGCCCATCGGGGTGCGGCCGAAGTCGACAATTACCACATCTCTCGGATTCAGGCTCATAGCTTTACTCTCGCTCCGTATTCCGCATTAACCGAAGAATTTCTGACCGTTTTTGGCCATCTCACGCAACTTGGCAGTCGGGTGATACATGGCACCAAATTCGGCGTACTTGTCGGCCATGGCAACGAACTCGGCCACACCCAGGGTGTCGATGTAGCGCAGTGCGCCACCGCGGAAGGGCGGGAAGCCGATGCCGTAGATCAGACCCATATCGGCGTCTGCAGCGCTTTCGACAATGCCATCTTCCAGGCAACGGACGGTCTCCAGGCACAGCGGGACCATCATGATCTCGACGATTTCCTCGTCGGTGAACTCACGCTGCTCCAGCACAATCGGCTTCAGCAGTTCGTAAGCCTCAGGATCAACCACCTTCTTCGGCTTGCCCTTCTTGTCCATCTCGTAGGCGTAGAAGCCCTTGCCGGTCTTCTGGCCAAGACGGTTGGCGTCATACATGACATCAACGGCAGTGCGGGTCTTGTCGGCCATACGGTCCGGGTAACCTTCAGCCATTACGTCACGGCCATGGTGGCCGGTATCCATGCCAACCACGTCCATCAGGTAGGCCGGGCCCATGGGCCAGCCGAACTTTTCCATCAGCTTGTCGACGCGCTGGAAGTCAGCACCCATGCCAAGCAGGCGGGCAAAGCCACCGAAGTACGGGAAGAGTACGCGGTTGACCAGGAAGCCGGGGCAGTCGTTGACCACGATTGGCGTCTTGCCCATCTTCTTGGCGTAAGCCACGGTGGTGGCAATCGCCTTGTCGCTGGACTTCTCGCCACGGATCACCTCAACCAGCGGCATCATGTGTACCGGGTTGAAGAAGTGCATGCCGCAGAAGTTTTCCGGACGCTTCAGCGCCTGGGCCAGGTAGGTGATGGAGATGGTCGAGGTGTTGGAGGCAATGATTGCATCCTCACGCACGTTAGACTCCACCTCAGCCAGCACGGCGTGCTTGACCTTGGGGTTCTCGACAACAGCTTCGACCACGATATCGACATTGCCGAAATCGCCATAGGACATGGTCGGACGGATGGCGTTGAGTGCCTTGGCCATCTCGGCCGGCTTCATGCGACCCTTTTCGACGCGCTTGCCGAGCAATTTGGAGGCTTCGTCCAGACCCAGCTGGATGCCTTCCTCGCGGATGTCCTTCATCAGGATCGGGGTGCCCTTGACCGCTGACTGGTAGGCGATACCACCACCCATTATGCCAGCGCCCAGCACCGACGCCAGCTTCACGTCAGCGGCTTGCTGGTCGTACTGCTTGGCCTTGCGCTTGAGTTCGGTGTCGTTCAGGAACAGGCCGACCAGGGCCTGGGCCACAGTGGTCTTGGCCAGCTTGGCGAAACCGGCAGCTTCGACTTCCAGGGCCTTTTCACGAGTGAGGTTGGCCGCTTTCTGGATGGTCTTCACCGCTTCCAGCGGTGCCGGGTAGTTCGGACCGGCCTGGCCGGCAATGAAACCCTTGGAGGTTTCGAAGGCCATCATCTGCTCGATGGTGTTCAGCTTGATCTTTTCCAGCTTGGGCTGACGCTTGGCCTTGAAGTCGATCTCACCGGCAGCGGCACGCTTGACCAGATCCAGCGCGGCATCACGCAGCTTGGCATCTTCTACCACAGCGTCCACGGCACCCACTTTCAGGGCCTTGTCGGCACGCTGTTCGGCGCCGGCACAGATCCACTCGATGGCGTTATCGACACCGATCAGGCGCGGGGTACGGACGGTGCCGCCGAAGCCCGGGTAGATACCCAGCTTGACTTCCGGCAGACCAACCTTGGCGCTGGCGGCCATAACACGGAAATCACAGGCCAGGCACATTTCGAAACCACCGCCCAGGGCCAGACCGTTGATCGCGGCCACGGTGGGAACGCTCAGGTCTTCGAAGGCATTGAAGATCTTGTTGGCTTCCAGGTTACCGGTGACCAGGTCGGCTTCCGGGAGCTGGAAGGTGCCGGTGAACTCGGTGATGTCGGCGCCGACGATAAATACGTCCTTGCCGCTGGTGACGATGACGCCCTTGACGCTGCTGTTGCTCTGGATGGCGGTTACCGCCGTCTGCAGCTCGGCCAGGGTGGCACGGTTGAACTTGTTGACAGATTCGCCCTGCAGGTCGAACTTCAGTTCGACGATGCCGTCTTCAAGGGCTTGAACCGTGATGGCTTTACCTTCGTAAATCATCAACTGATCTCCACGCTATAAAAGCACATGAGAAACAGGGCCTGGCCTGGCACGCCGACTATCTGCTCGACGCCAAGGCCTGACCTTGTCATGAACGTTCCCGAGGCTGTCTGAGTCGCCGGATAGACGAATTCATACGCTTGTTTGATTCGGGTGCGCACACCTTCGGGGAATTCCCCCGCCTTGTCAATAAAATCTGCGAACCAGTTATCGAATTGGCAAACATGATAAAAATCAAATGTGATTAATATCAATGCATTGCAACCCAACCCTGACAGTACGCTTTAAATGGGTATTACCACGACTGGCAACCTCCAGCGCGCAGCATCAGCCCACCACGACAGGCAGAGGCGACACTATAGCGGCAAAACACGCCAGCCGCGCGCAAGCTGGCAAAAGCATCAGTGCTGCCCTAGTATCGGCACAGTAACCGGGCAACCGGCGAAATTCAGCACCATTAATAACAAGGCAACGCGGAGACGGGCCGATGCTATACAAACACCTGCTGGCTGCAGTGGATCTGATTGATGAATGCCGGGCCATCGCCGATCACGCCATGGCACTGGGCAAGGCCCTGGATGCCAAGGTCACCCTGCTGCATGTGGTCGAACCTCTGGCCATGGCCTACGGCGGCGATGTACCGATGGACCTGTCAACCCTGCAACAGCAGCAGTTCGAACAGGCCCGCGAACGCATGCAGGCATTTGCCGCCGACTACGCACTGCCGGCCGATCAGTTGCAGATCGCCTTTGGCCACCCGCGTCAGGAAATCCACCGGCTGTCGAAGGAACTGGACTGCGATCTGATCATGGTCGGCAGCCATGGCCGTCACGGCCTGGCCCTGCTGCTCGGCTCCACCGCCAACGACGTACTGCACGGCGCGCCCTGCGATGTGATTGCCGTGCGCCTGCGCAAGCCGGAGTAGCACTGATTCCACGCGGTAACCGGGCACGCGCGGCCTTGGGGAATCGCTGATCAACTGCACGGATATTCAGAGCGCGATGACCGATGACCTGTTCAGGACCGTCGATAGCCAGGGATGGCTAGCGGCGAGCCCCCAGGGATGGGTTTACGGCGTGTCCTGAACAGGTCATCGGTTGTCGCGCTGGCGCAGCAGCTGTTACCTAGACCGTCACCAACTGCTCACGCAACTGATGGATCTGGTCACGTACCTGTGCCGCTGACTCGAACTCCAGATCCCGCGCATGCCGGTACATCTGTTCCTCCAGCTGGGCAATGCGCTTGCTGATTTCGGCGGCCGAACGTGGTGTGGCGGCGTAATCGGCGCCCTCCTCGGCGGCCTTCAGCTTGCGTCGCTTGCCGCTGCGACTGCCCGGCACCACCGCCCCCTCAAGAATATCGGTAACACTCTTGGTTATCCCGCGCGGCACTATGCCGTGCGCTTCGTTAAACGCCAGCTGCTTGTTGCGCCGGCGCTCGGTCTCGTCGATCGCCCGCTGCATTGAGCCGGTCATGCGGTCGGCATACAGGATGGCCTTGCCGTGCAGGTTGCGCGCGGCGCGGCCAATGGTCTGGATCAGCGAGCGCTCGGAGCGCAGGAAGCCCTCCTTGTCAGCATCCAGAATCGCCACCAGCGACACCTCCGGCATATCCAGCCCCTCGCGCAACAGGTTGATACCAACCAGCACGTCGAACACCCCGGTGCGCAGATCGCGGATGATCTCGACCCGCTCCACCGTATCAATGTCCGAATGCAGATAGCGCACCCGCACGTCATGATCTGACAGGTAATCACTCAGATCCTCGGCCATGCGTTTGGTCAGGGTAGTGACCAACACCCGCTGCTCCTGCGCTACCCGCTGACGGATCTGTGACAGCAGGTCATCGACCTGGGTGGTCGCCGGACGCACCTCGATTTCCGGATCGACCAGCCCGGTGGGACGTACCACCTGTTCGACAATCCGCCCGGCATGCGCCTCCTCGTAGGGGCCGGGGGTGGCCGAGACGAAAATCGTCTGCGGCGAAATCGCCTCCCACTCGTCAAAGCGCATGGGCCGGTTGTCGAGGGCCGAAGGCAAACGGAAGCCGTACTCCACCAGGGTTTCCTTGCGTGAACGGTCGCCCTTGTACATGGCACCGATCTGCGGCACCGAAACATGCGACTCGTCAATCACCATCAGCGCGTTGGGCGGCAGGTAATCGAACAGGGTTGGCGGCGGCAGTCCCGGTTCGCGGCCGGACAGATAGCGCGAGTAGTTCTCGATGCCGTTGCAGTAGCCCAGTTCCAGAATCATCTCGATATCGAAGCGCGTGCGTTGCTCCAGCCGCTGCGCCTCCACCAGGCGGTTCTGCTCCTGCAGCACCTTGAGCCTGTCGGCCAGCTCCAGCTTGATCTGCTCGACCGCTTCCAGCAGGTTCTCACGCGGCGTCACGTAGTGGGACTTCGGGTACACGGTGGCACGCGGCACGCGACGAAGCACCTCGCCGGTCAGCGGATCGAAAAAGCAGATATTGTCAACGGTGTCGTCGAACAACTCGATACGGATGGCCTCCAGCTCGGATTCGGCGGGAAAAATATCGATCACGTCGCCGCGCACCCGGTAGGTGGCACGTGCCAGCTCCATGTCGTTACGGGTGTACTGCAGTTCGGCCAGGCGACGCAGCAGCTGGCGCTGATCCAGCTGATCACCCCGATCAACATGCAGCACCATGCGCAAGTAGGACTCCGGATCACCCAGGCCGTAGATGGCTGACACAGTAGCCACGATGATCGCATCCTGCCGCTCCATCAGCGCCTTGGTCGCCGACAGGCGCATCTGCTCGATATGGTCGTTGATCGAGGCGTCCTTCTCGATAAAGGTGTCCGACGACGGCACATAGGCTTCCGGCTGGTAGTAGTCGTAATAGGAAACGAAGTACTCCACCGCATTGTCCGGAAAGAACTCGCGGAATTCGCCATACAACTGCGCCGCCAGAGTCTTGTTCGGCGCCATGATGATGGTTGGCCGCTGCACCCGCTGAATCACGTTGGCAATGCTGAAGGTCTTACCCGAACCGGTCACCCCGAGCAGGGTCTGGTGCGACAGGCCGGCTTCCAGCCCTTCGACCAGCTGGGCAATCGCGGCCGGCTGGTCGCCGGCCGGCTGGAAACGGGTTTTCAGGGTGAACTGGCTCAAGGGGCGACTCCGGGTGCTGCGACGGGCGCCCATCATAGCATTTGCCACGGATGCTGGCCGAGCAGTACTCGCATGCCGGGGTTGCCTCTGTTTATAATGTCGCGCCCGATTTTACGCAGCCGGCAGTCCGGTTTCGGGCAGTGAACCCGATCATTCACCCGCTCAGAGTTTGCCCACCATGAGTCTTTTCTCCGCCGTAGAGCTTGCCCCCCGCGACCCCATCCTTGGTCTCAACGAGGCGTTCAATGCCGATACCCGGCCGAACAAGGTCAACCTGGGCGTGGGCGTGTACTACGACGAGGCCGGCAAGGTACCGCTGCTGAAGGCGGTAGCCGCCGCCGAGGAAGCACTGGTTGCCGAGCATGCGGCACGCACCTACCTGCCAATGGAGGGCATTGCCGCCTACGACGCGGCGGTACAACGCCTGCTGTTCGGCCAGGACTCGCCGCTGCTGGACTCCGGTCGACTGGTCACTGCGCAATCACTCGGCGGTACCGGCGCACTCAAGCTGGGTGCCGATTTCCTGCATCGCCAGCTCGGCAAGTCGCTGGTAGCCATCAGTGACCCCAGCTGGGAAAACCACAGGGCGCTGTTCGAGGCCGCCGGCTATGAAGTGGTCACCTACCCCTATTACGATCCGGCCACCCACGGGCTGAACCTCGACGGCATGCTCGCCGGCATCGAAGCCCTGCCCGAGGGCAGCGTGGTGCTGCTGCACGCCTGCTGCCACAACCCGACCGGGGTTGACCTGAGTCTGGCCGACTGGGCGCGGGTAATCGACGTGATCCAGCGGCGCCAGCATGTGCCCTTCCTCGACATCGCCTACCAGGGCTTTGGCGAGAACCTGCAGGACGATGCGGTGGCGGTGCGCCTGTTTGCCGAATCCGGTCTGCCGCTGCTGATCGCCAGCTCCTTCTCCAAGTCGTTCTCGCTGTATGGCGAGCGGGTTGGCGCGCTGACCATCCTCACCGGCGAGCGTGACGAGACAGCCCCGGTGCTGTCGCAGCTCAAGCGGGTGATCCGTACCAACTATTCCAACCCGCCGATCCATGGCGCCAAGGTGGTTGCCCGCGTTCTCAACGACGCGCACCTGTACGCCCTCTGGGAAGACGAGCTGGCCGGGATGCGCGTGCGTATCAAGGCCATGCGCCAGGCCATGGTCGAGCAGCTGCAGGCCGCCGGGGTCAGCCGGGACATGGGCTTTATCCAGCGCCAGCGCGGCATGTTCTCCTACTCCGGCCTTAGCGCCGATCAGGTGGCGCGTCTGGCCAGCGAGTACGGCATCTATGCGGTCAGCAGTGGCCGCATCTGTGTGGCGGCGCTGAATCAGGGCAATATTGCGGCAGTCACCACGGCCATTGCTGCGGTGCTGCGCGACGCCTGAAACGGGACCTGCCGAACCTTTGGCGAGGTTCGGCAAATTGCTGACAAGCCCTTGACTGGGCAGATTTTTTTGGTAAAGTGCGCTGCATCCGATCCGCGATAGCTCAGTCGGTAGAGCAAATGACTGTTAATCATTGGGTCCCTGGTTCGAGTCCAGGTCGCGGAGCCAACATGAAAACCCCGGTGCCTGCACCGGGGTTTTTGCTTTTCTGATCCCTGTCATTGTTTCGCCGTATCGACTGTGCAATGGTTGTCACTGCCCTTTTCAGTCAATCACGGGAGTGCAACCATGCAGGACTTGCAAGGCAAGGTCATCGCCATCATCGGTGTGGATGGCAGCTATTGCGCGCAAGCCATTCAGTCCGGCGGCTGACAATCAACATGCACCCGTACCCGGGTCACATGCCGCTGCAGCGCCTGATGCAGGATACGTTGTTCGCCCGGTTGCAGCAGCGTGCGCTGCTCCGGCGGGCGCTCCGGGCCGTTGACCCAGCGTATCCGGCAGCTGGCCGGAGCAGCCCCCTGATTGGCCAGCTCAAGGGTCACCAGATTGTCCTGGCTGCCGGTGCGCGCCAGCATCGCCAGCCCTTCGGCACGCAGCTCCAGGTCAATGGGAAACATCTGTGCCAGCGCCAGGCTGCTGCACAGCAGCAGCGGTATCGCCAATACCCTGTTCATATAGTCTCCTGTCCAGTGATGGACTGCAAAGATCACTTGGGTTACCTACAATAGGCCGATGTTCAAGGACATGCCATCCACCATGAAAGCACCCCGCGTTACCCTGGATCAATGGCGCACCCTGCAAGCCGTGGTCGACCACGGCGGTTTTGCCCAGGCCGCCGAGGCCCTGCATCGCTCGCAGTCTTCGGTCAGCTACACGGTGGGAAAAATGCAGGAGCAGCTGGGCATTGCCCTGCTGGAAATCGAAGGCCGCAAGGCGGTACTGACCGAGGCCGGCGAGGTACTGCTGCGCCGCTCACGCGAGCTGGTTAGCCGCGCCAGCCAGCTGGAGCAGTTCGCCCATACCCTGGATCAGGGCTGGGAAGCGGAAATCCGCCTGGTAGTGGATGCCGCCTACCCCACCGAACGGCTGGCCGCCGCGCTGCAGGCCTTTATGCCGCAAAGCCGTGGCTGCCGCGTACAGCTGCGCGAGGAGGTGCTCTCCGGCGTCGAGGAGCGCCTGATCGGCGGGCATGCCGATCTGGCGATTTCCGGCCTGAGCATTACCGGCTTTCTGCCGCAGCAGCTGAATACCGTGACCTTTATCGCAGTAGCCAACCCGCAACACCCGCTGCATCAGCTACAACGCCAGCCGGGTGTGCAGGATCTGGAGCAGCACCTGCAGGTGGTGATCCGCGATTCCGGCCAACGCCAGCCACGCGATACCGGTTGGCTCGGCGCCGAACAACGCTGGACGGTCACCAGCCTGTCCACTGCGGCACAGCTAGTGGCCAGCGGTCTGGGCTTCGCCTGGCTGCCACTGCAACAGGTCGAGCAACTGATCGCCAGCGGTCGACTGCTGCCACTGCCGCTGCCCGAGGGTGGCCGGCGCGAACATTCAATGTTTCTCTACAGTGCCCGCGACCGCCAACCCGGCCCGGCCACCCGCATACTGGCCGATCTGCTGATCAGCCATTCCAACGCCTGATGCAATGCTCCGGAGACCTTGCCGATGCCTGATCTGATGCTCAACGGCTGCCGCCTGCACTACACCGACCAGGGCCAGGGCCCGGCGGTACTGCTGATCCATGGTCTGGGTTCCAGCGGCCGCGACTGGGAACACCAGCTGCCCGCACTGCTCCCGCACTACCGCGTACTGACGCTGGATATGCGTGGTCATGGTGCCAGCGACAAGCCGCCACGCGGCTACAGCATCAAGGCCTTTGCCGAGGACTGCCGGGCCTTTATCGAGCAGATGCAACTGGAACGGCCGCATATAGTCGGTATATCGATGGGCGGGATGATCGCCTTCCAGCTGGCCACCGACCACCCGCAGATTCCCGGTAGCCTGACCATTATCAACAGCGGCCCCGAGCTGATCCCCCGTCGGCCAGCCGAATACGCCATGGTTGCCAAGCGGTTGTTCTTTGCCCATGTGCTGCCGCTGCCGACCGTCGCCCACGGGCTGGCCAGACTGTTACTGCCCAAACCCGAACAGGCAGAACTGCGCGCGATCTTCGAGCAACGCTGGAAGGAAAATGACCGGCGTGCCTACCTGGCCTCACTGCGCGCCCTGATTGGCTGGGGGGTGAGCAAGCGCCTGGATCGCATCAATTGTCCGGTACTGGTGGTCAGCGGTGACCGCGACTACACCCCGGTGGAGAAAAAGCGCGAATATGTCAGTCTGCTGGGCGATGCGCGGCTGGCGGTGGTCGAGGATTCCGGACACGCCACACCAGTCGATCAGCCCGAAGCCTTCAACCGCCTGCTGCTGGACTTTCTCGCCAGCTGCCGGCAACCTGCTGTCACTGAATCCTGAACACTGACCCATTCAACTGGAGACTGCCCATGCTCAAACCCCTGCTCGCCGGCCTCGCCCTGACTCTCGCCAGCCAGTACGCGCTGGCCGAAAATCCGCGGGTGATCCTCGCTACCTCGCTGGGTGACATCGAACTGGAACTCAATCAGGACAAGGCACCGATCAGTGTGGCCAACTTCCTGCGCTATGCTGATGCCGGTCACTACGACGGGCTGATCTTCCACCGGGTGATCCCCGGCTTCATGATTCAGGGCGGCGGTTTCACCCCAGACATGAAGCAGCGCGCAGTCGGTGAGCCGATCAAGAACGAGGCCGACAACGGCCTGCGCAATGACCGCTACACCGTTGCCATGGCCCGCACCAATGTGGTCGACAGTGCCACCAGCCAGTTCTTCATCAACGTCAACGACAACGACTTCCTCAACCATGGCGGTCGTGACTTCGGCTATGCCGTGTTCGGTCAGGTGGTCAACGGCCAGCAGGTGGTGGAAACCATTGCCAAGGTGTCGACCGGTCGCCAGGGCATGCACAGTGACGTACCGCGCAACCCGGTGGTCATCAATGCCGTGCGCCGTGCCACGCCGCAGGCTGACAACGCCGAATAAAAAAGGCCCCTCGCGGGGCCAGGAGCAGCACTGTCAGGCGCCCACAGGGGCGCCTTTGTGTTTATTGACCCTGTCCCGCAGCCCACTCAAGGAACGCTTTACGGCTGTCGCTGCCGAGCAGCAGCCAGATCTGCTGCAGTGTGGTAAAGGTGGCATCATTGTGCGGCAGGGTTTGCGCAGCCATCTGCGAGGCAGCAGGCATGGCTGAAGCAGAAGCAACCGACGGAGCTACCTGACTGCCCAGCGGCGCAATCGAGCTGTCAGCAGTCACTGCGGTGCCGCCAGTGCCAAGCAATTGCCCGAGCATCGACACATAGGCCGGACCCGGCTCAGTCGGCACGCGCTCACCACTGCGCGCATTCACCGCCCAACCGGCAAACTGGTTGCGCAGTTCACGGGCTTCAGTCACATTGCGCGGCGCATCAAACTCCAGGCGCCAGGTTTCACCGGCCCGTCCGTCAATCTTGAACGTGGCACTGCGACTGCGCACCACCTCGCTGCTCAGCCCGCCAGCAATATCGTAGACATTCTCGTAATAGGCATTCACCCGGTATTCACCTGGCTGCAGGTGCAGCTGGCGAGTACTGTTGCCGATCATGCTGTTGGCCGCCGGTGCCGGCTGGCCGTTGATGTTGAGCACCTCGAGGGTGTTGGGCATTTCCACCACCAGCAACTGCGAGGGTGACAGTTCGGCACCACTGTAGAGTTTGACCGGTGCCGGCTGGGCACAGGCAGACAACAGGGCTACAGCAGCAAGACAGATGACTAGGCGCATGGCGACTCCGAGCAGTATGGAGGTAACAGGTAACAACCCGGCCATCAGTGGATGACCGCTGGAAGACAAGGCTAGGACGATTGCATTGCACTTTGATGACAAAGCCGGACTGTTCTAGAGAACAGTCCGGCCTTGCTTGCTGCTGATCTGCGGCGGATCAGAAGTCGTAACGCAGACCTACGCTGAGACCACTGGCCTTCTCGCCGAAGGCACCGCCCGGGGTAGCCGAACGGGCCTGGGTCCAGGGCGTCAGACGTGCGTTGTCATCGTTGTCGACCACCGCGTAGTTGGCATACACACGCACAGCCTTGTCCAGCTTGTGCTCGACGCCCACCACCCACATGTCGCTATCGTAATTGTCGGCATCGGCATCGCGGGTCATCCACATGGCCTTCAGGGCAGTATTGGCACCGACCTTGAACTCGCCACCCAGACCGTAGGTGTCGGAGGTCAGCTGATCACGCACTGCATCGGTAACGGCAGCATTCTTGTAATCAACCGTCTGGTAGAAGGCCACCGCCTTGAACGCATCAGTCACCTTGTAGCCCGCAGCAAAACGGATACCGTCACGCTCGCCACGACCGGTATCTTCCTCAGCCTTCTCATAGGCCAGAGCGGCTTCCAGCGCCGACCCGGCGTAGTTCAGCGACAGGCTCAGGGTGTCGGTATCCAGGTCCTCGCCAGCCACGGTGGTTTCATGTACCGAATAGCCCAGCTTGCCGGAGAAGCCGTTGATGCTCGGCGTGGTGTATTCGATGGTGTTGTCATAACGCTCGTCGAAGCGCGCATTGCCAACACGGGTCAGGTTGCGCATGTCACCCAGCTGGTCACCGAACAGGTTGGCCGGGCCGCGGGCAGCCTTGAACGGACTGTCGAAACGGCCCATCTGCACCGAGCCGAAACCACCTTTCAGGCCGACAAAGGTGTCGCGGGTGGCAAAGTTGGTGCTGCTGGAGTCGGATTCACCCGAGGAAAAGTTGATCTGCTGCTCGATCTGGAAGAATGCAGTCAGATTCGGGTTGATTTCATGGCTGCCCTTGAAACCCAGACGGGAAGAGTTGCTGGACAGGTTGGTTTCGGAGTAATCGGCACCGTCATCCAGAAAATCCACGGAAACATGGGCACGGCCATAGATGCTCACGTCAGCCATGGCGACAGCGGGGATGGCTGCAGCCAGGGCAGTCAGGGCAAATCCGGCGAAATGCTTGTGCAGTGTCATTGAGTCTTCCCTCAGTTTTGGTTATGCGTTGACAGTGGTGCAACACGTTGACGCTGGCGGAGGTGCCAGCCCGGTGTTGAGGGAATCTTGTCAGCGGGTCATTTCAGCTCGGTTGCAGGCTGATGAAGGTTTGATGACAGGGGAACTTTTACGAATTTACCGAAACCTGCATGCCAGAAGGTCTCGCGCCATACAACAAATTGACATCAGAAACAGCAGAAACAACAACGCCCGGACTGGCCGGGCGTTGTGTCAGATCAAGCCGCATCTCAGCGCTTGCGTACCAGCACACTGCCGATCGAGTAGCCGGCACCGAAGGAGCAGATCACCCCGAGGCTGCCGGACGGCAGGTCGTCCTGGTGCTTGTGGAAGGCAATGATCGAGCCGGCCGAACTGGTGTTGGCATACTGGTCCAGCACCACTGGTGCCTCATCGGCGGTCGGGTCACGGCCAAACAGCTTGCGCGCAATCAGCATGTTCATGTTCAGGTTGGCCTGGTGCAGCCAGAAACGCCGCACCTCGGGTACCGGCAACTGGTGTTCCTGCAGGTGCGCGCCAATCAGTTCGGCAACCATAGGGCAGACATCCTTGAACACCTTGCGGCCCTGCTGCACAAACAGCTTGTCCGGTGCGCCCACCCCGCTGGGATCGCAACGATTAAGGAAGCCGAAGTTGTTGCGGATATTGTTGGAGAACTTGGTCAACAGCTTGGTGCCGACAATATCGAACTGGTATTTGGACACCGCCAGGTCGGCGCGCTCAACAATCACGGCGGTGCAGGCATCGCCAAAGATAAAGTGGCTGTCGCGGTCACGGAAGTTCATGTGGCCAGTGCAGATTTCCGGGTTGACCATCAGCACCGCCCGGGCCTGGCCCAGCTGCACGCTGTTGGCGGCCACCTGAATGCCGAAGGTAGCCGAGGAGCAGGCCACGTTCATGTCGAAACCAAAGCCCTCGATACCCAGCGCCTCCTGCACTTCCACGGCAATCGCCGGGTAGGCGCGCTGCAGGTTGGAGCAGGCCACGATCACCCCGTCGATATCCGCCGCCGTACGCCCGGCGCGCTGCAGCGCCTCGGTAGCGGCCTTCACTGCCATCTCGCAAAATACCGACCACTCGTCGTTGCTGCGCTCGGGGATATCCGGAACCATGCGCTGAATGTCGAGGATGCCGCTCTTGTTCACCACGAAACGGCTCTTGATGCCGGAGGCCTTTTCGATAAATTCGGTGCTGGAGGGCGCCAGCGCTTCAATCTCACCGGCGGCGATGGCGTCGGCATTCTCACGATTGTGCGCCTCGACAAAGGCATTGAAGCTTTCCACCAGTTCTTCATTGCTGATGCTGTTGGGTGGTGTATAGAGGCCGGTACCACTGATCACGACGTTGTGCACGTTCGATCCCCTGCTGTCTGTTGGATATGGGCGCCGGCCCTGCCGGCAACCGGATGCATCGGGCAATACCCGTGAGACGACCGCAGAGGCGGCCGGTCACATGCACGCACAGGTTTCATAGGGCTGTCATCATACCGCCACGCACCAACATGCGCCACGCTCAGCCAGCCATCTCCTGCCAGAGTTTGCCCAGCCGCTTGGCCGACACCGGCATCCGCGTACCCAGTTGCTGGGCAAACAGTGACACCCGGTATTCCTCAAGCATCCAGCGCCATTCCTCCAGGCGCGGATCAACCCGCCCCTCCTGCTGCATACGCCGGGCACGGTCGCGGTACTGGCGGCTCAACTGCTGCAGCTCGTCGGTCCAGACCCGGTCACGCTGCAACTGACCGGACAGCTTGTCCAGCCGCTGTTCAAGCGCCGACAGATAACGTGGATACTGGGCCAGCCATTGCCCCGGCACCTGCCGCACAAAGCCCTTGAACACCAGCCCGACCAGTTGTTCGCGCACATCATTTAGCGCCAGTGCCCAGCTCAGGTCAATTCGTCCTTTCAGACGCTTCTGCAGCGCATGCCAGGCCTTGAGGATCGCCAGCACCTCGGCGGCCAGGCGCTCGGCCACCGCCACCCAGTCACCGCGACCGGCCTCGATGCAGGCGGTCAGGGTCTGCGGATCACGCGGCAGATCGGCTGAAGCCAGAAAGGCGCGATCGATGGCGGCCAGCAGCAGGTCATCCAGCAACTCTGCCTGACTGCCAAACTCACGGTAGTAAATGGCCGCATCGCGGATCGCCGGAAGTTTCTGCCGCAAATAGCGCGCCTGTTCATTCAGCCGTTGCAGGATCAGCCGCTGCACCCCCTGACGGTGGGCTTGCAGGGCCTGGGCCGGGGTATCAAACAACTGCTCAACCACCGCCTCGCCCTGCTCCACCCAGGCCGGCCAGAAGTTCACCGCGATCCCGGCCTGCTGGCGGGTTACCTGTTCGTCCAGCGCATAGTCGCCGGGCACGCCGGCAGCGGCCTGCGGCTCAACTGTCAAGCTGGCTGCCGCCGGTAGCGGGCGCCCGGCCATCTCGGCACACAGCGCCGCATGATCACGCCCGGCGGTAATCACCTTGCCCTCGGCATCCAGCACCTCAATGCGCATCAGCAGGTGCGGCTCCAGTTCGACATCGGCCCAGGCCTCGTCGGCAATCCGCACCCCGGTCATGCGCAACAACTCGCGACCAAGCGTCTCGGTCAGACTGCCCTGGGCAAAGGGCATGCGCTCCAGCGCGGCACGCACAAAGTCCGGCACCGGCACGAAGTTCTTGCGCAGCGCCTTGGGCAGGCCACGCACCAGTGCCACGCACTTGTCGAACAACAGACCCGGCACCAGCCAGTCCAGCCGCTCGACAGGCAACTGGCGCAGCAGCGCCGCCGGCACCCGCAGGGTCACGCCATCCGCCGGGTGATTCGGCTCGAAGTGGTAACTGAGCGGCAGCGCCACCTGCTGCCAGCGCCACAGATCCGGATACTGCTCGCCGGTCACCTCCCCGGCGTCGCGTTGCAGCAGATCTTCGCGGGTCATATGCAACAAGGCCGGCTGACTCTGGCTGGCCTTTTTCAGCCAGCGCTCGAAGCTGGCCAGCTGATAGATGTCCGCCGGAATCCGCGCATCGAAATAGCGGAACAGCGTCTCGTCATCCACCAGAATGTCGCGGCGGCGGGCCTTGGCCTCGAGCTCATCCAGCTCGGCCAGCAGTTTCCGGTTGGCCTGATTGAAGGCTGCCCGGCCATGCCATTCGCCATCCACCAGTGCCCGGCGAATGAAAATTTCGCGCGCCGCCGGCGGATCGATCGGGCCGAAATGTACCTTCCGCTTCGGCACCACGATCAGCCCGTACAGGCTGACCTGTTCAAAGGCCACCACCTGACCACGCTTCTTCTCCCAGTGCGGCTCGCTGTGGCTGGTCTTGACCAGATGTGCGGCCAGCGGCTCGACCCACTGCGGGTCGATCTTCGCCGCCAGCCGTCCGTAAAGCCGACGGGTTTCGGTGAGTTCGGCGACCATCACCCACGGCGGGCGCTTCTTCGCCAGCGCCGAGGATGGATGCAGCATAAAGCGCCGCTGCCGCGCACCCATGTAGTCCCCTTCCTCGGTCTTGTTGCCGACCTGGCTGAGCAGGCCGGCCAGCAGGGCCTGGTGCAGCGCATCGTAGCCCGCCGGCTCGCGGTTGATCTGTAACCCCAGATCACGGCAGGTCAGCAGCAACTGGCGGTGGGTTTCACGCCACTCGCGCAGCCGCAGGTAATTCAGGAACTGACGCCGGCACCAGCTGCGCAGCTGGCCCTGCGTCAGCGCCTGACGCTGCTCCTCAAAGCCGCGCCAGAGGTTGATAAAGGCAGCGAAATCCGAGCTGTCATCCTTCCATTGCGCATGTGCCTGATCGGCGGCCTGCTGGCGCTCCACCGGACGTTCGCGAGGATCCTGCACCGCCAGCGCGCTGGCGATGATCAGCACCTCATCCAGACTGTTCAGCCGGCTGGCCTCGATCAGCATGCGACCGATACGCGGATCCACCGGCAGGCGCGCCAGCTGACGACCGATCTCGCTGATCTGTCCGGCGCGGTCCACCGCCCCGAGTTCCTGCAGCAGGGTGAAACCATCGCTGATCGCCCGACCATCCGGCGGCTCGATAAACGGGAAATCCTCGATACGCCCAAGGCGCAGGTGCAGCATCTGCAGGATCACTGCGGCGAGGTTGGTGCGCAGTATCTCCGGGTCGGTAAAGGCCGGCCGCGCGTTGAAATCCTCCTCGGTATACAGGCGCACGCAGATGCCCGCTGCGACCCGGCCGCAACGCCCCTTGCGCTGGTTGGCACTGGCCTGGGATACCGCCTCGACCGGCAGCCGCTGCACCTTGGAGCGCGGACTGTAGCGGCTGATACGCGCCTCGCCGGGATCAATCACATAGGCAATCCCGGGTACCGTCAGCGAGGTTTCCGCGACGTTGGTCGCCAGCACCACCCGGCGCCCGGCATGCGGGGCAAAAATCTTCTGCTGCTCACTGACCGACAGCCGCGCATACAGCGGCAGAATTTCGGTGTGTTTCAGGTTGGCCTTGCGCAGATATTCTGCGGTATCGCGGATCTCGCGTTCACCGGGCAGGAACACCAGCGCATCTCCCGGCCCCTTGCCGGCGGCACGCTCATGCTGCTCCAGCTCGCGCAACGCAGCCACTATGCCCTGATCAATCGACAGGTCTTCCTCGACCCGGTTGCCCTCCTCGTCCAGCTCGGCACCCAGTGGCCGGTACCAGACATCCACCGGATAGGTACGCCCGGACACCTCGATAATCGGCGCATCGTTGAAGTGTGCGGAAAAGCGCTCCAGATCAATGGTCGCCGAAGTAATGATCAGCTTCAGGTCCGGGCGCTTGTCGAGGATGGTATTCAGGTAACCCAGCAGGAAGTCGATATTCAGACTGCGCTCGTGGGCCTCGTCGATGATCAGGGTGTCGTAGCGCTCAAGGAAACGGTCATGCTGGGTTTCGGCCAGCAGGATGCCGTCGGTCATCAGCTTGACCAGGGTGTTTTCGTTGCTCTGGTCGGTAAAGCGCACCTGGTAGCCGACCAGCTCGCCCAGACTGCTGCCCAGCTCCTCGGCCACCCGGCTGGCAACGCTGCGTGCCGCCAGCCGGCGCGGCTGGGTATGACCAATCAGGCCATGCGCACCGCGCCCCAGCTCCAGACAGATCTTCGGCAACTGGGTGGTCTTGCCCGAGCCGGTTTCACCGGCGATCACCACCACCTGGTGTTCGGCAATCGCCTTGCGTATTTCCTCGCGCCGCGCGGCAATCGGCAGATTATCGTCATAACGGATCGACGGCACGCTGGCCCGGCGCTGTGTCACCCGTGCTGCGGAGCGCTGGAAGCGCTGCAACCACTGCTCCAGCTTTTGCGCATCCGGCTGTTGGCCGAGTTGCTGCAACTGGCGGCGCAAGCGATGACGGTCAGCGGCCATCGCCTGATCAAGATTACTGGCAAGTTGCCGCAGATCGCCCATGCATTATCCATCCACAATGAAAACACCCCGCCCGGGTTGCCCGGGCGGGGTGCATTGTCGCAGAAAAGCCTGTGCCGTGTTACTTGGCTGCCAGCTTCTTCAACTCCTCGTCGCGCAGCTCGCGGCGCAGGATCTTGCCGACGTTGGTGGTCGGCAGCGCCTCGCGAAACTCAACATAACGCGGCACCTTGTAGCCGGTCAGGTTGCTGCGCATGTGCTCCTTGACTTGCTCGGTGCTCAGTTCGCTGCCTGGAGCCTTGACCAGGAACACCTTGATCGCCTCGCCGGACTTCTCGTCCGGCACACCGATGGCAGCGCACTGCAGCACGCCCCGCAGGGTCGCCATCACGTCTTCCAGCTCGTTCGGGTAGACGTTGAAGCCGGACACCAGAATCATGTCCTTCTTGCGGTCAACAATGCGCAGGTAACCGTCTTCCTGAATCACCGCAATATCACCGGTACGCAGCCAGCCCTCGGCATCAAGGATTTCGTCGGTGGCCTCCTGGCGCTGCCAGTAGCCCTTCATGATCTGCGGACCCTTGACACATAGCTCACCACGCTCGCCAAGCGGCAACTCATTACCGTCGTCGTCGATCACCTTGCACAAGGTTGAAGATACCGGAATGCCGATGGTGCCCAGCTGGATGTTGTCAATCGGATTCACCGTGGCCAGCGGGCTGGTTTCGGTCATGCCGTAACCTTCACAGATCTTGCAGCCGGTAACCTGTTCCCAGCGCTCGGCGGTAGCCAGCTGCAGGGCCATGCCGCCAGACAGGGTGACCTTGAAGTTGCTGAAGTCCAGCTTGTGGAATTCGGCATCGTTGCACAGGGCGACAAACAGGGTGTTCAGCCCGACAAAACCGGTGAAGCGATAGTTGCCCAGTTCTTTGACGAAGGCCGGAATGTCACGTGGATTGGTAATCAGAATGTTGTGGTTACCGCTGATCATCATCGCCATGCAATGGAAGGTGAAGGCATAGATGTGATAGAGAGGCAGCGGGCAGATCAGCACCTCCTCACCATCCTTGATGTTGTTGCCCATCATTGCCTTGGCCTGCAGCATATTGGAGACCAGATTGCGGTGGGTCAGCATGGCACCCTTGGCCACACCGGTAGTGCCGCCGGTGTATTGCAGTACGGCGATATCTTCGCTGACCGGGTTGGCTTCCTGCAGCGACAGACCTTTGCCCTTGGCCATGGCATCGTTGAACTTGACCATGCCGGGGATGTTGTAGGCCGGCACCATCTTCTTCACATGCTTGACCACAGTATTGACCAGCAGACGCTTGAGCGGCGGCAGCATGTCGCCGACTTCAGTAACGATCACCTGCTTGACGCCGGTTTTCGGCACTACGTCCTGGGCCAGGTGGGCCATGTTGGCCAGACACACCAGCGCCTTGGCGCCGGAATCATTGAACTGGTGTTCCATTTCCCGGGCGGTGTACAGCGGGTTGGTGTTGACCACCACATAGCCGGCACGCATGGCACCGAAAACCACGATCGGGTACTGCAGGACGTTGGGCATCTGCACCGCAATGCGGTCACCCGGTTGCAGGCCGGAGTGTTTCTGCAGGTAGGCGGCGAACTGGCCGGACAGGGTATAGAGTTCAGCGTAGGTAAGGGTTTTGCCCATATTGCTGAAGGCCGGCTTGCTGGCGAATTTTTTGCAGGATTCGCGCAGTACCGCGAGGATGTTGGGGTACTGGTCCGGATTGATTTCCGTGGGTACGCCGGCCGGATACTTGTCCTTCCAGAAATTCTCTTGCATAGATGCCCGCTCCTGAACGCTTGGGGCGGCCACATGCACGGTGACCGCCTTGTGTCTTCTGCGATTGTTATATGGCGACGAGCAGTGACCACCTGAAGGGCGGACCTGCATGCTTGGTGGGGCTGCAGGCTTGAGTCGAGCTGCCGGTCAATTCTTCCGACACTGACCGTGAACGAACGGTACATTAAAGTCGAAAAGTGGCCGAAGACTAGCAGTTTTTACCAAGCCCGACCAGCATTTGCCCACGCAAAAGCCCTGCCTCCCTTTCAGGCGGCAGGGCTTTTTGACGGCAGTCAAATCAGCAGAAAATTACTTGTCGCGGAGCTCCCGACGCAGGATCTTGCCCACAGGCGTCATTGGCAGTGATTCACGAATTTCGAAGTGTCTGGGCACCTTGTAACCGGTAAAGTTCTCACGGCAATAGGCCTTGATCTCCTCGATGGTCAGGTCAGGGGAGCTCGGCACCACAAACAGCTTGACCGCCTCACCGGATTTTTCGTCCGGCACGCCAATGGCAGCAGCATTGGCCACCTTGGGATGGGCAGAGACCACATCCTCGATCTCGTTGGGATAGACATTGAAACCAGACACAATGATCAGATCCTTGATACGGTCAACGATACTGACAAAACCGTCATTGTCGATGATTGCCACATCACCGGTTTTCAGCCAGCCCTCTGCATCCAGCACCTCGGCAGTAGCATCCGGACGCTGCCAGTAGCCTTTCATCACCTGCGGCCCCTTGACACACAGCTCTCCACGCTCGCCCAAAGGCAATTCGTTACCCTGATCGTCAATTACTTTCAGGGACGTGCCAACAACCGCCAGACCAACCGTACCAATACGTGACAGGCCATCGCCCGGACTTGCTGAAACCACTGGAGAGCACTCGGTCAGCCCGTAGCCTTCGCCAATCTTGCAGCCGGTCTTTTCCTGCCAGCGTTCGGCGGTGGCCTTGACCAGAGCAGTACCACCGGAGTTGGTCGACTTCAGTTTTGAGAAGTCGATATCGGCAAATTCGGGATGCTCCATCAAGGCTACAAACAGGGTATTCAGGCCAACAATCGAGGAAAACCGCCACTTTTTCAGCTCACGGACAAAGCCGGGAATGTCGCGGGGATTGGTAATCAATACATTGTGATGGCCGGCCACCATCATGCACATGCAGTTAACGGTAAAGGCATAGATGTGATACAGCGGCAGCGGAGCAATCACCACTTCCCCCGCTTCATCCATGATCTTCTTGCCATCCTTGTCGACCTGTTGCAGGTTCGCGTACACCTGCAGCATGTTGGCGGTCAGGTTGCCATGGGTCAGCATGGCGCCCTTGGCCACACCAGTGGTGCCTCCGGTGTATTGCAGCACAGCGATATCATCCAGGGTACGGGTGACCGGCTTGACTGCCCCGCCCTGCCCCTTGGACAGAGCGGCACGAAACGATACCGCACCCGGCAACTGGTACGAAGGCACCATCTTCTTGACCTTCTTTACCACCGTATTGATCAGGAATCCTTTCAGCGGAGACAGCATGTCACCCATGCGCACTTCGAACAGATACTTGATCTCGGTATCCGGCAGCACTTCCTGAACCAGATGACCGAACATATTCATGAACACCAGGGCTTTGGCGCCGGAATCCTTGAACTGGTGGCGCATTTCACGAGCGGTGTACAGCGGGTTGGTGTTGACCACTACCAGACCGGCACGAAGAGCACCGAATACGGCAATCGGAAATTGCAGGACGTTGGGCATCTGCACGGCGATACGATCGCCCGGTTGCAGGTCGGTATGATTCTGCAGGTAATGGGCAAAGGCTGCGGAGTGTTTCTCAAGCTCACCGTAGGTCAGGGTCTTGCCAAGATTGGTGAAAGCCGGCCGGTCGGCAAACTTGCGACAGGACTTCTCAAATACTTCGATGATTGATGAGTACTGATTGAAATCAACTTCGCTCGGCACGCCTGCCGGACGCTTGTCGTTCCAGAAAGTTGCATCCATTATTGTTATCCCCTTCCCCGTGGTCTGTCTTTGGTGTAATTGTTCAACGGTCAGAGCAGTCAAACCGAAACCCGGGCGATTGGAGACCCGGCGTTCAGTCGCCATAGCTGTTGCACAAAACTAACAGCAACCCGCTACAAACTCAAAGCATGCAAAACACGCATTTGTTACATGAATGCACAGTATCAACTGAATGATTCGCCTGCGCGAAGCCCGCGCCCAGCAATCACAAAATGCCATAGGAATAAAGATGTCACGCCTTGAGAACCATACCTACGACGAACTCGAATGCGGCCAGCAGGCCAACATCCAGCACAGTGTCAGCGAGCAGGACCTGCAGCTGTTTGCTGCTGTCTCCGGTGACGTCAATCCGGTACATCTGGATGAAGCCTTCGCCGCCGCCACTCCGTTCAAGGGGCGTATTGCCCACGGTATGTTTTCCGGCGCGCTGATCTCCGCTGCGATTGCCTGTGAGCTGCCAGGGCCGGGCACCATCTATATCGGACAGGAGCTGAGTTTCCTGCGCCCGGTCAGGCTCGGCGACAGCCTGCGGGTGGAGTTGGAAATTCTGGAAAAGCTGCCGAAGAACCGGGTGAAGATCGCCACCCGGGTATTCAATCAGGACAACAAGCAGGTAGTTGATGGCTTTGCAACGGTAATGGCACCCAGCGAAAAGGTCAGCATCGCGCGCCCGGCCCGGCCGCAGGCAAGGGTTGACTGAGACCGGCAGCGCAGCGGCAAACGCCGCTGCGCATCACTTGCTCAGGTAACGCATCCCGTCTTCCAGCCCCTGCAGTGTCAGCGGATACATCTTGTCTTCCACCAGCTCACGGATCATGCGGGTGGACGAGGTGTATTCCCAGGCATCCTTCGGGTAGGGATTGATCCAGATGACCTTTTTGTACTTGTCGATAAAACGGCGCAGCCAGACCGCCCCGGCCTCCTCGTTCCAGTGTTCGACGCTGCCGCCCGGCTGGGTGACCTCATAGGGCGCCATGGCCGCATCACCGACAAAGATCACCTTGTAGTCCGGCCCGTACTTGTGCAGCAGGTCGATGGTCGGCGTGCGCTCGCTGGTGCGGCGCATGTTGTTCTTCCATACCGACTCGTACACGCAGTTGTGGAAATAGAAATATTCCAGGTGCTTGAACTCGGTGCGGCAGGCAGAAAACAGTTCCTCGCAGACCTTGATGTGCGCATCCATTGAGCCACCGATATCGAACAGCAGCAGCAGCTTGACCGCATTGCGCCGCTCCGGACGCATCTGAATGTTCAGCAACCCGGCATCCCGGGCGGTATGGTCGATGGTGCCGTCGATATCGAACTCGTCGGGCGAGCCGGTGCGGGCAAACTTGCGCAGCCGACGCAGCGCTACCTTGATGTTGCGCGTGCCCAGCTCCACCTGGTCATCGAGGTTCTTGTACTCGCGCTGATCCCAGACCTTGACTGCCTTGCCCTGGCGCTGCCCGGCATTGCCAACGCGGATACCTTCGGGGTTGTAGCCGCCCGAACCAAACGGACTGGTACCGCCGGTGCCAATCCACTTGCTGCCGCCCTGATGGCGTTCCTTCTGTTCATCAAGGCGCTTCTTGAACTCCTCGATCAGCTTGTCCAGCCCGCCGAGGGACTGAATCTTGGCGCGCTCCTCATCGGTCAGCGAACGCTCGAATTCCTTGCGCAGCCAATCCTCGGGAATCAGTGCCTCAAGCAACTGATCCAGATTCTCCAGCCCCTTGAAGAAGGCGCCGAAGGCACGGTCGAACTTGTCGAAGTGGCGCTCGTCCTTGACCATCACGGTGCGCGCCAGATAGTAGAACTCGTCCATATCGGCAAACACCACGTGGTGCTTCAGCGCATTGATCAGGTCGAGCAGCTCGCGCACTGACACCGGCACCTTGGCCGCACGCATTTCATTGAACAGGCCCAGCAACATCGGGCACCCCCTTGAATTGTACCGTCTCAGCGATTCTGCCGGCGGGTCATGAAGGCCAGGCGTTCCAGCAGCATCACGTCCTGTTCGTTTTTCACCAGCGCTCCGGCCATTGGCGGGATGGCCTTGGTCGGATCCCGCTCGCGCAGCACTTCAGCGCCGATCTCGTCCGCCATCAGCAACTTAAGCCAATCCACCAGCTCGGAGGTCGAGGGCTTTTTCTTCAGGCCCGGCACCTTGCGCACGTCAAAGAAGATGTCCATTGCCTCGGCCACCAGCTCGTTGCGAATGCCGGGGAAATGCACCTCGACGATCTTCTTCATGGTGTCGCGATCAGGGAAGGCGATGTAATGGAAGAAGCAGCGACGCAGGAAGGCGTCTGGCAGTTCCTTCTCGTTGTTCGAGGTAATGATGATGATCGGGCGATGCTTGGCCTTGATCGTCTCGTTGGTCTCGTAAACGTAGAACTCCATCTTGTCGAGTTCCTGCAACAGGTCGTTGGGGAACTCGATGTCGGCCTTGTCGATCTCGTCGATCAGCAGAATGGCGCGCTGGTCAGACTCGAAGGCCTCCCACAGCTTGCCCTTCTTGATGTAGTTACGGATGTCATGAACCTTCTGCTCACCCAGTTGCGAGTCGCGCAGGCGGCTGACCGCATCGTACTCGTACAGACCTTGATGGGCCTTGGTGGTCGACTTGATATGCCAGGTGATCAGCTTGGCACCCAGCGACTCAGCCAGTTGCTCGGCCAGCATGGTCTTGCCGGTGCCCGGCTCGCCCTTGACCAGCAACGGGCGCTGCAGGGTGATGGCAGCATTCACTGCCAGCTTCAGGTCGTCGGTGGCAACGTAGGAAGCGGTACCTTCGAATTTCATTCGGTTGTCCTCAACGGAATCTATAACGGCGGCGACGCAGTGCTCGCCCGGGGCGCATGACTATAACGTGACGGTAGCAGCAGTGTGAACCGGGATGTAGTATTCACTGACTGAATGAGCAGGAGTCCGTCATGAGCAAGATCTACGCCGACAACGCCGAATCCATCGGCAATACCCCACTGGTCCGTATCAATCGTCTCGGCCCCGCCGGCGTCACCATTCTGGCCAAGATCGAAGGCCGCAACCCGGCTTACTCGGTGAAGTGCCGCATTGGTGCCAGCATGATCTGGGATGCCGAGCAGCGTGGCGTACTCAAGCCCGGCATGACTCTGGTCGAACCGACCTCCGGTAATACCGGCATCGCTCTGGCCTTTGTTGCCGCCGCCCGTGGCTATCGGCTGGTGCTGACCATGCCTGCCTCGATGAGTCTTGAGCGGCGCAAGGTACTCAAGGCGCTGGGTGCTGAACTGGTGCTGACCGAACCTGCTCAGGGCATGAAGGGTGCGATCGCCAAAGCCGGCGAACTCGTGGCCGCCAGTCCTACTGATCATTTATTGCTGCAACAGTTCGAGAACCCGGCCAACCCGGCTATTCATGAAAAGACCACCGGACCAGAAATCTGGCAGGACACCGACGGTGCCATTGACGTCTTTGTCGCCGGTGTTGGCACCGGCGGTACCCTGACCGGGGTATCGCGTTACATCAAGCAGCAGTGTGGCAAGCCAATCATCAGCGTGGCGGTAGAACCCACCAGCTCACCGGTAATCAGCCAGGCACTGGCCGGACAGGAACTGACCCCCAGCCCTCACAAGATCCAGGGACTGGGTGCCGGCTTTATTCCCGGCAACCTCGACCTGACGCTGATTGACCGCGCCGAACTGGTCAGCGACGACGAAGCCAAGGCCATGGCTCTGCGCCTGATGCGAGAGGAAGGCATTCTCTGCGGCATTTCCTGTGGCGCCGCCATGGCCGCGGCTGTGCGCATTGCCCATGAGCCTGAGATGCAGGGCAAGACGCTGGTCGTGGTACTGCCTGACTCCGGCGAACGTTACCTGTCCAGCATGCTGTTCAGTGACCTGTTCACCGAGCAGGAAAATATCCAGTAACTCCCTGGCAACGGCCTGCCACCGGCAGGCCGTTGCCAGGCAGTGCACGCATAACTGCCTTATTTCCAGCTTCCCGGATACTCGCCCATGCCCTACTCTGCCTCTCGCATTGCGCAACTGATACTTGATGGTTTCGACCTGTATCGCGCAGCTTTTCGTGACATCACTGAAGGTGCGCGCCTGCGCTTTGAGCTGGCTCAATGGGACGGCATACAGGAGGCGTCAACCGCACGTATCAACCTCTACGAGGAACAGGTACAGGTCACCGCTGACGCCCTGCTGCTGCAAGCCGAGCAGAGCGGCATTCTGGACGCATCACGCTGGCCGGAAATTCGCCTGGCTTACATCGACATCATAAATGGACGCTTTGATGACGAGCTGGCAGAAACCTGGTTCAACTCGATTTTCTGCAGCCTGCACCAGCACGAATTGATCAGCGATCAGACCATGTTCGTCCACAGCACGCGCCCGGCCCACCGGATCCCCTCCCGGGTGCAGCTGACCCGAGGCTTTGTCTCCAACGGATCACTGGAAAACCTGGTGCGGGAAATTCTTGAAGAATTCAGTTTTGATGTGCCCTGGGCAGATCCGGTGGGCGACCAGGCCATGATAGTGGCACAGCTTCGCCGCGGCCTGCCTGACTGGGCTCAGATGGATACCCAACTGGCTGTGGAGTTGGTGCAATCGGTGTTCTATCGCAACAAGGGCGCTTATCTGGTTGGTCGCGTGCTCAGTCAGGGCGAGCAATGGCCTTTCGTTTTGCCCTTGATTCATCATGAGCACAAAGGCATTGCTGTTGACACGCTGATTACGGACGAGAGCGAAGTATCGATCATCTTCTCCTTTACCCGCTCCTATTTCATGGTGGACGCTCCTGTTCCACGCAAGCTGATACGTTTTCTAAAGCGACTGATGCCCGGCAAACACGTTGCCGAACTCTATACCGCCATAGGTTTCTATAAACAGGGCAAGTCGGAGTTTTACCGCGGACTGATCGACCACCTGGAGCACACTGACGACCGTTTTGAAATGGCTGCAGGTGTGCGTGGCATGGTGATGAGTGTATTCACGCTGCCCGGATTCAACACTGTCTTCAAGATCATCAAGGACAAGTTTGCCCCTTCAAAAAATATTGAACGCTCGACTGTGATCGAAAAATACCGGCTGGTAAAACGCCACGATCGGGTTGGCCGGATGGCAGACACTCAGGAGTTTGCCGATTTCCGCTTCCCCAGAGACCGCTTCGAACCTGAATGTCTCGCCGAATTGCTGGAAGTCGCCGCCTCCACCGTGGTCGAAGAAGGCGACACCATCCTGATCCGTCACTGCTGGACCGAGCGCCGGATGATACCGCTGAACATCTACCTTGAAACCGCCAGCGAGACCCAGACTCGCGAAGCCTTGCAGGATTATGGTCAGGCAATCAAGGAATTGGCTGCGGCAAATATCTTTCCCGGCGACATGCTGCTGAAGAACTTCGGCGTCACCCGTCACGGCCGCGTGGTCTTCTATGATTACGACGAAATCAGCTACCTGACAGAAGTGAACTTCCGGCACATTCCCGAAGCCATGTACCCGGAACAGGAAATGTCGAGCGAGCCCTGGTACTCCGTCGGGCCGAATGATGTTTTCCCGGAGGAGTTTCCGGTATTCCTGTTTGCTGACATCCGACATCGCAGACTGTTTGCCAGCTTGCACGGCGATCTGTTCGAAGCCGATTACTGGAAAGGCATCCAACAACGCATTCTGGAAGGTCAGGTACTCGACGTTTTTCCCTACCGCCGCGGCGGCGGCGAAGGCTGAGGAATATTTTTACCTTTCGGGGGTGTTATTTTCCGAATCTGGCGTATACTGAAATCCGTTTGACGGGCACCGGCTTTTGCCGGACCGTCAAGCGCGTAGGTTTTCAAGATAGAGTTGTAGGCTGCAAGCGCACTAAACAGTACGTAAGTTTGTCATTCTCGTAATCTTTGATTCCCACGCTTGATGAGCTTCGGCTCGTTTAACAAAACTGAATAGGAATTATCCGAAATGGCAACTGGTACTGTTAAGTGGTTCAACGACACCAAGGGTTTTGGCTTCATTACTCCGGACGGTGGCGGTGATGATCTGTTCGCCCACTTCTCCGAAATCAAGGTACAGGGCTTCAAGTCGCTGGCCGAGAACCAGAAGGTGTCCTTCGACATCACTACTGGTCCCAAGGGCAAGCAGGCTGCAAACATCCAGATCATCGGCTAATAGCTGCTGACTGGGTGCCGGCTTAGGCCGCAGCACTCAAGCTCTGAAAAAACCCCGGCTTGCCGGGGTTTTTTGTGGGTGCAATATCCTGCTCAATCGACGCGCACGACCACCCGGCCAATCATGCGGCCCGCAAGAATCTTCTCAACCTGTTCAGGCAATTCCGACAGTGACACCTCATGCTCTAGGTTATGCAGATCGGTTTTCCACTGTACCGACAGGCGATCCCAGATCGACGCCTTGACCACCAGCGGTTGCTCGACAGAATCAACGCCCAGCAGATTCACATTGCGCAAGATGAATGGCAGCACACTGGCCTGGAACTGCACACCGGCAGTCAGCCCACAGCAGGCGACACTACCGCCGTAACGCAGCGACTTGAGCACATTGAACAGAATATCGCCACCCACAGTGTCGATTGCTGCGGCCCACTGTTCCTTGAGCAAGGGCTTTTCCTTGCCACTTTCCAGCACACTGCGATCAACGATCTGCCGGGCACCCAAACCTTTCAGGAAATCAGCCTGCAGCGCCTTGCCCGTGGATGCAGCCACCTCATAACCAAGGCGTGACAGCAGAGCCACCGCAATACTGCCCACCCCTCCTGTAGCCCCGGTCACCAGAACCGGACCGTCATCGGGCGACAGGCCGGCCTGTTCAAGCTTGTCAATGCAGAGCGCCGCCGTAAGGCCAGCGGTACCCAGCACCATGCTGTCGCGCAGCGACAAGGCAGACGGACGCTTGAGCACCCAGGCAGCCGGCACGCGAATGTACTGACCAAACCCACCAGAGGTGTTCATACCCAGATCATAGCCGGTAACAATCACCTCATCACCGGGCGCAAGCTCGCCTACCGAAGACGCTTCCACCACGCCGGCAGCATCAATACCCGGTGTATGCGGATAGCTGCGAGTGACTCCGCGGTTGCCCGTGGCCGACAGGGCATCCTTGAAATTGAGTGATGAGTAGCGCACGCGAATCAGTACTTCTCCAGCCGGCAGATCATCAATGTGCCGCTCGGCAAGTGCCAACTTGAACTGCCCATCCTGCTCCTGTGCTACCAGTGCCTTGAATTGAGACATGTGCCACTCCTAATGAAAATACTGTTTGTTCAAACGCGACAGCCATGTCAGCAGCAAGCGGTCGACAGCTGTCGACAAGCTGCCGGCAAGCTTTTCCTGCAAGCGCTTGCGCACGACAAAATGCACCTCGAACAGGTCTGCATCTGCCACCCTGCTACTGATGTACTGGTCGCTGGTAATCAGGCTGTCAACCAGTGAGCGCTCCAGCGCCTCACTACCAAACCACACCTCACCGGTAGCTACTTCGCCAACATTGAGTTCAGGCCGGTAACGACTGACAAACTCCTTGAAGAGCTTGTGGATGTTTTCCAGATCCTGCTGGAATTTCTCCCGACCTTTCTCGGTGTTTTCACCAAAAAGTGTCAGGGTCCGTTTGTACTCGCCTGCCGTCAGCATCTCAAAATCCACATCATGCTTCTTCAGCAATCGATTGAAGTTGGGCAACTGCGCAATCACGCCAATAGAACCGAGCATGGCAAAGGGCGCAGCCAAAATACGATCTCCAATACACGCCATCATGTAACCACCGCTGGCAGCCACCTTGTCAACACTGACCACCAGCGGGATGCCGGCCTCGCGGACACGCACCAGTTGTGCCGCAGCCAGACCGTAAGCATGGACCATACCTCCCCCACTCTCCAGTCGAACCAGAATCTCGTCCTTGGGGCGTGCCAGTTCAAGCACTGCGGTAATCTCGTGGCGCAACCCTTCCAGTGCACTGGCCTTGATGTCGCCGTGGAAATCCAGCACATATACCCTCGGGCGACTCTCGGCTTCCTTTTCCCGCGCCTTGTCCAGACGTTTGCGTTCCCGGTTGCGTTGTTTCAGTCCGGGGCGAGACAGAACACTCGCGGCCAGACGGTCCGACATGCGCTCGAGCCGCTGGTTTAGCGGCGTCACCTGCAACTCCCCTTCGCCACGGCGACGCTGCCCACGGCTGACAGCGACCATCAACATAACCGCCAAAACCGCCAACAAGACGGTCATAACCTTGGCCAGAAACAGGCCATATTCGGACATCCACTCCACCTTGCAGGCTCCTTGGTCTAGCTGGATTGATCTAGTGTTTGCCTAGAGCATACAGGATGCAGACAACACTGCGGACACCTCCGGCAACAGAGGAATTCAAACGATCGTATGATTTTTGTTGACAGCCCTTGCCGGCACTCATACCCTCAGACAGATCAACAAGGCGGGTAAACACAGTGGGCAGCATCTATCTGATCCGACATGGACAGGCTTCACTCGGGGCAGCCAATTATGACGTGCTGTCGCCGCTTGGTGTGATCCAGTCTCAGGTTCTTGGCCAGCACCTGCAACGAACCGCAGTGACTTTCCAGCGGATTTTGAGCGGCAGCATGTTGCGCCAGTCTGATACCGCCAAACATGCACTGCAACAAATGACCGGATCAACCGGACTCTTTGAGTCAGACCCTGCATTCAATGAATATCCCGCGGACACCGTCATCAAGGCCTATCTGCCCAGACTGCTGGAGAGCCAGCCTGAGGCGATGCTCTATCTTGAAAACGCCGGGCAGCACCGCAAGGAATTCCAGAAAATCTTCAGCCGCATAATTGGCTGGTGGGTTAGCGACACAGCGCTGCCTGCTGGCTGCCCAAGCTGGCAACACTATGCCGAAAAGGTCCTCAACGGCCTGCAGCGTTTGCAGCGTGAGGCCGACAGCGGTAATGATATTGCTGTTTTTACGTCCGGTGGCGCGATTACCGCAGCCGTACAACAAATCACGCAAATGCCTGTTGCAAGCGCTTTCGAGCTCAACTGGCAGATCGTGAATACCTCTGTAACCCGCCTGCAGTTCGGCCGGGAAAAAATCAGTCTGGCCGGCTTCAATTGCCGGGCCCATCTTGATATTGACCCCCGCCCCGACCTGGTGACCTACAGATGACCCGCAACCCGCCCAAGGGTTGAACCCTTTGAAATGACACACAGATAAGGACAGGCCAATGACCACTGTTGCAGACATCATCAGCAATATGGAATCCAAGTTCAACGCCAGCGCTGCCGCCGGCCTGGATCTGGTATTCCAGTTCAGCATCGAAGACGGTGAAAACTTCAACGTCACCGTCAAGGATGGCACCTGCGCCGTCGCCCAGGGCGATGCCGGCACTCCGAACGTCACCCTGATCATGGACACTGCCACTCTGGTTGGCGTCATGACCGGTGAGACCGATGGCATGCAGGCCTTCATGGCTGGCAAGCTGCGCGCCGAAGGCGACATGATGCTGGCACTGAAGCTCAGCGAGCTGTTCCCGGCCTGATGCGGACATGGCCGGGGTGATTCATCACCCCGGCCAATCCACAAACAACACCCTGCCTGATAAACGCTTTCAAACGCCCGTTCCAGCTTGTTGCCCCTGCCCCTGTCGGTTAGATTGACTGCCACTATTGCAACAGGTAGCAGACCGACCCATGACTTTGACCGATCAAGCAACCGGTATTCGCGAAGGCGAGGAGCTGGACACAGCACGCGTTGACGAGTATCTCAAGCAACACATTCCAGGCCTGCAAGGAAGTCCGCAAATCCGCCAGTTCCCCGGCGGCGCCTCCAACCTGACCTATCTGATCAGCTATCCCCAACAGGACTTTGTGCTGCGGCGCCCCCCCTTCGGTCACAAGGCCAAGTCCGCCCACGACATGGGCCGCGAATACCGCATTCTGAACCAGCTCAATGCCGGCTTTCCCTACTGCCCCAAAGCCTACGTGCACTGCACCGACGAGTCCGTACTTGGCTGCGAATTCTATGTCATGGAGCGCATCAAGGGAGTCATTCTGCGGGCAGACCTGCCGGCAGAACTGGGACTTGATGAACAGAGCACGCGTGAACTCTGCAAGAGCTTTATCGACCGCATGGTTGAACTGCACAATGTCGACTATCAGGCCTGCGGACTGGGTGACCTTGGCAAGCCGGAAGGCTATGTAAAACGCCAGATAGAGGGCTGGATTGAGCGCTACCAGCGCGCACTGACCGAAGATGCGCCAGCCTGGACTGACGTCATGCAATGGCTGCGCGACAAGATGCCCGCGGACCACCCCAAGCCGGGACTGGTTCACAACGACTACCGCTTCGACAATGTGATACTGGATCCGGATAATCCCATGCGCATCATCGGCGTACTGGACTGGGAGATGACCACCATCGGCGACCCGCTGATGGATCTCGGCAACAGTCTTGCCTACTGGATCGAAGCGAGCGACCCGGCGCCGGTTCAACTGATGCGCCGCCAGCCAAGCCATGCACCCGGCATGCTGACGCGCCAGGAGTTCGTCGACTACTATGCCGAGCGCGCCGGCATTCGCATCGACAACGTCGACTTTTACTACACCTACGGCCTGTTCCGTCTTGCCGGCATTGTCCAACAGATCTACTACCGTTATTTCCATGGCCAGACACGCGACCAGCGCTTCGCCCAGTTCATTCACATGAACCGGTTGCTGGAACAGATGAGTCTTGCCGTCATTAAAAAATCGACGCTTTGAGCGTTATCGACATCCAACAGGACCGACCCATGCAAAAAACCCAATTGTTCGACCTCGACGGCAAAGTTGCCCTGGTAACCGGTGCAAGCCGTGGTATCGGTGAAGCCATTGCACGCCTGCTGGCCCAACAGGGAGCTCAGGTTATTATTTCCAGCCGCAAGCTCGATGACTGCCAGGCGGTAGCAGATGCCATTACCGCCAGCGGCGGCAAGGCCGTGGCCATGGCCTGCCATATTGGTGATATGGATCAGATCAGCGCCACAGTTCAGGCAATCCGTGAAAAGTTCGGCAAGCTGGACATTCTGGTAAACAATGCGGCCGCAAACCCCTACTTCGGTAACGTACTGGATACCGATCTTGGTGCTTTCCAGAAAACCGTTGATGTGAATATTCGCGGCTACTTCTTCATGTCTGTCGAAGCCGGCAAGCTGATGCGTGAGAACGGTAGCGGGTCTATCGTCAATGTGGCATCAGTAAACGGCATAGTACCTGGCGAGCTTCAAGGCATCTACTCAATCACCAAGGCCGCCGTAATCAACATGACCAAGGTGTTTGCCAAGGAATGCGCGCAATTCGGCATTCGCTGCAATGCCCTGCTCCCAGGCCTGACCGACACCAAGTTTGCTTCGGCCCTGACCACCAATGACGCCATTCTCAAGCGTGCGCTGGAACGCATTCCGCTGCGTCGTGCTGCAGACCCCAGCGAGATGGCTGGCACAGTGCTGTATCTGGTCAGCGACGCATCCAGCTACACCACAGGCACTGCCATCAACGTGGATGGCGGCATGCTCTCCTGATCAGTACCTTCCTGACAGGGCACACGGGGCTGCCGGATATTTCCGCAGCCCCGACTTTCAGGGCCTCAGGGCACGCATTGCAGCAGCATTCAACGGCTCCGGTATCAGACCGGTAACACCGATGCGCACAGCAAATTCCGCCTCGTCCGCAAGAGGCATATAGGCCAGCGTAAAAGCATCACTTTCAACAAGCACAGGCCGGTCACAACGTTCAAGCCAGAACCACAGATCCCGCCAGGATGGCGATCCGTGCAGCGGATGGGTGTTGTGTGCAATGGTTCGCTGTTGTTCTTCCAGGCCCAGATGGCGTCCTCGTAGCTGATGCAGCCGATAGCCGTCTTCCAGACCAATCGCCGCACTCAGTCCTTTCCAGCGCAACACTTGAACATCCAGCTCCCACAAATCACCCGAGACATCAAATATCCGCCGTTTGCCGGCCTGATCCAGTGTCAGACGATAGAGCGCGGGTTGTAATTGGCTGACCTTCACCTTCAGCACAGGCTCAGAGACAGCCAGCGATCGAAAACTCTGCAGCTCCCAAGCAGCCGCGCCACCAATTACGAGCACGACGGCAAACAGCACCAGCACATTCCCGTATAGCCAGCCAGCGATCCACTGGCGGCGCCATACCAGCCGCACAAACAAAACCAGCAGCAACAGCAACGGAAGTGACAGAATGACGCCAAGGCCGATAAATTGCAGCATGCTCAAGGGCTCTCAGTGAGGAATCGGAGGTCGGGGCTCGCCACGCAAGTCTGCAAGGTGACAATCAATCAGCCAGCGCGAAATACTGCCTTGCGGCGGCAATCCCGGCAGATGATCCGGATGCCACCAGTCAGCCTCTTCAATCTCGCCCGGCTGGGGAACGATATCGCCGGACAGGTAACTGGCATGAAAGCCCAGCATCAGGGAATTGGGGAAAGGCCAGTTCTGACTACCAAGATACTGTAACTGTCCGATGCGCAAGCCGACCTCCTCAGCCACCTCACGCTCAACACATTCTTCAGCCGATTCGCCCGGCTCAATAAAGCCTGCCAGGGTGCTGAAAAAACCGGGGCGAAAGCGCGGTGACCGCGCCAGCAGCAACTCCTCTCCCCGCGTCACCAGAACAATTACGCAGGGTGCCAGCTTGGGGTATTGCCGCAAATCGCAGGCTTCACACTGCAATGCCCGCTCAGTCTCGACCAGTCGGGTTGGCGCTCCGCAGCTACCGCAATAGCGATGACTCTGCTGCCACTCGGCAAGCTGTCTGGCCAGCCCCAGAACCCTGAAGGTCAGCGAGTCAACCTGACCAATAACGCTGCGCAATTCATGCCAGACCAGCCCCCCGGCCGAGTCGGGATGTGCCACTTGCCACATTTCGCACAATTGTCCATCCACATGCCCAAGACTGATTCGCCCGGACACGTCCACCAGAAAGCGTGCCTGATCGGGATCGAGCAATACACGCCCGTCCAGGCTTGCAACCAGCTCCCCGCTGATCAGCACAACCCGCTGTGCAGTGCTTTGCGGCACGCCTGCCAGCGGTGTGAAGCTTGACGTCCGGTCAATCATGTGCCGCGTCACTGCCTACCGGATAACCAAGGGATTCCATGCTGTCCTCGGCCAACCGCAGGATGTCTCTTGCCGTGACGGCAGACAACTCACTGGAGTCAAGATAGAACTCGATCCCCGACAGGGCATCAGCCAGAGTTTCCAGCTGGTTATCACTGAGGTTGGCGTTCTCTGCGAGCATCACTTCCTGAATGAAACGTGCCGCCTGTTCGACAACCGCAGCAGCGCGAGACATACCGAGGAAGGTCAACGCCCCGCGTACGCTTTCGAGCGTGGTCGGAACATTCAGCAGGTGCATCCGGTCAAGACCCGATTCGAGGTAAGCGGTAATGGATCGTTTGGCAAGCGCCAGGCCGGCCTGAGACTCGTCAATCAGTACAATCCGCGCTTCCTTGAGCTCCACCGGCAAATTGCCGGCATCGTTGGAACCCTTGTGGTCCGAGCCCGGATCAAGCAATTCGCTCTGCAAACGCCCAACGGCACGCTCGACCTGCAAAATGGTATCAGCCACCTGCTCCAGGCTGTCTACATCGCCTGCCTGCCAGTTTTCCAGGGACTGGGCAGCAGCACGCAACAAGGCAGACACGCCGTTCAGATTGAGCATCGACAGCGTCTTCCAGAGTCGCTCGAGGGCTTGCCCCAGACTGTCCAGCGTCTGCTCCACGTCCGCCGCGTTACGTGCCAGCAAATCGAGCATGTCCTTGCAAGCGGCAATCTCCTCCTGCAGCGCTTCGGCGACTGAACGCATCACATCCAGGCCGGGACCTCGCAAGCTGGCAAATGCCGATTCCAGCTCGGCTTCTGTGCAGTCGGGTAGTGGCAGCTGGCAGGCTGTGCTTACCGCATCCGCAAGCGGCAGGCCATCACGACCCAGGGCGACCAGATACAGCAACTCCTTGACCAGAGCATGCAAACTCTCATCGGATGCCTGGCCAGGGCTGCGCAGTTCGCGATCAAGCCGCCCAAACAGCCGTTTACGCATTGGATCCAATCGCAAGGGCGTCTGCTCGATGGCCTCAAGAGCTGCATCAGCCATCCAGCACAGGGTCACCGTCCGCGCATCCACAGTGCCTTGAAGACGCTGTAGAGCGCGTTGCAACATTGGCCTGCAAGATGAAAGATTTTCATTGCGCAACAAACCCAACAAGCCAATCTGGTACATCTGGCGCAGACGACCGTGGGTTTTTGCATCAACAGGATTACCTGCCGGACGCTGACGCAGATCGATCGTCGCCAGATCCAGATCCCAGAAATGGCTATCACTCAGTTGTGTCGCCGCTGTACGCAGGGCACGCAACTGGTTGATGCCAGGAAGCAGCAATTCGGGAATTTCAGCGCCCTTCTGCCGGCACAAGGGCAGATAGCGCTGCAACAGGAACAGACTGTCGCAAATCGCAGACAACGCGGCATTGTGGCTATCGCCATCATGCACGGGTATCTCATTGCCCAGCGCGACCATTTCCTCTAGCAACAAGGCTCCGCCCTTGAGCTGCACCAGGGCAAGCGTGCCGCGCAGTTGCTGCATGCCGTCTATCGCCTGTTGCAACAGGCTGCCGTTGCTACGGTCCTCAAGATACTGCTGCAACAGGTCTTCGACTTCACCCATGCTGGCGAACAGCTCATCCCGGATCAGGTCGAGCGAATGTGCGCCAGTCTGCATCTTCTTGTTGTTCTCCATGATCATCCCTGCGATGGTTGTTGTGCTTGATCAGTCTTTGAACTCAGGGTTTTTCTTTGTCATGTGCGCTTGCATGGCCAGTTTCAAATCCTCGGACTGCAACATCGATGCATTCCAGCTGGCAATGTAGTTCAGACCGTCTTCAACACTGTGATCACGGGCAAAACGGATCATTTCCTTGGTGCCGCGGATCGCCACCGGCGACTTGCCTGCGATAGTATGGGCAAGCTGCATGACCTCTTCGAGCAGCGCCCCATGGTCGTCATACACCTGATTGACCAGACCCATGCGCAGCGCTTCGGCTGCATCGAAATTGCGTCCGGTATAGGCCAGTTCACGCATGATGCCATCGCCAATCAGGTGCGGCAATCGCTGCAGGGTGCCAACATCGGCGGCCATTCCCATGTCGATTTCCTTAATCGAGAAAACCGCATCACGGCTGGCATAACGCATATCGCAGGCCGAAATCAGATCAATTGCTCCACCAATACAATAGCCATGAATGGCTGCAATTACCGGCTTGCGGCAGTAATCAACGGCATTGAATGCTTTTTGCAGGCGCAGAATGTTGCGACGAATACGCTCGGCATTGCGACCTATGTCACTTCCCATGCCTGAAGCCGCCTGAGCCAGCAACGAAAGATCAATGCCTGCGGAAAAATGCTTGCCCTCACCAGAGATCACCGCCACACGCACACTGTCTGTCTGATCCACCCAATCAAAGGCGCGCACCATCTCATCCCAGAAGGGCGCGTCCATGGCGTTGATCTTCTGCGGACGGTTGATGCGAATGTGGGCAATGTGGCCCTGCTGCTCAACCAGCAGGCTCTGGTATTCAGTCATGCGTATAACTCCTGATCAGAGGTATGGCCGGCTCTCCGGCTATTCGTCACCGACTATACCAAGCCAGCCAGCCGCTGTAACAGCAAAAAGGCAGAGGCTGGCCAAGTGGTAAAAAAGGAGTATGATTGCGCCGCCCGGCGACAGCCCCTCCCACAAGCACAACAGGCTTCCGATCGCCCGAGGAAAACCCCGAATGCACACTCCCGTCGACCCTTGCGGCAACGGCGGCAGACTGTATTCGGAGATTTCTTCCACTCCCTCTCGGAACTCCACCATGTCCACAACCTTGCTGCCAGCACTGGCGCACAACTTTCTTGGGCAGGCTCCTGCCTGGTACAAACGCTGTATCGTCCTGTTTCTGCTGCTCAACCCCTTTATCTTCTGGCTGGCCGGCCCCACGGTAGCCGGATGGGTGCTGATCCTGCAGTTCATATTCACACTGGCCATGGCACTTAAATGCTATCCGTTGTTGCCCGGCGGCCTGCTGGCCATCGAGGCATTGCTGATAGGCATGACCACCCCCGATGCCCTGTACAAGGAAGTGCTGGGAAACTTCCCGGTCATTCTTCTTTTGATGTTCATGGTTGCCGGCATCTATTTCATGAAAGACTTGCTGCTGGTGACTTTTGCCAGACTTATTCTTGGTATTCGCTCCAAATCACTGATGGGACTGCTTTTTTGTCTGGTTGCAGCAGTGCTTTCTGCGTTCCTCGACGCGCTCACGGTCACAGCCGTCATCATTAGCGTGGCTGTCGGTTTCTATGGCGTCTATCACAAGGTTGCCTCTGCCGGCTTCAATGCTGACCCGGCAAACGAGCCAGATCCCGAGGAAGTTCTGGCCCGCGAGCACCTCGAGGAATTTCGTGCCTTTTTGCGCAGCCTGCTGATGCATGGCGCTGTGGGTACCGCACTGGGAGGCGTCTGCACCCTGGTTGGCGAGCCGCAGAATCTGTTGATTGCGCGGGTTGCAGACTGGGACTTTGTCGAGTTTTTCCTGTTGATGGCGCCCGTCAGCATGCCGGTGCTGGGAGCCGGCTTGCTGACCTGCCTGCTGCTGGAGAAAACCGGCTGGTTCGGTTATGGCGCTCGTCTGCCACGCGCGGTGCGCAGGGTTCTTGAAGACTTTTCCAAGGCCGAACAGGCCAAGCGCAAGGCCCCGCAGCAGGCAGCCCTGCTGATCCAGGCGCTGGCGGCAGTGCTGCTGGTGCTCGGCCTGGCCTTCCATATTGCCGAGGTTGGCTTTATCGGGCTGATGGTCATCATTCTGATTGCCTCATTCAATGGCGTGATTGATGAGCACCAGATCGGCAAGGCTTTTCAGGAAGCGCTGCCCTTCACTGCACTGCTGGTTGTGTTCTTTGCAATTGTCGCCGTGATCCATGAACAGCACCTGTTCAGCCCGATCATCCATGCGGTGCTGGCTATGCCGGAAGAGGTGCAACCGGGCATGTTCTTCATTGCCAACGGCGTATTGTCGATGATCAGCGACAACGTTTTCGTCGCCACCGTCTATATCAGCGAAGTCAAACAAAGTCTGGATAGCGGCGCGATCAGCCGTGAACACTTCGAGCGACTGGCTATCGCCATCAATACCGGCACCAACCTGCCCAGCGTGGCAACACCCAACGGCCAGGCGGCCTTCCTGTTTCTGCTGACCTCGGCGATTGCCCCGCTGGTACGCCTGTCCTACGGCCGCATGGTGGTAATGGCTCTGCCTTATACCCTGGTGCTGGGTGGCGTGGGTCTGCTGGCAGTCAATCTGTGGGTGTGATCTGAATCACCGTAACCGGTCGGCGCAGGATGATGGCTGACCGGTACCGGCACGTGCGTTCATTCCGGCCAGCGGTGACTGCCGGCCGCCTTGGCCAGTGCCTCAAGCCGCATCTGATGGGCATCCATTTCCGATTGACTGGCACGAATCACTGCCAGCGCTGGGCGCCCGGCGGGCAGGCGCTGAATGGCACTCACCTGGTTGCCGTCAGCACCTTCACCACCCTGACCAGCCAGTGACAGTGCTGTCTGGCCGCCGGTCAGCAACAGATAGACGTCAGCCAGAATTTCGGCATCCAGCAAGGCGCCGTGCAGGTCGCGCTGGGAATTATCCACGCCATAGCGCTTGCATAGTGCATCCAGGCTATTGCGCTGTCCCGGATGCCGCTCACGGGCCATCTGCAGGGTGTCAAGCACACTGCAGTGCCCGGCAATCCGGCCGTGATTGCCCTTCAGCCGATCAAGTTCACTGTCAATGAAGCCAACATCAAACGCTGCATTGTGGATGACCAGTCGCGCACCACGGATAAATGCCATGAAATCATCGACAACATCGGCAAAACGCGGCTTGTCGACAAGAAATTCGTTGGTAATCCCGTGCACGGCGATTGCGCCCTCCTCAACCTCACGCTCGGGATTTATATAGACATGGTAGTGCCGGCCTGTCAGTCGGCGATCCAGCAGCTCGACACAGCCAATCTCAATAATCCGATGACCTTCACGAGGATCAATACCCGTGGTTTCGGTATCCAGCACCACTTCGCGCATCAGTTGCGTCCTCTCTTTGCAAGCACTTCCTCAACACCCAGGTTGGCCAGTTGATCAGCCCGCTCATTGTCCGGGTGCCCGGTATGACCGCGCACCCAGCGCCATTCGACCTGATGACGACTGACCTGCTCATCCAGTTGCTGCCACAGGTCAGCATTCTTCACCGGTTGCTTGCTGGCAGTTTTCCAGCCGCGTTTTTTCCAGTTCGGCAACCACTCCTGCATACCCTTCATTACGTACTGCGAATCGGTCGTCAGACGAACTGAACATGGCCGCTTCAAGGCTGCAAGTCCCATGATGGCAGCCATCAGCTCCATTCGGTTGTTGGTCGTGTCCGGCTCACCACCGTGCAGGGTCTTTTCGTGTTCACCGGTGCGAAGAAGAACTCCCCAGCCGCCCGGGCCGGGATTACCCTTGCAGGCACCGTCAGTAAAAATTTCGATCATGCTGTCCTCAATACGGGCTACGGTACAGGCTCTGACGACCACTATGGCGGCGGGAGCCGGCAGTCAGCGCTGGCACATCCAGTCGGCGAAACAATGGCCGGCGCACCGGATCGGCGTTGATGCCGGGCATTTGTCGGCGCGCCTGCAGCAGATAGAACCCCCCACAGGGCAACGCCTGACGCTGGCCTCGACGCTCCATCCACTGCAAACGTTCAAGCCAGCGAGCCGAACGCAGCGGCGGACGATAACAGCCTGACAGGGGTTTCTCCACCCCGAAACCGAGCAATGCCAGCCAGTCAGCCAAACGTGCCGGGGCAATAAAGCCAGCCTCGCCCAACCAGCCACGACCGATCAGATGCGCTCCCCCCCACAGGCTCCAGGGATTGAAGCCGAACAGCAGCAAGTGTCCGCCGGGGCGCACCATCAAGGCAGCTTCCCGAAGTACCGCATGGGGCGCGAGGGTGAAATCCAGAGCGTGGTGCAAGACCAGCACATCCAGCGAGTGCGGCTCGAACGGCCAAGCACCTTCCTCGATCAATAAATCGGCATTGCTATCAAGTTGATCGGCACGCCAGCAGCAGGCAATGCCGCAATCGGCTCCGGGAAGCAACTCCCGGTGCAGTCCGAACTGCACCAGATGACGCCCGAAGCAACGTTGCATCGCCTGCTCCAGCGCTTGTCCTTCAGCCAGCAACAACTGCCGCCCCGATTCGGTATCGAGCCAGTCTCGGGCCTCCTGCAGCAATTGCTGCAGATCCTGCTGACTGATATCGCCGACTCGCCTGTGCCTGCGCATCTTCTTCTCCTGCCTTGCACCCGGGGCTGACAAGCCGCACTGGCTGTGTCTTAATCGTGACCAGTTCAGACCGAGGTGACGCATGCCTGAAATCATTGCCCTGAGGGCTTTCAATGACAACTATATATGGCTGATTGTCGATCATGACAGTCAGCAGGTCGCTGCGGTTGATCCAGGAGACGCCATTCCGGTAGTTACCTGGCTGGGCAGACATCCGGACTACAGTCTGTCGCATCTGCTGATCACACACCACCACCGCGACCATACTGGTGGCCTGCTGACACTGAAAGCCGCCACCGGGTGCCGGGTGTACGGCCCGGACAATCCGGCGATCAAGGGTATCGATCGCCGCCTGCATGATGGCGACGTCTTCGAACTTTTCGGTCTGAAGATTGGCGTGCTCGGCGTTCCGGGACATACGCTCGACCATCTGGCTTTTCATTGCCCGCAGGAAGCGTGGTTAATGGCCGGTGACACCCTGTTTGCTGGTGGTTGCGGACGTCTTTTCGAGGGCACTGCACAACAGATGCAGGCTTCCCTGGATAAGCTTGGCTGCCTGCCGGCCAACACCAGTCTGTATTGCGCGCATGAATACACCCTCTCCAACTTGCGCTTTGCCCATGCTGTAGAACCGGATAACGCCGACATCCGGGTACGGTTTGAAGTAGTCACCGAACTGCGTGAGGATGACCGCATTACCCTGCCCAGCACCCTTGGACTGGAACTACAAACCAATCCTTTTCTACGCACCCGTCAGGCAGCAACCCTGGCAGCCGCCAGCGCACATACCGATCGCGCTGTAACGCCCGGCGCAGACTGCTTTGCGGTGTTGCGTCAATGGAAGGACAGTTTCTGACGCCAGGCTTTTACTTGACCCTGCAGGCCCTGCTCCCTAGAATCGGGCAAATTTTTTCAGGACCACGACATGATTCGTTTCAACGGGCATCCGCAACGATCATGCCGCACCATACTGCTTGCCGTTGGCCTTGCAGCCCTTGTCGGCTGCCAGACCAGCGCACCTATCAGCAAGCAGCCGGCACAGGGACAGGTGTTGCCGGAAGCGGCTCATAAAGCAGAACGCCAGGTCAGCCTGCGTGTCGCCCAGCGACGCGCCGAAGCGTCGCGTGAACAGGCCATCGACAGCGAGGAAACGCTGGATCTGTGGGCTCGCATACGCAATGGTTTCCAGCTGGATCCGGCGCTGCTGGACAATCCACGTATCGAGCGCCAGCGTCTGGTGTATGCCGGACAACCGCGCTACTTCGAACTGACCTCCGAGCGTGCCGGCCGTTATCTGCACTATGTGGTCGAGCAACTGGACCAGCAGGAAATGCCGCTCGAGCTGGCACTGCTGCCCTTCGTCGAG
The DNA here is from genome assembly GCF_900114825.1 of Halopseudomonas yangmingensis. GTDB lineage: Bacteria > Pseudomonadota > Gammaproteobacteria > Pseudomonadales > Pseudomonadaceae > Halopseudomonas > Halopseudomonas yangmingensis. The sequence goes on along the minus strand of NZ_FOUI01000007.1, from coordinate 65,080 downwards.
AGCGCCTACAATCCAATGGCTGTGTCTACCAGCAAGGCCGCCGGTATCTGGCAGTTCATTCCTTCCACCGGTCTGAATTTCTCGCTGCGCCAGGATCGCTGGTATGACGGCCGTCGAGATATCGTCGAGTCGACCCGCGCGGCCATTGAATACCTGACCCGCCTGAACGCCATGTTCGAAGGTGACTGGCTGCTGGCCCTGGCCGCCTACAACTGCGGCGAAGGCTGTGTGTCGCGGGCCGTTGCACGCAACCGGTCACTGGGGCTGCCGACTGACTACTGGAATCTGCAACTGCCTGCAGAAACCATGAACTATGTACCCAAATTGCTGGCACTGGCACAGATTATCGACAGTCCAGACTCCCACGACACCGCCCTGCCAGAGTTACCCGACCAGCCTTACTTTGCCCGTATCAGCATCGAGCAACAACTGGACCTGCACACTGCAGCCAGTCTTGCGTCCATTTCCCCCGAGGAGATGCGCCAACTGAACCCTGCCTTCAAACAGCGCATCACTGCTCCCGGCGGCAGCTTTGAACTGCTGATACCACTGGAACAGGCCGATCAATTCGCCGAAGCACTGGCCAGCCTGCCTGCCGACCAACGCTTGTCATTCAGCCAGTATCGTGTACAGCGCGGGGACACCCTTTCACAGATTGCCAGTCGGCATGGGCTGACCCCAGACATGATCCGTGAACACAACAACCTGAAAGGCACTCTGATTCGAGTGGGCCAGGAACTGGTACTGCCGGGTGTCGGAACAGCCATTGCGCAGACTTCCGAGACACCCGCCGCCACTACCCAAGCGGCTGGAGCCGCCAGTTACCGGGTGCGCGCTGGTGACAACCTGTGGAGCATTGCCCGAAACAATGGCATTGAAGTTGCCCAAATCAAGCGCCTCAACCGACTGGAAAACTCCGCCCTGCAGGTCGGGCAGATGCTGAGACTGCCCTGACGCCCATGTCTGCCATGGCCTGGCTTCTCAGCGCTGCACTTTTGCTGGGACTGACCATGCCTGCCATGGCGGACGTGCAGCGCAGCCATGCCTACAGCCTGTACGGCCTGCCCAGGTACGCTGCGGATTTCAGCCACTTCGACTACGTCAACCCTGACGCACCGCGTGGGGGCACCCTGCGGGTGATGGCCAACGGCACCTTTGACACTGTCAACCCCTACACCCTGAAGGGCACCAGCCCGATCAATACCGGCAATTTCCATCACTACGGCATCACTGAACTGAACGAACCACTGATGATCGGCAGTGGCCGCTACGACCCCTCCGCTGACGAGCCCTACTCAGCCTATGGCCTGATTGCCGAGACGCTTGAGTACAGTGATGACCGCAGCTGGGTGGTATTCAACCTGCGTGAACAGGCGCGCTTTCACGACGGCACGCCGATTACCAGCGAGGATGTGGAGTTCTCCTGGCGCCTGTTGCGCGAGCACGGCCACCCTGACTACCGCGCCATGTTGCAGGATGTGCAGCGGGTCGATATCCTCGGGCCACGCAAGATCCGTTTTATCTTCAACCGCAGCAACAACCCGCTGCTGATCCTGCGCCTTGGCGAACTGCCGGTATTGCCGGCACACCACTGGCGCGGGAGGGAGTTTGGCCCGACCACTTTCCAGCCCGGTCTGAACAGCGGCCCCTACCGCATCGTCGATGTGCAGCCGGGCCGCCGGCTGGTATTTGAGCGGGTCGCCGACTACTGGGGCCGTGACCTGCCGGTGAACCGTGGCAAATACAATTTTCAGCGTCTGGAAGTGGAGTTCTACCGCGACAACAACATCGCCTTCGAGGCATTCAAGGCCGGCCAGTTCGATATCTACTTTGATCACAAGGCCAGCAACTGGGCCGGAGCCTATGACTTCCCGGCAATACGCAACGGCCAGGTAATCCGCCGCAGTGTCGAACACCAGATCCCCAGTCCGACCCAGGCACTGTTCTTCAATACCCGTCGGCGGCCGTTCGACCAGCGCCCGGTGCGCCAGGCGCTCGGCCTGCTGTTCGATTTCGAGTGGAGCAACCGGGTGCTGTTCTTCGATGCCTATCAACGCTCGCTGAGCTTCTACCCGAACAGCCCGTTTGCTGCTTCGGGCCTGCCGCGTGGCCAGGAGTTCCTGCACCTCGACAAACACCGTAACAGCTTGCCGGCGGAACTTTTCACCCAGCCCTTCAGTCTGCCGGTTACCGATGGTCGCGGTATTCCGCGAGAACACCTGCGCGAAGCCATGGCGCTGTTCGCCGAAGCAGGCTGGGTGATGCGCAAGGGCCAACTGGTGAATGCCCGCAGCGGTACACCACTGGCCTTCGAAGTGCTGCTGGTCAACCCGAGTCTTGAGCGGATCATCCAGCCCTGGCGACGCAATCTGGAACAACTGGGCATCCGCCTGCATATCCGCAGCGTTGACCGTGCCCAGTACAAGGCCCGACTGGACAGATTCGATTACGACATGATTCTCACCTCACTGCCGCAAAGCCTGTCGCCCGGACTGGAGCAGCATGGCTATTTCCACTCCAGCCAGGTCGATGTTCCCGGCAGCCGCAACTATGCGGGCATCAGTAACCCGGTGGTTGACGATCTGCTGGAAAGCCTGCTGGCTGCCAGCAGCCGCGAACAGCAGGAAGCCGCCGCCCGCGCCCTCGACCGGGTGCTGCTGTGGGAGCACTATACAATTCCCAACTGGCATATAAACTACCACCGGATCGCGCATCGCCACTGGCTGCGCTGGGCTGCCACGCCGCCCTATTCACTGGCCATCCGTAGCTGGTGGATCGACCCGGCCGCCCGCTAGAACAACAAGGACCTGCATGCCCGTGATACTCAGATCACTGTTCGCCTGTTTGCTGTGGTTCCCCGCCAGCCTGCTGGCTGCCACTGGCCAGCATGCCCTGACCCTCTACGGTGATCCGCCGGCATACCCCGGAGACTTCACGCATTTCAACTATGTCAACCCGCAGGCACCCAAGGGCGGCACCCTGCGGTTGTCCGGGTTTGGCAGTTTCGACAGCCTGAACGGTTTCAACAGCCGCGGCACACCGGCCGATCAACTGTCACTGATCTATGACAGCCTGACCTTCCATGCCCTGGATGAACCCTTCAGCGAATATGGCCTGCTGGCCGAGCGGATCGAGCGCGATCCGGACAATCTCTGGGTGCGTTTCCACCTGCGCCCACAGGCGCGCTTCCACGATGGCGAAGCGGTCAAGCCAAGCGATGTGGTGTTTACCTTCAACACCCTGGTCGAACTGGGCGCGCCCTTCTACCGCGCCTACTATGCCGATGTGCGTGAGGTGCTGGCCGATGGACCGCACAGCGTGATCTTCCATTTCCACCACGGCGACAACCGTGAACTGCCGCTGGTGCTAGGACAAATGGCGATTCTGCCAGAACACTGGTGGCAGGGCCGGGACTTCAGCCGCGGCACCTTGGAAGCGCCACTGGGAAGCGGCCCCTACCGTATCGACCAGGTGAATGCCGGGCGCAGCCTGAGTTTTCGCCGGGTTGAGGACTACTGGGCGGCCGATCTGCCGGTGCGCCGTGGCTTTTTCAATTTCGATCGGGTGGTGGTGGATTACTACCGCGACACCGGGGTAGCACTGGAGGCCTTCAAGGCCGGCCAGTTCGACTTCAATCAGGAGGTCAGTGCACGCAACTGGGCGACCGGCTACAGCAGCCCGGCCCTGCGTGACGGGCGGATCATCCAGGAAGAAATCCCCAACCACAACACTCAGGGCATGCAGGGCTTCGTATTCAATATGCGCAAGCCGATGTTCGCCGATGTGCGGGTGCGCAAGGCCATCAGCCTGCTGTTCGACTTTGAATGGTCGAATGGCCGCCTGTTCCACAACGCCTACAAGCGCAGCAGCAGCTTCTTTGGCAACTCCGAACTGGCAGCTGACGGCCTGCCTGGTGAGGATGAGCTGGTGCTGCTGGAGCCACTGCGCGAGCAATTGCCAGCGCACGTGTTCGAGCCGGCCTGGATTCCGCCACAAACCGATGGCAGCGGCATGATCCGTGAGCAGATGCGTGAGGCCTACGCACTGCTGCAGGAGGCCGGCTGGCGCATCGAGAATGACCGTCTGGTGAACGAGCAGGGCCAACCCCTGAGCTTTGAGTTTCTGCTGGTGCAGGCCGATTTCGAACGCATTCTGCTGCCGTTCAAGCGCAATCTGGCTTCCCTTGGCATCGACATGACCCTGCGCCGGGTAGATGTTTCGCAGTACATCAACCGGGTACGTTCGCGGGACTTTGACATGCTGGTCGCCAGCTTCGGCCAGTCCAATTCTCCCGGCAACGAGCAGCGTGAATACTGGCACTCGAGCAGCGCCGACAACCCCGGCAGCCGCAATCTGATGGGGCTGCAGGACCCGACAGTGGACACTCTGGTCGAGGGCCTGATCCGCGCCGAGTCTCGGGCCGCACTGGTCAGCCACAGTCGGGCATTGGATCGCCTGCTACGGGCACAGCATATTCTGGTACCGAATTTCCATACCGATGTGTACCGGGTAGCCTACTGGAACAAGTTCTCCCACCCCGAGCAATCACCCCGCTATGATCTTGGGCTGTACACCTGGTGGGTTGACCCCGACAAGGAAGCCGCCCTGCGCACCCGCAGTGCCCAGAGCCAGAGCGAGGATCGCTGAGCATGCTGGCCTACATCATCCGTCGTTTGCTGCTGATCATTCCGACGCTGTTCGGCATCCTGCTGATCAATTTCCTGATCATCCAAGCGGCACCGGGTGGCCCGGTAGAGCAGATGATCGCCCAACTGGAAGGCTTCGAGGGAGCCACCAGCCGCATTTCCGGCAGCATCCACGGCGAGGTCGCCAGTGGCGGCAGCTACCGCGGCGCCCAGGGACTGGACCCGGACATCATCGCCGAAATAGAGCGCATGTACGGCTTCGACAAACCGGCACATGAGCGCTTCTGGCTGATGATCAAGGGTTACCTGACGTTTGACTTCGGCGACAGTTTCTTCCGTGATGCCAGCGTGATCGACCTGATCATCGAGAAAATGCCGGTATCCATCTCGCTTGGACTCTGGACCACGCTGATCACCTACCTGATCTCCATTCCACTGGGCATCCGCAAGGCGGTGCATCACGGCTCCAGCTTCGACGTCTGGACCAGCTCACTGATCATTGTCGGCTATGCGATTCCCGGCTTCCTGCTGGCGATCCTGCTGATCGTGCTGTTCGCCGGTGGCAGCTACTGGGACTGGTTCCCGCTGCGCGGACTGACCTCGAACAACTGGGAAGAACTGAGCACCTGGGGCAAGATCAAGGACTACGTCTGGCATCTGGTGCTGCCGATTACCGCCATGGTGATCGGCAGCTTCGCCACCCTGACCATGCTGACCAAGAACTGCTTCCTCGACGAGATCGGCAAGCAATATGTGGTGACTGCCCGCGCCAAGGGGCTGTCACCGTCGCGGGTGCTGTATGGCCATGTTTTTCGCAATGCCATGCTGCTGATCATTGCCGGCTTCCCCTCGGCGCTGATCAGCGTGTTCTTTACCGGCGCCCTGCTGATCGAGGTGATCTTCTCGCTGGACGGCCTTGGCCTGCTCGGCTTCGAGGCAGCGATCAACCGCGACTACCCGGTGATGTTCGGCACCCTGTTTATCTTCACCCTGCTCGGGCTGGTGGTGAAGCTGATCGGCGACATCACCTACACCCTGGTCGATCCGCGCATCGACTTTGAAAACCGGGAGGGTTGAGATGCGCCTGTTCAACCTGTCCCCGCTGAATCAGCGCCGCTTTGCCCGGTTCAAGGCCAATCGGCGTGGCTGGTGGTCGCTGCATGTGTTCATGCTGCTGTTCGTGCTGAGTCTGGGTGCCGAGCTGATCGCCAACGACAAGCCGCTGCTGGTGAAATACCAGGGTGAGCTTTATGTGCCGGTATTCAAGCGTTATGCGGAAACCGAATTCGGTGGCGAATTTCCCATCAGTGCCGATTACCGCAGCCCCTATATCCGCCAGCTGATCGAGGAACAGGGCAATGGCTGGATGCTCTGGCCGCCAATTCCCTACTATTACAGCAGCATCAACTATGACCTGCAGGTGCCGGCACCGGCACCGCCCTCGCGGGACAACTGGCTGGGCACCGATGACCAGGCCCGCGACGTGCTGGCCAGGGTCATTTACGGCTTCCGCATTTCCGTGCTGTTTGCCCTGACCCTGACCATTCTCAGCTCGATCATCGGCGTTGTCGCCGGCGCCATTCAGGGCTTCTATGGCGGCCGTATCGACCTGTTCGGCCAGCGCTTTATCGAGATCTGGTCAGGGCTGCCGGTACTCTACCTGCTGATCATCCTGGCCAGCTTCGTGCAGCCGAACTTCTGGTGGCTGCTGGGCATCATGTTGCTGTTTTCCTGGATGGCGCTGGTGGATGTGGTACGCGCCGAATTCCTCAGGGGCCGCAACCTGGAATATGTGCGGGCGGCACGCGCCCTGGGTGCCGGCAACCGCACCATCATGTTCCGCCACATACTGCCAAACGCGATGGTCGCCACCCTGACCTTCTTCCCGTTCATCCTCACCGGCGGCGTGATCACCCTGACCTCGCTGGACTTTCTCGGCTTCGGCCTGCCACCCGGCTCGCCCTCGCTCGGCGAGCTGATTGCCCAGGGCAAATCCAACCTGCAGGCACCCTGGCTGGGGATCACCGCATTTGTCGTGCTGTCAGTGATGCTCAGCCTGCTGGTGTTCATTGGCGAGGCCCTGCGTGATGCCTTTGACCCGAGGAAATGACATGGACCAGCCACTGATCCGTATCGAGCAACTGGCGGTGAGCTTTGCCCAAGGGCAACAGCAGAGCGTTGCCGTCGAGGATGTCAGTTTCGACATCCGCCCCGGTGAAACCCTGGCACTGGTCGGCGAGAGCGGCTCGGGCAAATCGGTCACCGCCCATTCGATCCTGCGCCTGCTGCCCTACCCCAGCGCCAGTCACCCCGCCGGGCGCATCCTGTATCGCGGCACTGACCTGTTACAGGCTGACGAGAAACAGCTGCGCAAGGTGCGTGGCAACCGCATCTCGATGATCTTCCAGGAGCCGATGACCTCACTGAATCCGCTGCATACGGTGGAGCGGCAGATCAGCGAGGTACTGTTCCTGCACAAGGGCCTGAACAAGGCCGAGGCCCGCGCGCGCACCCTGGAGTTGCTGGAGCTGGTTGGCATCCCGGAGCCGGCAAAACGTCTTGGCGCCTACCCGCATGAGCTGTCCGGCGGCCAACGACAACGGGTGATGATCGCCATGGCGCTGGCCAATGAGCCGGAATTACTGATTGCCGACGAACCCACCACCGCCCTTGACGTTACTGTCCAGCTGAAAATTCTTGAACTGTTGCAGTCATTACAGCAGCGACTGGGCATGGCGCTGCTACTGATCAGTCATGACCTGAACCTTGTGCGCAGAATTGCCCACCGGGTATGTGTCATGCATCGCGGTCGCGTCGTCGAACAGGCAGATTGTGCGCAACTGTTTGCCGATCCGCAGCATCCCTATACCCGTCAGTTGCTGGCGGCCGACCCCAGCGGCAATCCGGTGGAGGCCGATCCGCTGGCACCGACGCTGATGCGCTGCGAGGATCTGCGGGTGTGGTTCCCGATACGCAAGGGTGTGCTGCGCCGTGTGGTCGATCACGTCAAGGCGGTCACCGATGCCGGCTTCAGCCTGCAACGCGGACAGACGCTGGGTATAGTTGGCGAGAGCGGCTCGGGCAAGACCACACTGGGTATGGCACTGTTGCGACTGATCGACAGCCAGGGACTGATCGAGTTCGATGGCCAGCGTCTGGACGGGCTGTCGCAGAATGACGTGCGGCCCTGGCGCCGGCAGCTGCAGGTGGTCTTCCAGGACCCCTTCGGCAGTCTGAGCCCGCGCATGTCGGTGGCACAGATCATCAGCGAGGGGCTGGATATCCATGGGATTGGCACTGAGCAGGAACGCGAGCAATGGGTGATCGAGGCGTTGACCGAGGTCGGACTGGATCCGGACAGCCGGCACCGCTACCCCCACGAGTTTTCTGGAGGGCAGCGCCAGCGTATTGCGATTGCCCGGGCACTGGTGCTCAAGCCGTCGCTGATCCTGCTCGACGAACCAACCTCGGCGCTTGATCGTACAGTGCAGAGCCAGGTGGTTGAACTGCTGCGCGAACTGCAGCGCAAACACAATCTGACGTATCTGTTTATCAGTCACGATCTGGCCGTGGTACGCGCCCTCAGCCACCAGCTGATGGTGATCCGCCAGGGTCGGATAGTAGAACAGGGACCGGCGCACCAGGTGTTCGCCGCACCGCAGCATGACTATACCCGTCAGCTGCTGGATGCGGCCTTCGCCCTGCCGGCTACCAGCAACCGGGTCCAGATGACCCCGTAATTACAGGAAGCAGACCATGGGATTTCTCAGCGGCAAGCGCGTACTTATCGTTGGTGTAGCCAGCAAGCTGTCGATTGCCTCGGGCATCGCAGCCGCCATGCACCGCGAAGGCGCGCAACTGGCCTTCACCTACCAGAACGACAAGCTCAAGGGTCGTGTTGAAGGCTTTGCCAGCGAATGGGGCTCAGGCCCTGAGCTGTGCTTTCCCTGTGACGTCGCCGACGACGCACAGATCGAACAGGTATTCACCGAGCTGGCCAAGCAATGGGACGGCCTCGACTGTATCGTGCATTCAGTTGGTTTTGCCCCCGGCGACCAGTTGGACGGTGACTTTACCGAGGTCACCACCCGTGAAGGTTTCCGCATCGCCCACGACATCAGCGCCTACAGCTTGGTGGCACTGGCCAAGGCCGGCCGCCCACTGATGAAGGGTCGCAATGGCAGCCTGCTGACCCTGTCCTACCTGGGTGCAGAACGCACCATGCCCAACTACAACGTGATGGGTATGGCCAAGGCCAGCCTGGAAGCCGGCGTTCGCTACCTGGCCACCAGCCTGGGCCCAGAAGGTACCCGGGTGAATGCGGTTTCCGCCGGTCCGATCCGCACCCTGGCGGCTTCAGGCATCAAGAGCTTCCGCAAGATGCTTTCGCACAACGCCAGCCAGACCCCGCTGCGCCGCAATGTCACCATTGAGGAAGTTGGCAACGCCGGCGCCTTCCTCTGCTCGGATCTGGCATCCGGCATCAGTGGCGAAATCATGTATGTGGATGGCGGCTTCAACATTACCGCCATGGGCGGGCTTGACGAGGCCTGAGCCACAGGCCACCCCGGCCATGGATGGCAGACACAAAAAAGCCGCACTCCAACAGGGTGCGGCTTTTTTTTTGTCGAGCAAAGATCAGTAGCGTTCGATCTTTGACTTGCTGCGCAGATACTCCTGCAGGGCGGAGAAATCCTGCTGGGCGGTCTGGCCGGCAATAAACTCGCCAAACATGGGGTTGTCGACCTCTGCCTCGGCCTGCTCAGCCACCGTCACACCGGTCAGGCGAACCAGCCACTGACCACCACCCGGACTGGCAAAGTGGGCAAAGCGGGGAGCCGCTCCATCGGGTCGGGGCATGGCAAAGACATGCTGCAAAAGAACTGCAGAGAGATCACGCTGACCACGCCGCACCGCCTCATGCTTGCTCAGCTCCAGACCTTCGGCATCAGCCAGTTGCTCCAGTTGCTGCTCTCCGGAACGCAGCGACGCAACCAACTCGCCAGCCTTCTGCCGTGCCTGATCGGCAACACGCTGCTGGCGCAGGACATCCGTAATTCGCCCAGCCACAGCCTCAAGTGGCAATTGCTCGGGACGCTGGTGCTCACGCACACGCAACACCACGACAGTATCTGCATCCAGCTCGATCAGCTGACTGTTTAGCCGGTCGACCAGCACCTCCTCTTCGAAGGCGGCACTGACGACCCGAGGATTAGCCAGGATGCCTTCCCCACCTGCACGGGTAAAACCAGTGTGCACGGCAACCTCAAGCCCCAGTGCTCGAGCCGGGTCAGCCAGATCAGGTGACTCATAGGAGAGGTTCGCCAGTTCGCGAGTCGCCTCGACAAACCGACGCTCGACCTGCTCCGCCTTCAGATCTGCTTCAAGCTCGGGACGCATTTCATCAAAAGACGGAACCTCGGGTGCCTGCAGGGCAGTCAGCTTGATCAGGTGATAACCGAACTCGCTGCGAACAGGCTCGGAGACCTCGCCTTCAGCGAGGGCAAACAGCGCCTGCTCGAAAGCCGGATCAAAGCTGCCGGCAACAGTAAAGCCAAGATCACCACCAGAGGAAGCACTGCCAAAGTCTTCCGACAACTCGCGAGCCAGTTCTGCAAAGTCCTCACCACCTGCCAGGCGTTCAGCCACCTGCTGCAGGCGTTCGAGAGCCTGTTGTTCCTGCGCCGGATCTGACACTTCGAACATGATATGCGAAGCACGACGCTGTTCGGCCAGGTTGCCAATCTCGCGCTGATAAATGGCCTCAAGCTGGCCTTCATCCACCTCAACCTGGTCAAAGAAGCTGCTGCGCGACAAAGTCAGGGTTTCCAGTACCAGTTGCTCCTGACTCATATAGTCAGACAGATTGGCAGCATAATGGTCAGCCACTTCTTCGTCGCTGATCTGAATGTCCGACTCATCAACACGCAGTTCAATCACCGCAAAATCACGGGTCTGGTTTTCCAGGCGGGCCAACTGGCGGCGCTCACCCAGCGTGGCAAAGCCGGTCGCCTCATAGGCATTGCGCAACTGCGACATTTTCAGTTCCTGACGAACCAGGTCGCGAAACTGCAGACGTGAGGCCATCCCCATATTGCGGATAACAACATCGAAACGACCGGCATCAAAACGCCCGTCGACCTGAAAATCCGGGGTTGCCAGAATCAGTTGGTCAATCATGCTGTCTGAAATATACAAACCAGCATCATCCGCAGCACTGATCAACAGGGCACGTTCAACCATACCGTCCAGCACTGACTCGCGCAGTCGCGCCTCATCGATCATGCTTGGATCAAAGTTGCCGTCACCCAGTTGCTGCAATTGACGGTACAACTGGCCTCGCTGGATTGATACCGCCTGATCCAGCTCGGTACGTGAAATAACGTTGCCGTTGACCTCTGCAGCCTTTTGCGCATCGCTGGTAAAGCGTGAAATCGACTCCCAGCCAGTCAAGGCAAAGACAAGCACGATAACGCCGACGATCACCTTGGCGACCCAGCTTTGTGCGTTGTCTCTCATGTTTTGCAGCATTGTGCCCCCATCCTGCAATACCGTCGCAGACTGTCAGTCCACGAGAAATGAAAAAAGGCGCATCACAGGTGATGCGCCTTCCGAAAATGACAGAACCCGTGGGTTAACACAGTGACATAAGCCATGGCTCTGCCTGGCCCCTGTCCGGCGAACTGCCGGTCAGGGCCGACGCAATCAGTTGACAGCGTCTTTCAGAGCCTTGCCAGCCTTGAAGCCAGGGATCTTGGCAGCGCTAATTTCAATGGTGGCGCCAGTTTGCGGGTTGCGGCCAGTACGGGCAGCACGCTCCTTGACAGCGAAAGTACCGAAACCAACCAGAACCACGGAATCGCCACCCTTCAGAGCACCGGTGATGGATTCGATGACGGCGTCCAGAGCACGACCGGCGGTGGCTTTTGGAATATCGGCAGACGCTGCAATTGCATCAATCAGTTCAGACTTGTTCACTCTGAGTCCCCTTGTTCTTTCAGTTTGGTGTAATCGTTTTATTCTTTACGCTGCGCCAGGGCGCAGACCGCAAGTCTTGCTGCATGGTCGTGGCCGCTTTATAGCAAGCCATGAAAAACCGTGTCAAGGAAAGCCGTTGAGCCGAGCGGCACGCGTCCGGCTCTGGCGTACCTATCGAATTCAGTGAGTGCTGACGCGCTCCTTGCCATCAGTCGGACGATTGTCATCCTTTGCCAGGATATCTTCAACCCCTTCCGCCATGGGCTTCGGGCTGTATTGCAGCGCAATCTGCAGCACCTCGTCAATCCATTTCACCGGGATAATCTCGATATCTTCACGAATGTTCTGGGGAATCTCCTTCAGATCAGGCAGATTGTCGTGCGGAATCACGACGGTACGAATGCCTCCACGGTGCGCGGCCAGCAGTTTTTCCTTCAAGCCGCCAATCTGCAGCACCTGGCCACGCAAGGTAATTTCACCAGTCATCGCCACGTCTGCGCGCACCGGAATACCTGACAGCGAGGACACCAGTGCTGTACACATACCGATACCCGCACTTGGGCCATCCTTGGGCGTTGCGCCCTCCGGGACGTGAATGTGGATATCCTGCTTCTCATGAAAGTCGGGGGCAATGCCCAGTGTCGCCGCCCGGCTGCGAACAACCGTCAAGGCAGTGCTGATAGACTCCTTCATCACGTCACCCAGCGAACCTGTATTGATCAGTTTGCCTTTGCCCGGCACTACTACCGCCTCGATACTCAGCAACTCACCGCCCACCTGTGTCCAGGCCAGGCCGGTCACCTGGCCAACCTGATCCTGCTCTTCGGCCAGGCCGTATTTGAACTTGCGCACGCCAAGGTAATGTTCGAGCAACTCCCCTTCGACCGTTACTGTCTTGCGCGCCTTGCTGCTTCCGGTCTGCTCACGCACCACCTTGCGGCACAGCTTGGCCAACTGCCGCTCCAGATTCCGCACCCCGGCCTCTCTGGTGTAGTAGCGGATAATATCGCGCAACGCCGCATCAGGAACACTGAGTTCAGTGTCACGCAAACCATTGTTGCGGATCTGCTTGGGCAGCAGATATCGCTTGGCAATGGCAACCTTCTCATCCTCGGTGTACCCAGGAATGCGGATAACCTCCATGCGATCCAGCAAAGGCGCAGGGATATTCATTGAATTGGAGGTGCAAACGAACATGACATCGGAGAGGTCGTAATCCACCTCGAGGTAATGATCGTTGAAATTGTGATTCTGTTCCGGATCCAGCACCTCGAGCAGTGCCGAAGACGGATCACCACGCATGTCGGCGCCCAGCTTGTCAATCTCGTCCAGCAGAAACAGCGGGTTACGCACCCCGGCCTTGGCCAGCTTCTGGATCAACTTGCCCGGCAGCGAGCCGATGTAGGTGCGACGGTGGCCGCGAATTTCGGCCTCATCACGCACTCCGCCCAGCGCCATGCGCACAAACTTGCGGTTGGTGGCGCGTGCCAGCGACTCACCCAACGATGTTTTGCCGACGCCCGGAGGACCAACCAGACAGAGCACCGGCCCTTTAAGCTTGCGAACACGTTTCTGAACCGCCAGATAATCAAGGATGCGTTCCTTGACCTCCTCCAGCCCGTAATGATCGGCCTCCAAGACCTCCTCTGCACGCTTCAGATCGTGCCGAACCTTGCTAGCCTTGCTCCATGGCACATTGATCAGCCAATCGATGTAGGAGCGCACCACTGTGGCTTCTGCAGACATCGGAGACATCATCTTCAACTTGTTCAGCTCAGAGGTCGCTTTTTCCAGCGCTTCCTTGGGCATGCCGGCAGCGTCAATCTTCTGCTTCAGCGCATCCAGTTCGTTAGGGCCGTCCTCACCCATTTCCTTTTGGATGGCCTTCATCTGCTCGTTCAGATAGTACTCACGCTGGCTGCGCTCCATCTGCTTTTTAACCCGCGAGCGGATACGTTTTTCCACCTGCAACAGGTCAATTTCGTTATCCAGCAGCCCAAGCAACTGGTCAACCCGTTCACGCAGCGGCAGCACCTCAAGCAGCACCTGCTTTTGCTCCAGCTTTATTGCCAAATGGGCCGCCATGCTGTCAGCCAGACGGGCGGCATCCTCAATTGAGGAAAGGGAAGCGAGAACTTCCGTGGGAATCTTCTTGCCCAGCTGCACATATTGCTCGAACTGGTTCATCAATGCCCGACACAAAATCTCGCTCTCACGGGCATCAATTGTGTCCTCATCATGCAACTCGGTGTCTGCCAGTTGCATTCCATCAAGTTCATACAACGCATGAATGCGCCCGCGCTGCTCACCCTCAACCAGCACCTTGATAGTGCCGTCTGGCAGCTTCAGCAATTGCAAGATGTTGGCCCGGGTGCCAATTCGGTAGAGATCACGCTCGGCTGGATCGTCTACAGCAGGATCTGTCTGGGCCACCAGCAGCACCTGCTTGTCTCCAGCCATTGCCTGTTCCAACGCACGGATGGATTTCTCCCGACCGACAAACAGCGGAATGACCATGTGCGGATAGACCACTACATCACGGAGCGGCAGCAGGGGAAGTTCAATCAAATTCGTCATGCGCAGAGTCACTCGCAGCAAACGTCGGACAGCAGCCCGACTTTTATGGGTTACCGTTTCAACATGAGGGCATTATCGGGAAAAAACAAGGGTAAAACAGAGAGGAAGATTGCAGGATGCTGCAGACGCAGGCATCAATACACCCGGCAGACGAAGACTGCCGGGTGTCAGAGCGGGATAATCAGTCCTCGGGCATGGCCTTCGGCTGATCGGCAGTCTGATAGATGAGCAGAGGCTTGGATTCGCCCTTGATCACATTCTCATCGACCACGACCTTGCTGACATCCTCCGCAGACGGGATCTCGTACATGGTCTCGAGCAGTACGTTTTCCAGGATCGAGCGCAGTCCACGCGCGCCTGTCTTGCGCTCGAGCGCACGAGAAGCAACCGCACGCAGGGCGTCGTCACGAAACTCCAGCTCAACCCCTTCCATCTCGAACAGCTTGCCATACTGCTTGGTCAAGGCGTTCTTGGGTTCGGTCAGAATCTGGATAAGTGCTTCCTCATCCAGCTCGTTGAGCGTGGCAATCACCGGCAGACGACCGACAAACTCGGGAATCAGGCCAAAACGCACCAGATCCTCCGGCTCCACATCACGCAGCGTCTCGCCCACCTTCTTGCCTGCATCCTGACTGCGCACGGCTGCATTGAAGCCGATACCACTCTTTTCGGAGCGGTCGCGAATGACCTTTTCCAGTCCGGCAAAAGCACCACCACAGATAAACAGGATGTTGCGGGTATCAACCTGCAAAAACTCCTGTTGCGGATGCTTGCGACCACCCTGCGGAGGCACCGAAGCGACCGTGCCTTCGATCAGTTTCAGCAAGGCCTGCTGCACGCCTTCGCCCGATACATCACGGGTAATCGACGGGTTGTCAGACTTGCGCGAAATCTTGTCGATCTCGTCAATGTAGACAATACCCATCTGCGCCTTTTCAACATCATAATCGCACTTCTGCAAGAGCTTCTGGATGATGTTCTCGACGTCTTCACCCACATAACCGGCTTCAGTCAGCGTGGTTGCATCGGCAATGGTAAAAGGCACATTCAGCAGGCGTGCCAGCGTTTCGGCCAACAGCGTCTTGCCGGAACCGGTCGGGCCGATCAGCAGGATATTGCTCTTGCCCAGTTCGACCTCATCCTTGCCGCCGCGCCGATTCAGACGCTTGTAATGGTTATATACAGCCACTGCCAAGACTTTCTTGGCACGCTCCTGGCCGATCACATACTGGTCGAGGATGCCGCAGATTTCCTTGGGCGATGGCAGTTTGTGACTGCTGCTCTCGGCCTGGTTTTCCTGCACTTCCTCACGAATGATGTCGTTGCACAGATCAACGCATTCATCGCAGATGAATACGGAGGGGCCGGCAATCAGCTTGCGCACTTCATGCTGGCTCTTGCCACAGAAGGAGCAATACAGCAGCTTGCCGTTGTCGTCTCCCTTCCTGGTCATGTCGGTCATCTAAAACCTCTGATTTCAAGCGATCTCGCCTGCAAAGATGGCGCCAATGATTCGCCATTGCAAGGTCAGCCTGTGACAAATTCCATACCGGGCGACAGGCTGCGCCCGGAACCCAATATTTATTCGGCGCTCTGACGGCGTTCCAGAACCTGATCGATCAGACCATATTCCATGGATTCGGCAGCACTCATGAAACGATCGCGATCCGTATCACGCGCAATGACATCAAGCGACTGCCCGGTGTGGTGAGCCAGGATGCGGTTGAGCTTTTCACGAATAGTCAGGATTTCCCGGGCATGGATTTCGAAGTCCGACGCCTGCCCCTGGAAACCACCCAGCGGCTGGTGAATCATCACGCGTGAATTGGGCAACGCAAAACGCTTGCCCTCGGCACCGCCAGCCAGCAGAAACGCTCCCATGCTGCAGGCCTGACCAATGCACAAGGTGCTTACATTCGGCTTAATGAACTGCATGGTGTCATAGATAGCCATGCCCGCAGTGACCGAACCACCCGGAGAGTTGATGTACAGGTGAATATCCTTGTCCGGGTTTTCCGACTCAAGGAACAGCAACTGCGCGACCACCAGATTGGCCATATAGTCTTCCACCTGCCCCACCAGAAAAATCACCCGCTCCTTGAGCAGACGGGAGTAGATATCGTAGGAGCGCTCGCCGCGGGCCGACTGCTCGACCACTATGGGCACCAGGCCGCCTGCAGCCTGAATTTCCGGGGGGAGCTGATTGAAGCTGTTGTTAATCATGGATTGCCGTCACTCCGTCTCTGGCCGTGCGGTACAGTGCACCAACCCCATGGCCGTGCCTGTCGCTGAAAAACGAGAGCCAGCCCGAAGGCTGGCTCTCTGGTTTACCTGATGGCTACAGGGTTACGCCTGCTCGCCGGCTTCCTCGCCTGCCTGCTCAGCCTCATCGGCCAGCGCCTGCTCGGCCGGCTTGACAGCGTCCTCGTAGGACTTCTGTACGCTGGTTACCTGTGCCTTCTGAAGAACAGTATCCACCACTTGTTCTTCCAGCACAACCGACTGAACCTCGCCCAGCTGCTGCTCATTCTGGTAGTACCAGCTGACCACCTGCTCCGGCTCCTGGTAGGCAGATGCCATTTCTTCAATCATCGCACGGACGCGATCATTGTCCGGCTTGATCTCGTTCTGCTTGACGATTTCAGCCACGATCAGACCCAGGCTGACACGACGCTTGGCTTGCTCTTCGAACAGCTCGGCGGGCAGTTGATCAGGCTGGATATTGGCGCCGCCAAACTGCTGGACGGCCTGGACGCGCAGGCGATCGATCTCGCTGGCAACCAGTGCGGCAGGCACGTCGATACTGTTGGTGTCGAGCAGACCGTCCATGACCTGGGTCTTGACCTTGGTCTTGATAGCGCGTGACAGCTCGCGCTCCATGTTCTTGCGTACTTCGGCACGGAAACCATCCAGGTCGCTGTCGCTGACACCGAACAGTTCAAAAAACTCGGCGTCCATCTCCGGCAAAACTGGTGCAGACACAGTATTCACTGTGATTTCAAACTCTGCTTCCTTGCTGGCCAGCTCAAGGTTCTGGTACTCAGCAGGGAAAGTCACCTTGACAGCGCGGGTTTCACCGGCAATGGCGCCGACCAGGCCGTCTTCGAAACCGGGAATCATGCGACCGGAACCCAGCACCAGATCCACGTTCTCGGCAGTGCCGCCCTGGAAGGCCTCACCGTCGATGCGTCCGACAAAATTGATATTGACCTGATCTTCCAGAGCCGCAGCACGCTCAGCCACTTCAAAACGGGTATTTTGCTTGCGCAGAATGTCGAGCATCTTGTCCAGGTCGGCATCGGTCACTTCTGACTCGATACGCTCAACGCTGATGCCGGCAAAATCGGCCAACTGGATTTCCGGATAGACTTCAAAGGTGGCAACGTACTCGAGATCCTTGCCGGCTTCCAACTGACGCGGCTCAACATTGGGAGCGCCTGCCGGATTGAGCTTTTCCTGCATGATGGCTTCGTAGAAGGAAGACTGGATCACTTCACCAATCACTTCCTGACGAGCCGAGTCACCAAAGCGCTTGCGGATTACGCTCATTGGCACCTTGCCGGGGCGGAAACCATCCACGCGGGCACGGCGGGCAGTCTGCTGCAGGCGCTTGTTGACCTCATTGTCGATACGCTCGGCGGGAACGCCAACGGTCATGCGGCGCTCGAGGCCGGAGGTGGTTTCTACCGAAACTTGCATGGATAGTCCTCGTTGAACAAAGGTTTTATGTTGGTTTTACGATCACCCGGATGCAATAGACAATACCGGTGATCCTTCGCAAAGCCCGACATTCTATTACCTTGCCGAAGATAAGAAAACACCAGAGCCTGCAGATTATCGGCAACACACGGCAAGCACGAAGCCACCTGACCTTCTTAATCAAAAGCCAGGGGCGCTGAAGTATCGGGAAGTTGATGCGGCCGTTACAGCCTTTTTTACTTGAATGGTGCGGACGGAGAGACTCGAACTCTCACACCTTGCGGCGCCAGAACCTAAATCTGGTGTGTCTACCAATTTCACCACGTCCGCGCATGCTGCAGAAACAAAAACGCCAGACCGGGGTCTGGCGTTTCAGAATATGGGGTGGACGATGGGAATCGAACCCACGACACCAGGAGCCACAATCCTGTGCTCTACCAACTGAGCTACGCCCACCATATTGTTACTTCACACTATCCAGCCAAGAGCCAGTGGCGCGCCCGGCAGGACTCGAACCTGCGACCATCCGCTTAGAAGGCGGATGCTCTATCCAGCTGAGCTACGGGCGCCTGTTCTGTTGGCACTATAAAGTACCTGAGAATGCCTGTCTGACAACCTGTTACAGCGCCTGACAGTCGGGCCTGGCCGCCTTCCAAACCGGCATCGCCTTGTTTGTGAAGCGGGGCGAATCATACTCAGCCACTTCAGATGCGTCAACGCCTGAATTTGCTTTTTTTCTTCTATCACAAGCTTTTAGCGAACAAGACTGCGACCAACTGCCACCGGGCTTTTGCGAAGCAGGCCGGCATGCGACAATCACGGCAATTTTTTGCTGTCTCAGGAAACCCATGAACGCTCGCATTATCGATGGCAAGCAGATTGCCGCCTCCCTGCGCAAGGAAATAGCCGCCCGTGTCGCCCAACGTGCCGAACAGGGTCTGCGCGTCCCCGGTCTGGCGGTGATTCTGGTCGGCAACGACCCCGCCTCGGAAGTCTACGTATCGCACAAACGCAAGGATTGCGAAGAGGTCGGCTTTGTCTCACGTGCCTATGACCTGCCGGCTGACACCAGCCAGCAGGCGCTGCTGAAGCTGATCGATCAGCTCAACGAGAATCCCGAGATCGACGGCATTCTGGTACAGCTGCCGCTGCCGGCGCATCTGGATGCCTCGCAACTGCTGGAGCGCATCCGCCCGGACAAGGACGTGGATGGATTCCATCCCTACAACATCGGTCGTCTGGCCCAGCGCATTCCGCTGCTGCGTCCCTGCACGCCACTCGGCATTACCCGTCTGCTGCACAGCACCGGCATTGACCTGCACGGTCTTGAGGCAACCATCGTCGGCGCCTCGAATATCGTTGGCCGACCGATGGCACTGGAGCTGCTGCTGGCCGGCTGCACCACCACCGTGACCCATCGTTTTACCCGCAATCTGGAAGAGCACGTACGCCGCGCTGACCTACTGGTGGTAGCTGTGGGCAAGCCGGGGCTGGTCAAGGGTGAATGGATCAAGCCCGGTGCCATCGTTATCGACGTCGGCATCAACCGCCAGGCCGATGGCCGCCTGTGTGGTGATGTGGAATACGCCGTGGCTGCCGAGCGCGCCGGCTGGATCACGCCGGTACCCGGTGGCGTCGGCCCGATGACCCGCGCCTGCCTGCTGGAAAACACCCTGCACGCCTGCGAAAAGCTGCACGGCTGACATTTCATCCACTCGTATCCGCTACTGGCTTGCTTGCCGGTAGCTGCTGCAGGACCGTCGATAGCCATGGATGGCTATCGCGAGCCCCCAGGGATGGGTTTACGGCGTGTCCGGCAGGAGGTGCCGGCAAGCAAGCCCATCCCCGGAAGAAAAAACTCCGCTACAGACTCCCCGTATTACCGCCATCCACTGGCACATTGATACCGGTCACATAGGCCGCCGCCGGCGATGCCAGAAAGCCCGCCACATTGGCAAACTCGGCCGGATCGGCAAAACGCCGCAGCGGAATCTGCGCCTGCATCGCCGCCTCCACCTGCTCCACCGTACGGCCATTCTGGCTGGCCATATGCGCCACCAGACTGTCCAGACGCGGCGTGCGGGTCAGCCCCGGCAGGATATTGTTGACCGTGATACCGTCCGGACCCAGCTCGCTGGCCAGGGTCTTGGCCCAATTGGCCACCGCAGCGCGGATGGTATTGGACACCCCAAGGTTGGCAATCGGCTGTTTCACCGAAGTCGACAGCACATTGAGAATGCGTCCATAACCGGCGCGGCGCATGCCAGGCAGCAGCAATTGCAGCAACGCCTGGGCATTCACCAGATGCTGGGTAAAGGCAGCAGCAAAGGCTTCGGGAGCTGCAGTGTTGGCCGGCCCGGGTGCCGGACCGCCGGTGTTGTTGATCCAGATATGCAGATCGCCATGCGCCAGTTCGGCGCCGACGCCTGCCAGCAACGCCTCGCGATCGTTAGCGTCCAGCGCCAGCAGTGCATGGCGGCGTCCGCCGCTGTTCGGCAGGCTGTCGACAATCGCCTGCAGCCGCTCGGCGGAACGCGCCAGCAGCAGCACCTCGGCGCCCTGCTCCGCCAACTGCCGGGCGCAAGCCTCACCAATCCCCTGACTGGCCCCGCAGACCAGAGCCCGCTTGCCGGTTAGATCCAGATTCATTGTTTGCCTCTTTATATAGCCAGTCTGCTGCAGCAGGCCTGCCACCAGTGATTCACTCGCTCGGCGGCACGCGCACCCAGCCTTCCATCAGAATCCGCGCACTGCGGCTCATGATCGCCCTGGTCACCTGCCACTGGCCGTCCTGCTGGCGCGCCTCGGCGCCAACCCGCAAGGTACCGGAGGGATGACCGAACACCACACTGCTGCGCTCCCCGCCACCGGCGGCGAGATTCACCAGGGTGCCGGGAATCGCCGCAGCGGTGCCAATGGCCACCGCGCAGGTGCCCATCATGGCATGGTGCAGCTTGCCCATCGACAGTGCACGCACCAGCAGGTCGGTATCAGCCGCCTGAATCTGCCGGCCACTGGATGCCTGATAGCCCTGCGGCGGCGCGACAAAGGCGATTTTCGGTGTGTGCTGGCGAGTCAGCGCCTCTGCCGGATCACTGATCAGCCCCATGCGCAGGGCGCCGGCCACCCGGATCGCCTCAAGCCGTGCCAAGGCGTCGGGGTCGTTGTTGATGTCCTCACGCAGTTCGGTGCCGCTGTAGCCGATATCCGCCGCATTGACGAACACCGTGGGAATGCCGGCACTGATCATGGTCGCCGACAGGCGGCCGATACCCGGCACCTCCAGCTGGTCAAGCAGATTGCCGGTGGGGAACATCGAGGCGCCCTCGCCGTCATCATCCGAGGGATCGACAAATTCCAGTACGATTTCTGCCGCCGGGAAGGTCACACCGTCCAGTTCGAAGTCACCGGTTTCCTGCACCTGACCATCCGTCACCGGCACGTGGGCGATGATGGTCTTGCCGATATTTGCCTGCCAGATACGCACTACACAGACGCCGTTGTCAGGGATACGCGTCGGATCAACCAGCCCGGCATGGATGGCAAAGGCTCCGGCGGCGGTCGACAGGTTGCCGCAGTTGCCGCTCCAGTCGACAAACGCCTTGTCGATCGACACCTGGCCATACAGGTAATCCACGTCATGCCCGTCGCGACGGCTTTTCGACAGGATCACGCACTTGCTGGTGCTGGAAGTAGCACCGCCCATGCCATCAATGTGCGCGGCATAGGGGTCAGGGCTGCCGATCACCCGCATAAACAGCGCATCACGCGCCGCTCCCGGCACCTGACAGGCCGGCGGCAGATCCTCAAGACGAAAAAACACGCCCTTGCTGGTACCGCCGCGCATATAGGTGGCGGGGATTCTGATTTGTGCTGGAAAGGCCATAACGTCAGGCTCCACAAAAAACACCGGGGCGCCAGGCCCCGGTGATGGTTCAGTTGGACGATGCCTGCAGGAAATCCTGGGCAAAGCGTTGCAGCACCCCGCCGGCTTCGTAGATCAGCACATCCTCGTCGCTGTCCAGGCGGCAGGTGACCGGGACTTCCAGGCGCTCGCCATTACGCCGGTTGACCACCAGGGTCAGTTGCGCGCGCGGTTGGCGCTCGCCGATCACGTCGTAGGTTTCCGTGCCGTCCAGCCCCAGGGTCAGGCGGGTGGTGCCAGGCAGGAACTCGACCGGCAGCACGCCCATGCCGACCAGATTGGTGCGGTGGATGCGCTCGAAGCCTTCAGCAACGATCACCTCGACGCCGGCCAGCCGCACGCCCTTGGCCGCCCAGTCCCGCGAGCTGCCCTGGCCGTAGTCGGCACCAGCAATGATGATCAGGTTCTGTCGGCGCTGCATGTAGGTTTCAATCGCCTCCCACATGCGCATCACCTGCCCCTCCGGCTCGACCCGCGCCAGCGAGCCCTTCTTCAGCTGCCCGTCGACCACCGCCATTTCATTGACCAGCTGCGGGTTGGCGAAGGTCGCGCGCTGTGCAGTCAGGTGGTCACCTCGGTGGGTGGCGTAGGAATTGAAGTCTTCCTCCGGCAGGCCCATCTTGTGCAGATACTCACCGGCGGCGCTGTCCAGCAGAATGGCATTCGACGGCGACAGGTGATCGGTGGTGATGTTGTCCGGCAGAATCGCCAGCGGACGCATGCCCTTGAGCGTGCGTTCACCGGCCAGCGCACCTTCCCAATAGGGCGGGCGACGGATATAGGTACTCATCGGACGCCAGTCATACAGCGGACTTTCGGCCTCAGGCACATTGCCCAGATCGAACATCGGAATATACACCTGACGGAACTGCTCGGGCTTGACCGCCGCCGCGACAATCGCATCGATCTCCTCGTCGCTCGGCCACAGGTCCTTGAGCGTCACCGGATTGCCGTTCTGGTCATGACCGAGCACGTCCTGCTCGATATCGAAACGCACGGTGCCGGCGATGGCATAGGCCACCACCAGCGGTGGCGAAGCCAGGAAGGCCTGCTTGGCGTAGGGGTGGATACGGCCATCGAAGTTGCGGTTACCACTCAGCACCGCGGTGGCATACAGGTCGCGCTCGATGATTTCCTGCTGGATCTGCGGGTCCAGCGCGCCGCTCATGCCGTTGCAGGTGGTGCAGGCATAGGCAACGATGCCAAAACCGAGTTGTTCCAGCTCACTGAGCAGCCCGGCCTCTTCCAAATAGAGCTTGGCGACCTTCGAGCCCGGCGCGAAGGAAGTCTTCACCCAGGGCTTGCGCAGCAAACCGAGCTGGTTGGCCTTCTTCGCCAACAGGCCGGCGGCGACCACGTTGCGCGGGTTGGAGGTGTTGGTGCAACTGGTAATCGCGGCAATGATCACCGCCCCGTCGGGCATCAGTCCCTCTGCCTCTTCCCGCTTGCCAGCCGCCAGCTTGGCCTCGTCAGCAATGCCGCGCTCATGCAGTGCCGAGGTCGGCAGACGCTTGTGCGGGTTGCTCGGCCCGGCCATATTGCGCACCACAGTGGACAGGTCAAAGCTCAGCACCCGCTCGTACTCGGCGCTGCGCAGCGCATCGCTCCAGAGTCCGAGGGTTTTCGCATACTGCTCGACCAGCGCCACCTGCTCCGGCTCGCGACCGGTGAGTTTCAGGTAGTCGATGGTCTGCTGGTCGATATGGAACATCGCCGCCGTGGCGCCGTATTCCGGGCACATGTTGGAGATGGTCGCGCGATCGCCAATCGACAGGCTGTCGGCGCCCTCGCCAAAAAACTCCAGCCAGGCACCAACCACCCGCTGGCTGCGCAGGAACTCGGTCAGCGCCAGCACAATATCGGTGGCAGTAATACCCGGCTGGCGCTTGCCGGTCAGCTCCACGCCGACGATATCCGGCAGACGCATCATCGAGGCGCGGCCGAGCATCACCGTCTCGGCTTCAAGTCCGCCGACACCGATGGCAATCACCCCCAGCGCATCCACATGCGGGGTGTGGCTGTCGGTGCCCACGCAGGTATCCGGGAAGGCCACACCACCCCGCGCCTGGATCACCGGGCTCATCTTCTCCAGATTGATCTGGTGCATGATGCCGTTGCCGGCCGGGATCACATCGACGTTCTTGAACGCGGTCTTGGTCCACTCGATAAAGTGGAAGCGGTCCTCGTTGCGGCGTTCCTCCACCGCACGGTTCTTGTCGAAGGCATCCGGATCAAAACCGGCGTATTCCACTGCCAGCGAATGGTCGACAATCAGCTGGGTCGGCACCACCGGGTTGACCTTGGCTGGATCCCCGCCCTGCTCGGCAATCGCATCGCGCAGGCCGGCCAGATCGACCAGCGCGGTCTGCCCGAGAATGTCATGGCAGACCACCCGCGCCGGGTACCAGGGGAAATCCAGATCGCGCTTGCGCTCGATCAGCTGGCGCAGCGAAGCGTCCAGACTGGCCGGATCACAGCGGCGCACCAGCTGCTCGGCCAGCACCCGCGAGACATAGGGCAGACGCGCCCAGGCACCGGGGACAATGGCATTTACCGCAGCGGGCGCGTCGAAGTAGTCGAGTGCGGTGCCGGCAAGCGGTTTACGGTATTGGCTATTCATTTACTTACGATCCTTCAGCGGGACGAACTGCAGATCTTCCGGGCCGACATAGTTGGCACTGGGGCGGATGATCTTGCCGTCGATGCGCTGCTCGATGACATGGCTGGACCAGCCCGAGGTGCGGGCAATCACAAACAGCGGGGTGAACATGGCGGTAGGCACGCCCATCATGTGGTAGCTGACTGCACTGAACCAGTCGAGATTGGGGAACATTTTCTTGATCTCCCACATGGTGCTTTCCAGCCGCTCGGCAATGTCATACATCTTCATGTTGCCCTGCTCGGCCGACAGCTCGCGGGCCACCTCCTTGATCACCTTGTTGCGCGGATCGGAGACGGTATAGACCGGGTGGCCGAAACCGATTACCACTTCCTTGCGCGCCACCCGCTCACGGATGTCCGCCTCGGCCTGATCAGCGTTGTCGTAGCGTTTCTGGATCTCGAAGGCCACCTCGTTGGCGCCGCCGTGCTTGGGTCCGCGCAGCGCACCGATGGAGCCGGCGATGCAGGAATAGATGTCCGAGCCGGTACCGGCAATCACCCGACCGGTAAAGGTCGAGGCGTTGAACTCATGCTCGGCATACAGGTTGAGGCTGGTGTGCATGGCGCGCACCCAGGACTCGCGCGGCTTCTCGCCGTGCAGCAGGTGCAGGAAATGCCCACCGATGGAATCGTCGTCGGTTTCCACATCAATGCGCCGGCCGTTGTGGCTGAAGTGGTACCAGTACAGCAGCATCGAGCCCAGGCTGGCCATCAGCTTGTCGGCAATATCGCGGGCGCCCGGATGGTTGTGGTCATCCTTCTCCGGCTGCAGGCAGCCGAGCACCGACACGCCGCTGCGCATCACATCCATCGGGTGCGCCGACGGCGGCAACTGTTCGAGTGCCGCCTTGACCCCGGCCGGCAGGCCACGCAGGGCCTTGAGTTTGGCCTTGTAACCGGCCAGTTCGGCGGCATTCGGCAGCTTGCCGTGCACCAGCAGGTGGGCGATTTCCTCGAACTCACAGCTGTTGGCGACATCCAGAATGTCGTAGCCACGGTAATGCAGGTCATTGCCGCTGCGCCCCACGGTACAAAGCGCGGTATTGCCGGCGGCGGTGCCGCTGAGGGCGACGGACTTCTTCGGCTTGAACGTCGGTGTCTGGTTATCGGTTCCCATGGCGTTCATCTCCTGTCAGGCAGTTGTTATTTCTTGGCGGCAAACAGCGCATCGAGCTTCTGCTCGAAGGCGTGATAGCCAATACGGTCATACAGCTCGGCGCGGGTCTGCATGCTGTCCAGCACATCCTTCTGGTGACCCTGGCTACGGATCGCGGTGTAGACGTTTTCCGCCGCCTTGTTGGCAGCGCGGAACGCCGACAGCGGATACAGCTGGATAGCCACGCCCACCGAGGCCAGCTCCTCGCGGGTAAACAACGGGGTCGCGCCAAATTCAGTGATATTCGCCAGCACCGGCACATTCAGTTCCGAGACAAAGCGCTGGTAGGTCGGCAGGTCGTAGGCCGCCTCGGCAAAGATGCCGTCGGCCCCAGCCTCGACATAGGCCTTGCAGCGTTCGATCGCGGCATCCACACCCTCGGCCTGGATCGCATCGGTCCGCGCAATCAGGAAAAAGTCCGGGTCGGTTTTGGCATCGGCGGCGGCCTTGACCCGGTCGACCATCTCGCCAGTCGAGACAATTTCCTTGCCAGGGCGGTGACCGCAGCGCTTGGCACCGACCTGATCCTCGATATGCGCCGCGGCGGCACCGGCCTTGATCAGGCTTTTCACCGTGCGTTCGATATTGAAGGCACTCGGGCCAAAGCCGGTGTCGATATCCACCAGCAGCGGCAGATCGCAAACATCGGTGATGCGCCGCACATCAATCAGCACATCCTCCAGGGTATTGATGCCCAGATCCGGCAGCCCCAGCGAGCCGGCAGCCACGCCACCTCCGGACAGATACAGGGCGCGGAAGCCGGCACGCTGGGCCAGCAGGGCATGGTTGGCATTGATCGCCCCGATCACCTGCAACGGGCTTTCTTCGGCAAGGGCCTGACGGAATCGTTGACCGGCTGTGCTGCTCATGGCGTGCTCCCTCCTGAGGATGCGGTGGCGTCGCGCTGTTCACGCATCTGACGCTCGATGTTGCGGCGCGAAACGCTGATATGTCGGCGCATCAGCATTTCCGCCAGTTCGCCATCACGGTCGGCGATGGCTTCGATGATTCGGTGGTGTTCGGCGAACGCCTGCTGCGGCCGCTTGGGGGTGGTGGAATAGCGGTAGCGGTACATGCGCACCAGGTGATACAGGTCACCACAGAGCATGTCGCTGAGGGTACGATTGCGGCTGCCCTGGATGATCCGGTAATGGATATCCAGATCGCCTTCCTGCTGGTAATAGGACTCGTTGGTTTTCAGCCCGCTGTGCTGCTCGTGCATCGCCAGCACCTCGCGCAGCCCGGCAATCTCGGCATCGGTCATGTTCTGTGCCGCCAGCCGGCAGGCCATGCCTTCCAGTGCCTCGCGCACATGGTACAGCTCGATCAGCTCCTCCTGACTCAGCGACGCCACACGCACCCCGGCATGTGGCGTGCGCACCACCAGCCGGCGCCCCTCCAGCCGGCGAATCGCCTCGCGCAGCGGCCCGCGACCAATACCGAAGGTGCTGCACAGGTACTGCTCGCTGATCCGCGTACCGGGCGCCAGCTCACCCTGCACTATCGCCTGCTGAATGCGTTCAAAGGCGCCATCGGCAAGGGTGGCAGTGGCAGGTGACGGGGGCTTTTCCTGTGGGGAATCGGCAGGCATTGTCTACAAAGACTCCATAAAGCCGGGAAAACATGCGGCAGACTATGGGGCCAACCCTACCGATTGTCAACAATGCACCAGCCACGACCTTGGTCTATGCTTTTTCTGTGCCGCCACTCGCGGGCTCTAGGTGGGCTTGGAGCGGCATGCTAATATGCGCGACGATTTGTCACCGGCACGCGGCCGGCAAACCGCTCTACCCTCACACATTGAGAGCAACATGCAATCGATCAATACGCACCTGAAAATCCTGATTGCCCTGCTGGTCAGTCTGGGCCTGCTGATCACCGGCTACCAGATCTACGTACTCGATATTCCGGTACGCGAAGACGAAACCGATGACATCTGGAGCCTGGATGCACGCTTCGAGTTCCAGGCCACCCAGGGGGTGCCGGTCAAGGCGCAGATGTTCATCCCGCCGCTGACCCAGGATTTCATCAGCCTCAATGAAAGCTTTATCTCCAACAATTACGGCGTCAGCATCAACCAGGTGCAGGGCAACCGCCGGGTGACCTGGTCGGCCCGCCGTGCCGGGGGCAAACAGGCGCTGTATTACCGGCTGGTACTGACCAAACGCTACAGCGACGCCCTGCAGAACCCGGAAGCCCCCGCGCTACGTCAGCCAATTCCGCTGGAAGGCCCGGAACAGGTAGCCGCCGAGGCGCTGATCAACCCGATACGCCAGCACTCGGCAGACATTGAAACCTTCATCAGCGAAACCATTCGCCGGGTCAACGACATCACCGACGACAACGTCAAGCTGCTGCTCGGCCGCAGCAGCACCGTGCTGGACAAGGCAAGGGTAATCGACATCCTGCTGTCCAACGCACGCATCCCGCTGGAACTGGTTCACACCGTGCGCCTTGAGGCCTCCACCGGCCAGGAGCCTGAACTCTGGTTGCGCAGCCACAATGGCGAGCGATGGCTGTACTTCCACCCGGAAACCGGCCAACAGGGCATGCCCGACAACCGTCTGGTCTGGTGGACCGGCAACCAGCCGCTGTTCAGCATCGAGGGTGGCCGCCAGCCACGCGTCAGCTTCACCATCAACAACAGTGAAATGAATGCCCTGCGGCTGGCCCGCATGACCAGTGACAACCGCGCCTCGGCACTGCTGGAATACTCGCTGTATGGCCTGCCGCTGCATGCCCAGCAGGTTTATCAGGTGATGATCATGATCCCGGTGGGCGTACTGGTGATCCTGGTTCTGCGCAACCTGGTTGGCATCCAGACCCTCGGCACCTTCACCCCGGTGCTGATTGCCCTGGCCTTCCGTGAAACCCAGGTCGGCTGGGGTATCGTGCTGTTCACCCTGATCACCGCCCTCGGCCTGTCGCTACGCTCCTACCTTGAGCACCTTAAATTGCAGATGCTGCCTCGCTTGTCGATCGTGCTGACCTTTGTGGTAGTGATCATCGCGGTGATCACCCTGTTCAGCCACAAGCTGGGGCTGGAACGCGCGCTGTCGGTATCGCTGTTCCCGATGGTGATCCTGACCATGACTATCGAGCGCCTGTCGATCACCTGGGAAGAGCGCGGCGGCGGCCACTCGTTCAAGGTTGCACTCGGCACTCTGATCGCCGCCACCCTGTCGCATATGCTGATGAGTATTCCGGAGCTGACCTACTTCGTCTTCACTTTCCCGGCGATCCTGCTGGTACTGGTTGGCTTCATGTTGGCGATGGGACGTTACCGCGGTTACCGACTGACCGAACTGATGCGCTTCAAGGCGCTGTTGCAGAAGGACTGAGGAAACCACCATGTTCTTCTGGCAAACCTGGAAAGCACTCAAGGCCAAGGGCGTCATGGGCATCAACCGGCGTAATGCCGACTACGTGCTCAAGTACAACCAGCGCCACCTGTATCCGGTGGTCGATGACAAGATCCTCACCAAGGAACGCGCCATCGCCGCCGGCATCCATGTACCCGAGCTGTACGGTATTATCGAAACGGAAAAGGACATTGACCGCTTCGATGCGATTGTCGCCAACCACCAGGACTTCGTGATCAAGCCGGCGCAGGGCGCTGGCGGTGACGGCATCATCGTCATCGCCGACCGTTTCGAGGGCATGTTCAAGACCGTCTCCGGCAAGATCATCAGCCGCGACGAAATCGGCCACCATATCTCCAGCATCCTCTCCGGGCTGTACTCGCTGGGCGGCCACCGCGACCGCGTGATCATCGAATACCGGGTCAAGCCCGACCCGATCTTCAAAAGCATCAGCTACGAGGGCGTGCCGGATATTCGCATCATCATCCTGATGGGCTACCCGGTGATGGCCATGGTGCGCCTGCCGACCCGCCAGTCCGGCGGCAAGGCCAACCTGCACCAGGGTGCCATCGGCGTCGGCGTCGATCTGGCCACCGGCCTGACCCTCAAAGGCACCTGGCTGAACAAGAAAATCAGCAAGCACCCGGACACCACCAACCCGGTAGACGGCGTGCAGATGCCCGACTGGAACGGCTTTATGAACCTGGCTGCCTCCTGTTACGAGCTGTCCGGCCTCGGCTATGTCGGTGTCGATCTGGTGCTTGATCAAGAGCTGGGGCCATTGATTCTTGAGCTCAACGCACGTCCCGGCCTGAACATCCAGATCGCCAACGACGCCGGCCTGACCACCCGTCTGCATGCGGTGGAGCGTCATCTGGCCGCGCTGAAGAAGACCGGCCGTGAAGCTGAGACTCCGGAACAGCGTGTTGTCTGGACACAAAAACACTTTGGTCAACAGCCCACCTTGCTGAACGCAGAGGAAGCTGAAGCCCAGGCCAAACAACCGGATGGCAGCACGGACGCCGCTGCGGACGGCGCGGGTGACTGAACCCGCTGTGTCTGCGCCCTGCTACCGGCTGCACCCCCTGCCCTACCAGGCAGATGCCAGCCAGTGGCTGTTGCAACTGCGACATCTGCCCCAGCCGCTGCTGCTGGACTCCGCCGCCGGCAACCTGGCACAGGCACGCTACAGTCTGGTCAGCGCCGCCCCGTTGCGGGTGCTGGATGCCAGCGACAACAGCCATCCCGGCGACTGGTTCGACCGCCTGCGCAGCGCCCTTGCCGAACTCGGACCGGCACGCTGGCCGGACCAGCCACTGCCCTTTGGTGCCGGTCTGATCGGTTTCCTCTCCTACGACTTTGGTCGCCTGCTGGAAAGCCTGCCCAGCCGGGCCCGCGCCGACATCCAGCTGCCACTGGCGCGCTTTGGCCTGTATGCCTGGGTGCTGCTCAGCGATCACCAGCTGCAGCGTAGCTGGCTGGTCAGCCACCCGCGCTGTAGCCAGGACGTGCTGAAACAGGTACAGCAGGCCCTGCAACAGCCAGCCGAAGCACCCGCCCGGTTCAGCCTGGCTGGCAGTTTTATTGCCGAACAAAGTCGCGCCGACTACCAGCAGTCTTTCCAGCGCATCCAACAGTACATCCAGGCCGGCGACTGCTACCAGATCAACCTGACCCAGCGTTTCAGTGCCAACTGCGGCGGCGACTCACTGGACGCCTGGCTGCGCCTGCGCCAGGCCTGCCCGACGCCCTTCGCGGCCTGCTTCAGTTACCCCGAAGCGAGCATCCTGAGCCTGTCGCCGGAGCGCTTCCTGCACCTGCACAACGGCCTGGTGGAAACCCGCCCGATCAAGGGAACCCGCCCGCGTGGCAGCACCGCGCAGCAGGATCAGGCACTCGCCGAGGAACTGCGCCAGTGCAGCAAGGACCGCGCAGAAAACCTGATGATCGTCGACCTGCTGCGCAATGACCTGGGACGCAGCTGCCAGCCCGGCAGCGTGCAGGTGCCGGAACTGTTCGCCATCGAGCACTACCCCAATGTGCACCATCTGGTCAGCAGCGTCACCGGCACACTGGCCTCCGGACAGGATGCCTTCGACCTGCTGGCCGGCGCATTTCCCGGCGGCTCGATCACCGGCGCCCCGAAAATCCGCGCCATGCAGATTATCGAGGAACTCGAACCGGTGCGCCGCAGCCTGTACTGCGGCAGCCTCGGCTACATCGGCTGCGAAGGCCAGATGGACATGAACATCACCATCCGCACACTGATCCGCCAGCAAGAACGCATCCACGTCTGGGGCGGCGGCGGCATAGTTGCCGACTCGGATGCCGACGCCGAGTACCAGGAAAGCCTGACCAAGGTGCAGGTGCTGATGCAGGCGCTGGAAAACCACGATCACTAGCCCGCCCCTGCAACAGTTTTATCATCAAAGCGTAACCGGACTGCCCCGCAGCCGTGGAACACTCGTTGCAACGCCGGCAACCTCAGCCAGCGACCGCCCATTCACCGGGATAACGAGGCAAGCATGAACCTCAGCGTATTCGGCAGTGGTTACGTTGGCCTGACCCAGGCCGCCGCTGCCCTCTCCGGGTTGCCAGCCTCAGTCAAAGCGCCTGAGCTCAGGCGCAGACTAGCGAACCGCCGCCTGCGTCCTTGACCTGGTACAGAGCATCATCGGCCAGCCGCAACAGGGTCTGGCGATCCGGACAGTCAATCGCCCTCCCCGGCACCCGCGATACCAGACCGACGCTGGCACCGACCTGCGATCCATCCGTTGACATCAGGGCCAGCGCCGCCACCCCGTCGATAACTGCCTGGGCGACCTGCAGGGCCCCTTCGGTATCGGTATCACGCAGCACCAACACAAATTCATCGCCGCCGTAACGCGCCGCCAGATCGGTATCGCGTCGCGCACAACGCTGCAACACCGCGGCGACCCGCACCAGAGCACGGTCACCATCCAGGTGCCCATGACCGTCGTTAAAAGGTTTGAAACTGTCCAGATCGACCATTAACAAACTCAACGGACTGCCTGCCCGCTTGCCTCGCCGCCAGGCCTTGGTCAGGTAGTCATCAAAGCTGCGCCGGTTGGCCAATCCGGTCAAAGGGTCATGCTGTGCCGAGTGCTCAACCGCCTGCTCGATCAGCTTGCGCTGGGTGATGTTCTGATGGCTTATGGCAAAGCAGGGCTTGCCTGGATGCTGCACCGGCACCACGCGCAGGATGAACCAGCGCTGCTCACCCGGACTGTGGCAGGGATACTCATGATGGAAATGTTCGAGCCGGCCAGTCAACACTGCCTCCAACCCGCTGGCCACCGCCAGCGCATCGGCATCCCCATGTTCGGTCGCTGCCTGGCAGACAGCCAGATAGTTGTGGCCGAGCCAGTCGAAATCCGCAGGCAGACCGTTGCACTGGGCGAACAGCTGCCAACTGCGGTTGACGAAAATTATCCGCCCCTCGTCATCGATCAGCGCAAACTGCTCCTCCAGCGAATCGAGCACGGCCCGGTAGAAATGGTTGTCCAAGTGCGCCTCTGGCAGCACATCCTCGAGCAGTTCAGCATCCATCAAGGTCTCCACCTGCCATTACCGGCCATCCACCCGCGCGACGGCCTGATCGAAGAAGCATAGCAGCTTGCAGAAAAGCAGTTGAGCTATTAGCTCGCGCATATTACTGTATATGCAATCAGCATTAGCAGGTTCAGTATGCCCAACGTCGCCGCCATCGCCCCGCTCGCTCCCTCCGACCAGCCGATCCGCTGGTTCGATACCTGCGTGCCGGCCGGCTTTCCCAGTCCGGCGCTGGATCATATGGAGCAGCGCATCTCGCTGGACGAGTTGCTCGGCATACAGGCGCCACACACCTATCTGGTGCGCGTCAGTGGCGACAGTATGAGCGGCATTGGCCTGTACGACGGTGACGTGCTGGTGGTGAACCGGGCGCTCAAGGCCGGGCATGGCGACATAGTGGTGGCCTGCGTGAATGGCGAGGTGTTCGTCAAGCGCCTGCAGAAGCGCCAGGCCCGGATAGTGCTGGTCTCGGAGAACCCGCGCTATGCCCCGCGCTACATCATGGAAGGTGACGAGCTGCTGATCTGGGGTGTGGTGCGCAACAGCATCCGCTGGTATGCCAGCAGTGACCGGAGCCAGGCATGAACCGCAGCTTTGCGCTGATCGACTGCAACAGCTTCTATGCCAGCTGTGAGCGGGTGTTTCGCCCGGATCTGGCGCGCACCCCGATTGTGGTGCTGAGCAACAACGACGGCTGTGTGATCGCCCGCAGCCGCGAGGCCAAACCCCATGTCCCCATGGGCGAACCCTGGTTCAAGATCCGCGACAGCCTGAAGCGCCACGGCATCGTCGCCTTCAGCAGCAACTATGCGCTGTATGGCGACATGAGCGAGCGGGTAATGAGCATCCTTGAGCAGCACCTGCCGCGTGTCGAGGTGTATTCGATCGACGAGGCCTTCGCTGAGCTGACCGGCCTGCCGGAGCCACTGGACTCACTCGGCCATGCGCTGCGCGCCGATGTCCTGCAAAAAACCGGCATTCCGGTGGGTATCGGCATCGGCACCAGCAAGACCCTGGCCAAACTGGCCAACAACGCCGCCAAGCGCTGGCAGAGCCAGACCGGTGGTGTGGTTGATATCCGCGATCCCGAGCGGCGTGACAAGCTGTTGCGAGCCATGCCGGTGGCCGAGGTGTGGGGCGTCGGCCGACGCCTGAATGAACAACTGCAGGCCATGCACATTCGCAGCGCCTGGGATCTGGCCCAGGCCAATCCGGCCCTGCTGCGCAAACGCTTCAGCCTGGTACTGGAGAAAACCTCCCGCGAACTGCGCGGTATCAGCTGCCTTGACCTGCAACCGGAGACACCACCACGCCAGGCAATCTGCTGCAGCCGCAGTTTTGGCAGCCGGGTTAGCGAACTGGCGCAGCTGCAGCAGGCGGTAGCCAGCTTCGCCAGCCGCGCCGCGGAAAAACTGCGCAGCCAGCAGTCGCTTTGCCGCCTGCTGCAGGTCGGCATCCGCACCGGCATGTTCAACCCGCAGGAAACCCGCAGCGCCCGCAGCCTGGTCTGCCAGCTACCCTGCCCGACCGACGACACCCGGGTACTGGTGGCGGCCGCCACCGAAGGGTTGCGGCAGATTTATCGCCCCGGACTGGCCTATGCCAAGGCCAGCATACTGCTGCTCGACCTGTGCCAGCGCAACCAGTACACCCCGGACCTGTTCGCGCCCTCGCAACCGGCCAGCAGCGAACGCCTGATGCAGACCATGGACCGCATCAACCAGCGCTGGGGCAAAGGCTGTATCCGCCCCGCACGGGTCCCGGCCACGGCCAGCTGGCACATGCAGCGCCAGCTGCTGAGCCCGGCCTACAGCACACGGATTGATCAACTGATGGTGGTAAAGGCTGGATAGCGGCAGGCGCTACAACAGCGGATCAGTCAGCCCCAGCGCCTCGAACCCCCGGGCGCGCAGCAGGCAGGAATCACAGCGGGCACAGGGCCGGCCATCGGCGCCCGGATCATAGCAACTGCTGGTCTGGGCAAAATCCACACCCAGCTCCAGGCCGCGACAGATAATCTGCGCCTTGCTCATCTGCATCAGCGGCGCATGAATACGCAGATTCTGCCGACCCTCGACACCCGCCCGGGTAGCCAGATTGCCGAGGGTTTCAAAGGTCGCAATGTATTCCGGCCGGCAATCCGGGTAACCGCTGTAATCCAGCGCATTCACCCCGATAAAGATATCCTCGGCCCCCAGCACCTCGGCCCAGCCCAGCGCAAAACTGAGAAAGATGGTATTGCGCGCCGGCACATAGGTGACCGGAATGTCCGTGCCCATGCCATCGGCACTGTCATGTTTGGGCACCTGGATATCGGCGGTCAGCGCCGAACCACCAATCAGTCGCAGGTCGAAGTCGACAATGATGTGCTCGGCCACACCGCGCTGCCGGGCAAAGGCCGAAGCCCGATCCAGCTCGACCGAGTGCCGCTGCCCATAGCGAAAACTCATCGCATGCACATCAAAGCCCTCGGCCTGGGCGATGGCCAACGTGGTGGTCGAATCCAGCCCGCCGCTGAGCAGGCAAACGGCTTTTTTCATGGCAAGGCCTCTCCGACTTGTTTTGGCAGAATCCCCGAATCAGGCTGCGCCTCGTTCAGCCACAGACACACGCCTGCCGCTACAGCCTTTACCCAGTCGCACTCATGGGCATCCTCGAACAACAGCCGGTCGTGCTGGCCGGCAATCCACGGCAAACTGGCGCCATGCATGATGGCGCGCTGCGAAAGGTCATCGTTCAGGTGTTCGGGCGTCACAAACCAGGCCTCAATAACTGAAAATGGCGGGATGATTGAAGGATGTCCGGGTTCTACCCTATTTCCAGTACTGCTGTAAAACTGCAACCGGCTAACCGGAACAGCTGTCAGCGCCTATCGGGCTGGATGGGCCAGATCACAGGCCCCCTGCCGTCAAAAACAAACGCAAATCCAGCTCCAGCTGGTGATAGTCCGGCTCCATGTGCTGGCACAGCTGATAGAAGGCCCTGTTGTGCTCCTTCTCGCGCAGGTGCGCCAGCTCATGCACCACGACCATACGCAGCAGCGGTTCGGGCAAGCGTTTGAACAGGGCAGAGACCTTGATTTCGTTCTTGCGCTTGAGCTTGCTGCCTTGCACACGGCTGACAAACTGGTGCTGACCCAGGGCGTTGTCGATAACGTGCATGCGCGTATCAAAGTACACCTTGCTGAGCGGATCGCTGCTGCGCATGAACCTTTGCTTGAGGCGCTGGGTATAGTCGTACAGGGCCGCGTCAGTCTGAATCAAATGCCGGGGCTGTGGCGGATAGCGCTGCTCCAGCCAGAGGCCAAGCTGATTGGTGTCGATCAGCCTCTGCACCTGACTTTGCAGATCCGCGCTGTAACCGCTGAGGTATTTGAGTACGCTCACTGAAACCGTCAACCCGCCGTTACAGCCAGCTCCAGGAAAAGCCCGTGTATACGCCAAAGCCTTCACCGGGCGTCAAGCGCGGCGCTTCTAGGCCGTTATCGTTGAACCCGGGGGTCACTGTTGCGGCGTAGCGCTCATCGGTGAGGTTGCGTAGCTCCAGCCACGCCTGCCAATCCTGCTTCGGCGCGTCATAACCGAGAATCGCGCCAAAGGTGGTGTAAGCGTCGGCATTCCAGGAGTTGGCGTAATCAACTGGCACCTTTGACGCATGTTGGGTGCTCAACCCAAGATAAACGCCTGCCGGGTGCTGATAACGCAGCTCGCCCTGATAGTAATGGCGCGGCAAACCGGGCAACGCATTGCTGCCAAAGGCGTCGTCATCACGGTAATGGAAATCGCTGAACGTATAGGCCTGGCGCAGCGTCAGCGCACCCAGTTTGTCACCCTGCCAGAGGGTGCTGGTGAGCCCGGCCTCGATACCCTGATGCACGGTGGCACTGGCGTTGGACTCGGCAAAGATAGCCGGCTCGATCTCGATGGTCAGCAGCTCGTGGTTGACCCGTGAGTAGTACCACGCCAGATCCCACTGCCCCAGCACAGAATCGCCCCGCGCACCCAGTTCAAGGGTGGTGGCGGTCTGGTTGTCCAGACTGACCGGCGTGCTTTGACGGTTGCTCCAGGGCTGATTGCTGACCGGGAAGCGCGTCGGCGAACCCCAGATCATCGACCACGGGTGCGGCGGCTCAACCGAGCGCGACAGGTTGCCGTAGAGCTCGGTGCCGGACTCCAGCCGGTAACGCAGGCCCAGCCGCGGCGCGTAATCCCAGGTGCCTTCGCTGAGCTTCTGATTGGTCTCAGGTCGGGTGACCTCGACCTCACGCTGGGTGTAGATCAGCGCCAGTCCGCTGGTCAGCCACAGCCTGGGGGCCAGCTGCAGTTCGTTGCCCAGATGCAGCACGTTATCCGAACCCTGATGACTGTACTCGCGCGTCACTGTGCCGACCGGATAGAGGGTGCCGCTGGCATTCAGCGGCTGGTAGGCGGACTCCTGCGAATCACTGCTCGGCAGGTTGGCGGTAATGCGCCAGCCAATCACGGTGTTCGAATTCAGCCCAAACAGCGTGTGCTCGCGCCGGTAATTCAGGGTTGCGCTGATGTCGCTGTAATCCACCCGAATGCGATACGGGCTTTCCATCAGGTCCATCGGGTAGTGGTGATAGACCAGCCCCAACTCCAGCGAACTGACGTCATCCAGCCGCAGTGTGGTCTTGTTGGCCAGCCAGGTGCTGCCCGGCTGCTCGCGCCGGGCATTGCGTGCAACATTCCCGGCATTGGCCTGGGTCGGATCGTCGTCGATCTGCGACTGGGTCAGGCGGCCCGGCGTCTTGTGTTCGGTTTCGCGGTAACGCAGGAAGAAACGGGTCTCCAGGTCCGCTGTCAGCTGCAGGCCTAGATTGGCAACCACGCCCTTGGCACTGCCGGCGGCGTGATCCTGCTGACCGTCGTAGTGCAGGTCGGTGATGCCAACGTAATAATCCAGATCACCGACAACCTGGCCGGAAGCCAGATGGCGCTTCAGATAACCATCACTGCCGGCCTCCATGCGCACCTGCAAACGCGGCGCATCAAACCCGCTGCGGGTGATGTAATCCACCGCCCCACCCAGCGCCAGTGCGCCGCGCGCAAAGCCGTTGGCACCCCGCAGCACCTCGACACGACTGAGCCACAGCGGCTCCAGCAACTCATAGGGGGTACCGCCCGAGCCTGTCAGCGGCAAGCCATCAAGCAGGATATGATTGCCCGACGCATGCGCCCCGGGGCCACGATTGATACCCGAGCCACGGATACTGATCTTGACGCCTTCGTTACCCGGCGACTGGGCATACACACCCGGCTGAAAGGCCAGCACATCGGCCACACCGGCCACCCGCCCCTGCTCGACCTGCCGCATATCCACCACATTGGTGCCACCCGGCACCTCGCTCAGCGCTGCACGCGCGCTTGCAACCGCATCATATTTCTCGCCCGAGACGGTAATGGAGTCCAGTTGAGCCGCATCCTCTGCGTGCAATGCCGCAGACGCCAACAGGCAGGCCAGGAACAACGGCGCAATGCGGCCAGGCGGGGTAACCAGGTGGGACATGCGAGGACTCCAGCAACAATTGAACAAGGCGCCGGCATGGGCGTGCGGCGAACAGAACTCGCGGCATTTTACTGGTTTAGCCACGGCAAAGCGCGCCCAAAAAACACATCCGCCGGAATGCCAAGTCGATCCGAGAGCTCACGGATGTGGCGCACAGTCAGCTGGCGTTTACCTGCCAGCAGCTTATCCAAAGCCTCAACCAGCCTGGACTCAGTAACCAGCTTCTTTTTGATGACGAAAGGCCAACAAGTAGGCCGTGTCATTCGAGCGTTCATATCGGTAAAGCGCGACATACCCTGAGTCACCAAACTCAATGATGAGTTCTCTCAGCTCCGGCAAATCTGGGAATGGACGCCCTATTTCCGGGCTTTCTTCCAAACAGGCGAATTGGCGTTTGATTGCCTGCGCAGCACGCCGTGCCACCTGCGGATCTTTATCGGCAAGGAATCGCCGGCACCGCTCCAAACCTTTAGCTGCGCCCTCAGTGACAATCAGTCGTGGCACTTGGGAAGCTCTCCCTGCCCATCAGTTCCCCAGCTATCAAGCCAGGTACGCGCCTCTTCGCCAGTCAAATGCCTGCCGGTTTCCTGATAAGCAGACCAGGATGCAAGTGCTTCCTGCTTAAAGCTTTCACGCGCCTCTTCACGCTCGACATACTGAATGATTGCTTCTCGCATAATCCAGTGAGACGAACGCTGACGCTGGTCAGCCAGCTGCTGGATTCGGCCTTTAAGCTCGTCATCAATCTTGATGGAGGTAGCCATTATTCACCCCAATTATCTAAAGGTAATACCTTTAGATACCCTAGCAGCCAGATGTAAAACTGTCCAATATTGAAATAGCCTGCCGCACGCGGCCACCAGCCAGCCTGACCATGGCCATTGACAGCCAGTAACAGAAGCGAACGGGCGCTTGCTCGATTGTATTCGAAAGAATACAATTCATGCACGCAACAAGCAAGGACTGCCAGTGCATATAGAAATCAAACGCCTGCCAGAATTTGACAAATGGCTGAGCAACCTGAAAGACCAGACAGTCAAGGCACGATTGATAGTTCGCCTGAAAAAGGCAGCCTTGGGCAACCTGGGAGACGTCAAACCAGTAGGTGAAGGCGTCAGTGAAATGCGCGAGCACTTCGGTACAGGCTGGCGAATGTACTTTATACAGCGAGGCGAACACCTGATTGTCATGCTGGGCGGTGGCGGCAAGTCCAGACAGAGCCGCGATATAAACAAAGCCATCGCACTGTCCAAAAAACTGGAGGACTGAACCATGCCAAAAATTGCAGAACTGGCCACCTTCGATGCTGCCGACTACCTCGACAGCGAAGAAGCCATTGCCGCCTACCTGAACGCCATCCTCGAAGAGAATGATGACGCTTTGCTGGCCAGCGCCGTGGGCGACATCGCCAAAGCACGCGGCATGACACAGATAGCCAAGGATGCCGGCATTGGCCGTGAATCGCTTTACAAGGCCCTGCGCAACGGCGCAAGCCCACGCTTTGACACCATTAGCCGCGTACTTGGCGCACTGGGCGTCAAACTGGTGGTCGTTCCCAAGGATGCCGCAGTTTGACCCAGCAACCGCTCCCGGTGTCAGGATAGTTGGCGCAGTAGCTCAAGCTACGAGTTTTTCTGTGCTGCAGACACCGCATGGTGCAGAGCATCAGCCTCCGAGGTAACTGCCAGTACAACACGCCTGTTCCGAAACCTGAAAACTGAGTGAGTGCCGGCAACGGGCTATCAGCGTCTGGCTTTAATCCGTGTCCGGAATCAGTTGACCACTACATGCACTATCTGCTGCGCCACAAACCACCGATCCACGCTGAACAGCGGAAAGTGGATTTTCTTATGCGCCCAACTGAATTGATAGAAATCCTCAAGATCGTGAGGTTTTTGATACAATCGATGGTCCACCATCATTAATCCTCACGATCATGAGGATTTATGGCTAGAATAAACTTGCGGCAACATAATCCGCTCGTTCATGAGGATTTAGGCATGCAGTTTCAGATCGACACACCGGAAAAAATTGGCATGGTAATTCGCTCAAGCCGCAAGGCCATGGACATGCGCCAGGACGATGCCGCGGGCAGCATCGGCGTGTCCGAGAACTTCCTCGGCAAAGTGGAGCGTGGCGGCGAGTCTGTTCACTGGGGAAAGCTTTTCCAGGTCATGCGGGAGCTGGGACTTCAAGTCTACGTTGATGTTCCGGATGAGGTCGCGGAACAAACTCGACAGAATCTGGAAAGGCTTCTCGAAAAATCTGAACAACAGTAATCTGCCCAGAGATAGAAAACTGCAATGGATCGCCAATTAAACGTCTGGATCAACCACACACTGATCGGCACCTTATCCGAACAGAACGGGCTTTGGAGCTTCGCCTACACCCAGCAATGGCTAAGCCAACCGGGTGCCTACCCTCTTTGCCCTAACCTGCCCCTGCAGAATGAGCCGCACATGGATGGCGCCTCGTTGCGTCCAGTACAGTGGTACTTCGACAACCTGCTGCCTGAGGAAGGCCAGCGACAGTTGATCGCTCGAGCTGCGCATACATCTGTAGCCGACGCCTTTGGCTTGCTTACCCAATTCGGAGCTGAATCGGCGGGCTCTATCACCCTCCTTCCACCAGAGCAGCAACCCACACCAGGTGAACTTCGGGCACTACCTGATGAAGTACTTTCGCAACGCATTCGCGATATGCCACGCGTATCTTTAGCCGAGCAAGCTGCCAAGCGCATGTCGCTGGCAGGCGCTCAGCACAAGATGGCCATCATCTTAGACGGAGAGCGACTGCTAGAGCCCACCGGCAACATGCCCTCGACCCATATCCTTAAGCCTGACCACCCAGACTTGACCTACGCACATTCGGTGATTAACGAGTGGTTTGTCATGACTCTGGCAAAAAGAATGGGCCTTCAAGTTCCAGAAGTCACTCGCAGGTATATTCCACAACCGGTCTACCTCATCTCCCGTTTCGATAGGCGGCAAACACCAAGAGGCTGGGAGCGTCTGCATTGCATTGATGCCTGCCAATTGCTTGGACTCGACCGAGCCTACAAGTACGATCAAGGCAGCGTGCAGCGCCTGCTGGATATCAGCAAGATGTGCAACATTCCGGCAAAAGCTCGCCTCGAGCTATTCCGCTGGCTAGTGTTCAACATCTTGGTGGGCAACGGCGACGCCCACCTGAAAAACCTCAGCTTCTTGGTCACGGCCAAGGGAGTAAACCTTTCCCCCTTTTACGACCTGCTGAGTACCGCGGTGTATACCACTCGTGCGTTTGACCAGAATGGCTGGCCAGAACAGGTCAGAATGGCCTGGCCAGTAGGAGAAGAGGACCGGATTACGCACCTCAATCGCAAAAATCTCATTGCCGCTGCCGAGGCCATGGGTATAAAAGCCAGCGCAGCACTGGCATCAATCGACAAAATGACATCGGGGATCCAGGCCACTGCGAATCAGTTGCTTGAACAAGTCGTCCGCGACAATCAGGAACTGGCGCAGAAGCAGCCAAATCTCCAAGCAACTCTTGCAGGTGAAACGCGTTGCCTGAGAACTATCGTCAGCATCGTGATTGCCGAAATGTGCAAACAGCTTTCCTGATATCCAGACGACAACTGCCGAGTAGCATTTCCTCGCATGGCTATTGCAGCTATCGGCGGCAATGCAACTTACAACTCAGACACAAGATCGCTGTCGCAGAGCCTTGCTGTCAATGGCCAAGCGAGATTTGTTAGCGAACTGACAAAAGCGTTCAAGCATGTTGATCGTGTGCGCTACACCTATGACTTTGGCGACAGCTGGCAACACGTGATTGCACTGGAAGCACAGGAGCCGGGCAATGCTTCCGGCACCTGGTGCGAGGTACTGGATGGTGCTGGTGCGTGTCCACCGGAGGATGTGGGTGGCGTGCCGGGGTATCTGGACTTTCTGCAGGTGATTGCCCAGCCGGACAGTGAAGAAGGCCAGGAGGCGCTGGCTTGGGCCGGCGGTCACTTTGATCCAGCGCAGTTTGACTGCAGAGCCGCGACCGCTGCAGCGCAGCGTATCTGCAATAATCTTTGGGGTTGAAACAAGCGAGGGATCGAATAACGGCTGCACCTCTGAATCAGGCAAAGGCCAGACGG
The DNA here is from genome assembly GCF_900114825.1 of Halopseudomonas yangmingensis. Classification (GTDB taxonomy): domain Bacteria; phylum Pseudomonadota; class Gammaproteobacteria; order Pseudomonadales; family Pseudomonadaceae; genus Halopseudomonas; species Halopseudomonas yangmingensis. The sequence continues at coordinate 22,845 of NZ_FOUI01000007.1, read as the reverse complement.
ACTCTGGCTATTCACCTGTACCACGAGCATGAGACCTTAAGCTCAGTTTTTATTACCAGAAAGCCATTCCCTTCAAACCACCCAAAACCATCACCCATAAAAAAATCCAGCCACCACAAAGTGACTGGATTTTCTGGAGTTATTTGGTCGGGACGGAGTGATTCGAACACTCGACCCCTTGCACCCCATGCGCTTATTTGGTGGATTTCCATAGATCCTACCAAACACTATTGGACAGGCTTAAACCTAGTAAATACGGGGCTTGCAGGCTAATATTGCATCCGGCAGCGTCCAATACCGTCCACCACCAGCTATGCAATTCGGTGGCACAAAAGTGGCACAAAATTCGGGCGCAAGGAATTGTACTAGGGGTAGAGAGTGTCCAAGGTAACGATTAAGCAATTAGAGGCACTGACAGCCCAAGATGACGGCAAGGTCTTCCGTGAGGATGGAGGATTGGTTGCCGAGGTGCGCGCCGGGGTTCGCGGAATCACAGTTCAGTTCAGCTATGAATTCAAGCTGGATGGAGCGCGAACCAGGAAGCGCTTGGGTAGCTGGCCGAAGAAAAGCTTGGCGCAAATTCGGTCTGAGCGCGACGAGGCCCGGGTACTCGTCACCAAAGGCCTGCACCCTACCCTTGCCGCCAAAGCTGCACGGATCGAAGCACAAGCGGCAATCGCCACCACTATTGCTGAAGCAGAGCGTGAAGCCGCAGAAAACAAGACAGTGGCCGATCTGTTTGATGAGTGGATACGCGACGGTGTCTCCCGCCAGGACGGCAATGCCGAACTGATCCGCAGCTTCAAGAAGGACGTCCTGCCACTGATTGGCAAGAAGCCGCTGCGCAACCTTACTGAAAAGGATCTCCTCGCTGTCCTGCGCTCAGTCAAATCTCGCGGCCTAAATCGCACCGTCGTCATCCGCAGCAAGGACATCGGCCAGATGCTGCGCTGGGCCGAGAAACGCAAACCATGGCGTGGCCTGATGGCTGACGGCAATCCAGCCGACCTGATAGACGTGAATAAGTTGCTCGACCATGACTACGAAGAGCAGCGGGATCGACTGCTCTCGCCTGACGAGATTCGAGAACTGCGTGACATCCTCGAACGCCTGGAGAAAGACTACGAAGAGCTTCCTGCTGGACAGAAGTATTCAGGCATTCGCCCGGTCAACACGCGAGTCCAGTGCGCTCTGTGGATCTGCCTGAGCACTCTCTGCCGAATCGGCGAGCTGCTTAAGGCAGAATGGCGCTACGTGGATCTGGAGAAAGGCACCTGGTTCATTCCGGCAGAAGCCACCAAGGGCCACAAAGGCAAGCGCCAGGATCACCACGTGTTCCTGTCAGCGTTTTCCATTGCTCAGTTCAAACGCCTTCAGAAAGAAACCGGCGATACGCCGTTCTGCTTCCCCAGCAAGGATGGTAAAAGCCACGTTGATACCAAGACTGTCAGCAAGCTCATCGGAGACCGCCAGTGTCGATTCAAAAACCGCAGCAAGCCACTGGCCGGCCGGCATCATGACGATTCACTTGTGCTGAGCAAGGGAACCAGGGGGGAATGGACCCCGCATGACCTGCGTCGCACGGGCGCGACGATGATGCAGGAGCTGGGTGTGACACTGGAAATCATCGACCGCTGCCAGAACCATCTGCTGGGCGGCTCGAAGGTACGTCGACATTACCTGCACCACGATTACGCCAAGGAAAAAACCGAAGCCTGGAGCTTGTTGGGCGAAAAGTTAGAGTCGATTCTTGCCGGGACTCCGGTACCTGCTATCCAGCCTCAGTAGCCAGCTTCTTTTTGATGGCGAAAGGCCAAGACATAGGCGGTGTCATCTGCGCGCTCATAGCGGTACAACGCGACGTAACCTGAGTCACCAAACTCAATGATGAGCTCACGCAGCTCTGGCAGATCTGGAAATGGACGCCCTACTTCCGGACTTTCCTCCAATCGAGCGAATTGGCGCTCGATTGCCTGTGCAGCACGGCGCGCAACCTGCGGATCTTTATCGGAGAGAAATCGCCGGCAACGCTCCAGGCCCTTCGCCGCGCCTTCCGTGACGATCAGTCGTGGCACTTGGGCAACTCTGCCTCAGCATCTGTACCCCAACTACCAAGCCAGGTGCGAGCCTCCTGGCCGGTCAAGTGCTGGCCGGTTTCCTGGTATGCAGCCCAAGATGCCAGCGCTTCTTGTTTGAAGCTCTCACGGGCCTCCTCACGCTCTACGTACTGGGTGATCGCCTCACGCATGATCCAGTGAGATGAGCGCTGCCGCAAACCAGCCAAATGCTGAATGCGACCTTTCAGATCGTCGTCAATTTTGATGGAAGTGGCCATGGTCAGCCCTCCGTTATCTAAAGGTATTACCTTTGAATATCGTAGCAGAGAAAAAACTGTGCTGCGCATTCAGACGCCGATGGGCATAACACTGGATGGCTCAATCCAAACCCGAGCATCTGCTGCTTACAGGTCTTCCAAGGAAACCTGGATGGATTTTTCAGCTGCCCGAGCCTTCGCTAATGAAGCCAGCTCGAAATCGTCCAGGCGCTCGAGTATTTGTTCGTACAGCGTCGCTGGGACCAGATATGCCATAACGCGATCCTGTTCGAGCAAGGCTACAGGGGCACCTGCGGCTTCAGCCAATATGCGGGATGGGTTTTTCTTCAGCTCAGAAATGCTGACTGCTGCCTCAGAGAAGATGTTTTGCATAGAAAACCTCTTTGACCACCCTATTGCCCAGGGGTTGCAGGACGAATCTGGATGAAAGATCCCTACCCCGGATTAGCTTGAAGTCCACACGGCCTTTGAAATATAGATAGGCCAAACTTTTATTTGTTAACTGGGCCGGACACTGATGGCGGACTGGGCAGAGTTCTGCACGAGAGAAAAATGACCATCCACAGCCAGCAACAAAGCAGCCGGTAGCAACAGGCAGAAACCTGCCAAAAGCTGCCGGTCATCACTGCCCGCCCCTCCATTATTGGCTGGAATACCCGTAGCTATCGTTGTCTCACCTCAGCCAGTGGCAACCCCGACACCGGCATTCGAACTGCCCAAGGGAATCGTTTGGGGTCACCCTGCTCAAACTGATTAACCTCGACATGCGGAAGGTTACGTTTGTCGTAGAGCGTACCTAGTCGCAATGCGAGACTCGCCGGTGCGGCCAGAAACAGAGAAATTTCGCTGACGCCCTGCCGAGCCAAGACCATCACAGTATCTAGAAACTGCTGAGCAAGCTTCTGCTGTTTCAGCTCGGACCAGTGCGAGTTGGTGTTGCGCCCATCCAACTCCATTTTGATGATCGGTACATTGGGCTCCGCAACCTGCACATCTGCGTCCAGCACATCGTACGAAGCAGACACGCAGAGTGCCACTCGCCGTATTTGTGCGTGGACCTTTTCCAGCCCGGTAACTACGAACCGCTTGCCATCATCCTCCTCAGCCAGAGTTTGCCAGTCATGCCGAGTCCGCTCCCAGTCCATAAAGAACGTTCGGGACTCATCATCAACGATCACTCCCAGTAGAAAAAGAAATGGCACCGGTGCGAGCCCACCGAGCACGAAGGAGATATCCAGCCTGTCCAACCCATCACAACGTCGAGAAATATCGTCGGCCAATCCAGCCAGACGACGTAGCGCTACGTCAGGGCTGACGATTTGGCCATCCACTAACCCTTGCCTGAGATCAACTATCACCTGTTCGCGTCGCCCAGGCACTGACCACGGAACCGCCGATGCCAAAGGTTGCCCCTGCCAATCGCGTAACCCTCTTGCCTCGATGACAATGACTTTTTTGCGGCCTTCCTCACGGATATCTCGAATGATGAGACCTAGCCCTATCAGTACGATGAGGCTTGCGATGACGAATACGCCATAGCTCAATACGCCAGTAGAGCCAGATGAGTCCCACTTCAAGACTAAGGGACCTTGGGATGTGGGAATCTCCACCCCGATCGTGAGGCCTACGAGAACTACAGCAAGAAGCGGCACCCCAATTCTTACCAGGGTCAATCCGGTTGATCGTCGCCTGAAGATCCAGTCGATGAGGGAGCGCAGGAAGTAGTTGATCAACGCTGTTCCTCCAATAAATCGACTGGCACAGGCTTAGCGTTACGACAAAACAAGGTGCAGGAGCAGGATATCCAGCGCCACCATTGCAACCTGACAATCAGTAATACCGCGAAGTCGATTCCCCTCTCCCCCTCTACCAAATCGTTCATGGATTTCACATCTTGAGTACTCGGAGTGACCGAAAATCGAGGGTGGGAGTGCCATTCTCCCAAGTAGTTGAATCGATCATATTGATGGCCCGTCTCGCGAAAGAAAGCGGCTAGAGCCTCGGCATGGGCCTCTGAATCACGGACAAAATGAGCTCGTCCGCCGGTCTGGCTGTCGATCGACAAGTCGACGACCTTAAAATGACCTGGCGCGACCTGCTCCCCCATCAGGACACCACCAATTTCGCGACTGCCCGCGGTTCTTAGCGCCTTCCGTAGCTTGTCCCTGACGCTATTCGAGATCTCAACCCGCATTGCCTGCTCCAGGGAACAGATCGGCTAGCAACTGCTTAAGCGCCTCAAGGTCACCTTCCTGCGTCTCTGTACTCCAACCATCACTAGCGCCAAGGTCGATGGGTCTAACGTCAAAGGGTGCAGTGAATACCCACCTTTCAGCCATGCCTATGAGGTAGGCCGAATAAGGAAAAATCGTTGAGCCGGGACGGGCAAGCAGATCAATGGCAAAGCGGGATAAATGCGCCGCCACAACGGATACGTCTGCGTCATCCGCAATCAAAGGCCCCCCTGAATCACCAACCTCCGAATAAGGTTGCGAGGTTCGTTCCTCAGGCCACTCGACTCCCTGGTCCGCGTACCAAGCTTCGATTCTTTGCCTGGCCGCCAATGGCGCGGGATCCAGTTCTGGCCGTGATCGCACGACAATCCCACCGGCGCCGCCGCCAAATACTTGCGCCCAACACATTGGCTTCTTGGCTCTACGTGCAATGGATGCACATAGGTTGAAAACGGTCGAATCGGCAGTGGCATCAATGATCACATCACAGTCAGCGATGTGCTTCATCGTCACGGCGGTTGCCCCACCGCTTTCTTGCCCGCCTAGGACTGTAGTTCGACTGATAACTTCACAATCAGCGCTAATTTCTTGAAGCCGGGACTCCAGGGCTCGCGACTTATGCATGCCCACCGCTCGCCAGTCGAGTTCGTTACGGACCAAATTGCCCGAGGCAAATACGTCGCCGTCTACGAGCACAAAATGCCCGACCCCCGATCGAGCCAGCTGTACTGCCACTTTAGAACCAACGGAGCCACATCCAACTACTGCGACTCTCGCTGCATTGAGACGAGCGTATGCAGGATCGAGGCGTACGCTATCAACCTCAGTTATGACCTGGTTGTATTTGATCAGCGTTCGGTTCCCTACATCGCCATAGACCATGGCGACTAGAATGTTCCCCCCCTCACAGAGGATGACCGCGTTAGTCCCGGACACCAGCAATAGCTCCTGTCCCAAGGAGCGATGGCCATGAGGCTCAAGGAGTGCGACCAGGTCATCAAGTGACTGGCACTCGATGGGTGAGCCCTCGGGTAAACGAATCACTTTACTAGCTACTGAGGTAGCACCGTAACCACGTCTCTTCGGCTCGACCCAGGCAGGCGCGTCAGCAGGACCAATACGCGCTAACTGAGCAGCCCAAACGCCAGAGAAGTAGTGCTCCTGAATTTCAGCCTCTACCACATCCCCCTCTTCGACCATCTGCAAACCGGCCCGCACTAGCTCTGAGCAGAGGAAGCGAAACGCTGCGGTTCTCACTCGCTGGGCAGGGAGCGTGCGGTGATCTGACTCCGCCGCCTGACCGGTTTCCTGCTCAACCGACAGCAAGCGGTATGCGCTTTCAATCATCATGGCGCCAGTAATTTCAGGCGACCAATTATCAGGACGGTGTTCTAGGCAGAGCTCGCCGGCCGCACCGTATTGATGCCCCGATAAACGAACCCCATCACGCGGCACAACAGAAGGCGTCGTGTCGGGAAAGAAATCGGGATAGGTCAATGTCAGCGGAATGCTCTGCTCTCCGACCTGCAGCTCGAAGTCGGCTACAAATTGCAGGTTAGCCGCGACCCGCCACGCTACGTTCGTGAGCCATGGATTTTGCTCAGCCAAGTCAGAGACTGCGGCGCGCTCGGCCTGCGCACGTCCAGGCAGCTCCACCCACCAAATCAAGCAAACCCCCTGGGTGTGGTTGGCTCCCGGGGAGTGTTCGGAAATGCCGGAGCACTTGTGGTAGCAACCGCGGCAGCGGCCGCCGCTGTGGCCGGCTGCAGCATGCTTCCAGGAGGTGGGCCGAGTCGTACGGCGGCTCTGTCCGCTACTGCACCCATATGAGGCTGGATACTTTCGATTAAGCGGCGCCGCTCTACCTGGTCCGCAAGCGTTTTGAAATCTTGGCGGGCCTGCTTCAACCATTCAAAAAATGCTGCTTGCCGCTCAGGATGCGCCGGCCACTTATCTGCGAAATTTTCGAGCGGGTCGGAAGGGTTGCGAATGATGAAGTGCTGCCCATCAGGCTCGATGAACTGGTCCATTCGCGAAAGGATCGAGTAGAGAGCAGCGGCAATCGTTTCTTCGCCGTTGTAAGCATGAGCAGCCAGAGTGGTGATAATGATCGAGATAGGCCGCTCCTCGTACCGATCTTCGAACATGCCATCACGATGGCGCTTCAAGATCATGATTGCAGACTGGAGAGGAGTCTTAACTTTGTAGTCTGGAATATCCTCCACACTGGCCTTTATGGATTCTGCCACCATCTGCCTGCGCCGCTCGAAGAGCTCTCCCATGCGTTGCTTGAACCACTCGGCATACCCTTTCGGGTTAGAGCGCGGCCAGTCATCCGAGAGCTGCTCATACACAGGCGACTCGATATCGGTGATGACCATTGCCGTTTCAGACCACTTCAAGTCCAGTCCACGAGCCTCAAGCAACAGGCGCTGACGGGTTGCGTTGGGCACAGAAGGCACAATGTCCATATGGAACTGAGCCCCATCCGCATAGTCCAGAATCCAGCAACGCCGACCTTCCCGAACGGGCTTAACCATGTTTTGTGCAACGCGGTAGGCTTTAATCTCCTTGCCGACCAGCGCCTTCAGTTGGCTCTGAGTGAGATCTGTCGTTCCTAAGTTGCGAAGCAAGCAAACGGAGTCGACGTCGTACTCTTCCTCATCGTTCAAAGGACGGATCGCCGTACCCAGCAGGAACGACCCTTGCACATATACCTGCGGGTCGTATTGAGCCACGGTTGAGTCTGCACGGTGGAGCCAGACTCCGAGTGCCCCATAGCTCCGGCTTGCCTGTTCATAGCGCGACTCACTAATTGCAAGCTCTTCTGCTAATGCAGCGAGAAAGTCTTCTGCAGCCTTCGTCGGCATATTCCAATCCTCCCTAATTTGACCCGCTCAACACTATCAAAACGCCATCAACCATTAGAAGCGCAGTGGTGTTTGGCTGTCCAGTCTGGCAAATATGAAGCTGGGAATGGTATGCCACGACTATAGGAGGAGTCGTCGCTTTACTGCCTCTGGCCGTCAGTCACGGTCGATATCTGCCACGAATGAATGCCCGCTTTTGGCCGACTCCAGCCTGTTCGCACTCAGTTAGCGCTGCTGCAAAGCAGCCATTCGATTCGAAAAAATCTCAGCAACACATTACCGCAGTGACATCACCACCAAGGAGGATCCTCCCATGTCATTGCAGTGCCCTCGCTGTCACTCCCCCAAAGTCGCTTCATTCTATCACGCCATGAAAGCCGGCGCGGCCATCGGCGCTGTCGGAGGCCTCGCACGTGGCGTCAGCGCTGCTCTGGCAGGCGGCAAGGCCGGTGCAGCACTCGGCCTAATCGCCGGGCCTGTCGGCATCACACTCGGCTCGGTATCCGGTGCCATTCTCGGCGGGCTGGCCGGAGGCGTCGGCGGCTGTGCGATTGGCGCTCAGCTCGGCGAATCGCTCGATCGCCATGTACTGGCCCACAACCTCTGCCTGCTCTGCGGTCATCGCTTCAACCTGCCGGCCTGATCCGGGCACCGTTCCCCTCTTACTTATCCATCACTGATTGCCGGTGCTGCGCTCTGCGTGGCGCTTTATGCCGGCCCGCACCCAAAGGAAATTCGTCATGGCTCATCAAATCGAACAAATGGCCTACGTTGGCTCTACTCCGTGGCACGGCCTGGGCAACAACCTGCCGCAGAAACAGCCCATCGAAGTCTGGCAACGCGAAGCCGGTATGGACTGGCAGATCCTGGAAAGCCCCGTGCATTTCAAGTCGGATGCCATCGGTCATCTCGGCGCGATCCACTCATTCCCCGAGCAGAAGGTGCTCTACCGTTCGGACACCAAGGCACCGCTGTCGGTGGTCTCGCAGCGTTATCACACTGTGCAGCCTCGGGAAGTGCTCGAATTTTATCGTGACCTGACCGAGGTCTCCGGCTACGAGCTGGAAACTGCTGGCGTGCTCAAGGGCGGGCGCAAGTTCTGGGCGCTGGCACGGACCGGCCAGGGTGCAGCGATCAAAGGTAACGACCAGGTGAATGGCTATTTGCTGCTGGCCACTTCCTGCGACGGCACCCTCGCTACCACCGCAACGCCCACCACCATCCGCGTAGTCTGCAACAACACACTGACTATCGCCCTGGACGGCACCAGCCGTGCGATCAAGGTGCCGCACAGCACCCGCTTCGATGGTGAGCTGGTGAAGAAGCAGCTTGGTGTCGCCGTCTCGCAATGGGACGACTTCATGTACCGCATGCGCCACTTGGCGGAACGCAAGGTGCAGTGGCATGAGGCACTGGGCTTCTTTATGAACGTGATGTGTGAGACCAGCCCGACCGGTCCGCTTCCTGAACAGCTGCCGAACGAGCGCGCTCTGCGCAAAGTGCAGGAGCTGTACGAAGGTCGTGGTCGTGGTAGCCAGCTGGACTCCGCACGAGGCACTGCCTGGGGCCTGCTCAATGCCGTCACCGAGTACGTCGATCACGAACGCCGGGCGCGCAGCACTGAGTATCGATTGGACTCTGCCTGGTTCGGCCAGGGCGCGCAGATCAAGCAACGCGCGCTGGACGCAGCACTGCAGCTCGCCGCTTAAGCTGATGCGGCATAAACACAACCCCTGATCGCCACAAGGGTGATCAGGGGTTGTTCAGCTGCTCTGCATTAAATGATCGCCCTTAATCAGGCGTTCACCCAATCCTCGACGCGCAAACCTGGGACTCGCTCGAACTCACGAAGATTATTCGTGACCAGAATCAGTCCCTGGGCACGTGCGTGTCCTGCAATCATCTGATCATACGGGCCAATAGGCTTGCCGATACGAGCCAACTCAGCTCGCAATTGCCCGGAATGAGCCGCTGCCTGAGCGTCGTAAGGCAGTACTTCCAAGCGCGCAGCGAAACCTTCAACGTCCGCCAGATTACGCTCGGGATTAGCGGACTTCTCGGCGCCGTAAATAAGCTCCATCAGGGTGACAGTGCTGATGCTCAGCTGCCCTGAATGGCGCTTGAAGGCTTCCCGCACCTGCTCAGGACGATTCTTGATCGTGAAAATGCAGATGTTGGTATCAAGCATGTACTTCAGCATCAGAACGCATCTCGCTCTTGATCTGCAGGCTGCTCGCGATCCGCCATGTAGTCAGCGGTCACACCTTCGCCATCGAACCAGACGTCCCAGGCCTCGCCTGCCGGCGTGATGATTCGGGCTCGACCAACTACCACTACATCCACCCGCTTCACATCCTCAGGCAGCGCAACCGCCTTGGGCAAACGCACCGCCTGACTGCGGTTGCTCTGAAAAACTGCACCTTGTTCCATGGAAACCTCCTGGGGATATGCCTTACGTATAGCCCATTGTGCCAATCAAGCGGGATATGTCAAAGGCATATCCCTAACTAGCCATCCACCTACCACCATAAACGCCCGGTCAGCCTTGTGCTGGCTGGGCGTTTTTATGCCTGCAGGAGAAACATGATGAAAGCTACTTCATTGAACCGCAGCACCAGCAAATCCCGCCCGGCTCTGCGCCTGGTCAGCACCAAGGAACTGCCACGCGAGGACTGGCTGCAAATCCGCAAGCAAGGTATTGGCAGCTCGGATGCAGCTGCAGCCGTAGGACTCAACCCCTACAAGTCGCAGCTGGAACTCTGGATGGAGAAAACCGGTCGTGATGCTGGCATGCCCAAGGCTGATCCTCAGGATGAGGAAAGCCCGATGTACTGGGGCAACGTGTTGGAGCCTATCGTGGCCTGGCACTACAGCAAGCGCACGAAGAATAAGGTACGCCGCATCAACGCCGTGCTGCAGCACCCGGATCCAGAGCTGCCCTGGATGCTGGCCAACATCGACCGCGAGGTGATCGGGGCCGACGATGTGCAGATCCTAGAATGCAAGACAGCCGGTATAAACGGGGCTCGCCTCTGGAAAGAGGGCGTGCCGGAGTATGTCCAGCTACAAGTAATGCACCAACTCGCGGTCACCGGCAAGCAGGCCGCAGATGTGGCTGTGCTGCTCGGTGGCCAGACGCTGGAGATCCACCGTATCGAGCGGGACGAGCAGATGATTGCTCGCCTGATCGAACTGGAGCGCAAGTTCTGGTACTACGTCGAGACCGACACACCGCCGCCTGCTGATGGCAGCGCTTCGGCTGAGGTGGCGCTGCGCTGCCTTTATCCGCAGGACAACGGCCAGGTCGTCGACTTCAGCGGCCATGCCGGACTGGCCGCTGCCTTCATTGAGTTGAAGGCCGTTCGCCAGTCGATTGCCGACAAGGAAAAACGCGAGGCCGAGCTCAAGCAGATGCTGCAGCAGGCCATGGGCGATGCCAGTCGGGCGGAGTTTTCCAATGGCTACGTCAGTTGGCGCAAAGCCAAGGACAGCATCGGTCTCGATGTCGCTCAACTGCTCAAAGACAAGCCGCACCTGCAGGCCAAGTACCCACTGCTGAAACCAGGTACACGGCGCTTCCTGGTCGGCTGAAACCCTACTACTCCACCCCTTCCCTCCCCTTGGCCAGTCCGTGCAGTTCGCGCTGCGTGGCTGGCCTTTTTTCATTTCCAGGAGACTCACCATGCTCAAAGGTCTGGCTATCACCCCGCCGGTACTCGGGCGGATTTCCATCGGCAAGGTCATCGAGAAGAACGGCAAGCGACTGCCGGAGAAAGATGACCAGTTCACCATCACATCCCAGGTGCAAGGCAGGGATGGCTGGCTGCTTCATCCGCTCAACGATGAGCTGCGCGAAGGTAAGGACGACAAGCTGCGCAGCATTCCGGTACGCCTACTGTTCAACGAACCGGAGCTGAATTTCCGAGCCGACTACACCCTGTTCGATCGGCAATCTGGTCGGCCGGTTTGCGTCGGCAATGGCGAAACCTGCAAGCGGGTTACCCAGGACGGCATGCAGTCGTTGCCTTGTCCGTCACCTGATGCTTGCCCCTTGGCAAAAGGCGGCGCCTGCAAGCCCTATGGTCGACTTAACGTGGTCATTGGCGATGAGGATCCGCTGGGCAGCTTCGTGTTCCGCACCACCGGTTTCAACAGCATCCGCACCCTGGCCGCTCGCCTGCATTACTTCCAGGCTATCTCAGGCAACCGCCTGGCCTGCCTGCCGCTGGAACTGCGTCTGCGTGGCAAGTCGACACGCCAGAGCCATGGCACGCCGATCTTTTACGCCGACCTGACGGTACGCAGCGGCATGGATATGGCTGAAGCGCTTGTGACCGCCAATGAACTCGATTCGAGGCGCCAGGCTGCCGGATTCAATCAGACCGCATTGGATGATGCGGCACGACGCGGATTCGGCAACGGTGCCTTCGAGGACAGCGAGGAGGATGTCAGCTCCATCGTGGAAGAGTTCTACACCGAGGGTGAAGCGCCGGCTGCAGCAACGACCTCTCCACCCAATGCAACCAAACCCAGCCTGGCTGAAAAACTTGAGGCACAAGCTGCGCGTCAAAACTCACCAACTGATCAAGACCAAGGAGGCCGTCATGCGCCTGCACAAGCTGAAAGCCAGTGACACGACCGGCACCTATCTGGTCGATTCGCCGGTGACGGAAAACGACATCCTGCTGATGGCCAAACAGCTGGCCAGCCTGCGTCTGCGCAAAGGACGTGCCCTGACGTCACCTAAGGAAGTGTTCAGTCACCTACAAGCACTGCTGGCCGGATACGAGCATGAGGTGTTCGCCCTGCTCATGCTCGACAGCCAACATCGGATAATCGCTTTCACGGAATTGTTTCGCGGCACGCTGGATAGCGCCAGCGTTTATCCAAGGGAAATCGTCAAGGCTGTCCTGGAGCACAACGCGGCAGCAACCATACTGGTTCACAACCACCCTTCCGGTGATCCGGAACCCAGCCAATCGGATCTCACCCTGACCCACAAATTGCGGGAGGCTCTGAACCTGGTCGGAGTGCGAACCCTGGACCATATCGTGGTGGGCCACGAGGGCTGCGTATCCCTGGCTGATCGAGGCTACCTGTGAGGAGAACACGATAATGAAACTGCTACGCACCTTTGCCGCCGTACTCACATTCGCCGGTATTCTCGCGGGCTGCCTGGCCCTTCTCTTGATGGTCCTTCTGATGGCGCGCTTTCCACCACTGCTGATCGGATTACTGTTGGCGTGCTGGATTTATTGCCGCCTCGTGAAGGCATTGGCTCCCGGAACAGCAGCAAGAGAGCCTACCAGTGCGCTAGCGAAGTAACTACTATCCCGAGCTTCTTGAACTTGCAAACTTAACTGGCTCTTCGCATTTAAGGGTGTAGCTGATTTCTAAACCCTCCTGACTTCAGCAAGCACCTGGCTATGTAGTGGGTTAAATTTCTAAAGCCCAGGGCGGTGCCTCGCAAGTGTTCAAGTCGTCCGTTGATAGCTTCTGTTGGACCGTTGCTGGTTCCTGGCCGGTCGAAGTAGGCAAGGATGCTCTGGGCGTATTTTTTCAGCGTTTTCCCCAAGCCTTTCACCTCAATGAGCGCTTTGGGCAAGTCGCTGGCTGTAATGATATTTATAACCTCTTGCATGAGCTTTTCGCAGCGCCCTCGATCCGGCTCGTTGTAGGCGCTGACCACCCGTTGGTACATGCTCCAGGTGCAATCCACTTCGAGGTGGCGCTCATCTGCAAACAGCTGGAACAGCTGCTTTTTGTTGGCGTCAAACAGGTAGCTGATCCGGGTCAGTAGCGTTCGACGACTTTTGTAGAGCGGGTCGTTTTTACGCCCTCTGCGGCCCAGGATGTCGTGTTGCACACGCCGGCGGCATTCATCCAGCATGTTGCTTGCCCAGCGCGCGACATGGAAAGGATCCAGCACGGTTTGGGCTTGAGGCAGGGCTTCTTGCGCCGCAGATTTAAACCCTGTGAAACCGTCCATGGCAATGCTTTCGATCTGGTCACGCCAAGCCCTGGGACGATTGTTCAGCCATTGCTTAAAGACTTGTTTGGAGCGGCCTTCCAGCACATCGAGCAAGCGGGCCGGCCCAGTTTTGTTACGCACGGGTGTAAGGTCAACCACGATGGTGACGTATTTGTCACCAAGGCGTGTGTGTCGCCAGACATGCTCATCCACACCCAGCACGGTCACACCGTCAAACCGCTTCGGATCATTAAAAAGCAGACGCTGACCTTCGTTGATAATGGCGCTATTTGCGGTGTGCCAGGCAACGTCCAGATGGTTCGCAACGCGGGATACCGACAAGTCATCCAGCACGATGGCAACCAGTGCCCAGCGTATCGCCCCATGGGAAAGCTTTGAGCGTGGCGGCGCAGCGCTGCTGGTGTCTTCGTGCCAGAAACAGCCGCAAGCACAACGCCAGCGACGAATACGCAGCAGCAATCTGGTTGGCCGTTGCCCGTAAGGTGTGTGAGCAAGATGACTATCGACAGTACCGCGTGAAACACCAGCAGCCCCGCACTTGGGGCATGGTTCGGGTGCTTTGGTGAAACGACATTCGATGACGGCACGTTCTGCGCAAAGGTGCTGTCCAGTGGCAGTCAGGCCGAGGTTATTCAGTTGGCAAAAGCTGGAAAGGTCAGGGCTGGAAAAGGTAAGATTGTTCACGTTGGGGGCTTAGTTTTTGTTTGTGTTGGAACTTACATTTTCCAAGTTCCCCGACTCCTTTTCCAGCTGGCCAGATTTTTTCTACACCCTTAAATGCGAAGAGCCACTTAACTCGATAGGGAACATAACGATGAACAGAAAATGTCCTATATAAAACTCCAGCCATGCCTTATTAAGAATGCCGCAAGAGGGCTGATCCGCTTGACCAGATTATTGCATGGCGTAACCGAGAATGAATGGAATCTACACGATGGCAGCATCCCGACTGCTATTATAGGCATTTGGGCTGAAGTCGCCCCCTGACCCAGAAGCCTTGCAGGCAGCAGTGTTAATTTTACGTACTAATGGAATCTAACAGGCCTACCCATCTACGAAACTGATCACGAAATCGACATGACCACATAACTGGAAATTATAAAAACTCTGAAAAAGCCGTCATTCCCGCACAGATGGTAATCAATGGCCCACGAACTGTCTGAGTCCCCGCCTCAGCGGGAGCGACGAGAGGAGGCTTTTTCAGACTATCCTTAGGATCACCTAAAAAAAACAATAAACTCAAGACTTGCACAAATATACATAAAACCATAGACAACAAAACAGGAAGTCATCATGAAAAAAATCTTCTATGCGTTAGTCTTCACCATGTCATTTGTCGGAATTATTGTCAGCAACAACGCATTTGCACTCAACAATGCGATCTTGGGGTTACGTGATTTCACAGACCTTGATGCACTACCTGAAGCAATGACTTGCCGGAAAATAATTCAAGGTCAATATGGTCACATCACGTGCCGCCTTGGATTCCCCGATGAAACTCGTGTACTTTGGGACTCGCAGCGAGGTGCCAATGTTCGTATCTTTACATTCCAAAACGCAAACTGTGTCGATGGAGAGTGTTATATCGATAATCGACAGGTTGGTTATTGGAATGGGGAATTAAAACCTGCAATTCCATTCGGATACTTTATCCAAACAACCTCCGACGGAATGCCGGTCGTGTATCGTCATGACAAATACCAAGAATACAGCAGTCAGAACCTGTCGTATGTTCAGGTCGGAGATCTGCTGCATAAATGGTTACGTCGCACTGGAAGGGATGAAGAAGGCGCTAACCGCATTGTAGGGGCGTTCTACGAAGGTGGTGTCGATAAATACCTTCAAGATAAGAAGGGTGGCAATAAACCCTCAGCCATCACAAAAGTAACCGAAGCCTGGTGTAACCCTCGCATGGATGATGAATGTTATATCAACAACGAACCCGTATCGATTGATGACCTTCACAAATACCTACCCTACGTCGACGAAGATAAAGTCGATGCAGCTGGTGGTACTTGTGACTACCCAATTTGTTACGACAAGAACCATAAACCAGTCGGCTTACGTCGCTGACCCCCTCAACAAGTAACTGCCATAGTTAAACTTGCCGATATCGCCGCTCAATAACCCCCCGGCCCCGCTGGGGGATTTATTATAGCCGCTAAAAAGAGCATGCCCTTGTTTTCGGACATAAGTAAAAAAATGAAGCGACAATGGGAAGAATTTATTTAGAGTACTGTTCAGTCGCTGGCCGGTTCGAGCCTGTCACACCTGGTCGGATACGTCCAACAGATGCCAGCAGCAGCAAATAAATCTGGCTTGAGGCGCTTGGTCAAACAGCGATCCTTGCTTGTTCTCCATCGTTACATCCACGCCTCACAAAGCGTCTCAGCCTGCATCAGCACCAGCTGGGCCGCCTCCTCCTGCTGATCCGGTGGATATTTATATTTACGAAGAATGCGTTTAACCAGCAGCCGCAGCTTAGCGCGCACGCTGTCGCGGTTGCTCCAATCCACCGTTACGTTCTGCCGAAGGCTGTCGGTGAGCTCGTGGGCAATCTTGGCGAGAATCTCGTCACCCAGCTCGCGCACCGAAGCTTCGTTATTAGCCAGGGCATCGTAGAAGGCCAGCTCATCATCATTCAGGCCCAGTTCATCACCGCGCTTGCTGGCAGCAGCGAACTTCTTGGCCATCTCGATCAATTCTTCGATGACCTGGGCAGTTTCGATGGAGCGGTTCTGGTAGCGCTTGATCACGCTGTCGAGCAGCTCGGAGAACTTCTTCTCCTGGGCCAGGTTACTGGCGAACTTGCTCTTGATCTCACCTTCCAGCAGGCGCTCCAGCAGCTCAACGGCTAGGTTCTTCTCTGGCAGGTTGCGCACCTCGGCGAGGAACTCGTCATCCAGCAGGCCGATATTGGCTGAGGATCAGCGTCTGCCACAGTCGCCCCATGCGCCCGTTGCCGTCGGCGAACGGATGGATAAATTCAAACTCGTAATGGAACACACAACTGGCAATCAGCGGATGCCAATCAGTTGAGCCGAGCCAATTCAGCAAGTCTTGCACCAAGGAAGCAACACGGCTGACCGGTGGAGCCATATGCAGCAAACGCCCCTCGCGGTAAATCCCCACTCCGCCCTGACGATAGCGGCCGGCGTCGTCGATCAAACCCTGCATCAGCAACCCGTGGGCCGCTAACAGGTCATCTTGGCTATCGGGGCGCCAGCCATGCATGGCGTCATAGGTGGCAAAGGCATTGCGAACTTCCTGAATCTCACGCGGAAGGCCCATTACCCGTTTGCCATCTAGCAGTGCAGTTACCTGTTCGACGCTCAGGGTGTTGTTCTCAATGGCCAGCGAGGCCTGAATGGTGCGAATGCGATTGCCGCGGCGCAGCTGCGGCGTCAGCGCGCCATCACGCTGGGCAGATAGCAACCCGACTTGCTCGCTGATCTCGGCAACCAGCGCCAGCATGTGCGGTGTCACAGTTAACGGTGGCTGGTAATGGCTCATCTGCTCAGTTCCATGGGTGCCCGGGTGGTCGCGACATGCCGCAAGGGAGATTGCAGCAGCATCGACATCCAGCAGTCGATCACTATCTAAGTCAAAAGGGAAATCAGCGTCTTTGGCGTTGCCTTATCCCAAAGGTCCAACCACTTCGAATCCAGAGGCCTAGCTTTACTTGAAACTAACTATTCATCTGTTTTTTAACGCTCACGCAGGCACATCGCATCGTGCGCACCGGCCAGCGCTTGCTGGGTTTTAAGCGCGAGTTGAACGATGCGCTTAACAAAGCCCTGCTCGCTGTGATCCTGCATGCTCAGCCATGGCTCAGCAGCCGTCGCCCAGTTGCGTTCGTTGTCGTGCAATACGCTGGCGCGAATAACCGCGTTGGGTATCCAGGGCCACGCGAGCAAACTTTTAGTGCCGGGGCCAAAGGCGCTATCCATGGCGGCAGCTACAATCTCGGCGTCGGTTTGGTTCAGTTCGATCTTGGCGTTGTCGCGGCAAATGCCCCACACCAGCGCGTTTAACCGTGCAGCACCGAACTCAAAGCGCAGCTGCAGTTGATGCGCCTTGTGCAGCTTTACGCCAAAGCCGGCGCAAGCGAGCCCGCTGGACAGCGGTTGGTCTTCCCATGCCAAACCCAAGCTATGCGCTGCAAGGGCGTTTTCCAGGCTGCGTTTGAACTCGGCTAGCAGCTGGGCTTTTACCTGTTCGATGGACTGCGCCACTTTGAGTGCGGCTTCCAGGTGTTCCGGCTTTTGCAGGATCACCGCCTTGATTTGTTCGGCCTCGCTCACGTCACTTTCTCCATTAACCTGCTGGCGCACGTAGGCGCTGAGGGCTTCTACAAACAGCCGCACTTTAGGGGCGCGGGTGTGGCAGGCGCTGTCATCCAGCCATTCGGCAATCCGTAAAAAATCCAGGCGCAAGAAGTTGCCGGTTTGCTCCAGCGCCTTGCGCTGATCCTCGCTCAAACTGGCTTCGGAAGGGTCCCAGTTGCAGGCATATACCAGCAGCCACTGCCCACCTCGGGCCGACAGCTGCAGAAAGCGCGCGTAGTCTTCGAGCTGCTTGTCCTGGTCGGCGGCCCACGGCTTGTTTTCGATGCCGATCACGCCACCGCGAAACTCAAGGTAAATATCGAGGAAGCGGCCGCTGTGGGTGCGTTGTTCCAGCTCAACGCGCAGCAGATCCTGCGGCTGAAAACCGGGTTGCCCCAGGCGTTGCAGTAAGCCGCGCAAAAACAGTTCGCCCTGGCCGTGCACGCCTTTTGTATCCAACAACAGGCCGAGGTAGCGCGACAGTGCCACCTCGTTATTGCGCAGGTGATCCACCAGGTTAAAGTCCGGGGCCAACTCAGCGGCGTAACGCTGTTTGGCTTCGGCCAGGGATGCCGCACGAATACGCACGGCATCGAGCAGATCGATAATGGTGGCCGGGGTGCTCATGTCAGCGCCTCACTCATAGACTGCTCTGCGTCGGGCAAGCGCAGTTGGCCGGAGATTAGGCGGGGTAAGAGGGTATCGCGCAGCAGGCCGAGGGTTTGGGCTTGCTTATGGTTCGCCGTAATTGATTTCTGAATAGGCATGACAAAATCAGAAAATGCATTTGCCACTGACTCTGTAGGAAGCGCCAGAAGAAACCTTCCCAGCATGTCGTTCTGGATTCGCTGCCTACCGCTGGTGCCGGACATGCATTGAACAGCGAAATCGCGGAACTGTGTGTGCCTAGCCAGCAAATAGCCGTGGTACTCAGGCAGAGGTGCTTTAGGGCGCAGCACTATGAACTCAGTTGATCCCCACCCATTTTGACCATCATCCAAAAAGTCTACGAAGGCCGACTTACCGTTCTCTAAGCAGGGCGTGATGCGAGCCAACAGCGTGTCGCCGTTAGTGAACTTGGCACCTGAGCCCATTTCGCGTTGAACATATGCTTCCGAGCAGTGCCCACTGGTGGGTGCACTGGACATATCGAGATAAGGGGCGACTTCGCCTTTCTTTAACTTACGCGCCGGATTCATTTCGTAGGCGTCAGCCAAGGCAGCCCACCGCCACCCCTTCGGCACCAAGCCCAGTTCGGACTCTTCGAAGCTATCGGGGAACAGGGCGGCGGTGGCGGCGTCCATGCCTTCCGGCTGCCGGCCTTCGGCCTTGGCGAGCACGGTGTCGAAATCGACGAACCAGGATTTGAACAGCGCTTGGGCGATCGCTTCCAGGGTGGCGTTGGTTTCGCGTAGCAGGGTGATGCGATCGTCGAGAGCCCCAAGAAGCTCAGCAATTGCGACTTGCAGCGAGAGCGGCGGCAAAGTAATGGGGACAACCGAAAGAATTCCTGTATTCAGGTTGGGCATCGTGGCACCGACGGCATGCCGTATCAGCCACTCCTTCGTATCAGGTAGTCGTAAGCAGTAAGAAATAAACTTGGCATCAGCAATTCTCTGATCACCCAGCCGAACTTTGAGGCAACCAGTCCCACAGAGCCAGCCGACCTCATGCTCTCGCACCAAAGCATTCTTCGTAACATCACCACGGCGGCTGAAAACTATGTCGTCCAACTGCAGCTTGTGCTGCTGAAGTCTTTCGACATCCTCCTGCCCAATTCGCGCAATTCCTTCAGTTGCTATACCACCGTCGCCGATATTTGTCGGCATCACGACGGGCACGCCTAGTTCCTTGTAATCCGATGTGTGTAATTGACTACCAAAAGGGCCTGTCTGAATCGCTCCACCCTGGGCGCTGCATATCGCTCCGAGGGTAGTTGGTATCCACTCAGAACTCATACCCCAGCCCCCCCAGCTTCTGCCGGATCAACTGGTCGAGCTCCGCGCCCTTCTGCATCTGCTCACCCAGCTGTTTGGTCAGCCGCTGCATCTTCTCGGCAAAGGCTTCGTCGTCATCCTCTACCTCTTCGGCACCGACATAACGGCCCGGCGTCAGCACATGGCCATGCTCGGCGATTTCGGCCAGTTTGACGCTGCGGCAGAAGCCAGCGATGTCCTGGTATTCGGCAATCTCACCGCCCACATCCAGCGGCTCGCCGCGCCAGTTGGCGACGGTTTGCGCGATGCGTTCGATATCGGCATCAGTCAGTTCGATCTGCACGCGGCTGACGCTGGTGCCGAGTTTGCGCGCGTCGATAAACAGCACTTCGCCGGGGCGGGCGGCTTTCTGTTTGGCGAGGAACCACAAGCAAGCGGGAATCTGCGTGTTAAAGAACAGCTGGCCGGGCAGCGCGACCATCACTTCCACCACGTCGGCTTCGACCATGGCTCTGCGGATATCGCCTTCGCTGTTCTGGCTGGAGCTCATAGAGCCGTTGGCCAGCACGATACCGGCGCGGCCATTGGGCTTGAGGTGGTAGAGCATGTGTTGCAGCCAGGCGTAGTTGGCGTTGCCTTGCGGCGGCGTGCCATACACCCAGCGCGGGTCACCTTCCAGGCTGCCATGCCACCAGTCGCTGATATTGAACGGCGGGTTGGCCAGCACAAAGTCGGCACGCAGATCTGAGTGCTGGTTGCGAACAAAGGTGTCGGCCGGCTCTTTGCCTAGATTGAAATCGATGCCGCGAATGGCCAGGTTCATTGCCGCCAAGCGCCAGGTGGTGGGGTTGGCTTCCTGGCCATAGATGGACACATCGCCCAGCTTGCCGCCGTGGGCTTCGATAAATTTCTCGGACTGCACAAACATACCGCCCGAACCGCAGCAGGGGTCATACACCTTGCCGTGGTGCGGGTTAAGCACCGCCACCAGGCTTTTCACGATGCTGGCTGGCGTGTAGAACTGCCCGCCGCGCTTGCCTTCGGCGCTGGCGAACTGACCGAGGAAGTATTCATACACCTGGCCGAGCAGGTCGCGGGCTTTGCTGGTGTCGTCACCAAAGCCGATGGTGGAGATCAAATCCACCAGCTCACCGAGCTTGCCATCCGGCAACTGGGCGCGGGCGTAGCGTTTGTCGAGGATGTTTTTCAGCCGTGGGTTTTCTGCCTCGATAGCGGCCAGGGCATCGTCGATACGCTTGCCGATATCCACCTGCTTGGCCGCGGCGCGGATCGACTCCCAGCGCGCCACTTCCGGCACCCAGAACACGTTGACCTCGCGGTAGTAGTCGCGGTCTTCCAGCTCGGCGTTGAGGGCTTCCGGGTCACTGCCGTCAAGGGCGTGAGCACCCAGGTAGTAGTCGTCGTTTTCATCCAGCAGCTTGTGCGTAAGCTCCTCGCGACGGCCGGCAAAACTGTCGGAGATGTACTTGAGGAAGATCAGCCCGAGCACGATGTGCTTGTACTCGGCGGCGTCCATATTGGCGCGCAGCTTGTCAGCGGTGGCCCAGAGGGTTTTCTCCATGGCCTCAATGCTGGTGGCTTGCTGCTTGGGCGCTTTGGCCTTTTTCACCGCTGCGGCGGCTTGCACCACATAACCGGCAGAGACCTCTTCGGTACTTACCGGTGCCATACGTTCACGGGCCTTGTTCAACACCTGATCCGCCAGGCTGCTGCCGGATGCTTGCGCGCGCAATACCGAACCACCGCGGCCACGGCCTTTGACCAGCACGCCCTGCTCGATCAGCGCATCGCGGGCTGCCCAGAGCTGCTCTTCACTGATCTCCGGCAACTGCGCCTTTAGCCGCTCAAACAAGGTTTGATTGCCAATGCTGCTGCCATCTACCGGCACTGCGGCCAGCAGGGCTTCGCCAAGTTGGGCTAAACCACTCATACAACACTCCTCAATACGCGCTGCATATTGGCGGCGCGCCGATGCTAAAAACGGTGATGGCAAAGGGCGTGGGGGATGGCTGTGTGACGCGTATTGGGCTGTGTGCCAATACGATTGGAGAGGCCATCCCTGGGATACCGCGGCCTGCCATGCTGTGATGCTCGTCACCTTATCCACTGGCCGCACAGGGGTAAAGCCATAGCCAATAGTTTCTGTCAGTGCGGCCAGTTTCCCCGCCCAGCAATACGCAGCGTTTAAGCCAGGCAGCCTCTTCTTTGGCACTTTGCCAAGGCTAGTTTGAGTGAAGCCCTGCTCCTCCAGCTTTAAGGCAAGAGGCATAGCGGCCTCTTACCCATTAAGCCCAAGGGTTTTAGGGGTCAGTCGCTTGCCTGGGCAAAATTGCCCTCAATCGCTCGATGAGTCATCGACGGGATATCCAACACCGGGAGCGCGTCCATCATCTGCGCCCCAGGCCCATCTTCGTACTCAATGGCCTCGCTGGCGTAACTGGTAATCCAGATCTTTCTTTTGCCTAGCGACAGTTCAAAACCCGAGTCGCCCTCAATCGCTTTCGGCAACGCCCAGCCCGTCTTTTGCAGGGCGGTCACGCTGATAATCAGGTGGCCTAGATAGGGGTTATTCAGAAAAAGCTCTTCATGCAGCCAGGGCCAGAACACGGTGTCGCCCTGGTTCGGCCCAACAGTTTCCGGGCTGGATGCCTGCCACCCTTTGTACTCGCGCGCCTCGCTTAATGAGTCGTAAGGGTGGGAGTGAAAGGTGCCCACTACCTCAAGATGAGGCCAGTAGCGCGTGACAAACTCCATTTTCATGCGCAGTGAGCCCAGGTCGGGCTTGGCCGAGCCTTTGGTCACCAGGGCCGATGTTTCAACAGTGGCGGTTGTCACGATAATCCGCGGGGGGCGATTGCCCCGCTCGGGGGTCATATACCCCCAAAGCAGGCCAAAGGTTTCCAGTTTGTCTTCTTTCTTTCGCGGGCTCGTGCGCCCAATTTCGTAGGCCTCCAATGCAGAGGTGATCAACTGTGGCACTGCATGGTCTTCAACGGTAATGTTCAAAGGTTTCATCGCATTCCCTTCCTGCGTACTGAATCACACCGGGTTTTATGGAGGCCATTTCGTTTAAGTCAGGCAGCCATGGCCTGACCGGTGTGTTGCTGGTAGAAGTTTGCCTCAGCTTC